>CAWJAA010000034.1:0-49238 GCA_963840615.1 Terriglobia bacterium
CCGTCCACCTCAGCAGAGGGTATCGTGGCCACGAGATTCACCTTTTTGCCATTCCAGCCAGGGGCGTGCCGGTGGCGGTGGAGATCGGCCTCGCCCTGTCGATTCCCCTCAATATCATCATTGTTCGTAAAATCCAGCTCCCCTGGACCACGGAAGCCGGCTTCGGCGCCCTGGATCCCGCCGGCCAGGCCATTTTTAACGAAGATTTGTTTTCGCCGTATGCCCCTGTCCCCCGAGGATATCGAGGCCCAGGTAAAAAAGACCGCTGCGACTATGCGGCAGCGGGAAGAGAGCCTCAGGGGCGGCAAGCCTTATGCCCGCCTGAACGGACAGGCGGCCCTGGTGGTGGATGACGGCCTGGCTTCGGGCTACACCATGCGGGCGGCCCTCCAGTTCTTGAAGGCCCAGGGGGCCGGCCGGCTCATCGTCGCGGTGCCCACTGGCTCCGAGCGCACCGTTTGGGGCCTGCTCCCCCTGGTGGATGAGCTTTACTGCCTCAATGTCCGGGGCGGCTTTTCCTTTGCCGTGGCCGACGCCTATGAAAACTGGTATGATCTCACCGAGGGGGAAGTTTTGGCCCTCATGGCGCCGGCAGACCCCCGATGATGCCTGATATCTCGGCTCATAAGTTCGGCTCCCAGATCAAACGAGGGGTCACCGGTGAGGCTATCTAAACGTGACCCTCGAAATTCGCTCGATACCATTTCTTAACAATTAATATGTCTAACAATTGGTTTGAACGTAATTCTAAAAAGACTATATCTTTATTACTAATAGTATTATTTATTTTTATAGCCTACGGGTCTGAAAAAATACTGCAATATAAAAACAAAGGGATAGGATTTAACTATAACCTTCCTAATCGTGCAATTTCATTGAGAGAATATCGTCCTTACATGAAAGAACTTTTACACGCCGGGAAAAAAGAAGTACATTATGATACGCTGGTTTCCAAAGATTACTTATTGAGGATTGATAATGATGGATTTATCATTCCTTCTAAGAAATATTCTGATCCAGATATTTCTATGGTATTTTTAGGTGGATCCACCACCGAGTGCCGCTTTGTGGAAGAAGAAAATAGGTTTCCATATCTTACTGGATTGTTGCTTGAACGGAAACTTGGAATAAAAATTAATTCTTATAATGCGGCGAGAAGTGGAAATCATTCCCTTCATTCTTTAGATATTTTACTCAATAAGGTCCTTCCTTTAAAACCTGATATCGTAATTATGATGGAAAATATTAACGATCTTTCCATTTTGCTCCACGAAAAATCTTATTGGAACAAAAACAAATCTAGATCAGTCATTTTTGATGTGAATGACGAAATAGTGTCTAATTTTTTTAAGATAATGCGCGATAGATGGATTCCTAATTTATCTGCAGAAATGCGGAATTTTGATAGGTCGATAAGATGTTTATGGCAGTATGACTCAAAAGTAAATGACGAATATGCTAAAACCAGGGGCAATCCAATCGTAATAGATAAATCTCGTATGGTAGAACAATTCGAGATGAACTTGCAGTCATTTATTTACTTATGTAAGGCCAGAAACATTATCCCGCTAATTATGACAATGTCCAGCAGATTTAAAGAAAAGCCTGACAAGATTGTAGCTGATGCTGTTAAAGATACCGGTGTAGATTATGGACAATTTAAAGATATTTTTGATACGTTTAATGAATCCGTTCGGAAGAAGGCTAAAGAGAATAACATCATCGTAATAGATCTGGCCAAGAAGATTCCTCAAGAAAAAGAATTTATGTATGATGTTGTCCATCATACTGATAATGGTTCGATAAAAACCGCTGAGGTCATTAGTGAACAGTTGGCTCCACTGGTTCAACAGATTCAATCCAGGCCAAAGCATTAATTTCAACACTTTCGTCACGCCAAGGGTTCTGTCCAAGCCCGGTAATATGTGATTAATCGAGCCATGGCAATTCCACGCAACCCGGCCATTCTAACCGCCGCGAAATCTGCAACGGCCGAGGACTCTCTCAAACAGTTTGGGATAGTCTTGCTTGAGAGCTTGGGTGCAGGCGCGGTTGCGGTTGTGCTGGTTCTGGCAGCGGTGCTGGTGATAGTAGGAATCTATGTACAGGTGATCTGGCCGCTCACCGACTGGGATCTGGTGAACGTGAGTCTGGAGGAATATCGCTCCCTGGCGACCGCGGTCCTGACCCTGGTCTTCATTGCCGGTTTTGCTGCGGGATACTGGTGTATCAGCGGCGCGGCCTGGAAGCCGGTAAGGCCGAGAGCGATCCCGTCGCAAAAGGCAGTTGCGCGTCCCCGCCGGTAGTTTCTGAACCGCCGTATTCTTCCCAGTGACGTCATCCTGAGCCCGCTAGGGCGAAGGATCTCGCGTGCAACAAGAGCGCTGAGCGTAGGCGCGAGATCCCTCGCTGCGCTCGGGATGACGTCTGGTGTTTTTTTGAAGTCAGGGTTCTCCCAAGTCTCTCCTCTCTCATGACGTCATCCTGAGCCCGGCAGGGCGAAGGATCTGGCGCGGAGCGAGAGTGCTGGTGGTGCACGCGAGATCCCTCGCTGCGCTCGGGATGACGTCTGGTTTTTTTTGAAGTCAGGGTTCTCCCAAGTCTCTCCTCTCTCATGACGTCATCCTGAGCCCGGCAGGGCGAAGGATCTGGCGCGGAGCGAGAGTGCTGGTGGTGCACGCGAGATCCCTCGCTTCGCTCGGGATGACGTCTGGTGTTTTTTGAAGTCAGGGTTCTCCCAAGTCTCTCCTCTCTCATGACGTCATCCTGAGCCCGCTAGGGCGAAGGAGTCTGAGCACGGAGCAGAGTGCTGGTGGTGCACGCGAGATCCCTCGCTTCGCTCGGGATGACGTCTGGTTTTTTTTGAAGTCAGGGTTCTCCCAAGTCTCTCCTCTCTCATGACGTCATCCTGAGCCCGGTAGGGCGAAGGATCTGGCGTGCAGTGGCAAGGGTGCGAATGGTACGCGCCAGATCGCTCACCGGCTGAAGCCGGTTCGGGATGACGTCGTGATGGGTGTGGTCGGGCTTCTGTCGACGGGCTTGTACACGTCCTCCCATTCCGTCGCCAACAGGCGGGTCAAGTTGTAGCGACTGGTGAAGCCTGGGGCCAGTCTGTGTTTGTGCTCGAAAACGCGTCGGGGAAGATTACCCGTGATCCCAGTGTAGAGAACGTGAGAGCGCGGGCCGTTCGTCATGATGTAAACGTAGAAGTGCTTTGCTGGCCGCATGGACTTCTTCCCAGGGCCATCGTCCGAAGCCCATCTTCAGGTTTTCTGCATTCTACCCACCACCGTGCCCAAACCACGATTAGAATAGGGCGACTCTGGCGAGAGGCGGTAAGCAGGAATGATGGAAGATGGGAAGCGCTGGGAAGGCCGGGTGGTAGATGGCCGCTTTCCTTTGCGGCAGTACCTGGGTGGTTCCGGGCGCAGCGCCGTGTTCCTCACCAGCCGCGGGGAAAACCAGAATGCTGCCATCAAACTAATTCCGCTCGACCCTGCCACGGTCGACCAACAACTGGTTCGTTGGAAGCAAGCGGCGGAACTCTCGCATCCTAACCTGGTTCGGCTTTTTGAAATGGGGCGTTGCCGCATGGATGACGCCGAGTGCCTGTATGTGGTGATGGAGAGCGCGGAGGAGGACTTGTCGCAAATCCTTCCGCAGCGGGCACTCACGCCTGGGGAAGCCCAGGAAATGCTGGGACCGGTGGTCGAGGTTCTGCGCTACCTGCACGGGAAAGGTTGGGTCCACGGCCATCTGAAACCGTCAAACATTCTTGCCCGCGGGAGACCAGGTAAAGGTTTCGAGCGACCGGGCCGGGAAAGTCGGCGAGCGATCGAACGATGCGGCCACGCCCGGTATCTACGACGCGCCAGAGAAAGCGAAGGGAAGAAACTCGGCTGCCGGAGATGTCTGGTCGCTGGGCATGACGCTCACCGAAGTACTTACCCGCCAGCGTCCCCAGTTAAACCAGCAGGGAGAACTCAGGTTGCCGCAAGGGTTGACCTCTCCCTTTCTCGATATTGCCCGCAACTGCTTGTGGCGCGATCCGCAACAGCGCTGGGGGATCGGTGAAATCGCGGCACAGCTGACTCCGAGGGGTGCGGCGGCCAAAGAAAAGCCGGTGGCTCCTCCGCCGAAGCTGGTGCCGGAGGAGAAAAAAGAGAAGACGTCGACGGTTGCGGTTGAGGAGCCACGTTCCACGAACCGGTGGATTTGGGGCCTTGTGGTTGCCGTTGTGATTGCGGGCGGAATGTACTTTATGCAGCGCCACTCCGATCAGGTTCCGGCTTCGTCCACAGCCGGGCAGACGGCGACCGCTCCCAAGCAAGAAGCACCTGCTCCAGCCGATGCTAATGCGCAGCCGCCGGCGGTGATTCCCGGGGAAAAGCCGCCCGCAGCTGCGAAGACTGCTTCCGCAAGTGGTGATGAAATCGTCGAGCGCGTCGTCCCCAATATTCCCAGGAGTGCCCGCGAAACCGTCCAGGGACATGTAAAGGTTCGGGTGCGAGTCACGGTCGATGCCGCAGGTAAGGTGGTGGGGACGAAGTTTGACTCGCGCGGGCCCAGTGAATATTTCGCCCGCCAGGCGAAGCAGGCTGCGGAGCGCTGGAAGTTTGCCGCCGCGCCAGACGCGCAGCGGCAGTGGGTTCTTCGTTTCGAATTCGGCAGGAATGGAACCCAGGTGTTCCCGTCGCGCATGACTCGCGGGCATTGATCGGGGCGGTGCTTTCCTACTTCATCCCCGGATACTTTCCCAGAAAAATGAGCAGGAAATCCAGCGTATCCGCGGTGGCATGGGCAATCACGGGGACGGCGAGATTGCGGCCGCAGGCCAAATAGAGAAGTCCCAGGAGTAGACCGTCCCAGATATTTTCGATCATGCCTGTCTTCCCCTGATCGAGATGGGCGCACCCGAAGACGATGCTCACCGCGATCAGGCTGACCAACCACGCCGTCTTCGTATTGCGAAAAACGCCAGCCACGCGGTTCATGAGGTAGCCGCGATAGACGATCTCTTCTCCCAAGGCTCCCAGGGTCCAGACCAGAACCAGATAGAACAGCATCAGCTTCCAATTTCCGGCCAGGGAGACGAAGTCCGACAGGTCGGGCATTCTCCCCAGCCACCGGGCCAGCAGCGGTTGGCTGATAAACAGCTCAATTCCTTCCATCCCGACACCGGCCGCGATTCCGGCGAGGAGTGCAGTTCTCCAACGGCGGGGCCGCGCGAAGCCGACGTCTTTCCATCGCAATCCTCGCAGCCGCAACGATAGCCAACCCAGCAGGAACAGGTAAGGCGTTTTGCTGACGTAAATGTGATGACGGACGTCCGCCACAAAAAGCGCGGCGACCACGGCGAATTCGGCGCCGGCCAGCCATGAGCTATCGCGCCAGGAAGATGCGAATGATTTGGACGCGTTCATCGTCGTTACCTGGTTCGCAATGGCCGGTCTCTCCGAAATTTTCCAATGCTCCATAAGTCCAGCTGCAGGGTCAAAAAGAAGAGGCCGCATCCCACCACCAGTCCGAGCGGAATGATCCACCACCCCAGCACTTCGTAAGAACCCGGGGACGGCGCGGCGAATCCCATGTGAAGGCTGAACTCATAGTCCCCGCCGGGACGGGGTGTTGCCCATAGTCCCGTAGTGAGGGGATGGATGGCTTTCAGGATCGCGGCCCAGGCCAGCGCGATTCCCAGGAAATACCCCACCATGGAACCGATGAGGATAAAGAAACCCGCAACGCTCAGGCTTGCCCAACGGAACAAGCTGCGAAGGATGAGCAGCGGGGAGCGGCTGGCCTGGGCGCGCGCCAGCAGGTCGTCGGTTAGATATTCGCCAGCCAGGATTTCCGGGACTCCCAGCGCCGTCAAGGCTGCGTCGACCCCGGCTGGCGTCAGGGTACCTGCGACCGCAGCTTTGTCTAGAATGTGGCTGCGGAGTTCGGCCACGATCTCTTCCGCGTCTTTCTCTCCCAGGCCGCGCAACCTTCTGCGGAGGCGGTCGAGGTAAACCTCAATTTTGTGCTGCGAATCCTCTGCCATCGTCATCTCAGTTTCCTTTTCCAAGCGCTGCGAGCAGCTTGCCCAGACTCGCCGAGAACCGTACCCACACCCGGGACATCGCAAGGGCACGTCCCTTACCGGCGGACGTGAGGAAGTAATACTTGCGAGGGTGTCCAGCATCGGACTCGACCCACTCCGAATCCACCAGGCCCAGCGCCTTCAGCCGGCTGAGCAAGGGATAGACAGTTCCTTCAGAAACGATCAAATCCGAATCGCTCTCCAGGCGGCGGAGAATCTCTAGCCCGTACAGCCGCCCACCCCAGAGCGCAGCCAGGATCGCCAATTCCAGGCATCCTTTACGCAGCTGAACTTCCCACTTATCCGGAGCATCGCGGCCGTCGTCATCGGGATCAACCATGCACGATACTATGTAATACATAGTATATTGTTGTCAATAGTTATTTCGCCGGGTATGGGGATTGTTCAGAAGTGACAGTTCCAACTGGAATTACGCTAAGGGAAGGACGTCTAGCCGCCGCCCAGTGCCTTCAGCGCCTGCCGTGGCCCTTCCAGGGTGGAGTCCAATTCGAGCGAGCGCTTGTAGTTTTCCCGTGCGGAAGGGAAGTCTCCCAGCCGCGTGTAGATCACCCCGAGCGCCTGATAAGCCTGCGCCAGAATGCGGCGGTCGGTAATCCTGGGAATCGCGATTTTGTACTGTTCGATGGCTTCCTGGTTCCGGCCGATGCTGGCGAAGGTGGCTCCCATGTTCAGGTGGGTGCCGGGGTCGTGCGGATTAATTCTGGCCGCGTTCTGAAAGTGCGGCAAGGCCAACTGGGGATGTCCGGCCTGCAGCAGCGTCGCTCCCAGGTTGACCTCTGCGTAGACATTGTCTCCGGTCACCGCTACGGTATGAGCCCAGAGCGCCTGATTGCTGCGCCAGTAGCCGATCTGCCGCCACGAGAGCACGATCAGAGTGAGCAGAATGACTGCGCTGGCCGCGGCACGGGCGCGAAAAGGAATCTTTCGCGCATCCGCAAGATCGGCAAGGCCCCACACCACCATCAGAAAAACTCCCAGCAAAGGCACATAAGCATAGCGATCTGCCATCGCCTGGTCGCCAACCTGCACCAGGCCAATGACCGGTACCAGGGTGCCGAGATACCAGAACCATCCGACGACTGGATAGCGGCGTGAGCGCGCTCGCCATACCAGTACGCTGACCGCAATCAGAAATAACCCAGCCAGCGAGAATTGCAACATGGTGAGCGACCGGCCGGGGTGCGGGTAGAAGACGGCCAGGCGGGCCGGCCAGAACGCCTTCCACATGTACTGGGCGCAGGCATAAATCGCGTTCTCCAGCCGGACGCCGAAGGGAAGAATGAGATGGATGGCTCCGCCCTTGCGCTGGGCAATCATGGTGAGAAACGAGTCCCCGGCCGACAGCGCGAGCAGCGGCAGCTTTTCAAGAACCAGACGCGAGAGACTCGCCTGCGGAATCGGTTCCCCTTCCGCAGCGGAAACCTCACTCCACCCCTTAACCCGGTTGAGCGGCCAGAAATCGACGAGCAGAAGCGCACACGGCAAGGTGACCACCATGGGCTTGGAAGCAAGCGCCAGGGCAAACAGCCCGGCTACGGTGGCATATCGCTTGATCTCAGGCCGGCGCGCATACCAGCCATACGCACCCACGGTGAGCAGCAGGAAGAGCGTACTCAGAACGTTTTTCCGTTCCGAGATCCAGGCGACCGACTCGACATTTACCGGATGGACCGCGAACAGCGCGGCCACCAGGAGACTGCGTCCGGTCGAACCGGTGGCTCGCCACAGCAGCAGGAACAGCAGCACGACGTTCATCGCATGGAGCAGGACGTTGGTCACGTGCTGCGCCCCAGGCCGCACGCCGTAGAGATCGCAATCGAGCGCGTGGGAGAGCCAGGTCAGCGGATGCCAGTTGTCATGCTCGGTCGAAGTGAGCGCCCAGAGAATCGTTTCCCCGGTCAGGCCCGCCTGCACATGAGCATTCTCGGTAATGTAGCTGTCGTCGTCGTAGTTGACGAAGGGATGTCCCCGGACCGGGCTGTAAAGCAGGATGGTGAATACCGCCAGCAGCGCGCAGATCAGCAGGTTTTTGTGGAAGGCAGAAGTGGCCGCTGGTTCATCGCCGCGAGCGCGGCGTCGCTGCTGTCGGGATCGGGCGCGGGTCGACATGAACGATGGACGATCGCCGTCATTTTATAACCATTACGCTCGGCCCCGGCGCGTCAGGCTGTCTTCAGCCAGATGCTGGCAGGAAAGTGTCCCGGCGCGGACGGCGAGACCGCCAGGCCTTCGTGATTCGCTGCGGGACGATAATCCGCCAGCAGTTCCCGCATCTGTGCAGGGTAGTCGTAATGCAGAGCCGACAGACAAGTCAGCACCGAGAGCTTGGCATTGTTCGTCAAAAGCGCCATCAGCAGGGCAGTCTCCTGCCACCAGTAGGGCATGGTGAACACATCGCGCGGGTACGCGTAGGGCAGATACACGTCGTGAATGTGCAGAAAGATCCCCGCCGGCAGGTGGGGGATGATTTCCAGATAAATGCGCATCACGTCGGAGCCGACTTTCACCGCGTGCGTCGAGTCAATGAACAGTAGGTCCCCAGCCGAGAGACGATCAAACAGCGAGAGCGGGACCTGCTGGCAGAATTGCGGAATCAGTTCGACTTCTTTGCGGCTGCGCAGGCTTTCACTGGGAAATGGCTCCACGCAGGTGATCCTGGGCACTGGTTTGCCGTCGCGCTGGTTTAGTCCGGCCGCCTCCAGCATGCACATGGTGGAAACACCGCTGCCAATTTCAATGATGTTGGCGGGGGCATGACGCCGGACGAAACAATGCAGTACTTGCGATTCGATTTCACCGTACCCCGGTCCCGAACCGTTTCGCGTGAATGAATAGTAAGACTTCAAGCCCGCGACTTCGCCGTAGTAGGGCTCGCATACGTCCTTGAGCCAGGCGAATTGCGCCGCCAGATCCCACCGGATGCCGGTGAGCGAAGAACGTCCGATCCAAAGCGGTTCGTGGCTCTTCAGCCAGGTGCAGTCGGGCACCGGCGTGTAGTAGTGCTTGGGCATGACGTGCAGCCCGGCCCGGTCGAGCATCGAGAAGGTCTTGAACAGAAGCCGCTTGCCGCGCATGTTTCCTCACCGACCCCGGGATGGCCGCAGGGCTAATTTGAACTCAGGAGAGACTCAAGCTTTCTGCCGAAGTTGCGTGTCGAGAGTCCAGGATGAAGGGGAGATCAACGAGCAGTAAGTTCTGGGCCCTGGCCAGCGGTCACCGATGGTTCCGGCGCATCCAACTCCGAGCAACGAGAGTATAGCAGGGGAGGAATTCCGAGGGCCGGTGGAAGCCGGCCCTCGCTGAAAGCCGGGACCTAGTGGGGGTTCAGAACCCAGGTGTCGTTGAGGTAGGTGGGATTATTTTCCGGGCCGGTCTGGCCGCCGATGATGACCACGTGTCCGATCACCGGATCCCAGACCATGTTGTGGCCCTCGCGGGCGACCGGCGATTGCGTAGGCGTCAACTGCACCCAGTTCTTGGCTGTGGTCCATGCCCAGGTGTCGGAGATGACGATGCCGCCTTCTCCGCCGCCAAAGGTGATTGCGGCCTTGAATGCGGGATCGTATGCTCCGGGAGCGCCGTAGCGGCTGGGCGGTTGGGTGGAGGGAGACTGCATCGTCCAATTGGTGCCGTCCCAAGTCCAGGTGTTATACGGATTCAGATCGCCCAACCCGTCGAACAAGACCACATTCTTCGTCGCGCCATCCAGGGCGTAGACCGCGATGGAACGTGCGTAAGCGGAAGTCGTGGGATTCAGGTTCTGCCAGTCGGTCCCCGTCCACTGATAGGTTGTTCCCTGATAAAGAAAGCCGTCGAAGCCGCCGTAGGCGTCGGCGTGTCCGTTGGCTGGATCGGTGAACAACATGGGGCCGGTCACCGCTTTGGGAGCGTGAGCGGGATTGGCGTTGGTCCAGGTCGAAGTCGAGCCATCCCATGTCCAGGTATCGCCCAGGTAGTTACTGCCGTTGTAACCGCCAAACATCACCAGCTTGTGCGAGACCTTATCGAAAGCCATGCTGGCGTTGGTCCGCACCGGAGGCGCTGACGAAGTGTTCACCTTGGCCCAGTTGGTGCCGTCGAATGTCCAAGTCTCGTTGCTGTAGCCTTTGGCGCTGAAGCCACCAAAGACCACAATCTTCTTGCTGACGGGATCGTAGGCCGCTGCCGCATAGGAGCGCGCGGTCGGCAAGGTTGTCGGGGACAGTTGGCTCCAACTGACCGTGGGAATATCGGCCGCGCTTGCGCATGGGGGCAAGGCAAACATCGCAACTGCCAGAGCGGCGAGGACGGATGAAGACAAGCGAAAACGTTTCAGCATGAAGGGAACCTCCCGGGGAATTGAACAAAACTTCTACAGGAAAACCGGGGAGTCTAGCACATCAAAACCTGTTGAAAATAGAGCCGGGAGGACGGGAGACGAATGGCCGGGGCACAAAACAAAATGCGCTTGTTGCGTCGAAACCGCGCCTATTTGGTATCCGCAAACGCCACATACGCGCCGAGTCCGATGAGCGTCAGTCCGGTTGCGGTCCGCTGACGCCGGCGCAGGCGCGCTGAGGATTGCAAGCGGGCGCCGATGGGCGCCGCCATCAGCGTCACCAACAAATCGCAGGAAGTATTGAGTGTGACCGAGATGGTGCCCAGCAGCAGAAACTGCCACAACACCGAGCCATGGCCGCGGCTCACGAATTGCGGAATAAAAGCGAGAAAAAATAATGCGGTCTTCGGATTCAGGACCTCCGTGGCGATGCCTTGCCAGAAAGGATTGCGGGGCGCTCGCCCGGAAGGCATGGCGATGGAAGCATCGTTTTGTGAGGCTGCGCTCATGATCATCCGGATGCCCAGGTAAACCAGGTACCCGGCGCCCACATATTTGACCACGGCAAACGCGGCCGCCGAAGTTGCCAGCACCAGCGAAAGGCCGGTCGCGGCGGCGATCACGTGAACCAGGCCGCCGAAAAACGTTCCCAGCGATGAAAGCACGCCCTCGCGCCGGCCTCCGGCAAGGGTGCGGGCGAGCACGTAGAGCATGCCCGGTCCCGGGGCAATCGCCAGCAGGGTTGCGGCTCCCAGGAAGATGAGGAAACGGTGCGAGTCGATCATGGAATCCGATGGTACAGCAAGACGGATCAGTTAGCATGGGCTGTGGCGGCCTCCACGAATTCGCGAAACATCGGCATAGCCCGCGCCTTTTCGAAGCTGGGATATTGCTCCCGCTCCGTGGCATTCGGACTCATCCGGTCCGGCCGGGTTCATTTAAATGGCCAGGCCGTTCGCGATCCCGAAACTCCCGTGCGGCTGGAGAAGGACCGCATTACGGTGGATGGCCAACCGGTTGCCAAGGAGGCGAAAGTCTACCTGATGCTGAACAAACCTCGCGGCGTGATCACCACCGCGGCGGATGAAAAAGATCGCAAAACTGTCTACGCATTGCTTGACCAGGGATTGCCCTGGCTGGCCCCGGTCGGCCGCCTGGACAAAGCCAGCGAAGGACTGCTGCTGCTGACCAATGATTCCGAGTGGGCCGCGCGCGTACTGGCTCCCGAGACACATCTTGACAAGATCTATCACGTTCAGGTGGGAGTGGTCGCCGGGGAAGACCTTCTGAATACTCTGCTCAAGGGAGTGCGGACGGCCGAGGATGAACTTCTCCGGGCGAAGCGCGTCCATATCCTGCGCAGGGGAGAGAAAAACTGCTGGCTCGAAATTGTGCTCGACCAAGGCAAGAACCGGCAGATCCGGAGAATGCTTGAAGCCCTGCAAGTGGAAGTGCTGCGCCTGGTTCGCGTGGCCATCGGTCCCCTGGCCCTCGGGGAACTGGCCAAAGCAAAGGTACGTCCCCTCACCGGCCGGGAGAAAGAAGAAATAGATCGTTCGATGACACCGCGAAAGCGTAAACGTAAAGAAGATGCCGAACGGTAAATGTCAGGGCCGCAGGAATATTGTTTTGGCGGCAACCCGGGCGGCCGCCTCGAGGTTTTGCAAATCATCGAGGGTGAAATCGGCACCCGCCAGCTTCGTGTCCAGCCCCTTGCGACAGATCTGGAGCACTCCCAGAACTTTGCCTTCGCCCGAAAGCACCGGGGCAGAGATGAGCTTCTGTATCGGTGCGCGCTCGTTGGCATCGGCGTCTTCCACCTTGGAAAGCTTTACCGTTTCAAAAATACTGGCATGCTTGATCTTGGTGAAGGAGTTGAAGAGCTCCACTTTTTTGGTAACCGCGGTATGCGCGGCAACCGCAGTGGCGCTGGAAACCGGGATGGCGCCCGCGGTCTTCAGTTGGTCTGGGAAAAGAAACCTGAGCAGCCCTTGCTCCAGACGCAACAAGGCAACTTCGGTGCGGCGAACCCGAAACAGCTTTGACAGTTCCAGGCAAAAACTATCGGCGTCGGTGCACCCGCCCAGTAACGCCTCGAGAGCCTTGGCATCTGGCAGCCGTCGCGGCGGCGGCTCCAAATCCGTGGCCGGATTTTTTGTGACCCGTTTGCATAAGACTTAGCTATCTGACATGCTCAGCTAACCGCGTCTGGGCAGCAAGTTACCAGGGTACTCTGAGCCTGTGGACTCAATCTTTGGTGAGTGGAAAGCCCTTCTCGCGCCATTCGCGGATGCCGCCGTCCATCGAAATTACGTTGCTGTAACCCATCTTTTGCAGGTTGTCGGCAGCCAGGGCCGAGCGATATCCGCCTCCGCAGTACAGGATCAGTGGCGCCGCCGTGTCGGGCACGCGTTCCTCGACATCGCGCTCAATGACGCCTTTCCCTAAGTGGACAGAGTTGGGCAGGTGATCTTTCGCAAATTCACTTTCTTCTCGCACATCGACTAATAAAAACTTTTCTCCGCGATCAAGTTTCGCCTTGACCTCGTCCACCGTAAGCTCGCGAACCCGCTTGCGGGCGTCGTCGACGATCTTCAAGAAACGCTCGGAGTGTTTGAGAGCCATGCGTCCTCCAGGGGAAGCGCGGGTTGCCAAGAACGGTACCGCGCCGGAATCCCGAGATGAAATTCAAAAGCCAGAGCATATTCTAGCGGAAGAAGGCGGCGCGGGTTCGGGCTCGCGGCCGCCGGGACAAGGCAGGAGGAAATCCTTTGAAACGCTTGCTCACCTGCACCCTCTTTGTTTTGTGGTTCCCGCTGCTGGCTGGGGCGCAGGACACTTCCAAAGTCATCGCCATGGAAAACGCCTGGAACCACGCGGAGCTGCACAATGACGCCGCCGCCGTCGAACTGTTACTGGCGGACGACTTTGTCATGACCGCTGCCGAAGGCACCATGTATGACAAGTCGCAGATTGTGGCTTCGGTCAAAGACAAATCGTATAAACCGGACGCTCTGCAATCCTCCGACATGACGGTCCATGTATCCGCCAATACCGCGGTGGTGACCGGAGTCTATTTCGAGAAAGGCACAGACAAAGGCAAGCCGTGGGAACGTCGCGGACGCTTCACCGATACCTGGGTTTGGACCAACGGCAGGTGGCAGTGTCTGGCCAGCCACTTTAGCGTGAAGCCCAAGTAGAACGGGTGGCGTGAAAGTCTGGGGCGTCAGGCCCGGCTAGGGGAATGAAGTGGTGGCTGCGCCCAGATCGAGCAGGGTTTGCAGCGTCGCCGCCAGCTTGGCGCGATCTTCCTCGCCGAAATCCACGAAACGGAACGGCTGCAAACATCCCTTCGTGGCCCACATGGGAAACAGCATGGCGCCTTTGCTGCGCACCGTTGCAGACCCCACGTGAAACATCACTTCCACTTTGATGCCTTCGTCGATTGGTTGCTCCATGTGAAGCAAGCCCCCGGTTACCGATACCTGATGGAGTTTGCCGCGAACGTGGCGTCCGCTTTCCAGACGAAGCAGGACAAGCACCGACCCCGCGAGTTTCACGCGCGGTGGGCGGGCTGCAACTTGCTCTTGCGTTGATTGGGGCATGCTCTGGTTCGCAGTATCCCACTGGTGACCGTCAAGCCGGGAGATTACCAAAGCACTCGGCCAGATTCGTGCCGGGCGCGGCGGAGGTCACGGGCCATGCTCAAGGCCTTTGCCCGGTGAATTCGCAGGCCGCGCTTAGGCCGGGCTTGCAGTGCGCCCGGAAGATGTGGCGTCCAATCAGGTAACCGAACGTGCTCCCCACCACCACATCCGCGGGGAAGTGCTGCTTCGAGGTCATTCGCGTGACCGAAACCGCGGTGGCCGTACCGTAGGCCAGCCACTTCACCCACGGCTTGGGATATTCATGCGCCAGCACCGCGGCTCCCGACCACGCGATGATGGCATGCCCCGACGGGAAAGAACTGTCGAGCGTGTTGTTCTGGAAGAAGTGCCCCTTTCCGCTGTCTTCGAGCGGCCGCTGCCGTCCACTGATCACATTCATCAGGGCATAGACCACCGCGGAATTGGCGAAGGCCTCGGCTCCGAGGTAGCCCGTTTCTTCGGCATGGGGATTGTGGGTGGTCACGCCGGTGAACCAGGCAGCCCCCACCGCCCCCATGGTTCCATAGAGGCCGACACTGGAGATATCCCGGCTCACGTTCAGATGGTCAGAGGAAAGCGCGCCCGAGATGTGGCGGTCGGCCGCGATAAACCCGCCCGTGACCGCCACCACGGCGATGTCCCACTTCAGCGCCGATCGGTGGAAGGGCGCCGTATAAATCTCGCGCTGGTCCTCCAGTCCGCGTTCAACCAGCCGGTGGAAGGAGCCGTGCGACGAGGAACGGGTCGGATGGCCGCCGTCATGATGGGTGTCGGCCCAAGCCTGGCGGCCAACCGCCGAGGGAGCGTCCGGCAGGCTGCTCTGGGCCCTTGCCCGGCAGCTCAGCCAAAGCACCAGGCAGACCACGACCATCGGGAGCAGGCCTCGGATCTTGGCCCGCCGGCCTGCGATCCAGGTCGCGTGCTGCAAGTCACAACTCAAGGTGATATAGTCGCCAGTATCGGTTAGGGGCATCTATTTATGAGCTCGCCGTACGGGTTGCAGATCACGGAAAACTGCCTTATTTGCAAGCTGCGTCATAGCGGTTTCTTTTGCGAGCTTCCGAAAAATTCCCTTGAAGATCTGGAAAAAGTAAAGTACGCCAGCGCCTATCCCCAGGGTGCGGTCTTGTTCGTGGAAGGACAACCCACCCGCGGAGTCTACATTGTTTGCAACGGCCGCGTGAAACTCTCCACCACTTCCCGCGACGGCAAGACCCTCATTTTGCGGATTGCGCAGGCGGGTGAAGTGCTGGGCTTGCACGCCACGGTCTCCGGCAAGCCCTACGAACTGACGGCCGAGACCTTGCAGCCTTCGCAGCTCGATTTCGTGAAACGAGATGATTTTCTCCGCTTTCTGCAGAATCATGGCGATGCCTGCTTGAACGCAGCCGAGCACCTCAGCCAGAACTGCCAGAGCGCCTACGAGATGATCCGTTCCCTCGGCCTGTCGCATTCGGTCTCGGAAAAGCTGGCGCGCCTGCTGCTGGAGTGGGCCAGCGACGGCGATGCCACCAAAGAAGGAATCCGCATCAAGGTTTCTCTCACCCATGAAGAAATCGCGCAGTTGATCGGCACTTCGCGCGAAACCGTGACCCGCGTGCTCGGGGAATTCCGCGAGAAGGAGCTCGCTCTGCTGCGCGGATCCACCCTTCTCATCCGCAACAAAGCGGGGCTCGAAAGGCTGATCGGCACCTAAATGGTCACACCGCGGGCCGCCTGTCTCCAGACGTTTTACCTGCTATCTCATCTGCGCAGTTGCAGTTGCTTCCCTACGTTCTTCCGTAAGCCCCGCACGATTACCGCCGTTACTTTACGCGCGCCAGGCTGCGCCGTAATCTGCGCTTGATGAAGCGGATCGCGCTGTTGATGTGCCGGAACCAGCACTGCTCTGCGCATGCTGGCGGAGTTACTGGACCAGTTCCAGGTCGAGCAGGAGGTATGCCTGTCTGCCGACGAAGCCATGGAGTCGCTGGTACACCGACACTATTCGGCGCTCGTACTCGACTTTGATCTCCCGGGAGCCTCGCAGCTTGCCCGGCTCGCAAGATTGGCGCCTCCGCAGCGTCGGCCCGTGGTTTTCGCCATGGTAGGCGCACGAACCCACGTCGGAGAAACCTTCCAGGCCGGCGCGAATTTCATGTTGTACAAGCCGCTTGCGCCCGAGCAGGTCCTCCGCTCCCTGCGCGCCGGCAACGCCTTCATGCTCCCAGACCGGCGCCGCTCCACCCGCCAGAAACTGGAAGCTCTGGTCTATTTGCAGTTCGGCATCGCGCAGTTGCCGGGACTTATTCTCGATCTGAGCCACCACGGCCTTTCGCTGCAGGCTCCGGAGCCGCTGCCCGCCATCCAGAAAGTCCCCTTGCGATTCGTTCTGCCGGGAACGTCCCAAATGGTCGAGGGCGAGGGAGAAGTGATCTGGGCCGATGACGAAGGCCGCGCCGGAATGCTCTTCTCACACTTAACCGCAGCCTCGCGAAAATACTTGAAGGCGTGGCTGGTCAAACACAGCGCCGAGCAAGCCACCGGGCGCACCCACCCCCGTCGCGACAAATCGCGCGTCTCCTCACTGACCGCGCACTGAGCCTGCAATCCACGAAAACCTGCTCATGCTAGACTCACCCCTTTCCGCACGGGTGAAACCGCCTCATGTCCGATCTAACTATGCTACCCGCGGTCACGATGGCCGCGCGCGTCCGCCAAAAGAAGATTTCGCCGGTTGAACTGGTCGAGGCTCACCTGGCGCGCATCGCACGACTCAATCCCAAACTGAACGCTTTCACCCAGGTTGATGCGGAAGGCGCTCTTCGCCAGGCGCGCGCGGCGGAAGCGGCAGTCGCAGGTGGCGAGACCCTCGGACCCCTCCACGGCGTTCCCCTCAGCATCAAGAGTTCCATGGACGTGGCTGGCATGCGCTCGGAGTCAGGAACCAAGCTGCGCGCCGGATACGTAGCCTCCCAGGATGCGCCGCTGGTCGCGCGCTTAAAGGCGGCGGGCGCCATCCTGCTCGGTGTCACCAACAGTCCCGAGTTGCTCATGGCCTGGGAAACCGACAACCTTCTCTATGGACGCACCAACAATCCTTGGGACCTTTCGCGAACCCCGGGTGGGTCGAGCGGAGGAGAGGCCGCGGCCATCGCGTCGGGATGTTCCGCCGGCGGCATGGGCAGCGATGGCGGAGGCTCGATCCGCGTTCCCGCTCACTTCAGCGGGATCTGCGGATTGAAGCCCACGCCCGGCCGCATTCCCGCCACCGGGCATTTCCCTACATCAGTCGGCCCGTTCGCGCTGATCGGCGTAGTGGGACCGATGGCTCGCACCATTGCCGACCTGAAAGCGCTCTTCGAAGTAATGCAGGGTCCGGATGACGGAGACACCTCATCCGCTCCCGTGCCGCTGCATTGGCCGGGCGAACCCGATCTGAAGAAAATTCGCATCGGATACTTTGAAGATGACGGTCGTACGCCGGTGACCGCGGAAACTCGCGCCGCCGTCCGATGCGCAGCCGATCATTTGAAAACGGCGGGATTTGAAGTCGTGCCATTTCGTCCCCACGGGCTCGAACGGGCCCGTCAACTGTGGTGGAAGTTCTTTGGCATCGCCGGAGGCATGCTTCTCGGTCCCATGACCCGAGGCCACGAGGCGGAACTCAGCCCCATCCTGAAAGAATTCAACTCCTGGGTCGCCGCCGAGCCCTCCCACACCGCAGATTCACTGCTCGAAGCCTGGATTGGCCGCGACCAGGTGCGCATGGAAGTCTTCGCTCAGATGCGCGACTATCCCGTATGGCTCTGCCCGGTTGCCTCCATTCCCGCGTTCCATCACGGCGAACGCAGTTGGACGGTCGAAGGCCAGACGGTGAAATATCTGGATGCCTGGAGCTACACCGAGTGGTTCAACCTGCTGGGTACGCCTGCGGCCGTGGTCCCAGTCGGAACCTCCGGCCAAGGCCTTCCCATCGCAGTACAGATCACCGCTCGCCCATGGCAGGAAGAACTTGTACTCTCGGTCGCTGCCGAACTAGAGCGTGCCCGCGGCGAATTTCCCCACCCGCCAGAACTCAAGTAGCGTCATCACCCCTGCCGGAGCCGGGCGAGTCATCGACGGTGGGACGCATCCGGCCAGCTCCTAGTCGTTTTATACTATTCAGCATCAACACCGGTCAGAATAAGCTTACGCAACACACTCTCGGGTCGCCGGCCATGATTCCGCCGGCACCACATTGCTGACACGATAGATGTCAAAAACCTGGTCAACTCCGCGTGCATTCACCGCACTGGTGGCCTTTCTGTGCGCCTCCGCCGCCTACCTGTTCACCTTCCCCCAGCCTAATGTCTTCTACGCGGTGGTGGTGCTGTTGCATGTGGTCGCAGGGGTTCTGGCCTCGCTTTGGCTGGCCCTGTTGCTTTACCGCTTGCTACGGGAGAGCAGCGTCCTCTCACGGCTGGGCTGGGTGCTCTTTGCCACGGGTGCAATCGCTGGGCCTGGTCCTGATCAAGACCGGAACTCCACGCTCGGAATGGAATTGGCTGTATGCGCATATTGTCGTGTCGCTGGCGGCAGTGGGTGTCTTGTTCGCGGAGCGAACGGCGAAGAAGCCTGGTTTCGGACCGGCGATCATGCGCGCCGCGCTCTGCCTGCTCGTCCTCGCCGGAATCAGTGCCGGCGCCTGGTACCTGCGAAACTCCCGCTGGCAGAATCGCGCCCGCATTGAAAACCCGCTGATGCCGCCGGCCACCATGAACGGCGAAGGCGACGGCCCAGCCGGCCCGTTTTTCCCCAGTTCCGCCCAGGTCTATGGCGGCCAGAAAATTCCCAGCAAGTTCTTCATGGAGTCGGAGTCCTGCAAGCGCTGCCACGAAGACGTCTACAAGCAGTGGTACAGCTCGGCTCACCACTTTTCGTCGTTCAACAATCAGTGGTACCGCAAGACGATCGAGTACATGCAGGACACGGTGGGCACCAAGCCTTCGAAATGGTGCGGCGGATGCCACGATCCGGCGGTGCTTTACGCCGGCAAGATGGATACCCCGATCAAACAGATCGTGCACACGCCCGAAGCGCAGGCCGGACTCGGCTGCATGATGTGCCACTCCATCGCCGACGTGAAAAGCACGATGGGGCAGGCGTGATTTCTATCTGGAGTATCCCAGGCTTCATGAACTGGCGGCCAGCAAGAACCCGGTGGTCCGCACGCTGCATGACTTCCTGACCAAGCTGAATCCGGAGCCGCACCGCCGCGTCTTTCTCAAGCCGTTCATGCGCAATCAGACGGCCGAGTTTTGCTGCTTCGTGCCACAAGGTTCATCTCGATGTGCCGGTGAATCACTACCGCTGGATTCGCGGCTTCAACGAATACGACAACTGGCAGGCCAGCGGCGTTTCCGGACAGGGCGCGCGTTCGTTTTACTATCCGCGCGAAGCCGCAGCAGTGCGCCGATTGCCACATGCCGCTCGGAGCCTTCGAAGGACATGGGCAACGTCAACGGCAACGTGCACTCGCATCGCTTTCCCGCCGCCAACACTGCGCTACCCACGGCCAATGAAGACGCGGAGCAGTTGAAGGCGACGGAAGACTTCCTGACCAACGGCGCTTTGAGCGGTGGACATTTTCGCTCTCTCGCCCGCGCCGGGAAGTCAAGCCGGCGCTACCGCGCAGCATGAAGTCTCCACCACATTCGCGGTCGGAGAAGAAGCCGAGGCGAAGATCACGCGCCGGAGCGGGCGGAGAGGTTGCTCCGGTCACCGCGCCTCTCGATCGCGTGCAGCCGGCGGTTCGCCGCGGCGATACGGTCCGCGTCGACGTGGTGGTTCGTACCAAGCGTGTCGGCCATTTCTTCCCCGGTGGCACGGTCGATGCCTACGATACCTGGCTCGAACTGAAAGCCGTCGACGACAAAGGTCAGACCATCTTCTGGAGCGGTATGGTCGAGGACAACGGCAAGGGCCCGGTGGAGAAGGGCGCGCATTTCTACCGCTCGCTTCAGGTCGATGCCCACGGCAATCCCATCAACAAGCGCAATGCCTGGGCCACACGCGCCGTGGTCTACGTTCGGCTGATCCCGCCCGGCGCGGCCGACACCGTTCACTTCCGCATGAAGGTTCCGGAAAAGACAGGTACCAAGATTACTCTGCACTGCGCGCTTGTGCTATCGCAAGTTTGCCTGGTGGAATACGCAGTTCGCTTTTGCCGGAGTTCCAGATCCCAGGCAGACCAAGCCGGAGATCGCGCCCGATTACGACGACACGAAATTTGTATTTACCGGTTCACTCAAGGGCGTTTCCGCGAAGACAGAAGAAAATTCCCGACCTGCCCATCGTGACGGTGGCGCACAGACGAAGGTCGCTGATCGACGTTCTTCCCGCCCGCGCGCCCGCGCCACAACCTAGGGTCGATCTTCAAGAAGGAAGACTGGCAGCGCTGGAACGATTACGGCATCGGGCTGTTGCTGCAAGGTGACCTGAAGGCCGCGCAAGCGGCGTTCGAAAAAGTGACCGAGGCGGACCCGCAGAATCCCGACGGCTGGGTGAATATTGGACGCGCCGCCTTGCAGGAAGGCGACGTCGCCCGCGCCCGCACCGTGCTCGAAAAGGCGCTGGCGCTCAGTCCGAACCTGGCTCGTGCTCACTTCTTCTATGCCGGCGTGCTGCGCCAGGACGGCGAATTACGATGGCGCCGCGCAGCATCTGCGGACGGTGCTGGCACAGTATCCGCGCGACCGCGTGGCGCTCAATAATCTCGGACGCGTGCTGTTTCTCCAGCGCAAGTATGCCGACGCGGTGAAAACTCTTGCAGCAGGTCCTTGCCATCGATCCCGAAGATCTGCAGGCCCACTACAACCTGATGCTCTGCTACAACGGACTGGGTGACGAGAAGATGGCGAACGAACACCAGGCCCGCTATCTGCGCTTCAAGGCTGACGAGGCTTCGCAGGCGATCACCGGCCCCTATCGCCAGCTCAATCCCGAAGACAACAACGAGCGGCAGTCGATTCACGAACACGTATCCTCGGTGCCGACTAGGAGCCGCGAAATGCACACTGCAGGGACAGACTGGGACGGCCGCCGCCGGTCGGGGCCGCCAGACCGCGCGCTCATCGCGGGCGGCATGGCCGTGCCTCCGCGGGGCGAGCCCGCAGCTGACGAGCAACGCGGACGATGCCATTCAAAAGTCCACCGACGGAGGCACGGAGACAGCGGAGAAAGAGCAAGATTCTTCATCTCTGCGTTTCTCCGTGTCTCCGTGTCTCCGTGGTGGGTTGTTTTTGCTTTCCTCGTGGCCAGCTTCGCACCCGCGCAAACCGTCACCTTCCGCGACATCACCGTCCAGGCCGGTATCCGCTTCACCCACAACAACGGCGCCTTCGGAAAGAAGTGGCTGCCGGAAACCATGGGCCCGGGTTGCGCTTTCATCGATTACGACAACGACGGCTATCCCGACATTCTGCTGGTCAACGGAACCGACTGGCCCGGCCACGCGAAGAGCGGCGCCACCACGCCGAAGCTGTACCACAATAACCACGACGGCACCTTCACGGACGTGACCCGCAAGTCGGGCTTGGGCATTTCGCTGTACGGACTGGGCGTCGCGGTCGGCGACTACGACAACGACGGCTTCGACGACATCTTCATTACCGCGCGTCGGCCAGAGCCATCTCTTCCACAACAACGGCAACGGCACATTTACGGACGTGACCAAGGCGGCCGGTCTTTGGGGACCGAACGAGTTTTCCACCAGCGCCGCCTGGGTGGACTACGATCGCGACGGCAAGCTCGATCTCGTCGTCTCGAACTACGTGCAGTGGTCTGAGCAAGGCGATCTTTATTGCACGCTCGATGGCACGCACAAGTCCTACTGCACGCCCGAGTCGTACAAAGGGACGTCGGCCCGCCTGTGGCACAACCTCGGCGACGGCAAGTTCGAAGACGCCACCCAGAAGGCCGGATTCTACGATCCCACGTCGAAGAGCCTGGGCATCGCTATTCTCGACTACAACAACGATGGCTGGCCCGACATCCTGATCGCCAACGACACCCAGCCCAACAAGCTTTACCTGAACAAGAAGAACGGCACGTTTGAAGAACGCGCCGTGTTCCGGCCGGCATCGCTTTCAGCGAGGACGGCATCGCCCGCGCCGGCATGGGCGTGGACGCCGCCGACTACGACCGCTCCGGCCACGCCAGCCTGATCATCACGAATTTCTCCAACCAGATGCTCTCGCTCTACCACAACGAGGGCAACGGCCTGTTCGTGGACGAAGCGCCGCGCTCGGAAGTCGGCCGCGCCACGCTCGTCACGCTGGGGTTCGGCTGCTTCTTCTTCGACTACGACAACGATGGCTGGCCCGACATCTTCGTCGCCGACGGCCACATCGAAAACGAAATCGAACGCGTGCAGAAGCGCGTGCAGCTACGCCGAGCCGCCGCACTTGTTTCGCAACCTGGGCAACGGCAAGTTCGAAGAAGTGACCAACAAAGTCGGGCGCCGGCGTTTGCCACCCCGAAAGTCGCGCGGGGCGCGGCCTACGCCGACATCAACAACGACGGCGCGCTCGATATCCTGATGACGACCAACGGCGGCACGGCCCACCTTTACCGCAACGAAGGCGGCACGAACCAGAGCCTGCGCGTGAAGCTGGTAGGAACGAAGTCGAATCGCGACGGCATCGGCACGGTCGTGCGCGTGACTGCCGGCAAGCGACAAGCAGTGGCTCACGCATGAAATCCGGCTCCAGCTACCTTTCGCAGAGCGAACTGGTGCTGACTTTCGGCCTGGGATCGAAAACGAAAGCCGACACCATCGAAGTGCAGTGGCCCAGCGGCCAGGTCGACAAGCTCTCGAATATCGCCGCCGGGCAGACGATCACCGTCCAGGAAGCGAAGGGCGTGATCGCCGCGCGGCCGTATGGGAAGAAATAGTAGCTGTCTTCGCCAAACTACAAAAATCTTGTCATCCTGAGCGGAGCAGGCCATTCGCGAAGGGAATGTCCCGCGCAGTCGAAGGACTCCCTACGCTGTCGCTCCAGGACTGATCGACCCCTGCTCTGAGGCATTTCACGATCGCCCTCAGATAGAATCACTTCTAACCCGTGATTAGCGAATCAAGACATCGGTATCGCCCTCATCGCTCATTCCTACTTGCTCTCTGTCTGCGCACTGACGCGCAGCTCCCCGCCCGCTCCCCAGGAAGCCGCCCGCCTGAACAACATCGGCGTCGCCTACATGAACCAGCAGCTCTTCGAGAAGGGTCTGAAGGCATTCGAGGACGCCGCCGCGAAAGATCCCGAACCTGAAGGTGACCGCACTCAACCGCGGCGTGGCCCTGCTGAACCTGCAGCGCATCGACGAAGCGAAAGCCGCTGCTTGAGAAGGCGTCCAAAGACGATCCCAACGATGCCGCATGCCTGGTACAACCTCGGCCTCTTTTACAAGAATTCTTCCATTCCCGAGAAGGCGGTCGAATCCTTCCACCACGTGACGGAGATCGATCCGAACGACGCCGACACCTGGTATTTCCTCGGCTCAACCTACGCGCAGTTGAAGCAGTTTCCCGAAGCGCTCGACGCCTTCGAGCACGCGCTGAAAATCGATCCACTCCACGCCTCGGCCCAGTTCGGCCTCTCCCGCGCCTACCAGCAATCCGGACGAAGCCGACAAAGCCCGCGAAAATCTGAAGAAATTCCAGTACATCACGCAGAACAAACTGGGCGCGCCGATCAGCCTGGCCTATGGCGAGCAGGGAAAGTATTCGCGGGCGGAAGAGTCGCCGATCGCGCCGCAGAAGGTCCCGCCGCAGATTCCGGTGAAGTTTGTGGATGTGACGAAAGAGGCGGGAATTGTCGCGGTCGCGGATAGCCGGTGCTGCAGAGCAACCGTCAGGGCTCCGCGGTTCGAGCCCGGGCGCATGTTTCCTCGACTATGACAATGATGGCAAGATCGACATTTTCCTTCCCGACAACGGTCCGCAAGGGGGGATGGCCTCTATCACAATCTCGGCAATGGCAAGTTCGAAGACGTGACGAAGAAAGCTGGACTTGATCGTTGTTACACGGCGATTTCGCTGCACCGCAGGCGACTATGACAATGATGGATTCACCGACCTGGCGGTGATCTTCAACGGTCGCGTGCTTCTCCTGCACAATGAAAAGAACGGAAGGTTCAAAGACGTTACCGAAGCGGCGAATTCAGACGTGTTTGAACCCGGCAAGTCGCGGTCCCAGGGATCTTGGCTGTGAATTTCATCGACTACGACCACGATGGCGATCTCGATCTGTACGTCACATCTTTCGAGTCGACCTCCGGGTGCGACAAAAGAGATTTGGTCGGAAGGAGTTCCTGGCCGCGACAACGCAGATGTGGCGAAATAATGGAAATGGAACATTCACCGAACGTAACCACCGAGCCTGGCTCTGGGCCAGCCACGTCAGCAGTCGCCGCCGTGGGAACGGACTACAACAATGACCGCGCTGTGGACCTCGTTCTTACCGGTAGTGCTCGCGCCGCGATCTCTTGAAAATCCGCGAGAAGGGACTTTCCAACCCACGAGAATTGTGGTCTCAGCCACATTCCAGCCGCGGGCATTGCCGTTCTCGATTTCAATCACGATGGCTGGATGGACATCGCCTTACGCACTGGGCTGCACCCGGTCTTACGCTTTGGCGCAACAACCAGGGCAAGAGCTGTTGAACCCGTCAACGTTGCCGACACCCAACTGGGTCCGCGCCTTCGGCGTCACCGCCATCGACTACGACAACGACGGCTGGGTCGATCTCGTCGCCGTCGGCGAGACGAAAGATGGCAAGGGCGAAGTCCGCCTCTTCCGCAATCTCGGCCCCGACGGATTGAAAGACGTCACGACCGACGTCGGCCTCGACAAGATTCAACTCAAAGAGCCGCGCGCCATCATCGCCGGAGACTACGACAACGACGGCGCCGTCGATCTCCTGATCACGCAGAATCACGGCCCTGCGGTACTTCTCCGCAACGAAGGCGGCAACAAGAACAACTCGCTGCGCTCTCGCGCTCAAGGGCCTGAACGACAACAAGAGCGCCATCGGCACGAAAGTTGAAGTCTTCTCCGGCGGCCTGCGTCAGAAGTTCGAAGTCTACGGATCGTCCGGCTATCTCGGACAGAACTCGCCGTACCTCACAATCGGCCTCGGCCAGGCGAAGGAAGCCGACGTCGTCCGCATGTTGTGGCCGACGGGCGTTTTGCAGGACGAAATCGAAGTCGCCGCCAACAAGGCCAGAAATACACTGGAAATCGATCGTCGCGGCAGCTCCTGTCCCGACACTTTTCGTCTGGGACGGAACGCATTACGAATTGGTCGGCGACATGCTCGGCGCCGGCGTCGTCGGACACTGGGTCGCGCCCGAACGAGCGCAACATCGCCGCGTCCGACCGAATACATCAAGGTCAACCGCAACGCCATCCGCGAGAAAGACGGCAAGCTGAGTTTCCGCTTCATGGAACCACTCGAAGAAGTCTGTCTATCTCGACCAGGTGCAGTTGCTCGCGGTCGATCATCCCGCCGGCGTTGACGTCTATCCCAACGAATATTTCGCCAGCAATCCGCCGTACCCGCCGTTCAAAGTTGTGTTCAGCCAAGATGCGCGCCCGCCCGCCGCTGCCCAGGACGAGCACGGACACAACGTGCTCCCCGATCTGCTGGCGCACCGATATTTCGGCGATTTCAAGGTGCTGTCGTTCCCCGGATTCACCGAGCCGCACAGCCTGGAACTCGATCTCGGCGAGCCCTATCGCGGCGGTCCACTCTGGCTGTTGATGCACGGTGAGATCGAATACTTCACTGCGACCAGCATGTACGCCGCCGATCAGGCGACATCTCCAGCCAGTTCGCGCCTTACGTCGAAGCGCAGGACGTCGAAGGGCAAATGGGTTCGCGTGATCGACGACCTCGGTTTCCCCGCGGGCGGCGCACGCACCATGACCGCCGATCTTACCGGCAAGCTGCCGCCAGGCACCCGACGCATCCGCTCACCACGAACCTGCAAATCTATTGGGACAACATTCTCATCAACCGCGCCAGCCAGGATCAGAACTGCGACTGACACTCAGTTCCACTCTCACGGCCGATCTGAGCTTCCACGGATTTCCCTTGAAGATTGAGAATCAGCCTCCGGGCAATGTGGAGTACATCTACGAAAAGGCGAGTGCGACCGGTCCTTACACGCGTCCCGCGGGCGCTACACGCGCTATGGAGATGTGTTGCCGCTGCTTCATCCTCGATGACAGGCTTGCGGTGTTTGGATCCGGCGACGAGGTTGCGCTCGATTTCGATCCGGCCAAGCTACCCGCTTTGCCCCACGGCTGGGTGCGGGATTACTTCTTCGTCGCTCACGGCTACGAGAAAGACATGGATTTCTACGCCTACCGCGGCGACCCGGTCGAGCCGCTGCCGTTTCGCGCCATGGGAACGTATCCGTATCCGAAAGGGAAGTCTTTCCCGCTCACGGAAACTCATCTCAACGATCTCTTGAACTACAACACGCGGCATCTGTCGGGAAATGAAGCGAGGGGATACGCGTTTGATTACGGATCTCAGAAATAAAGTCTTGCCGCAAAAGCCGCGCCAGGAAAATCCCTGACTGAATCGTTTTAATGGTTGACATCTCCCGCGCCGCATAATTCAATACGCGGGAATGGCTTCCTCTCCTGCCGGAACTTCCACCTCTACGGCGCCGCGCCTGCGGCGCTCGCTGACGCTCTGGGACCTGATTCTCTACGGCGTCATTGTGATTCAGCCGGTCGCGCCCATGTCGGTCTTCGGCGTGCTGAGCGACCGCGGCCGCGGCCATGTCGTTACCATGATCCTCATTGCCATGGTCGGCATGCTCTTTACTGCGATCAGCTATGGCCGCATGGCGCGCGCCTACCCCAGCGCAGGTTCGGCGTTCACCTACGTCGGCCAGGAAATCAACCCCGCGCTCGGCTATGTCACGGGTTGGAGCATGGTCATGGACTACATGCTCAACCCCATGATCTGCATCATCTGGATCAGCCAGCAGGCGCACGTCTTTGCGCCCGGCGTGCCGTACTGGGTGTGGACGATCTTTTTCGCGGGCGTGCTCACGTTGCTGAACATTCAGGGAATCAAAACCTCGGCCCGCTTGAACACTGCACTGGCTGCGGCGATGGGGGTCGTGATTGCGATCTTCTTCGTCGCGGCCGCGCGCTACATCTTCGGACATCCTCACGACGGTGCGGGCTTCTTCACGCGGCCGTTCTACGATCCGCAGATGTTCAATGCGAAAGCGGTGCTGGGCGGGACTTCCATCGCCGTGCTGACCTACATCGGCTTCGACGGCATCTCGACGCTGTCCGAGGAAGCGGAGAATCCGCGGCGCAACATTCTGCTGGCGACGGTGTTTCACCTGCCTGGTGATCGGAATTCTTTCTGCGATCGAAGTCTATGCCGCGCAGTTGGTGTGGCCGGCGTCACGGCCGTTTCCGAACGTCGATACCGCATTTACGCATGTCGCCGGACAAGCCTGGGGTCCCCTGTTCGCGATCGTCGGAGTCACCCTGCTGGTCGCAAATTTCGGATCCGGCATGGGCGCGCAGATCGGCGCGGCCCGCTTGCTTTATGGCATGGGACGCAGCGGCGCGTTGCCGAAGTCGCTTCTTTGGAGCGGTCGATCCCCATCGGCATGTTCCACGGAACAACGTGATCTTCGTTGCGGCGCATCGCGCTCGCCGGCGCGCTCCTGGTCAGCTTCGGACTCTTCAGCTACGGACTCGGCGCGGAGATGCTGAACTTCGGCGCTCTCATCGCCTTCATGGGAGTGAACGTCGCGGCCTTCCTGCGCTATTTCGTGAAGGGGGAAAGGAAGTTCACCAATTCTTTCCCGCCCGTTGCCGGATTCTCTTATTTGTCTGTTGCTGTGGTTGAATCTGAGCTCGAAGGCATGGATTGTCGGCTCCATCTGGATGGCGGTCGGCATCGCCTTCGGCGCCTGGAAGACCCGCGGCTTCCGCGGCAATCTGATCGACTTCGAGTTGCCACCGGAAGAGTGAAAAAGTCAGAAGTCAGATTGCAGCAGTAGTAACCCTCGGCGCAAACGGCACCGCTGAAATCGGGAGCTCACACTTCTGCATTCTGACTTCTCACGTCTGCAATCGACTTCACTCCACGTTCCACCCGCTGTATTTCGACCTCAGGCTTCGCAGCTCCCAGGTCCGCCGTCCGATACGTCGCCGTGATCTCCCGCTTCTCGCCCGGCAGCAGCGAAATGTAGTTGTCCTGCCAGACCACCGGCAGAATTTCCTCTCCGCCCTTGCCCTTGTTCACCTTCAGGCGGACGAAGAACGCCAGGCTCTTGCTGGGGTTCTCGATCGTGACGTGGGTTGTCGATTCCGCGCCCTTGCGCTCAGTGTGGCTCGACGACGTTGAGCTTCACCTTGGGCAATTGCGCGAGCGCGGTGTAGTCCGCATAGGACTCGGTCGGCGTCGTCGTACCAGTTCGACTTCGTCCCAGTCAATCGTTTCCGGCTTCGACGAGAGCCAGTAGAAGTTCGATCCTACCAGTTTGCCGCTGGCAGTCCGTGATGCGCAGGTCCAGGAAATACGCTGGGGATAGTCCATCGATCTCCGGCAGTTTCAAGAACCTTCGCCGTGCTGTCCGCAGCCGCATCGAGGGTGACGTCCTTGGAGAACTTCTCGGTCATGTCGAGATTGAAAATGCGCGCCGTCAACTTCAGTCCCTTGGCGTCTTCATACTGGCTGCTGACCAGCCACACGGAGTGGTCGTCATATCCGTACATCGGATCGAGCGGCTGCATGGCCTTCTTTGGCGCCGAAGTATCCGCCACCGGGCCGCAGGTAGTAGTCGTACAGGTGCCAGATCATCGACGGCCAGGCGTTGTTCAGCATCCACTGGATGACGCCGGTCGAGGTGTACTTGTTCCGGCTGTACGCTTCGTACATGGCGCGCACGCCTTCGTAGGTCATGAGTTGCGATTTGTAGGCAAAGTCTTCAGCGCTCGTTGGCCGTTCCGTAGCGCGCGTTCAGCGCATCCGTGAACACGTGAGATGTCTTGAACGCTCCGCCACCCGCGTGGAAATTCCAGTAGTCGTCGATCGGCCAGAGATGGTCCTTGGGAACCATGCGCCGAACGCTCTCGATCGGCGGGACCGCCGGACCCATGCTGGTTTCGGAGTTGAATCCGTAAGCGCCGCCGCAGCCGCCTGCGTTGCAGTTCTGCTTCTGCGCCGGGCGATGCGGATCGGTCGACCAGTAGGACGGCGCGACGTACTCGTAGGGCCCGGACATTTTCACGCCGCTCTCGCCGGTGATCGCCGCTGGCTTTGGCGGTCGCCGAAGACACGATCGGGTTCGGCCAGAGCAGATCTGCTTTTCGATCTCCAGATACATCTCCTCCACATCCGGCGGCGGCGGATTGTCGCTGCCGTTCAGCCACATCACCAGGCTGGGATGGCTGCGCAGCCGGTACATCTGGTCGCGCAGCGAAGCTTTGGCGATCTCGAAGTCCTCGGGCGTCCACTTCCCCCAGTGCTCCCAGTGATCGCAGCAGCACCAGCCGGCCATCACCAGAATTCCCTTGCGGTCGGCGATCTCGAAGAAGTCCTCGGTCTCGAGCTTGCCTTCCAGGCGGATCGTGTTCAGACCCATGTCCTGCACGTAGCGGAATTCGTCGGCCAGGCGCTGCGAATTGTTCGCGCAGCATCATGTCGGGAGTCCAGCCGGCGCCCCGAATCAGGATGTTCTTGCCATTGATCTTGAACAGGCGCTTGAAGCGGTTCGGAGCATGCTCGGCACTTCGGAAGTAATCTCGCGGATGCCAAACTGGGTCTGGCGCGAGTCCGAAACCTTGCCGCCCACCTCGAAATGAAAGTGCAGCTCGTAGAGATTCGGTGTTGCCCATCTGCGCCGGCCACCACAGACGCGGATTGGTCACGTTGAGCTGGGGAAACTTTGCGGGATCGAACGTCACATCTTTCGCTTCGCCCGGAGCCAGTTCGACTTCCTGCGAAAACTCGATCTTCTCGATCTTCCCTTGAGCGTCCCTTTCACCGGCTGATCGGTGCCGTTCTTGAGAAACGCCGCTACGGTCAGGTGAGCCGCATTGTTGGCCGGGGAATCCACTTTCGAGACCACCGCTGGATAGCCGCAGCGCCACCGGACCGCTGCTGATAAGTTCAACCGCGCGCCACAGTCCCATGTTCTTGTCGGGCGGCGCGGGGTTCCAATCCACAAACGTGATGGCGAGGTCAGTTTCGGTGGGCGCCCACACTTCCGCCGCGAGCACGTTCGCCTTGCCCGGCTTGAGCTGCTCCGGTGATGTTGAATTCATAGGTGCGCCAGGCCCCCGCGACTTGTTCCTGCCGCGCGATCTGCTTCCCGTTGAGCCACACATTGGCGCGATAGTTGATGCCGCCGAACTTCAGCCAGACCGTCTTTCCGGGATACTCCTCGGGCAGCGTGAACTCCTTGCGATACCACCAGGACACGGCATACGGACTATCCGGCGGCATGGGAAAATTCGAAAAGTTCCCGCCGATCGGATAGGACACCCCGGGAAACTGTCGCAGGTTCATGCCAAACATCGGGTCGGGATACACCTTCTGCTTGACTAGGGCGGCGGCCACCGTGGTGGGCACGCTCACCGTGTACCAATCCTTCGGCTGAAATTTCGGCGTGGAGATTTCTTCTCCCGCCTCATTCACCCTGGCGGAAGACTGCAACGACCAGCCATCGCGAAGAACCAGCTTCGCCTCTGAACCGCCATGTTGCGGCGGGGGTTGCTGCGCCAACAGAAGAGAAGACCACCACAGCACGCACACACAAACCAGGCTGCGCTTTTTCATGGATTAAACCCGGCATCTTTCCGTTTAGAGAAACGTTTCAATAGCCGATTGTACGCGAATCTGGCGGCGGCTCAAGCGATTGTTCGCCATCCTCCGGCGGCTGGCTTCGCAGCCGCGACCGTTCCCCGCGGCTGGGCCTCGCGCACTTGGTTTATAATCAACAATTCTGCTCTTCACTCCGGAGTGATAAGAACATGATTCGATTTTTGCAGACCCCTGGGCCGGTTAAGAAGGTGATTCTCAGCACCATCCTGCTGGTATTCTGCGGCGCCATGGTCATTACCTTGATCCCCGGCGGGCTCGGCAACGAGTTTGGTTTTGGTGGAGGCCCCGGGGTTGGCGTGGTGGCGAAAGTGGGCAGTGAAGAAGTCACCCGTCTCGAAGTCGAGCGCCAGGCCAAGCAATTGCTGCAACAGCAGTTTCCGCGAGGCAGCGCCATGGCTTCGCAACTGCTCCCTTATTTCGCCAGCCAGGCCGTGCAGCAACTGATCATGCAGAAGGCTGTCCTCACCGAAGCGCAGCGCATGGGGCTGCGCGCCACCGATGAAGAACTGCGCGACGAACTGCAGCACGGCCGTTACGCCGCCGTATTTTTCCCGGGCGGCAACTTCATCGGGCAAGATGCCTACCAGGAACGGTTGCAACAGGCCAACCTGACCGTGCCGCAATTCGAAGAAGGGGTGAAAGATCAGATCTTGTTCGACAAGTTGCACGGCCTGGTGGGCGGAGCGGCCGCGGTTTCCGATTCTGAGGTTCGCCAGGAATTCCAGAAGCGCAACACCAAGGTGAAGTTCGACTACGCGGTGCTCAAGAACGAAGATCTGCTCAAGACCATCAACCCCAATGAAACTGAGCTGAAAGCTTTCTACGAACGGAATAAGGCGAGTTACGCCAATGCCATTCCTGAGAAGCGCAAAGTCAGTTATGTGCTGGTAGAAAACTCGAAGCTGGCAGGCGAGGCTTCGGTTTCGGACCCGGATCTGCAGGCGTACTACGACCAGCACCGCGACGAGTTCCGCGTTCCCGAACAAGTGAACGTTCGCCAGATTCTGATCAAGACTCCCTTACCCGGCCCCGACGGCAAAGTTGACGCCAAGGGCCTGGATGAGGCCCGCAAGAAGGCCGACGACGTTCTCAAGCAGTTGAAAGCCGGAGGCAAGTTCGAAGACCTTGCCAGGAAGTACTCGGATGATCCCAGCGGTAAGAGCGGCGGCTCCGTGGGATGGGTGAAGCGCGGCGGCTTCCCGGTTCCCGACGTCGAGAAGGCTGCATTCTCGTTGCCCAAAGGCGGGACCAGCGACGTCATTAACGCCGGCTACGCTTTCGTCATCTTGCACCTGGACGACAAGCAGGATGCTCATGCCAAAACCCTGGCTGAGGTTAAAACCGACATCGAGCCGATCCTGAGGCAGCAGAAAGCGGCCCGCGCCGCGGAAAACGAAGCCAATACCCTGGTGACCCAGGCACGCTCCAACGGGCTCGACAAAGCCGCTGCTTCCAAGGGACTGCAAGTCGTGAGCACCGACTTCATCGCCCGTGCTGACGCTCTTCCCGGCATCGGCGCATCGCAGCAATTCACCACGGCCGTGTTCAGCGCCCGCGAAAAAGCTCCGCCCGATCAGGTGCAGTTGCCGCAGGGCTACGCCATCTTCCAGGTGGATGCGGTCAAACCTCCGCAGACCCCGACCTTCGACGAAATGCGCGGCCGTCTGGAAACCGAATTCAAGAACGAGCGCGTCGCTGCATTACTGACGCAGAAAACCCAGGAACTGTCCGATCGCGCCAAAGCGGGGCACGATCTCAAGAAGGCCGCCAAGGAACTGGGCGCCACGGTGAAGACCAGCGACCTCGTGCTGCCCGATGGGCAAGTCCCGGATATCGGTTCCATGGGGGGCGGCGCTTCCGTCGCTTTCACCTTGAAGCCGGGCGAGATCAGCGGGCCGATCGACAACGGCAACACCGGCGTAGTTCTCTCCGTGCTCGATCGCCAGGAGCCCACGGACCAGGACTTCACTGCCACCAAAGACCAGATCCGCGATGCGCTCTTACTCAAGAAGCAGGACGACTTGTTCCAGTTGTTTGTCGCCAATCTTCGCGATCAGATGGAAAAATCGGGGAAGATCAAGATCAATCAGGACGAGATGAAGCAACTGACCCGCGGGGCGCCCGGTGGCGACGAAGGCGAATAACGGCGTCCGTTTCTAATACTGACAAATTGAGCAGGCATGCCATTTCCCCGCAGCACTGGAATTCTGCTTCACCCCAGTTCTCTGCCCTCGCGCGGGGGAATCGGCGATTTCGGTCCCGCCGCCTACCAGTTTCTTGATTTTCTGGCCGCCGCTCGCCAGGGACTATGGCAGGTCCTTCCCCTGGGTCCCCCCGCCATGGGGAACTCGCCCTATTCGTCCACCTCCGCCTTCGCCGGTAATCCCCTCTTCATCAGCCTGGAGCGCCTGGTTCAACATGGCTGGCTGGATGAGTCTTGCCTTGCGGGACCGGACGGCAATGCCGACCGCGTGGATTATGAAGCTGTCCACGAATACAAAATGCCGTTGCTCACCCAGGCGGCAGCAAAAGTTTCTCTCTAGCGCCTCTGGTGCTCCCCGCGATCGTTTCCAGCGCTTCTGCACCGACAATGCCTGGTGGCTCGAAGACTTCGCCCTGTTCGACGCCCTGCGCAATCGCTACCAGAGAAAATGCTGGAAGGATTGGCCGCGGGAATTGGCTCGACGTGAACCGGCTTCTCTGGAAACTGCCGCCAGGGAACTTGCCGGCGAGATCACCGTTCGTTATGTCATCCAATTCTTCTTCTACGAACAGTGGCGGGCCCTGCGCCTCGCGTGCGCCCAGAAGTCCATCCGCGTCGTCGGCGACATCGCGATCTTCGTGGACTATGACAGCGCCGACGTCTGGGCGCACCGCGACCTGTTCCGCCTGCGCGACAATCTCGATCCCGAAGTCGTTTCCGGCGTGCCTCCCGACGCCTTCAGCGCTACCGGACAACGCTGGGGCAATCCGCTCTACAACTGGGACGTGATGCGCTCCCGCGGTTTTCATTGGTGGATCCAGCGCCTGCGCTGGGCGACCCACACTTGTGACTACATTCGGCTCGATCACTTCCGCGGGTTCGAACAGTTCTGGGAAATTCCCGCCGACGAACCGACTGCCACCAACGGCCGCTGGGTCGATGGTCCCAAGGACGACCTGTTCAACCGCCTGCGCGAAGCTCTCGGTGGCTTGCCCTTCTTCGCCGAAGATCTGGGATATATCACGCCCGAAGTGCACGCCCTGCGCGAGCGCCACCAGATCCCGGGGATTGCCGTTCTGCAGTTCGGCTTCAGCAATCCCGGAGCGCATGTCTACTTGCCGCACCGGCTCACGCCGGATCGCGTGGTCTACACCGGCACCCACGACAACAACACCACGCTGGGATGGTGGGCCGGCGCGCCCGAACATGAACGCCACGCAGTCGAAGCCTACGTGGGCCCTTGCCCCGACGGCGTGAACTGGGCTCTGATCCGTCTGGCGCAGGGTTCGGTTGCCAGCCTGGCAGTTGTCCCGCTGCAGGATGTTCTGGGACTCGGCAGCGAAGCCCGGCTCAATACCCCTAGCGTTTCCGATGGCAACTATCTCTGGCGCTTCCGCGCCGGCGCCCTGACTTCGGCGCTGAGCGATCGCCTGGCCCGTTTGGCGGAAATTACCGACCGCATTCCCCAACCGTTGCCCGTCACCCCCTACGAAGACTTCGCGGCGTAATCCACCAATCCGGCCAAATCACTACAGAGTCACAGAGAGAACGCCGCTGCCTGCATCCGACCGATTCCCTGTGATTTTCCATTTTTTGATTTTCTCTGCGACTCCGTGCCTCTGTGGTGCAGGATTTTCGCAGTGAAAAAGCCGGGATCCGAAGATCCCGGCTGCAGTTGGTGGTTGCCCGGATAAAACTTGTGTGGCGCGGGCACTCTTGCCCGCGGCCTCTGCTGCTTTCATCGGCCGAACCCGCCGCGAACTTTACGCGCTGCGCCGCGGGCGTACCGTCAAATCCCGCACTTGCGTCAGGATGCTCGACATTTGCATGCCGTTCAGTTCTGCCACGAAGGGCAGCAGTTCGGCGACAAAGGGGTCCTGCATCAGTTCGCGCACTTCTTCCTGGCGATTGCGCTCGCCACCCGTGAGCAGGTCGGGCACACTCACCTCCAATGCCCGCGCCAGCCGCTCCAGTGAGGAAAGGGTCGGGGTCGCTTTTTCGTTTTCAATTTTGGAAACGTAGGTCCGCGGCACGGCCATGCGCGTCGCCAGTTGTCGCTGGCTCAGCCCATTGCGCAAACGCAGTTGCCGGATCGACGAAGCCAGGTTGAGATGCCCCCGTCCATTGCCGTGCATCGGCATCATCTGCGGCGGCGCAACCGGTTCCGCAATGATCGGTTCGTCCTCATCTAATGATGCGTGGCAGCGGCGGCAGTTGTTGTTAGTGGTGCGAAACTGAACCAGCGCACAGCGGTCGCAGCGAACAACTTCCCTAGAGTCTACCGGGGCAAGTGTCGTGGCCATTAAGATTGGGAGCGTGCCAGAGCGGGCAGGCCCTGAAATCTGTACTAGATTTCAATATGAAGCGTAATCTGCGGGATTGACCCTGTGGATGTCAAGTAAAATAAACCACAAACAACCAAAGCAGCAGGTACGAATCACAACCAGACCGGGAAGAAACCATGACAGATCGCGCGGCAGCGTGGGGTTTACTAACTGAGTTCACCCAATCAGAAAGTTTGCGCAAACATGCGTTGGCAGTCGAGGCCTGCATGCGCGCCTATGCCCGAAAGTTGGCCAGTGACGAAAATCTCTGGGGCGTCGTCGGCCTGCTTCACGATTTCGACTACGACAAGTATCCCAGCCGGGAAGAGCATCCTTACAAAGGCAATCAGATCCTCAAAGAGCGCGGCTACTCGGAAGAAATCTGCCGCGCCATCATGTCGCACGCCGAATACACGGGTGTGCCCCGCGAAACGCCGATGGAGAAAGCCCTGTTTGCCTGCGACGAACTGGCAGGGTTCCTCACTGCCTGCGCCCTGGTGAAACCCGGCAAGTCCCTGGCCGAAGTCGAAGCCAAGTCGGTGCGGAAAAAAATGAAGGACAAAGCCTTCGCCCGGAGCGTGAACCGCGAGGACATCGTGAACGGAGCCGCCGACTGGGCGTGGATCTGGAAGAACACATCGCCTTCTGCATCGAGGCCATGAAGGAAATTGCCGCAGAGTTAGGATTAGACGGCAGCGCCGCGAAGGCTTCGTAAAGTCGGGTTCAGCCGCAAAGCCGCGCGAGTTTCCAGCCGCCCGATGGAATCACCCCAGTGAGAAAGAAGTTAGAGAAAAAGATTCTTCTCTGTGACTCTGTGTCTCTGTGGTGAAAAAAGGGCGTTACCGCACCGCCTCCGCCACCTTCCCCCTCGCAATCAACTCGCTGATCCGCGCGAAGTCCTGGTACATGACCCGGTCTTTATCCATCGTCGGACACACCGACCGGATCGCCGGCCTGCGCCGCCTGGCAGCGCCTGGAAGTCTTGAGCGGTGCGAGGAAATCGAGCGCCTGCGCTGCCGCCATCGCCTCGATCGCCATCGCGTTGCGCGTGTTCTCGATGATCCGTTTCAGCTTGAGCGACGCCGTCATCCCCATCGAAACGTAATCTTCCTTGTTGCCCGACGTGGTAATCGAATCAACCGACGCCGGATGCGCCAGCACTTTGTTCTCGCTCACCAGCGCCGCTGCCGTCACCTGCGGCATCATGAATCCGGAATTCAGTCCCGCGCCGGGAGCGAGGAACGGCGGCAGGCCTTCATTCAGCGACGGATTGACCAATCTCTCCAGTCGCCGCTCAGAGATCCCGGCCAGCGCGCTCAGGGCGATGCCCAGAAAATCCAGCGCAAACGCCAGCGGTTCGCCATGAAAATTTCCGCCGGAGATGACATCGCCTTCGCCGTCCGCCAGCTTCGGATTCTTGACGAATACCAGCGGATTATCCACCGCCGAGTTCAGTTCCGTTTCCATCACCTCGCGGCAGTGCGTCAGGGTATCGCGCACCGCGCCGTGCACCTGCGGCATGCAGCGCAGTGAGTAGGCGTCCTGCACCCGGCCGCAATCGCGATGCGACTCGCGAATCGGGCTGCCCTCCAGCATCTTGCGCAGGTTTGCCGCAGTCTTCATTTGCCCGGGATGCGGACGGACTTTGTGAATCCGCTCATCAAACGCCACGTCGGTGCCGCGCAGCGCGTCGCAGGTCATCGCCCCTATCACGTCCGCCGTATCCACCAGCGTTTCCGCCGCCAGCAGCGCCAGAATTCCCACCGCCAGCATGCCCTGCGTGCCATTGATCAGCGAAATCGCCTCTTTCGCCTCCAGCACCAGCGGCTTCACCTGCGCCGCGCGCAATGCATTCGCCGTTGGAACGCGTACGCCTTTCTCGTCGATGCACTCGCCCTCGCCTACCAGCGCCAGCGCCAAATGCGCGAGCGGCGCCAGGTCCCCACTGGCTCCCACGCTGCCCTGCGAAGGCACCATGGGAGTGACGCCCCGGTTCAGAAATTCGCAAATGGTATCGATAACGATGGCCCGCACGCCCGAACAGCCCTTGGACAGCGAACTGGCGCGCAGCAGCATCATGGCGCGAGTTTCCGCGATGGAAAGCGGCTCGCCGACCCCTACCGCGTGCGAGCGCACCAGGTTGATCTGTAATTCGCGAATCTGCTCGCCGGCAATCTTGACATCGCTCAGCTTGCCCACGCCGGTGGTGATGGCGTAAGAAATCCTGTCGTTGGCGACCAGTTTATCCACCACCGCCCGCGCCCGGTCCACGGCCTCTCGGGCATCCGGCGCCAGCAGCACCGCACGCCGCTCGACCGCCACTTCCCGCACCGCTTCCAGCGTCAGATCGTTGCCGTTAATGTGAAGAGCTTGCAAGAGAACTCCCGAATTTTCACTACAGAGCCACAGAGAAAGTCTTATACAAGAATCGGATTACACCCGACGTCATCCTGAGCCCGCGAGGGCGAAGGATCTGGCGCGTAGCACATCGACTTTTGATCCCGGAACCACGCACCCATTTTCATGTTTACTCTGTGACTCTGTGTCTCTGTGGTGAAGTCCTTACCGTCCTGCCGCCGTCCGGAAGATCACCATGTACTTTTCCGGGATCGCCGTAATCTTCATCTCGCGATCAATCACAATGTGCGTTGTCTCGCCCTCGGCCAGCAAAGTATGATCGTCGGCCCGCAGCAGTTCGTATCCAAAATGCACCATGGATTCGCGCGCGTTCTTCAGATGTGTGCGCACGATGACCTCATCATCATACTTCGCGGGAGCCTTGTAGCGGCAGCGCGCGTCCACCACCGCGATGAAGAAGCCGTGCTCGCGTTCCATGTCGCGATAGGTTAAGCCCAATTGCCGCATGAACTCCACCCGTCCCACTTCAAACCAGATGAAGTGATTGGAATGATAGACCACGCCCATCTGGTCGGTCTCGGCATAGCGCACCCGTATGCGCGTCTCGCAGACTCGCGCTTCCGTCATTGCCCGCTCCAGCGCGGCTTGCGTTTTTCCAGAAATGACGAAACCCCTTCGCGGAAATCGGCGGTGGCGCGGATGCGCGCATTCTCTTCAATCGCCGCCCCAAACTGCTCATCGAGTTGCCTTGACAGGAAACTGTTAATCAATCGCTTGGTCAGTCGCACCGAAGTAGGACTGTTCTCGGCAATCTGTCCTGCCAGTTCCCGCGCCCGCGACGTCAGGTGACCGGAAGCAACGACTTCATTCACCAACCCGTAGCGATGCGCTTCAGCCGCGTCGAACAGCCGCCCGGTGAGCAGCAGGTCGCGGGCAATCTTATGTCCCACCTGCCAGACCAGAATCGAAGACACAATAGCCGGAACAAATCCAATACGAACCTCGGTATAGCCAAACTTGGCTTCGGGAACGGCCAGCGTGAAGTCGCACATGGTGGCGATTCCGGTGCCTCCGGCAATGGCTGCGCCGTTGACCGCCGCGATCGTCGGCAGAGGGAATTCATAAATCCGCCGGAAAAGCTGCGCCATGCGCGCCGAGTCCTTCAGGTTCTCGTCATGGGTCTTGCCCAGCAGCGACTTCAGTTCGTCAAGATCCATGCCCGCGCAAAAAGCCTTGCCCGCCCCGGTGATGATGACGACCTGGGCTTGGGAACGCTCGATTTCATCAAGCGCCGACAGCAGTTCACTCACCAGCGCAAAGCTGACCGCATTGCGCTTTTCCGGCCGGCTGAGCGTGATGGTGGCGATGCTACCGTCAAAGGCGAGTTGGAGGGTGTGATAGCTCATTTGGGAATCATCTGACAATTTGTCGTCCTGTATTAGTTTGTCGTCCTGTACTAACTTGTCATCCGGAGCGCAGCGAAGGACCTGCTTTTTCTCTTCCGCTGTTGCAACTTCCGGGATCAGCGGCTCAATCCTTCCGTACCAGCCCTCACTCAAATCTTCCCAGGTAGGGTTTCCCGACTCAATCAGCGCAACTTTCCTCTTCCGCAGCCAACCCTTGATTACTTTTTCCCGCGCAATCGCATTCCCCACATACTTGAAGGTCTCAAAGTATACAAGCCGATGTACACGGTACTTGCTGGTGAAACCGGGAAACTCGTTGTGTTTGTGCTCCCAAACACGCCGGTCAATATTGTTAGTGATCCCCGTGTACAAAACGCGCGACTTGCTTGCCATGATGTAGACGTGGAACTGGCGCATGCAGAAAGCAGGTCCTTCGCGTTGCTCAGGATGACAACTTCTTTAGTGGAAGGGAGTCCCATGTCAAAGTCTGTGCCGGTCGTCACATGAAAAAATCTTGATGTCACCCTCAGTTGTCATCTCAAAAAGACTTGTCATCCTGAGCGCAGCGAAGGACCTGCTTTCCTTGACCGTCTAACCGGCTCTCAGTCGGCCGCTGTCGAGGCCGCATACCGCGCCCCTAACTCCGCCGTAATCTTCAACAATACGTCCAGCGACTTCAGAGCCGGCAACTCCGCTCCGCGCCCTCGCAGCGCTTCAACCACCTTCTCGGTTGCAATGTTCCCCACCAGCGCATCCTGCGCAAACGGACATCCGCCCAGGCCGCCCAGCGCCGAATCAAACCTCCGGCAGCCCGCATCGTAAGCCGCTAGAATCTTCTCGGCCGCGTGCTCCGGGCGGCTGTGCAGATGCACGCCAATCTCAAGATAGTCGTACTTCCCTGACACCGTCGACAGCAACTCGCGAATCTGCTCCGGCCCCGCCATCCCCACTGTGTCGGCCAGAGAAATCACCTTCACGCCGTAGGACTCGAGCAGATCGATCGCATCCACAACTTCACCCGCATTCCACGGATCGCCATAAGGATTTCCGAACGCCATCGAGATATAAACCACTGTGTCCAGCCCGGCGTCGTCGCCCTTATGCTTGATCTTCTCCAGTTCGTCGATGGCTTCATCCAGCGTCTGTCGCTGGTTATTTTGCAGAAATGTCGGCGACACGGAGTAAGGAAATCCCAGCGTGCGCACCGCGTTCGAATCAATCGCCCGCTGCGCACCCTTCTCATTCACCACGATGCCGATAATCTCGACATCATCCGGCGGATCAAGTTCTTTCAATACCTCTTCCGAGTCCGCCATTTGCGGCACCGCTTTCGGAGACACGAACGATGCCGCATCAATATGCTTGAACCCCGCGTTGATCAAGGCTTTCAGGTATTCCGCCTTGATGTCGGCGGGTATCTGCCCCTTCAACCCCTGCCAGGCATCGCGCGGACACTCAATCAGCTTCACAGCATTTAGCATTTAGCTCTTAGCCTTTAGCTCTCGGCTCGTTCCACAAAAAGCTTGTCATCCTGAGCAAAGCGAAGGACCTGCTTTTTGTCCTCGCCCTCTATTGTTTGCCAGATCGAATCGATTGCCTTACCCCGCGCTGCGATGACAATCCATTTCGATCGTCCCGTAATCGGTCCGCTCTCGGTGGGCGGATATTTGTCACCAGCGATGATTCCCATTTCAATGACTCAATGACCCGATGATTCAATTCCCTAGGTCTGCAGCACTCCCACCTTGAACTCCGCCACATCCGGATTCAGTGCCGCCGCTTCCAGCGCCTGGGTAATCGCATCCCGCGTCTCGATCGGGTCAATAATCTTGTCGATCCACAAACGCGCCGCTCCATACCGCGGATCGGTCTGCTCGTCATAAGTCTTCTTGGTCGACTCGAACAGTTCTTTCCGCTCTTCGTCGCTCAATTTCTTGCCGCCGCGCTCCAGTTGCTTCACCTTGATTTCCACCAGCGTTCCGGCAGCCGAGTCGCCGCTCATCACCGCGTAACGCGCGGTCGGCCAGGCAAACACAAATCGCGGATCGTACGCCTTCCCGCACATGGCGTAATGCCCGGCGCCGAACGATCCCCCCACGATCACGGTGATTTTCGGCACCACCGAATTCGACACCGCGTTCACCATCTTCGCTCCCGCCTTGATGATGCCGCGACCACTCGGCGTCGCGCCCCACCATGAATCCATTCACATCGTGGAAGAACACCAGCGGGATCAGTTCTGGTTGCAGTCCATGATGAAGCGCGCGGCTTTTTCCGCCGACTCGGTGTAAATCACGCCGCCGAACTCGACTCGCTTGTGGCCTTCGTGATCGGTCTGGTGCGCGTGCAGTTTCTGGTTGGCTACGATGCCCACCGCGAATCCGCCAATGCGCGCATATCCGCACAGGATGGTCTTGCCATATTCCGGCTTGTATTCGTCGAAGCGGCTGCCATCCACCACCCGCGCCAGCACTTCTTTCATGTCGTAAGGACGCCCCGGCGATGAATCATAGATGCCGTAAATCTCCTCCGCCGCCAGTGCCGGGTCTTCCGGCTTCTTGCGATCCCAGGGAGAAAGCCGCCGGTATCCCCATTTCTCGACGATCGCTCGAATCCGCGCCAGACAGGCTTCATCGTTCGGTTCGCGGAAGTCCACGGTGCCGCTGATCGCCGAATGCATGGCTGCTCCACCCAGTTCTTCCGCGGAAACCTTCTGTCCAATCGCGGCCTGCACCAGCGCCGGGCCCGCCAGAAAAAGCCCGCTGCCGTCGGTCATCAGCACGTGATCGCACATCACCGGCAGGTACCCGCCGCCCGCCACGCACATGCCCATGATGGCCGCGATCTGCGAAATCCCCATGGCCGACATCACCGCGTTATTGCGGAACACCCGCCCAAAGTCGTCGGTGTCGGGAAAAACATCTTCCTGCAAGGGCAGGAACACGCCCGCCGAGTCCACCAGGTAAATGGTGGGAATGCGGTTTTCGATCGCAATATTCTGCGCCCGGATGACCTTCTTCGCGGTCATGGGAAAAAACGCGCCCGCCTTGACCGTAGCGTCGTTGGCAATGATCATGACCAGCCGGGTATGAACCCGCCCCATCCCGGTGATCACTCCCGCCGAAGGCGCGCCGCCCCATTCCTCGTACATGCCGTACGCTACATAGGCGCCCAGTTCAAAAAAACTGCCAGGATCGACCAGTCGCTGAATGCGTTCCCGCGCCGTCAGCCGCCCTTTCGAATGCTGGCTTTCAATGGCCTTCTGCCCGCCGCCTTCGCGGATTTTTTCTTCCTCGTTGCGCACCTGCGATACCAGGTCAGCCAGGAATCGCATGTTGGCTTCAAAGCGGGCGGAGGTGGCATCCACCTTGGATTGGAGCACCGGGGAAGTTGGCGGGGCACTGCTCTCAATACGATCAGCCATGGGTCATATCCGCAAACAGACTACGGTATATCAGCGGCGCGGAAAGGCGCAAACCGGGGATCAAAAAGTCAGAAGTAAGAACTCAGAATGCAGCAACCATCCCGAAGCAACCCGGAGGGGTTTGTCATGCTGAGCGAAGCGAAGAACCCGCTGTCCCTTGCGGGAGTTCAGAAGTCAGAGGTGTTATTACTTCTACCTTCTGCCTTTCTGATTCTCCTCGCCGCCTCCGCCACCGCATCCTCCGCCACCGCATCTATGAGTCCAATACGCAGCGCGTCCTTCGCATGAAGCTTCTCCGCCGCTACGAACATCTCCAGCGCTTTCGCTTTGCCCACCAGTCGCGGCAGTCGTTGCGTCCCACCCCATCCGGTAATCAATCCCAACGCCGCCCCGCGATGCCCAAACACCGCATGCGGCGAAGCGATTCTGTGGTGACACGCCAAGGCGAGATCGAGACCTCCGCCCATGCAATATCCATGAATCGCCGCATAGACCGGGGCAGGGAAGCGTTCAAGCGCGTCCATGAGAGCCTGGCCCATCTTGGAGAATTCGTAAGCCTCAGGACCAGTCAAGGCTAAGATTTCGCCAAGGTCCGCACCCGCCGAGAAAAACCTTGAATTTCCGGCAACGATAAGCGGCGTCGTGGCCTTAGCCAACGCAGTCACCACCTCGGTCAGCGCCCGCACACACTCCCGCGTCAGCCGGTTGGTGCCGTCGTCGGACCGTAGCCACAAAACCGTTGTGCCGTCGAGTACTTCTAACAGGTGGAAAGGTTTCAAAGTTTCAAGTTTCAAGTTTCAAGGTTTCAAAGTCAAAACCTCACTCCGGCGTGCTCCTTGAAACCTTGAAACTCTGAAACCCTGACTTTGAAACTTGAAACTTTGAAACTTGAAACTCTGAAACTTGAAACCAAGTCCTAAATCCACCGCTCCAACCGGCACCCATCCTCTTCCAGCAGAAAAGTCCCCACCCCGTAACATTCCCCGATAATCCGGTGCGACTCGGGATCGCGCGCCGCCCGCGTGATCCATTGTTCTCCCACGCGATACTGCGCCGCCGTGAACCACTTCTGCGGCAGTACTTCCACCAGCCCGGCATGCGGATAAAACACCAACAGCGCAAACGCGGGATCGTCGTTGCTCAGGGCTTTGAAACTGGTCGGAACGATCAGTTCCTCGACCGTCGCCAGTTCCGCCGGAACTTCAATCTTGTGCGTGCCCGGCCCCAGCGACAGGGGCACTTCAAAATCCGCAATTGGCTCGGTGCGGGCATAGATGCGGTCGGCCGACTGTTTGAACCATCCCGCAACCTCGGCCAGTTCGAAGTTCTTCAGCGTATCCGGATCAAAGCAGGTCAACCGCAGGTTGCGCCCCTCCGGACACCACACCCCCAGATACGAGGGAGGCACCAGAAATGGCCGGCAGTAGGTGTTCAGCGCCAACCGGGGTTTGTCCGGTTCCTGCTCCAGTCCGAGCGTTACCACGTACGCCACCGGACCTTCTTCCCCCTGGTGGCTCCAGACGAAACGCTGCCCGGCTAGGGATGTCAGCGCGGGAAACGTCTTCCAGTACCAGGGAGCAGGTCCAATGGTTTGGGAGAGAGTCTCGCGCAGGCGGGAGCTGTTGATTTCCGCCATCAGCCGGCTGTCGGTACGCCGCGCGGCTTTACGTTGCCGCGAATGAACTGGACAATGTTGTCCATGGCTGTGCCCGGTTGGAAAATCGCAGCCACTCCGGCTTTCTTCAGGGCTTCGACGTCCTGGTCAGGAATGATGCCACCCACCAGCACCAGCACGTCATCCATCTTGTTCTGCTTCAGCAGGTCCATCACCCGCGGAACGATGGCATTATGCGCGCCCGACAGAATCGACAGCCCGATCACATGGACGTCTTCCTGCAACGCCGCGCTCACAATCATCTCCGGCGTCTGCCGCAGTCCGGTATAAATTACTTCCATGCCCGCATCGCGCAGGGCGCGAGCGATCACCTTGGCCCCACGGTCGTGCCCGTCCAAACCAGGTTTGGCAACCAGTACGCGAATCTTGGCTTCATCGGCCATGAATCAATTTAACCACAAAGGATACAGGGCAGCACAGAAATCCACCGGGCAGCCGTCAGAAGGCGGAATGAACCAGCCTGATCGGAAAGGAGTTTCACTGCTCGATCCTGCCTGCTTGCGTCTAAGTTGACGCCAGCGTTTTGATATCCAGACTTCTCCACAAGTACCAGCAGGCCACGCTGCGGTAAGGCTCCCAGCACTTCGCGATCTTCTCCATCTGCGCCGGCTTCGGCAGCTTGCGTTTGCGGTAATGCTTGCGCATCGCCATCTGGATGCCCAAATCCCCGGTCGGCAACACGTTCGGACGCCGCAACGAAAACATCAGAAACATCTGCGCCGTCCAGCGCCCAATGCCTTTGATCTGGGTGAGTTGTTCGATGACTTCTTCGTCGCCCAACTCCGGGAAGCGCGCAAACTGCACCTCGCCTGACTGGGTCTTCCCTGCCAGGTCGCGCATATAGCTGAGCTTCTGCTTCGACAGGCCCGCCCCTCGCAACTGCGCCTCCGAAAGTTTCAGAATCCCCTCGGGCATCAGCGGCAATCCCGCCAGATCCGTCACCCGCTTGAAGATGGTCGCCGCCGCCTTGCCATGCAGTTGCTGATACACAATCGCCTCCGCCAGGCTGGCAAACACCGGCTCGTCGTAGTTCATGCGGTACGCGCCCACTTGCTCGATGAGCACCGCCAGCACGGGATCACATTTTTTCAAATGAACAATGGCTTTGCGCATGGACTAATGGTTTACCACAAGAAGAAATGGAAGGCGAACAAAAAACGAAGATAACTATTTCTGACGTCATCCCGAGCGCCGCGAGGGATCTGGCGTGTAGCGGCAATACTGCCTCACGGCTTCTCCTGCTCCCCGTCCCCGTGACAAAAACTTCCATCCACTTCGGTGGCAATCCAGATGATGTGCTCCCAATGCCCGCCCCACCTTTTCAAATAATCAAAGCGGTGCAAACGCACTAGAAACGTCTGCATTCCATCCAGCGACGACCATCCACATTCCGCGGTTTGCCCGTCATCGACGGTCGGATTGCCGCAGCTGTCGACCAGGTGCGGGCTGGCCGGAAGCAATCCCCACTGCTTGTGGGCCTCGTCAATTGCGCTGCGGCTGCTGAGGCGCAAATCCAGCCGCCACGGATCGTGCCCCATCGTCACCGATTGCTGGATATCCTTCGCAATCTGCCGGTCTTCCTGCCAGCGCCACTGTCGCGATTCGCACGAAACCGGCTCGGTCAGCGGGCGTGGACCGAAATTCTGAACCGCCTGGCAACTCTCGCGAGTGACGGTAGTCTTGGCATCGGAGGCGTTCTTCTTGTCTGACGAGGTCACCATGTCTACCGTGTACGATGTCAGCAGGTCCGGAGCGATCCAACTCGCGCTGCCGCTGACCGTCCCGCGATTGGCATCGTCTCCCCAATGCTTCGCAATCGTCGCAAACATTTGGCTGGGATCACCGGTCTGGACCAGAGACGCGGGCGTCCAGGTTTCGGTCGAGCACTGAAACTGTCCCCCACCGGCACCTCGCTGCGCTCGACGGTCACCTCCGATACCTGTTCGATCACCAGAAGGTGGCAGCAATCTCCGTGACCGAAACCGACAAAAGCTTTTGTCCCAGAGGCCGTTCCCGGTTCGACCCCGGCAAAAAACCGGCCGCTGAAGGTTGCCGTAACCCGGTAGTAATGGCATTGCGGGCCGCTGCAAAGCTTGAGGTCGGGCTGCAGCAGCCGCTGTTGCGGAAGCTTTTGCGCAAACAGTTGGAACTGCGTGTCCTTCACCAGCGGCTCAGCCTGAATAAAACGATGGCCGACTTCGGCTCCCGCATTGGTCTTCTCGTCGCCGTACTGCAGCCAGATGCGATGCAGGGTTTGCGATCCGCATGACGAGCGCCGCAAGCTGAAGTCTTCGAAATCCCGGCTGGCTTCACCGCGCACCCGTATGCGCTGGCCATCATACGAACTGGCGTTCCGCAGCAGATCACACAAGTTCACCTCGCGAGGAGGCAGTTCCGGCTGCGGAATGGACTGCCCGTAAGCCAGGTCCACGGCCAGCAGGATCAGCAACAGCGACTTCCGCAGGATGGTGAAGAGCAAGTTCAAAGGTGGTACGTGCGCCCCATCGATGCAGCCATTGTAATCGGACGGACCGTCGAGTGTCCCTGAAATGAAGGCCCGCTCCCACTGCGGACACCTGTATCCCGGCGGGTTCATTTCTTGCCCGGCAGCTGAAACCCTATTTTCCGCGGCGAGCCCTCCGGCGGCGTCATCAGTTCTTTGATCGCCTCCATCAGTTCCTGAATCGCCGTATCGTGCGTTTCCAGCTTCCGGTCCAATTCCTCGATTTTTGCGGCCAGTTGCCGGTTCGTAGCCAGCATCTCGCGCAGCCGAACGAACGCCCGCACCACGAATACGCTCATTTCCACGGCCTGGGGCGAGTTCAATACGGTTGCCGCCATGATGGCCCCATGCTCGGTAAAGGCGTAAGGTGGATAGCGCCTGCCGCCACGCCCCTCGTTTGAGGTCACAATTTGTGACCTCAAAACCTCGTCTTCTTTCGCCGTGAGCTGGAACCTGAAGTCTGCCGGAAACCGCTCCTGATTGCGCTTGACCGCCTGATTTAACTGCTTTACCGGAACCCCGTAAAGCTCCGCCAAATCGCGGTCAAGAATCACCTTCTGCTGCCGCAGCAACAGAATCCGCGACTCTACCGGAATGGTCAGGGCCGTTTTCTTGGGCATAGGTTTCGAGTCTACCCGACAAGCCCGCATCTTGAGGTCGCAATTTGCGACCTCAAACTTGAGATCACAAATTGTGACCTCAAACTGCAGCCGCTGGATTCCACAAGGAATTTCGTGTTTAACTCGGTAGCGTATTTATAAAATCAGGGTGCCGGGTGCCCCACTCTTTCGCGCTTTTTGCGAAAGGGTGGGAGCCCGCACCATCGTCCCCCAAAGGCCCTCATGATCACTATCGTCTCCGGACTACCCCGCTCCGGCACTTCCCTGATGATGCAGATGCTCGCTGCGGGCGGCATGACCAGTGGTCTCCGACGGCGAGCGGCACGCCGACATCGACAACCCCAAGGGATACCTCGAATGGGAGCGCATCAAGCAACTGCCCAAAGAGCCGTCGCTGATCGACGGAGGCCGAAGGCAAAGTTGTCAAAGTCATTTCGCAACTCCTGCTCTCGCTGCCCGCCGGACACGACTACCGTGTCATCTTCATGCAACGACCGTTACCGGAAGTCATGGCGTCGCAGGACGAAATGCTGCGCCGCCGCGGCACCTACGACGCCGCCGTCGACACCAGCGCCGTGGTCAACGCTTTCCGCGACCACCTCTACAAAGTCCACAGCTGGCTGAGCAGCCAGGCGAACATAGCCGTCCTGCGCCTGCCCTATCACGATGTCCTGAATCAAGCGAAGGAAACCTGCGAGAAGATCAAAGAATTTCTAGGCATCCCGCTGAACCTGGAAGCGATGGCGCAACAGGTAGACAATTCTCTCTACCGCCAGCGCAAAAAGTAATCACATTCCGATTTTCAATCAACGGTCGAAAATCACCATCCTTCCCGCGCTCTTTGCGGAAAGGGTGGGGGCGATCCCCTCCCGCGAATTATGAAATGGATGGTTCAACGGCCATGCGGGTAAGACACGGGTCAACCACCCTCCGCGCCTCGTCCCCCCCGACCTTCCGCGCCCCGACGCAGCCACGAAAACCCGTGCCGTGCGGATACGCATCTCCGTGGAAGCCGTGTCACCGCGCTTGCCATCCATGCTGACTCCGGCCCGCTCTACGCTACCGGGTCACGAAAACTGGTCGAGACTCAGCCTCCGGTTTGCCGATCGAAGTTCACCATCGACAGGCGATGATCTCCGTATTTGGCCGAGTTCAAGACGATTCTCGCCCCTCTTCATCGGCGGCGATCATGCGGCGAGTCTTCTCGTCGAAGGTCATCCGCGACACTTCCCGCACATGGTCCAGGTCCGAGATGTCGTAGGCCGCAAGCGCGTGTGCGGAGGACGACGTTTGCACCCAGTAGTGGCGCCACCCGCAGCGGCACCGCGGAGACTTCTCCAGTCAAAGGTCTTCACATGTCGAACCGCGGGCTGATTCGTTCTCGACGCCGTCCAACCGATACAGCCCACAGTAAAAGGTGTGGATGAGCACCGTCTTCCCGTCGGCGAGGAGTTGGCTCCCCCGGCGCCTGCTGCTCCGATCCCCGCGGCCCCGGTGGCAGCACCAGCGTCCGCAGCAGCTTCCAGTCCGACAGCCGCCACACTTGCACCGTCCGCGTCTCTCCGTCGCTTTTGAAATGCATGGACGTGTGGGTCTCACCACGATGCGGTCGAGCCCCGGAACCACCACCAGGCTGTAAGGACGGATCAATTCGCCTTTCGCCGCCGGGTCCATCGCGCTGCTGCTGCGAAACACCGTCCGCGCTCGTCAAACTCGACCACCGCCGCCCTCCGACTTGGGTTAGTGCCCGCCGTGATAGCGATCC
>CAWJAA010000035.1:0-91024 GCA_963840615.1 Terriglobia bacterium
TTGCGGATCGAGGCTTCCGCGGGCGCCAGGCGTTTCGCCTCGCGGAATTCACTGATGGCTGCGTCGAATTGCTTGCGCTCGTGGAGCAACATCGCGAGATTGTTGTGCGCTTCCCAAAATTCAGCATTCAGGCTGAGCGCGTGACGGTAAGCCGCCGCAGCACCCGAGTTGTTGCCTTCCTCATGCAGAACGATCCCCAGGTCGTGATAGGTTTCCGCGTTGTTGGGCTCGCGGACCAGCGATTCCTGAAAGGCATGAAGAGCGGCATCGTAAAGGCTTTTTGCCTGCAGCCCCAGACCAAGATACCGGTAAGCTTCGGCGTTTCCGGGATTGATGCTGAGCGCGGTGCGAGCTTCCGCAATGGCGTTCTCGCCATCGTTGCTGCGATAGAAAATGTAAGCCAGCCGGCTGTGTGTCTCTGGTAACCCGGGCATCAGATCCTTGGCGGCAGAGAACTCGTCGAAGGCCTCATCCAGGTCGCCCTGCTTCAGGCGTAGGGAACCCAGCGCAAAATGCAGAGCGGCATTGCCCGGGTCAGCAGCAACCATGCCCTTCACTATCGTTTCCGCCTTTTCGTACTCCTGGCGGTGCGCCAACTCACTTGCCTGCGCCAGCCGAACGGGACAGGAATTGCTCGAGGTTTGGGCAATCACGGGATTGGAAACAGCAACCGCCTCGACCAACTCAGCTGTCGCTCCAGCTTGCTGCAAAATACCTGCCTCTGCCGGGCTCAGGCCCGAGACTAGACCGTATTGACGGGACAACTGGGCGAGACGCAGGCTCGAAACGTCGCCCGCAAGCCAGGCCATGAGTTGCGTGCAGTCCAGCGCCTTCGGTTGCTGCTCGGCGAAAGCCGGACAGGCCATGGCAAAAAGCAGGAACAAAATCAAATGGCAGCGGTGCACTGGAACTCCTTCACAAACCTGTGCTCTGGCGGCGGTTTCTTCCTTGGAACATAGAGCGGGCAGGTAATCTGGGATAGGTCACCAAGGTAATGTTGGTCCGCAAATCACTGACAAAACATGAGTTAGAAATAAACCAGGCTGTCCGGAAAAAGCCCGCTGAGTAGAGTCTTTGGTTGAGTTGACGGAAAGCTCCCGCTTCGGTAACGTTGGCTGAGTACCTGTCCAGGTACCGGAGGATCTTGTATGGTGGAAGGCCTGTTTCAACCGATGCACCTGCTGGTGATTTTCTTCATCGCCCTGCTGGTGTTCGGCCCGAAGAAGTTGCCGGAGCTGGGAAAAGGGATCGGCGACGGTATTCGTGCCCTGAAAGATGGAATGAAGGAACCGCCGGCGGAACCTGCGAAGAGTCCCAGCACCGAAGTAAAGAGCTAGGCCGGGACATCCGCTGTCAGTAGCCCGGCCTGACGTTTTTGATCGGATGCCCTCCCTGTAATCTTTCCACCCATCTTCTTCTCACGCGGTTGCGGCCCCGGAGTTGAGCGCTTTTGCCTGCCTGAAAATCAACAGTTTGTGATTTGACCCACATTCAAATTCTTCAACCTCCCCACCGCTCGAATCTGAGTCTTCCCGCCATTTATAATTCCGTAGATCAATACACTGACCGAAGTGCCTCGTGCGAGCAGTTTGTCGGCTTGCAACCCAGCTTGGCTCTCGGCCATCGGATCGTCGCACATCGGCCCGGGCAGTAAGTCCAATCCCTGAAGGAGAACCCCAGTGATGCGTAATCTCTTTGGCTTGACAGCGCTATTCCTATTTACCTTTTGCTCGACTATGTTTGCCGACCAGATTGTGCTCAAGAACGGCGACCGTCTTTCAGGAACCATTGTGAAGTCGGATGGAAAGACGCTCTTGATCAAAACCGAGTTTGCCGGCGAGGTCACCGTGCAGTGGCCTGCCATCGAGCAGATCAATACATCGGAACCTCTCCACGTAAGCCTCACCAGCGGGCAAACGGTGGTCGGACCGGTTTCCACTACCGACGGCAGTCTCGCCGTCAAGACCCCGAGCCAGGGCACAGTGACCGAATCCCGGGCGGAGGTGGCCAATCTGCGCAATGACGCGGAGTGGACTGCATATCAGAAATCGCTGCACCCGTCGCTGACGCAAGGATGGGCCGGAGGCGCCAATGTCGGTTTTGCGCTCACCCGAGGCAACAGCCAGACCAAGAACCTGGCGCTCGCCTTTACCGCCGATCGCAAGACCATGCATGACGAGATCGCCATGTACACCAACTCGGTCTACGCCACTAACGACGCGCCCGGCGCGGTGCCCGCCACCACGGCCAACGCGATTCAGGGTGGCATTCGCTATGATCGCAACTTTGCCGCGCGGCTATTTGGCTTCGGGAATGCTGATTTCCAGACCGATGATCTGCAGGCCCTGAACCTGCGCTCGGTTCTGGGCGGCGGTCTTGGGTATCACGCCATCAGAACCGATCGCACCACCCTCGACTTCCTGGGCGGCCTCAACTATACCCGTGAAAATTATGTCGGCCTCAGCCGCAATTTCGCCGCGCTGACGCTGGGCGAGGATTTCAGCCACAAGCTGGGAATGTCGACCTCGATCACGCAAAAGTTCTATATGTTCCCCGATCTCAGCAATAGGGGAGAATTCCGCGGAACCTTTAACTTCGGGACGGTCACCAAGTTCAGCAAGTGGCTGGGCTGGCAGAATGCTTTTGGGGACATCTACGTAACCAATCCTCCGGCCGGTAAGAAGCAGAATGACATTATCTTCACCACTGGATTGAACGTGTCATTCACTCACTAAAGCGGTTTCCCGCGGGATGGGGTGCGCCGGAGCCGGTCTTTGGGGCATCCAATCCTTGCAGCCAAGTCATTTTGGAGGACATCATGGCAATCGACGCCCCGCGGGATCCGGAAGATCGCCGCATTGACGAAACCGACATCTGCGAAAAGAAAGAAAAAATGATGGACAAAACCATCGCCGACACGTTTCCCGCCAGCGATCCGCCATCGTCGCTGCCCGATCCGGACGACGACTCCTTCGCGGCTTAAGGTTGCATTCAGGTCGGTTCGGCAAAGATCGTGACCGGCTGACTGCGGCGCTATAATTCCGTGTAACTCTTCCGCACGCCGGTGGTGTCGCATGCCTTACACCTTGCTCGTAAACGGGGCCGAACACCGGCTCGAGGTTGCTTCCGATCAAACTCTGCTTTCGGTGCTGCGCAATGAACTGGACCTGACCGGGACCAAGTACGGCTGCGGCGAAGGCCAATGCGGAGCCTGCACGGTCTTGCTCGACGGCAAACCAGTCCGTTCCTGCCGCACTCCGGTCAGTCTCGCCGCCGGCAAGAAGATCACTACCATTGAAGGACTGGAGCAGAATGGAAAGCTGCATCCCGTGCAGGAGGCCTTCCTGTCGGTCGAGGCCTTTCAATGCGCTTACTGCACTTCGGGGATGATCCTCTCCGCCGTCGCGCTTCTCGAAGCCAACCCCAATCCAACCGAACAGGACATCGTTCGCCGCATGGAAGGAAATGTTTGCCGCTGCGGCACCTATCCCCGGATCATTGCGGCCATCCAGCAGGCGGCTGCGCGAAAGGGTGAAACGCGATGAGCGAGAAAGCGCTCTACGAACTTGAAGACCGTCAGCACGATGCAGTTCCCCGAATCACCTACGGCTTCGAGCTGGCGCGGCGAGATTTTTTCAAGTTGCTGGGCGCGGGCGTGCTGGTGGGGCTGTCCCTGAAATCGGGAGTGGCGCAGGAATCTGGCGGACATCCACAGTCGTCCGAAGAGCAACTACCCACCTCGCTCGCGGCCTGGTTGCATGTGGGGGAAGACGGCATAGTGACGGTGTTCACTGGCAAAGCAGAACTAGGACAGAACATCAGGACCTCGCTCAGCCAGCAAGTTGCCGAAGAACTCCGTGTGCCCCTCACCAGCGTTCGCCTGGTAATGGCCGACACCGACCTCACTCCTTATGACCGAGGCACCTTCGGCAGCCGGACCACTCCCACCATGGGACCTCAGCTCAGAAGAGTCGCGGCTACGGCACGCGAGGTTCTGGCGGCGATGGCCGCCGAGCGCTGGCAAGTCAAGCCTGCTTCTCTGGTCGTCAAAGACGGCGCGTTCTTCAATCCGCGCTCCAGGCAGTCGGTCTCATACGCTGAGCTGAGCAAAGGCCAGGAACTGGTGAAGGTGCTGGTCGAAGAAGTCCAGTTGGCGGCTCCCTCGGATTGGAAGATCGCTGGAACAGCCGTCCCCAAGATCAGCGGGCGGGACTTCGTCACCGGGCGGCATAAATACACGTCCGACCTGACTGGTCCGGGCATGCTTCACGGCAAAGTGTTAAGACCGGCCGCCTTCCGGGCGAACCTCGTCTCGCTGGATACCAGTGCGGCGGAAAAAATGCCGGGCGTCACCGTGGTGCGCGATGGAAATTTTGTGGCTGTCGCCGCCGCCGACGAGTCCCTGGCCACGCGTGCCCTTGCCGCGATGAAAGCTCAATGGGACTCGCCGCCGCAGATCCCGGAGAAAGAGCTTTTTGAGTTTCTCAAGAAAAAGCCCGATTTGCCTGCGGGGACAACGATCGATCCTCCGCAGGTAACCGGCTCGCTGGACGCAGGCTACAAAGCCGCTGCCAAGACTCTGGCGCAAACTTACAAGCTTGCCTACATCGCGCACGTTCCGCTCGAACCACGCGCGGCCTTCGCGGAGTGGAAGGGCGACAAACTCACCGTATGGACCGGTACGCAGCGTCCCTTTGCGGTACGCGACGAATTGGCACAAGCCTTCCGGATTCCCATCAGCAAGGTACGGGTGATCGTGCCCGACACGGGATCAGCCTATGGCGGCAAGCATACCGGCGACGCAGCCATTGAGGCGGCACGATTAGCCAAGGCTTCCGGAAAGCCGGTGAAAGTGGTTTGGACCCGCGAAGAAGAGTTCACCTGGGCTTACTTCCGCCCCTCGGGCGTGATCGAGGTCAAGAGCGGTGTCACCAGCGACGGACGGATCACGGCATGGGAGTTCGACAATTACAACTCGGGCCCCGCCGGCATTGGAACGCCCTACAACATTCCCAACCAGCGCATCGCATACCATCCCGTCGAACCGCCACTGCGGCAGGGATCGTACCGGGGGTTGGCAGCACCCGCAAACCATTTCGCCCGCGAAGTTCACATGGATGAACTGGCGCACGCCGTGGGCCTGGATCCGCTGGAGTTCCGGCTCAAGAACCTCAATGATCCGCGCTTACGCGCCGTTTTCCAGGCTGCGGCAACCAGGTTCGGTTGGGGAAAAGAGAAGCCTTCTTCCACCCGCGGTTTCGGTATTGGGGGCGGTTTCGAAAAAGGCGGGTACGTCGCGAGCTGTGTCGAAATCGGAATCGATGACGGCGAAGTGTCGGTGCGGCGCGTGGTCGAAGCCTTCGAATGCGGCGCCATCGTGAATCCTCAAGGATTGCTGAACCAGATCACCGGCGCCGTCATCCAGTCCCTTGGCGGTGCGATCTTCGAGGCGATCCATTTCGAGAACGGAAGAATTTTGAACCCGCGCCTGGCAGAATATCGCGTCCCCCGTTTCAGCGATCTTCCGAAGATCGAGGTGGAGATGTTGGATCGCAAGGATCTGCCACCGGCGGGCGCAGGCGAGACTCCCATGATGGGTATTGCCCCGGCGATCAGCAACGCGATTTTCAGCGCCACCGGAGTCCGCCTCCGCTCGCTGCCCATGGCGCCGGATGGGCTGCCGCAAGCGGCTCCGGTGAAGAGCTAGCCCGACTCGAGAGACTGGTTGGATTGCGGGGGCATTTCGCTGTATCGTTGGATTCAGCAAAGTGCGGATTGCATGCCAACGCGAATATTGCTGACCGCGGTTCTCTCTTGCGCCCTGGGGGCGCCCTTGCCTGCCCAGACGCAAGGCGGAGCGGACGCCTCCAGCAATCCATCGTGGAAAGAAACAACTTCGCAAAACAGTCCTTCCGGGAATCTCAATCCCACGCGTACCCGCGAATCTCACAGCGAATCCAACGGCCGCACCGTCGATAAACAATCGATCGAGCGCCTGGGCCTCGACGGCCGCTACGTGCCCTATCTCGACGTCGAAAAAGAAACCGTCAAAGTCGACGCAACCACCGTGCGCACGGTGGAGCGCACCTACGGCAGGGGGCCGGACGGAGGGCGTGCGCTGCAGCAGGTCACCACGGAAGAAACCCGCAGCCTGGCCGGTGGCGAGCAGAAAACCGTTCGTTCGATCTCCAATCCCGACGCCAACGGCACCCTGCAAATCATCCGGCGCCAGATTTCGGATTCGAAGCAGATCGGCGCCAACATCCGCGAAACCAAGACGACGATCCTCAGCCCTGATCTGAACGGCGGGCTGGCTCCGGTTGCGCAGGTCCAGGAACGCGAAACCAAGACCGGCGAGCATTCGGCGCAGTTCAAGAAGTCTACGCTGCTCCCGGACGGCAATGGCGGCTGGAGTGTAAGTGAGATCAGGCAGGGAGTGATCCAGGGCCAGGGTACCCCGGAACAAACCAGAGATGAGCGCGTCCTGCGTCCAGATGGGAACGGCAACCTTGCTGTCACTGAGCGGACTGTCACCAGGGAAGCTCAAACTTCCCCGGGGGAAAGCCGCAATACGGTTGAAAAGTACGCCACCGATATTCCGGGGACGTCGGCGGATGGCAGCTTGCGACTGACGCAGCGCTCCACCACGGTGCGGCAGAAAACCGCCGGTGGAACCAGGACGGTCCAGCAAACCGAAAACGCCAACTCCGCGAATCCGGGCAATGGGATGCAAGTCACCGGGAAGACCATAGACATCGTAGGCCCGGGTAGCGGCGGGTCCACCAGGCAAACCACAACCGTGCTCTCCCCTGATTCAAAGGGCGATCTGGGCGTGGTATGGGTGGATACTGGGAAAAAAGATAACCAGCCCGCGATTCAGGTGAACACCAGTGGTGCTCCCCCGCACTAACCGGCCCCGTCTATGCTTAATGCTGAAGAAACATAGAGACGATCAGATAGGTCGCCTCCGACAAGGCTACGGTAATCAGAAAAGCTTCGCGCCAACGGGACCGCGCCAGGCGTCCCTGAATCCGGCTGGCCTGCACATGCGCAGGCTCCTGCTCTGGCCGGTGATATTCCAAAGGATTTGGGATGGAACGCGCAACCACGGCTGCGGTTGGGATGAGCTTTGGCTTGTCGGGCAAGAACACTTTTGGGGTGCTGACCACCGACGACCAGCGGACCAGCTGCAGGTCGCTGGCTTCCAGGCTGGCGTCCATCGGCTTTGAAGTCACTTCGAGCGAGGGCAAACGCTCGGGCGCAACCGCGTCGGCGAGATTCCGGATCAGAGAAGTCCACCACAAGTGGCTCATGCGATCACTAACCAGCTCGCCCACGTCCACCGGCTGGGATTCAAGCTCCAACGGCGGCAGCACCTCTGGGCTGATGACATTCCCCAGATTCGTAAACACCGTGCGGTACCAGGGCAGCCTGACGAATTCGCCCAGCAACATGCCGACATCAATGGGACGGGAGGTCAACTGCAAAGGCGGCAGCTTTTCCGGAAAAAAAGTGTCCTGCGCGTTCGACAGCAGCGACTTCCAAAGCGGCCGGGTCACACTCTCTGGAAGAAGGAAATCAATCTGATGCCCAGCCGCCAGCTCGAACGGCTGGTACGGAGCACCGGAATTGGCGTTCGACGGGAGCACGACTCGTTTCAGGGTATCAGACTTTGGGACCGCCAAGATAGATGAGACCGGTTCCCTGGGGACAGGGACTCTCGGCTACCTCGAACGCCGGGTGGACAAATGCCAGGCCCCACGCAGGGCCTTCCGATTTTCCCTTACTTTGCCGTACCCGCCATTTCTTTGGCGGCGTCGGCCACCGGAAACCAGTGCCGTGTGCGGTTGCAGAAACCGCATACCGAGAGCATCACCGGCACCTCGACCAGCACTCCAACCACGGTTGCCAACGCGGCCCCGGAACCGGGGCCGAACAGGGCGATGGCCGTAGCCACCGCCAATTCGAAGAAGTTGCTCGCCCCGATCAGCGCGCCCGGGGCAGCTACAGAATGCTCGACCCGGAAGAGCCGCATCAGGCCGTACGTCAGACTGGAGTTGAAGTACACCTGGATCAGGATGGGGATGGCGATCAGCAGAACGTGGAAATATCGCCCGGTGATGTTGTCCGCCTGGAAGGCGAAGATGAAGATCAGAGTTGCGAGCAGAGCCGCAATCGTAACCGGACCGAACTTGGGCAGAAAATGCTGCTCGAACCATGGCTTGCCGCGCATGCGGATGATCCCGCTCCGCAGCGCCGTTCCGGCCAGCGAGCGGGATCACGATGAACGCCACCACCGAGTAAACCAGCACCATGAAGGGCACCGACAGCGACGAGGCGCCGCTGACCAGAAAGCGAACAATCGGCGCGAACAGGAACAGCATGATCAGATCGTTCACCGAGACCTGCACCAGCGTGTACGCGGGATCGCCGTCGGTGAGATAGCTCCACACGAAGACCATCGCCGTACACGGAGCGGCGGCCAGGATGATCGTGCCCGCAATGTATTGATCCGCTTCGGCAGGCGCGATCCAGGTGCTGAAAACATGCCGGAAGAATACCCACGCAATCAGCGCCATGGAAAACGGCTTCACCAGCCAGTTCACGAACAGGGTCACTGCCAGCCCGCGAGGCCTCTTGCCCACGTCCCGAAGGGCTCCGAAATCGACCTTCATCATCATCGGGGTGATCATCAGCCAGATGAGCACGGCGATGGGCACATTGACTTGACTGCCCCTGCCGAACTCCATCGTGCGGAGAGCCTCAATGCTCGTGGGAGCCCATTTCCCCAGGGCGAGACCCGCGATCATGCAGAGCCCCACCCACAGCGTCAGGTAGCGCTCAAAGAAGTGCAGTCGCTTCCGAGTTGTCATTGCCGCCGTGGTTGCCACGAGCCTCCTCTTCTGCCGCCTCAGGTCCGGCTTTCTCCCCGGCTGCCTGCGAGCGCCGAGTAAGGTCGCCACTGGCTCCGGGTACAGGAACCCGCCTGGATCGCTTCCTTCATGTGGCGCAGGTCTTGCTGAAGCATCGCTTCTTCTTTGAATGCCTGTTGCAGATACTCATAGAGGCGCTTCGGCGCGCCCGACCTGGCTTCCGCCAGCCGGTAAAAGATACGCGGCCCGTCCCGCCGGTCCAGCACCAGCCCGCAATTCTTCAGATAGGTCAGGTGCCGTGACACGTTCGGCTGCGACATCTCCAGCACGTACTGGATATCGCATCCGCACAACTCGCCATGCAACAGCAGGTTCAGCATTCGTAAGCGGGTGATGTCGGCCAGTCCTTTGAAATATTGTTCGAGCTTCATGTTTCTTCTTCAGCCTCAGCCAGCCATGGGCCGGCCCAGCTATATATTCGCATACACGTATACAAGAATGTGATGATTTCGCGCTGTGACCCATGTCACCGGTTCCTGTGACGGCTGCCCCGCGCACCCGATCCCGGGTGATCGCAGTCACTGCAGTCCGCTCCCTGAATGCTTATGTTGGCTGGTTGCGACCGTAGCCGGGTTGCAACTGCAGCCCCGTGGACAGCACCGAGCATAGCCGGGTCAACCCTTGGGTCGTCACTTTCTCCGTGATGCTGGCGACCTTCATGGAAATCCTCGATACCACGGTAGTCAACGTCTCCATCCCCCACATCGCCGGAAACCTGGCAGCCACGGTGGAGGAAGGCACCTGGGTAGTCACCTCCTACCTGGTTTCCAATGCCATCATTCTGCCCATCTCAGGCTGGCTGGCCAACCGCGTGGGCCGCAAGAAACTGTTGCTCACCTGTGTCGCGGGGTTCACCATCACCTCTCTGTGTTGCGGGTTGGCGACCAGTCTGCCGGCGCTGATTTTCTTCCGGGTGCTGCAAGGCCTCACCGGAGGAGGCTTGCAACCGCTGGCCCAGGCCATTCTGCTCGAAACCTTCCCCCGGCAAAAACACGGTCACGCCATGGCGGCGTTCGGCATTGGCATCCTGCTCGCCCCCATCCTGGGACCGGCGCTCGGCGGCTACATCACCGACAACTACAGTTGGCGTTGGATCTTCTACCTCAACCTTCCGGTCGGCGTGTTTTCCTTGTTCATGATCAGGCAATTCGTCTTTGATCCGCCCTACATCCGCCGCGCGGCGGGAAGAGTCGACCTCTGGGGCATTGGCTTGCTGGCGCTCGGGATCGGATCCCTGCAGATCGTGCTCGACACCGGCCAGCGCAAAGACTGGTTCTCCTCCGACTACATCCGCTTCTTTTCTGCCGGTTGCGTGATCGGATTGGCGGCGCTGGTCATACGCGAACTGCGGACGCGCGACCCGGTCGTCGACCTGCGCGCGCTCGCAAATCGAAGCTTCAGCGCCGGCGTCTTCCTCATCGGCATATTGGGATTTGTCCTGTATGCGAGCCTCGTCTTGCTCCCCATTTACTTGCAAACCCTGCTGGGATATCCCGCCTACGATGCCGGGCTCGCGCTTTCGCCAAGAGGCATTGGATCCCTGGCCACCACACCTCTTGCCGGTTATCTGACCAGCAAGACCGATCCCCGGCGACTGCTGGTGTTTGGCGTCCTGTTGGGCGGGCTGACCATGATCGACTTCTCCCGCCTCAACCTGAACGCCGGTTACCTCGACATTCTCTGGCCGCAGGTATTTCAGGGCGTGGCGCTCAGTTTTCTGTTCATTCCATTGATGGCGGTAAGCATGGCCAGCATTTCGAAAGAGAAGATGGGAAATGCCACCAGCATCTTCAACCTGATGCGCAACATCGGCGGCAGTGTGGGCATCGCGATCATGACTACGTTTCTCTCCCGGCGCGCGCAGGTGCACCAGAACCACCTGATCGAGAGAATTCAGGCTGGCGATGCCGAGACCAGAACTATGCTGCAGGGATTAACCGCCTGGTTCCACATGAGCGGCGCCGACACCTACACCGCCTCGCGCCAGGCTCTGGGCGCGCTTTACGCCATGGTGCAGCGGCACGCCGCCATGTTGTCGTTTGTCGAAGCCTTCTGGCTGATGGCAGTCTTGTTTTTCGCCATGCTGCCGTTCCTGGCGCTGCTGAGAAATCCCCGGCTGAAGGCCGCGCCCCCGCCGCCGCGAATCGACGAACCACGCAAACTAATTCGCTGGGAAGAAGAGGAGGAAGATGCCTTGGCGCTGGCCCACCGCTAGGACGTAAGCGCTACTCCCCGCTTTTCTCATAGGGTGCGAGTTGCTCGGCGACCTTTGTCTTGTCCCCCACTACGACGATCGTCAACCTGCCCGCAACTATGTATTCTTGCGTCATCTTCTGCACCTGTTGCGGAGTGACCGCATACACCTTCTGCACGTAGGTGTTCAGATAGTCGTCTCCCAGATTGTGCAGATCGACATACTGCAACTGGGCATTCAGTCCGCTGCGGTTGGAATTGCGCAGCACAAAGACTCCGGCCAGGTAGTTCTTGATGCCGTCCAGCTCCGCGGCCGGCGGGGGATCTTTCTGCAAGCGGTCGATCTCGTAGAGAATTTCCTTGATCGACGGCCCGGTCGACTCCGTGGTCACATCCGCCACCTCGGCCCAATAAGCATCGCGATAGCGCGACGAGATCTGGCTTCGCGGGGAGTAGGTGTAGCCCTTCTGCTCGCGAATGTTGGAAGTGATGCGGGAACCGAACGAGCCTCCCAGCAACGAATCCATGACCTGCAAAGGAATGAAATCCGGATTGCTGGGATTGATGGTGGGTAAGCCGATGTACAGGGTCGACTGCGCCGCTCCGGGGCGGTCCACCAGTTCGACTTCGCGCTTGGAGACCGGCTTGGGAATCTCGATCAGCGGATCCGATCCGCGTTTCCATTCCGCAAACGCCTTGCTGATCGCGGCTTTCACGGCCGCCGGGTCAAATCTTCCCGCCACGTAGATGTGCGTCCGAGCCGCCCCAAAGTTGTCGCCGTAAAATTTCTTCACTGCACTCTCGTCGAACGAATTGATCGTGGCTTCGCTGGGAAAAAGCCTTCCGTACGGGTGATCGGGATAGAGCGCCTGCAGAAAGCGTTCCCGGGCCAGCGGTCCGGATTGAGATTTCTGGATGCTTAAGCGGCGGAGTGAGTCCTGTTTCAGCCGCGCCAATTGGGAAGCAGGCAGCAGCGGGTTACGCACCACATCGGCGAGCAATGCAACTGCTTTGGGTCCGAACTCCGACAGCACATCGGAGCTGACATAGGTCACATCCGGCCCCACATTGACGTCCACCGAGCCGCCCATCGACGCGGCTTCCTGCGCCACCTGCTCCGAAGTCCGCGAAGTCGTGCCCTCCTTCATGAGTTCGCCGGTGATATCGGCCAGCCAGGTTTGCGCCGCCGATTCGTTCAAATTGCCGGCGCGCACCACCACATTGATTTCGACCTTCGGAATGGAACCGTAGGGCACCATGGTCACCTGCAGGCCGTTGGGCAAGGTGAACTTCTGAATCTCTGGCAGGTGGAAGGGCTTGGGCGGACCGCCGGCCGGAGGAGTCTGCTTCTGCATAGGTGCGCTCTGTGCCCGGGCAGGCAACCCGATCGCAAGCACTGCCAACATGGTGAGCGACAGCATCGATGAAAGATTGCGCATGATCTCGTCTCCTCGCGGTCAGTTGCCAGACTTGCTGGCCGTGCTTTCGGCAGCCTTGGGTTCAACCATCAGCACCGTGCGATTGGTTGGGCGCAGATATTCCGCCGCCGTCTTTTCGATCAACTCCGGCGTAACCTGGTGAAGCTGCCCTTCGATGTCGTTGATGCGCCCGGGATTGTCGTCGAAGAGCGCGAAACTTGCCAGCAGGTCGGCGCGTCCGAAGCCATTGAATTCGCCGATCTGGTCATACAGACTGGAGCGGAACTTCACCACCGCGCGATCCACCGTGGCCTGATCCACCGGCTTGGTGCGCAGCGGTTCGATCACCGACTCCATCGCCGCAACAATGTCATCCGGCTTCACGTTGCTGTCGTGGAACAGGTATGCCATCCACAGCATGGGACCGTTGTAATTGAACATATTGCCCAGCATGTTGATCCCGCCTTCGACCGACCCCGTGTAGGCGCGCTTCTTCACCAACTCCTCGTGCAGACGACTGTCATCCCCTTGCAAAAGAATCTGGTCAATTAAACCCATGGCGTAATATTCGGGCGTGTTGCGATCCGGCATGTGATAGGCGATCGCCAGCGCCGGTCGCTTCGCCTGCGCATCTTCTTTGGTGAAGCGTTTTTCTTTTTCCTGGCGAGGCTCCGCCAGATCGGGCTGTTGGACCCGCGGAACGGAAGGAATCCCGCCGAAATACTTCTCCACCATCTTCCTGGCGTCCGCCGGCTCGAAGTCGCCCACAATCGTCAGCGCGGCGTTATTCGGGGCGTAATAGGTCTTGAAGAACTGCTGCACGTCGGGCAGAGTGGCGGCATTGATGTCTTTCAGGTCGCCGTAAAAATTGTGCGCGTTGTACCAGTTGACATTCGCGTACTGCGGCATGTCGAGCCAGGGGAAGCCCCCGTAGGGACGGTTAATCACGTTTACCTTGACTTCGTTGCCCACCACTCCCTGCTGGTTCTTCAGATTCTCTTCGGTGATCGCAAGGCCGCGCATGCGGTCGGCCTCCGCCCAAATCACGGTTTCCAGTTTGTTGGCGGGCATGACTTCGAAATAGTTGGTGAAGTCGAAGCGTGTCGATCCGTTCAGCACGCCGCCGTTCTGCTGCACCAGTTTGATCATCTCCATCTTGCCGAGATTCTGCGAGCCTTGAAACATCATGTGCTCGAACAGGTGCGCAAAACCGGTGCGATCCTTCGGTTCCACGCGAAACCCGATCTGGTAGTAAACCCCGACCACCACGGTGGGCGCCGAATGCTCGGGCGAGAGCACCACCCGCAGCCCGTTCGGCAGCTTGTAGTACTCCACCGGTACATGCAAGCCCGCCGGCTTGGAGTCCGAAGCAAAGACTGTCGAAACGCAGCCCAGGGCAACAAACATCAGCAGCAGACTGCGTAGATACATCAGCATGATTGCCTCCGAAGAACCCGCCATTCGTGGACCCATTCCAACCTACATCTTCCGCACCGAAACTTGCAACATACGTAAGACGAACCACGGCCGCATAAGTCTACTTGCCTCACACCAGCTGCAACATTTGTGGTCTGTCTAGTGAGAGCTGCTGGTATTCTCGAAGCAGAAACAGCGCAGAATATCCCGGAGCGGAATTGCCACCCATTATCAATGCCCAGGGTTTGACCAAGTCTTACGGCGCCAGTCCGCTGTTTCGAGATATTGCGTTCACCATTTCAGAAGGCGACCGCATCGGACTGATCGGCCCCAACGGCTCTGGCAAATCCACATTGCTTGGAATTCTGGCCGGCCAGATTGAGCCCGACCGCGGCGAAGTCGCACTTCGAAAACGCACCCGGTTAAGCCACGTCGTGCAGGATTCCCGCTTCTCGCCCGGCAGCACCGTCCGATCTGTCATTAAGGCGGCCTTGGAACGGGCTTCGGTTCCGGATGCAGAACGCGAAGCGCGGCTGGCTGAGACCCTGGGCCGCACCGGATTCGAAGATTTCGATCTCGAGGCATCGTCGTTGTCGGGCGGCTGGAAAAAACGCCTCGCCATCGCCGAAGCGTTAGTGCAAGCGACCCGATATTCTGCTTCTCGACGAGCCCACCAATCACCTCGATCTGGCGGGCATCGAGTGGCTGGAAGCGCTGCTCGAGAACGCTCCCTTCGCCTGCGTGGTGGTCAGCCACGATCGCTACTTTCTTGAGAATGTGGGCACCGAGACGGTTGAACTTGATCGCGACCTACCCCGACGGACTGTTGCGCGTGCCCGGCAACTACAGCACCTTTCTGGAGAAGAAAGAGGAATTCCTGCACGCTCAGGCCAGGCGGCAGGAATCGCTGGAAAATCGCGTGCACAGCGAGATCGAGTGGCTGCGGCGCGGCGCAAAAGCGCGCACCCGAAAGTCGAAGGCGCGGATCGACAAAGCCAACCAGATGATCGGCGACCTGGCGGATCTGCGCGCGCGCACCAGCACGGCGACCGCACGGATTGATTTCTCAGCCACCGATCGCCGCAGCAAGCGCCTGATCGAACTGGATCAGGCTGGCTACCGGATTGCCGATCGAAGTCTGTTCTCAAATCTGGATTTTGTGGTTACCGCGGGAATGCGAGTCGGACTGGTGGGGCCCAATGGCAGTGGCAAGACTACGCTGCTGCGCCTGCTGTGTGCAGACCTTGCGCCAACGGCGGGAACCATCCGCCAGGCGGACAGACTTCGCGTCGTCTACTTCGATCAAAATCGCGAGCTGGACCTTGATCTCACCTTGCGAAAGGCGCTGGCCCCGGAGGGCGATTCCGTTATCTATCAGGATCGGGTGATTCATGTTGCATCCTGGGCTGCGCGTTTTCTGTTCACCAGCGAGCAACTGAACCAGCCGCTCAGCCGGCTCTCGGGCGGCGAGAAGGCCCGCGTGCTGATTGCACAGCTCATGCTGCAACCGGCGGATATCCTGTTGCTCGACGAACCTACGAACGATCTCGACATCCCAACTCTCGAGATTCTGGAAGAAAGCCTGCTGGAATTCCGCGGTGCGCTGGTCCTGGTCACGCACGATCGTTACATGCTCGACCGGGTTTCGAGCGTCGTCATCGGCCTGGACGGCCTGGGCGCAGTGGCCACCTTCGCCGATTATTCCCAATGGGAAGAGTGGCTCGCGGAACAGTTGCAGCTAGCCAGGACCAGGAACCGGGGGAAAGAGATTGCTTCCCAGCCATCTTCTGCCGCGGCCCAGGAAGAAAAAGCTTTCTTATCTGGAAGCGCGAGAGTTTGCCGCCATCGAGCAGCGTATCGCTGAAGCGGAACGCACTCTGCTCGAGAAACGTGGCGCACTGGAAGATCCGGCCATCGCCAGTGATGGGCCGAAACTCGTCACGGCTCACGCCGAACTGGAGGAGGCACAGCGGGCCGTTGATGCGCTTTACGCCCGCTGGACCGAGTTGGAAGAAAAGAGCGGTTAACCCCAGGGTACCCTGGCATTTCGCCCGGCCCTCCGCCATTTTCCCCTCGCATGATATCCTTAATAAGAGTAGCTGCGTCCCCGCCTTCTAGGCATTTCCCGCAGTTCCCTTTACATCATGATTTCTGTAAGCAATGTGTCGATGCGCTACGGCGCCAAAGTTCTGTTTGACGATGTTTCCACGGCCTTCACGCCGGGGAAGCGCTATGGCCTCACCGGTCCCAACGGCGCCGGCAAAACCACGTTCATGAATCTGCTGACCGGCGAGCAGGAGCCGCAAAAAGGCACCGTCGTCCGTCCCCGCAAGTTCGGAGTGCTGCGCCAGGACCAGTTCGCCTTCGATGCCTACCGCGTCATTGATACCGTCATCATGGGCAACAAGCGTCTCTGGGACGCCATGTCTGAGCGCGACAGAATTTACGAACAAGCCGACATCACCGACGAAGACGGCATGCGCCTCGGCGAACTCGAAGGCATCGTCGGCGAGGAAGACGGATACACCGCCGAAACTGACGCCGCCCTGCTGCTGCAAGGCCTCGACATCCCCGACCACTTGCACGAACGCAAGATGAGCGAACTGCAAGGCGGACAGAAAGTCCGCGTGCTGCTGGCACAGTCTCTGTTTGGACATCCTCAAGCGCTGCTGCTCGACGAACCCACGAACTACCTCGATCTCGACTCGATCCACTGGCTGCAGGGGTTTCTGAACCAGTACGACGGGGTGCTGATCGTGATTTCGCACGACCGGCATTTTCTGAACAGCGTCTGCACTCACATCGCCGACATCGACTACGAGACCATCATCACCTACACCGGCACCTACGACGACATGGTGGTAGCCAAGACCCAGGTCCGTTCGCAAGTCGAAGGACAGAACGCGCAGCGCGAAAAGAAGATCGCGCAACTCAATGAATTCATCGCCCGCTTCGCGGCCGGAACCCGGTCCAGCCAGGTGCAATCGCGGCGCAAGGAAGTCGAGCGCCTGCAAGTCACCGAACTGGCCCGGTCGAATATCCAGCGGCCGTTCCTGAAGTTCGAGCAGAAGCGGCCTTCGGGGAAACATATCCTCGAAATTGAAGGCGTCACCAAGTCTTACGACGACAATCCGGTGATCCACGAATTTACCGCCAGCATTCTGCGCGGCGAAAAAATCGCTCTCATGGGTCGTAACGGCGCCGGCAAAACCACCCTGCTCAACGCCCTGCTGGCCAATTCGCCCACCACTCCGGAAGCCGAGTTACGCAAAACCAGCGGCTACGACGGACCTTTCCTCAGCCAGGGGAAGGTGATCTGGGGACACGAAGCTGCCGTCGGGTACTTCGCGCAAGACCACAGAAGCCTGATCGAAAACGGAATGACGGTATTCGAATGGCTGCATCAATGGAATCCCGCGGCTGTGCAAGAAGAAATCCGGGGACTACTGGGGCAGATGCTGTTTCCCCGCGACGACGCCAATAAGAAAACCGACGTGCTCTCGGGAGGCGAAGCCGCCCGCCTGCTGTTCTGCAAACTGATGCTGCAGAAACCCAATGTCCTGGTACTCGACGAGCCGACCAACCATCTTGATCTCGAATCGATCAACGCCCTGAACATTGCCCTGCAGCGCTACCAGGGAACGGTATTTTTGGTCTCGCACGATCACGACTTGATCGACGAAGTCGCTACCCGCGTCTGGCACTTTGAGGGTCAAAAGATTGAAGACTTCAAGGGAGCGTACGAGGAATACCAGACCGTCCACGCCTAGCGCAGCCTACTCCTCCAACCGACTTCATCCTGAAGGCCGAGAGGCCGAAGGATCTGGCGTGATGCGCCAATGGGTTCAATGAAGTAGAGCGCGAGTCGCGAAGCGGCGGAAGACGATCACTCCTCCAACCGACGTCATCCTGAAGGCCGAAAGGCAGAAGGATCTGGCGTGATGCGCCAACGCGTTCAATGAAGTAGAGCGCGAGTCGCGAAGCGGCGGAAGACGATCACTCCCCTAACCGACGTCATCCTGAAGGCCGAAAGGCCGAAGGATCTGGCGTGAAGCGCCAATGCTGCCCGCCAGATCCCTCGCTTCGCGTCGGGATGACGTAAGGGATGAGGACGATCTGCAGAGGGGCTGACGCCCTCGTAAGCCTGCCGAGCGAAGCCGAAGGGGCCGCCGGCCACGACGCCTACGGAAACTGGGTGCCGAACCAGAGCACACTGCTTTCTCAGCTCCGTAGGAGCGTCTGCCAATAGCCCGGCGTTTCAACGCCGGGAAACAGGTCTGCGCGATGAAGTCCCGGAGGGACGGCTGAACTTCTTCCGCAAACTCGAAAGTGCCGGGAAAGCGATTCCGAAAAAAAAAGACGGGCGCCGGCGCCCGTCCCTCCATCCATCACACGTTTCTTCCTAGAACAAATTCCACAGGAACTGGTTGTACACCTCATGGTGGTACTGCACCTCAGGAGGCTTCACGAACGTCCCCAACGCCCTCGGACACCTATCCGCCGCTGCTTGCTTCAAGTCCGCATAACGGCCCTTCACATCGTCCCCAAGAATCTCCGACGTCCACTTCGCGTTGCGGAAATACTCGAGTGCGGTGTAGACATTGTCGGGCAGGTAGCGTTCCGCCTGCCGCAGGTTCTTGATCTTCGACGTTTCCCCGTCAATCCCCGCCTTGAACACTGAATACATGACGAGATAAGGGTTCGCATCCGGACCCACCGACCTTACCTCGACGCGCATGCTCTTGTCGTTGCCGATCGGGATACGCACCATCGATCCGCGATCCGTCGCCGAAGCCTTGATCTGGTTCGGAGCCTCGAAGTGCGGATCCAGCCGCCGGTACGCATTCACGCTGGCGTTCAGCAGCAGGCAGATATCATTGCCATGGGTCAGGATGCGGTCCACGAACGCCCATCCCAGTTTGCTGAGCTTCTCTTCGCCTTTCGCATCCCAGAATAGGTTTTTTCCACCCTTGCTGATCGACACGTTGGTGTGCATGCCGTTGCCATTCACACCCACCACCGGCTTGGGCAGGAACGATGCGGTCAGCCCCAGGTTCGTCGCCACCTGGCGGCAAATCAGCTTGTAAAGCTGGATCTGGTCGGCCGCCGCCACGACTTCTCCGTAGCCGTAATTGATCTCGAATTGCGAAGGCGCTACTTCCGGATGATCTTTCTCATTTTGGAAGCCCATGGAGCGCTGCACTTCCGCCGTCGTGTCAATGAAGGTGCGCAGCGGATCTCCCGGCAGCGAGTGATAGTAGCCGCCGGTGTTCACATATTCGAACTTGTGGGTCTCATGGTAGTGGCGTTCCGCATCGCGGCCCTGGAACAGGAAACCTTCAATCTCGTTCGCCGCGTTCAGCGTGTAGCCTTCCTTCTTGTAGAGCGCTTCGGCGTAGTGTTTCAGCACTCCCCGGATATCTCCCACATAAGGAGTTCCACCCTTGTCGATGACCTCGCCAAAAACCAGCACCTTGCCGGAACCGAACACATCGGCCGGAGCCCAGTAGAAAGCCGCCCAATCGATTCCCAGCCGCAGGTCACTTTCCCGCTGCGCGGTAAATCCGCGGATGGAAGACCCATCGAAGGTCAGGTTGTCGTAGCTCTTGATGAGAAATTTCTTGTCGTAGTCGAGCATGTGCAGCCGCCCTTCAAGGTCGCTGAACAGCACGGTCACGGCCTTGATGCGCTTCTCATCGGCGAGGTACTTGAGGCGTTCTTCCTGAATCGTTTCCGCAGCAACGCGGTTCTTGCGTTGCTCCTTGGCCTGCAGATTCATCTCTTCCAATTGGTCATACGAAAGCGTCAGAAAATTGCGAAGTTCGTTCGACATGAATCTCCTTCGGATAGGGCCACTGGGCCCCGCGGTGACTTCGTTTGTCGGGGGAACAGCAACGTAGGCTATCAGGCAGACCGCCTCCCTGCCAATAAAAACGGCTTATGAATCGCATCCACGAAATTTATGAGGAAGAACGGAAATTCCAATTTGAAACCCGTCGCTCGAAATGCACCTGAAATCGTGCAAGCACCCTCCGGCATGAGGAAATTCAACAGTTTCGCCTGCGACCGCGGGCGGCCTAGCACCCCGGTTTCAGCGGCGGAATATTCTGGTTCAGCCGGAAGAAGTTGCCCGGATCGTAGCGTGACTTGACGGAGACCAGGCGTTCCCAGCGTTCGCGATAGGCTTCCGGGACGCGATCCTCTTCGTCTCCACTCATGAAGTTGATATATACCCCCGGAGTCATCGAGGGCCGCAGCGATTGAAAGAGGTTGCGAATCCAGGAAACGTTGGCGCTGTCTTCCGACATGTCAGCCCAGTTGCCCAACAGGTTGATCACAAATGGAGAACTGCGGTCCCCGAACGCGGTCTCCGTGGCGCCCACTCGATTGGCAGCTCCCCCCAGATAGGCAAGTTCGATCTGAGTCAGGGGAGACGGAACCGCAGCCAGGGACTGCACCATCAGCTCGATGGCGTGGTCGTCGAGCGACTGGCAGTAGCCTGATTTCGTGTAGTACCGCCGCCCGTGGGGAAATTCTCCGTCGGCCATCGTCTGCAGCGCCAGGAATGGCATGGTCTTTCTGCTGACCGCGACCGGATGGCAAAGAGAAAAAATGTGGTCCAGACAACGGCGGCCCTGCTCGAGGTCCCCGACCCATACGGCGGCTTGCGTCACCGCCGGACGCCCGCGGAAGGGCGCGGGAATAGTTTCAGCCTCGGGAGCGAGACGCAGGGAGAGACTCCAGCGCAAATTGTCGGGCGATTCCGGCATGAAGTCTCTCCAACTTCGGAGCAGTGCTGGAATGTCATCTCCCACGCACAGGCCTTCCCCCAGCAGCACCGAACTGACAGGATGCAGTCTCACTTCGAACTCGGTCACCACTCCAAAGTTGCCGCCGCCGCCTCGCAGCGCCCAGAACAAGTCTTCGTTCTCCCGCCGGCTTGCGCGAACCACAGATCCATCGGCGGTGACCAGCGTGAATCCCTCGACGTTATCGCACGACAGTCCATGCAGGCGGCTCAACCAGCCAAAACCTCCTCCCAGGACCAGTCCTGCGGCTCCCGTATGAGAGACGACGCCGGCGGGAAAAGCGAGACCTTCCTTCTGCGTGGCGCCATCGACCGTGCCCAGCAGGCAACCGCCCTCAAAACGGCCTCGTCTCGCCGCGCCATCGACCGTCACTTGGCGCATCTTCGACAAATCGATCACCACCCCATCGTCGCAAGTGCTGAATCCGGCGAGGCTGTGCCCTCCACAACGTACTGCCGTGACAACCCCGGCGGCAGAGGCAGCGCGGACCGCAGCCTGCACGTCCGCGACGTCGGCGCAGCGCATGATCAGGCCGGGTTTACGGGCGACCATGCCGTTCCAGATACCCCGGGCCGCTTCGTATTGAGTATCGTCCGCGCGCAACAAATCCCCGCGGAATTGTTGCCGCAGCCTGCGGTAGACCTCATTCGTCCCTGCGTTCATGTGATTCGTTCCCGGGTGACTCGACCTCTTGCTTTCCCGGTTGTTTCTCCGGTTCCAGCCAAAGCTGAACGCTCGATCGCGCCCGAATGTTGACGCGCTAGTGAGGCGTGGAGAAGTGTACAACGCGCTGCTCGCTAGAGCTGGCGGCAGATTCTGTGCGAAGAGGGTTCAGTCGGTCAACGAGATTCGGCGGCTTGCAAATCCAGGCCCACGCGTTCGCCATTGATCAGCACCGTGCCAGCCTCGATCAACTGCTGGCCGGTGCAATCGTATTTTTCATAGCAATGCAACGCCGTAAGCGGGAAGAAGAACTCCACCGCCTCAGAAGTGGAGGAGGCCGGCGACTTACCCGGCAGGTGAACGGTGGTACTGAAGTTGACGCCGTCAAAATTCTGATCGTCCTTGAAATAAGAGGCCACCGGCCGAATGAGGTGGGCGATGTGATCGTCGAAAGCCATGGCGGCAATACGGTAGCGTGAGCCTGCTTCAGACTGCGGCAGGTTGGTGTTCAACGACAACTGGAGATAGACGCTCTGCCGAAAGGCGATGAATGCCGGCGGAGCGTAGTTGACGAAGTGGGCCTGGGAATCCAGTTCTTTCACCAGTTTCGCAATCAGCTCCTGCTGGGCCGTCTGCAAAGCGGCAAGCGCCTGCGCCGAGGTATCGCGGGGGGGCGGAGCCGTTTCCTTGGGTTTGGGCGGCGCAACTGGCAGCGCCGCCGTTACGGGTGATCCAGCCGGCTGCGGGGAAACAATCTCTGCGCTGGCCTGCGGGCCGGAATCGGCAGGAGAAGAGACCTCGCTGGGAGGAGCCGTTTCTGCTGCCGACACCGGCGCGTCCGTGAGGAAGACGGTGATGGGCTCGGCATTCAAAAAGACCTGCCCCTGAAGCAGCGCGGCCTGCCTCACCGCGTCGTCTTTCGCTCCCACCAGGCGGATGGCCGCCCCCTGGGGCAAGTACACCATCAGGTTCTCGGGGCTCTCCATGGAAACCCCCATCACTTTGCTCAGAATGTGATGCGACACTTCCACCGCGTATCCGCGGATCTGTTTATTACTTTGAAATCGCGGCACCGAAGCCTTGAGAATGGGCACCACCACGTGTAGAAAAGTGTCCCGGGCCCGGATGCTTTTATTGACCTGAGTCGCCGAGTAGGCAGCGAAATAGTTCCCCGTGATCGCCAGCACCAGTTGCCCGTTATAGCGGTCGAAGCGGATGGAGCGCTGGTCCGCTCGTTGTTGCTGGACTTCGTCGAGATCCAGCTTTCGGCTGAGATAGAACGGGTACTCGAAGGAGTGGGAGACGATCTCCTGCCCGACGGCCTTGAGTTCGTCCATATTCTGCTGCTGAAGAGCGCGCAGTTCGGGGTCTTTAATTTCCGCGGGTGAGAGAACCTGCGCTGGCGAACCGGCAGCCAGCAGCACCACCAAAACCAAACCGACCAGTCTACTTTTGTGCATACACGATTCCGGAAGCGCGATAGGGCGGATCGGAAACCAGACGAATATAAGCGATCAATGCCTGGATTTCCGGCTTGCTCAGAGTATATCCGTAGGGCGGCATGAGCGCAGACTTGTTCAGCGCCGGGCCTCCATGGCTGATGATGGAAATCAGGTCAGCGTCGCTCATCTTGTTCAGCGTGTCACCTTCCGTGAAGGCATGGGGCTTGGTCTCAAGGTTGTCATAGTTGGAGACCCGCTCGGGCGTGGACTCGGGATTGTGGCAGCGGGAACAGTACTTGTCGTCGAGCTGCGCTCCCCAGCGTTCCTGGTATCCCAAAGCAATCTCCTGGATTTTAAGTTCCACATTTTTCTGCGCCTTGGTGGGCGTGGTTGCGGTGAGTTCGTAGCGTCCGGCAATTCCGCCCAGCGTGACGTTGGTCGTGGCCTGTCCAGAAGAGTCGGTAAGTCCGGCCCGCGGGTCGAAACTGACACCGGCTGGCCCGCTCAGCGTGACCAGTGCGCCGGTGACAGCGTTTCCCTGATCGTCATTCACCTGCACCACCAGCGGTTGGTCCAGGGCCGTACCCACAAAACCCATCTGCTTCCCGCCGCTCGATTCGACGATTGCGCTGCCGTAGGCTTTCGGAGCCGGGCTGCCCGCCGCGTCCGATGCGGTCTTGCGAGTGCAGCCTGTGAGTACCAGCGACAGCAGAAGAATAAAAATGCAGGATGGCCGCGTCATTTCTTTCCTTCCTGGTGGCCGCTTTTAAGCGTAGTCAAGTATGCGGTCAGAGCGCTGGCATCTTCGTCGCTCATGTTGCGGTTGGGCTCAACCGTGCCCGGCCGCAGCCCTTGCGGATCTTTCAGCCAGTGATACATCCAGGCCGCGTTCAGCCGCGATCCCACCTGGGTGAGCGTAGGTCCGATGTAACCCTTGTCGGTTTTGGTGTCCACGATGTGGCAGCTCTGGCAAGCGTACTTGGAATAGAAAAGCTGCCGGCCGTGTTCGATCTGGGCTTGCGGATATCCGCTCGCGGGCAACGAGTCTCGCTCGAAAGCCGGCGTCTGATAGACGGTCATGATGTAGTCAGCGAGTTCGTTGATGTCGCCATCGCTCAAATTGAACCTCGGCATGCGGCGAATCAGCGCCGGGCGCAGGGTGTTGGGATTCTTCAGAAACTCCACCAGCCACGCCCGCTGCACCGAACTGCCTTCCCATGTCAGGTCCGGAGCCATGTCCCCTCCCCGGCCGTTGATGCGATGGCAACTGAAACACGCCAGATCCTCGACCAACTGGCCGGCTTTCCCGGCGGGGCGGTACGTGGAAACCGGTGGCGCCGCGACCGTGAGCGAGGGCGGCAAAGTCTGCGCCCGGTCATTCAACGCAAGCAGTGCGTTGGTGAGAGCATCCACCTGCGTGGGCGCGAAGGTGTATTGCGGCATTTTAAGGTTTTGCCCGAAAGCCCGTGGCTGCCGGATCTTGTTCGAGATGTAATCGGGAAGGGTGTGCTCCATGCCGGGCAGGAAAATCAGCTGCGTGACCGGCTTGCTTCCAATGCGGGTCAGTTCGGGAGCAAAATTGTCGGGCTTCTTGATTCCCGCGATCTCATGACAGGCGGCGCAGCCGTATTCGGTCACCAGTCTTTTGCCGTGAGCAACCTGCTCAGGGGTGGCCGGATCGAGGTGTACGCTGGCCAGCAGATCAGAATCTGTCTTGGCCTGCAGGAAGCCTGCCAGCACCGCCACTTGCTGATCCGTAAAGCGGTAGTGCGGCATGGCGGTATTCGGGTCATAGGTGCGCGGATTCTTAAGCCACGCATTCACCCATTCAGGTTTCACCTTGCTGCCGACGCGCGTGAGTTCGGGGCCGACGTCGCCGCCCACCACATTGCCCGCGGCATTCTGCACGGCATGGCACGAGGAGCAGAAAGACTCGCCGTACAGGCTGGCGCCCGCAGTCGGATCAGGAGTTTTCTGCGCGGGCGTAACGGCTGCGGTGTCTCCCGGCAGCGCTGTGCTGTTGGCGATCAGGAACGCCGAGATGTCGCGCGCGTCGTCATCGCTCAACTTGAAATTGGGCATGGTCGCCGTGACCGCGTAAGCTTTTGGATCTTTCAGCCAGGCGTAAATCCACTCGCGCGTGGTCTTATCGGCGATGTGCGAGAGAATCGGCGGATCGTCGCTGGCTTGCATCGTCCCGCCACCCGGCAACTTGACCGTGTGGCAGTGCACACAACCGCTGCTGGCCAGAAGATTGCGGCCGGCATTGAGCTGGGGAGTTCCCTCCACCGGGCCGCGGTGGCACTCACCGCAGGAAGATTCGGTGTAGCGCGCGGGTAGAAGAGGCTGTTCCCAGGCCAGCGTGCTGCGGTGCGCTTCTTCTACGGTTGTGGCGGCGCCCTGTCCGCGATGGCACATCACGCAGCCGAACTGGTCAAGCGTATGCGGGATCACCGGATGCCGGCGAAACGGCTGCGTCGAGACGTCCGCCAGGCTGGCTTCCTTCAGACCAACGTGGCAGGTGGTGCAGCGGTCCACTACGTTCAACTCCGGTAGCCAGGTTTGCTGGATACCCCCTTGAAAGTGGCGCCGCAGAGTGACTGCGTCGCCGCGCCCGCGGATCAATTTCAAATACTGGTTCTGGTAATGGCGCCACTCGCTGAAATAATTCTTGGCCGGTGCGATCGCCAGCGAAAGTAAAAGAAGAAGACTGACCACGCCGAAGGCGCGCATCGGATCGCCGAACAGCCTCTGCCACAGGGACAACTTGTTATCGGATGATGGCACCTAGCTCCTCCACGGCAAGACCCAGGACCAGCCCGGGCCGCGAAAGAAAGTTCCTACCGCAGTAAGCACTACAAGTTCGAACAGAAACCACGTCATGACCCAGTAAGAAAGCGGCTTCGAAACCAGATAGCGGCGGAACCCGGATTGCGATTGCGGGGAACTCTGTGCGGCCAGCATCATGAACCCGGCCACGATCAGCGTGGGACCGAGGGCCACATAGACATGGAAAGCCAGCAGAAAAATGATCAGCGCCACCGCGACCACGTAGAAAGTCCGCAAACGGCGCGTGCGATCTTTCAGAAACAAGCCTTCGGCTTCGATATTGATACTGAAATAAGGAATCACCACCAGCGCGATTACCACCAGCGTCGGCACCAGCACTCCGGCGACAACCGGCGGGAAATAGTGCAGCATTTCCTGCAATCCTAGAAAGTACCAGGGAGCTTTGGCCGGATTGGGCGTATGCGAAGGGTCCGCCAGTCCTTCGAGGGGAGCATTGAACAGCAGCGAGATGAAGACCAGCGCCATGGCCAGAACTTCGATGGCAACGATTGCGCGGAACAGGACCTCAGGATAAGTCTGAAGCTTCTCTTCGTCCGTAACTTTGACCTGGGCCGACGTCCGGCGCGTGACGAAGGCGACGCGCACCGGAGACTTGCGAGCGTTGGAGTCCATTCCCGCCGTGAAGTCAGGGCTCATGGCATCACCTTTCCGGCTGCCGCTGCCTGCGCCGCCAGAGTCTTGGGCTCACTCGAGTGGGCGTAGAGGCCTCCGTCTTTCCGAATCCGCCAGAAGTGAATTGCGATAAAGAAAATCGCCGTCAGCGGCAGGATCATGCAATGCAGAACGTAGAAACGCAGCAGCGCGTTGGCGTTCACCTGGTTGCCGCCCAGCATGAGGAAATGCACCTTGTTCCCCATCACCGGGACAGCGGAAGCGATATTCGATCCCACCGTGATTGCCCAGTACGCCAGTTGATCCCAGGGCAGCAGGTATCCGGTGTAGCTGAGCAATAGGGTGATCAGCAGCAGGATGACTCCGATGACCCAGTTAAATTCGCGCGGCGGCCGGTAGGCGCCCCGGTAGAACACTTTGAACATGTGGGCGAATACCAGGAACACCATGGCATGGGCCGACCAGCGGTGCAGGTTGCGCAGAAACAATCCCGAGGAGACCACGAACTGCAGATCCTTGGTGTCGGCGTAGGCCTGCGGGACCGAAGGATGGTAGTAGAGCATCAGAAAGATGCCGGTACTGACCAGGATGAGGAACGTTCCCAGAGTCAGGGTTCCCAAATACCAGGTGGCGCTGAAACTCACCATGCGCCGCCGAACCTTGGTTGAGAACAGGTGCAGGAACACGTTCTGCTGGATCGCCATGGAGCGGCGCAGCGTGCTGGAACCCGTGCCTCCGCGAAACACCGATCGCCAGACCCGCGTCTTGCGCAACTCGTCGAAATATGTCGTGATGGTTTTTGCCATGCTTACACCCTCACAAATTCGAATGGACGGATGGTAGTGGAACGATCCACCATCAGATCGCCTTCATCGCTGACCCAGGTCCTGAGCCAGGGCAGCGGTTTGGGAGCGGGACCTTCAATTTTTTCTCCATCCTGCTTGAACTTGCTGCCGTGGCAGGGGCAGGCGATGATGCCCAGTTCCGGCTTCCACGCCGTCAGACAGCCAAGGTGGGTACAAACCGCGCTCAGCGCAAAAAATCCTTCCTTGGCATGGATGAGGTAGATCGCCGAGTTCACGTCGAGCGTCACCGAATCCACGCGGATAACTCTCCGGCTTGCCGGCGTTAATGATGGGAGACGGCTCGTACAGCACGTTGGGGGAAAGGAACTGGTAGGCGAACACGGTGGTGCCTGCGGCGGCGATGCTCAGCGATCCCAATCCCAGCTTCACGAAAAATTCTCTGCGGCTGACGTCGCTGCCGAACGCTTGTGTCACTACTCCCTTGTCTTCTTTCTTCTCTTCGGGCATGCCTTACCTCGCACCCGCGCCCGTCACCGGCGCTTTGGGTCGCAAATGGTCCGTCAATGCTCTCAATGGAAATCAGTCCGGTCGATTCGGCGGGAAGCAGGCTGTAAGACTCCATGGTGATCGTGCCGACCGGACAGCGCGCGGCACACAGGCCGCAGCGGATGCAGCGGGTTTCGTCCTTCAGCATGGCGGAACCGGTGATCACGCCCAGTTCGTCGGCTTCGACTTCGTCCAGTTCCACGCCAAACAAGTCCTGCTCTTGCGCGGATTCTCTCGAGGTGTCCGGTGGAAACTCGATGCGATCGAGCGACACCAGTTCCAGGCAATTCTCCGGGCAAACATCCACGCAGCCGCCGCACAGGATGCACTGGTGCCGTCCTCGGCATTGCCCTCGAAGACCGTGTTGACCCAGCAGTGCAGGCAGCGCTGCGCTTCCTGCATGGCAGATGGCGGCGTCGTATCCGATTTCTACCTCGGTCACTCCGGTGCGGCGGTCCAGCGGCAGCATGGGAACCGGCTGGCCGGACCAGGTCGAGCAGCTCGTGCGGCATGGTGTGCCGGTTAAGGATTTCGACCTCGATGATCGGGTTCGGGATGTTTCCGGCCGCGCAGGTACTCGTCAATGCCGACCGCGGCGCGCTTGCCGTCGGCGACGCTGTCGATAATCAGGCGTGGACCGAACACGCAATCTCCGCCGGCAAAGATGCCCGGCGCCGAGGTCATCAGGGTTTGCGGGTTGACGGCGATCAGGCCGCGCGGAGAGATTTCGACTTTGTCTTCCGGCTTCAGGAAGTCGAGCTTGGGCGCCTGGCCGATCGCCATGATGATGGTGTCGCATTCCAGTTGCGACTCGCTGCCCTCGTAGAACGCAGGATTGAAACGCCGGTTCTCATCGAACACCCATTTGGTCCGCAGCGTCTCCAGCGCCACTACGTGACCATCTTTCCCGATCATCCGGTTGGGCCCGCGTCCGGGATGCAATGGTGATGCCCTCTTCTTCGGCCTCCTCGATTTCTTCCAGCGCCGCGGGCATTTCCTGGCGCTTCTCCAGGCAAACGAGGTGAACCTCTCGCGCGCCCAGACGCAGCGCCGAGAGCGATACATCCACCATTTCGTTGGTAGCGACGGCGCTTACGTTTTCATCCGAAGGCTCGAGGTCTTCCACCCCGGCGACATGCTGGCGCACCACTTCGCGGGCGGCAGAGCGAGCCACGTCCATGGCGACATTGCCGCCGCCGATGACAATCACTTTCTTGCCGATGGTGAACTTGTAGCCGAGATTGACGTTCAGCAGGAAGTCGATCCCTTTGTGGACTCCATCCAGATCGACTCCCGGAATGGAAAGATCACGGCTGCGATGCGCGCCGACGGCGATCAGCACCGCATCGAACCCCTGGTGGCGCAGATCGGAAATCACGAAGTCGCGCCCCGCGGCCTGGTTTAATTCGAGCGTGATGTCGCCGGTCTCGCAGAATCTCGCGAACTTGCGCCTCCACCACATCGCGCGGCAGGCGATATTCGGGGATACCCAGGTAGAGCATGCCGCCCGCGACCGGCGCCGCTTCAAAAATTGTGACCGAGTAACCCATCAGACGCGAGATCATGCGCGGCGGATAATCCCACCGGGCCGCCACCGACCACGGCAATCTTGAAAGGCAGTTTCTTCTGTACCCGGCCGACGTTGACGTCCACCGCATGTTTGGATTCCGGTCCGTAGCGCTCGGTGAGAAATCGCTTGAGCGCCCGGATCGAGATCGGCCGGTCAATCTCACCGCGGCGGCAGGCGGTCTCGCAAGGATGCGCGCAGACCCGCCCGCAGATGCTCGCCAGCGGGTTGGGACTGCGGGCATAGCGGTAGGCTTCCTCGAAGCGTCCTTCCGCAATCAGCCCGACATAGCGGCCGGCGTTGGTATGCGCCGGGCAAGCCATCATGCAGGGAAAGTTGGAGTTCAACCAGTCCCGGTCCACTTTCTTGTCTTTGTAGCGCTTGAGCATGATGGACGAACCTGTTCCTTCTATCTTTTTCCCTGCATAAAGTCTGTGATAGTTGAAAAAATCCGGGAGCGGTGGAGGTCGAGTTCTCCGCTCCCGGTCTGCTTACTTGCTCAGGGTGAAATCGGCCTTGGTTTCGCCGCTCACAGCCACCGGCTTCGACTGGTTCTTGGCGCCTTCGTGCCAGGCAGTGACGGTGTAGCTGCCGTCCGGCACATTCTCGATCTTGTACTCTCCCGACTTATCGGTGATCGCGAAGTATGGAGTTGGCACCACAACCACGTACCCGGACATCTCTGGGTGCACGTTGCACAGCAGCGGCACTGCCCCGGGCGCATCGAACTTGAACGGCCGTTTCTCACCCTTCGGCCAGGTGCCCAGGTTGTGGCCGAGTTTCTTGTTGCCCCCGACCGAGGTCCAGAAGACGTTGTGGGCCACGGTGTCACTATTCAGGAATTCGACCGTGGTTCCCACTTGGACCACGGTAATGTGCGGCTGAAAAAGCAGCCCTTTCTGGTCGATGACGGGCTGCTTCTCGGGCGCGGGAAAGGTCTTTCCCGCGATGCTATCGACATAGACTACCGACTCACCGGCCACTCCCGATACCTTGCCACTGATGGTCCCGGCGTGCGCCGCCAGGCTCAGGGTTACTACCACTGCCAATACAATTGCCAGCTTGCGATTCATGATCTCTCCTGTCTTGATCAGAGGGGGAAAGCTTAGCCTCCCCCCGGGGTTTTTTCAATAAACGAACTCCAGTCCTGCCACCGCGCTGTTGGTGCGGAACGGGCTGGTGAGCTTGACGTTGCTGCCCGGCGCATAGACCACCTGCTGGGGCCGGATCTGGTACTCAAACGAGGTCTTGATATTGGCGTGGATCAGGAACTGCACTCCCGGTGTGAAGCGATTGCGAGTGGAATAGACGGGAGAAACATAACCCCCAGCCGTGGAATCGGGCGTTGCTCCCACACCATTGAGCAGATCGGCATTGGAGTGGACCGCGTCCCACCGCATGATCAACATCATCCACGGCAGGGCCAGGTAGTCGCTCTCCAGGAACCCACCGCTGTAACTGACCGGGTGGCCTGTCGCCAGGCTGGATGGCAGCACGAAACCCGAGGGCAGGATGGGGAGCAGATTCTGATCGCGCCCGTAAAGATATTGCCCAAAGAAGTTGAAGGTGCGGTAATTGAAGCTGAAATCGCCACCCACCCGGTAGAACGGCTCCCGCGCCGTAAGGACGATGTTATTGTTGGATGCGTCCTGCCCCTGGAATCGCTGCACCGACCTGCCGTAAAAATACAAAGTGCCGAGATTGAGGTAGGTGTGATCCCGCGGCCCGGTGGTGCCGGCTGCCTGGATCTCATTGCGACTCGCCTTGTCGCGCTCCAGGTTGAAGCGGTAGGAGAAGCGGCCGTACAGATCCTTGAAATTGGCATCAGACGTGTAGCCCACAATCGGTGGCGCGTTGTTCCCGTCCGCCGGAGTTCCGCCGGTGTTCTGGTTTACGATGGCCAGCGAGTAGTGGTAGCCGCGATAGGTGTGTCCCCCGCTGATTTCGACACCCTGCGCCGCGTTGGAAAGCGCAAATGCATTGTTGACGGTGGGTGTACCCAGACTGGAATTCACCAGGCCGATATTGGGCTGGTCGTAAATATCCCAACCGCTTAAGTTCCAGGTACGCGCCGGGCTGAAGGGTAAGTCCAGTTCGAACTGCCCCACACGCAGACTCAGAGCATCGGTGGGAAGCTTCAGAAACCGCCCGACATTTACGAATTTCAGGTAGCCGTCTCCCAGACCGCCGCCCGCGCCGCTGCCGCCCACGCTGATGTCGTCATCCACCCAGAAAGCGATGTCGCTGCCGAAGTTCCCGGCCATGAAGATACTGAATAATCCCGACTGGAAATCGGTGCGCGGAATAAATGGCGCGGTCGGATCACCCGGCAGTTGTCCATTGAAGTTGTTGCGGTTATTGCTTACCACCTGGAAAAAGGTGTTATAGCGCAGCCCGATCGGCGGCAGGCCGGGGATGGTGCCGGGCCAGATCGTATGCGGCCACAGCTCCTTCTGCGCCGGCGCCCCCAGCATCACGGGGGGAACCTTGATAAAGGTTTCGTCATCCTTGGGGAACTTGAACCCCGCATCCTTGAAGGCCTTGCCGAAATCGTTCAGCTTGGGAAAGTCGACATGGCAGGTGCTGCAGGAAGTGCCGTACTGGCGTGAGAAGGCAGGAATTGCAAAACTGCTGCTGGAAAACAACCCAACCAGCAGGAGAAGCAAAATGAGAACGCTACTACGCTGACGCGACTGCATGTCGTCGCCTCCCTAATGATGTATTTTGGCTTTCGCCTTGTCACACCCACTACCGAGTGGAGAGATTCTCGCGGAAAACTGAACATCTCCACAGTGGCGTCGGTCACATAACTTTGTGACCTGCATCACAGTGGAGAAACGGGCGTGGAAGACACGGCCGCACCGGCAAAAACCGCCTTAGAGGACAGCCGAAGAGGCAGCGGCCAGGCGGCGAACCGCAATTGGGGCACATCCGGATTCCGGGGAAGGGATTGGCCCAGCACCCAGGTAAGGAAAGCTCAACTTCTCGGACCTTGCCTGCTACACCTGAAGAATGTCGCCTTCACGGGCGACCATCTCGTACAACACCGGATTCACGAAGAATCCGATAAAGAGACGGGAAATCAGCCCGGCCACAATGACGATGGCGAAAGGCCTTTGCGTATCGGAGCCAATTCCGGTGGAGAGCGCGGCCGGAAGTAACCCGAGACACGCAACCAGCGCGGTCATCATGATCGGACGAAGGCGCAACAGGGAAGCTTCCCGAGTGGCCTTGCGGATATCCAATCCTTCCTGCCGCAGCTTATTGATGTACGACACCAGGATGACCGCGGTCTCTACCGAAACCCCCAGCAGGGCCAGAAGTCCCAGGACGGAAGACACGCTGAACGGAGTATGGGTGAGCTTGAGCGCCACCAGCGCGCCCACCGGTTCGGTCATGATCACGCCCAACGCAATCGTGACGGGAAATTTGAAGTTCCCGTAAAGCGCAAACAAAATCATGAAAATCAGTACTACCGCCAGCGGACCGATGAAGTACATCTGCGATTTGGCTTCGAGAAATTGGCTGTATTCGCCGCCCCATGACATCTGGTAACCCTGCGGCAAGCTCACGGCCTTCCTGACTGCCGCTTGCCCATCTCGAACCGCGCGCTCCAGGTCGCGGCCTTCAATGCTGTACTGCACCCCGATGTAGCGCGAGTTATTTTCGCGATAAATAAAAGACGCACCGTTCCCCTGCCTGAGGTTCGCGAGTTGGCTGAGTGGAATCTGCTGCCCGTCGGGCGTGCCCACCAACAGGTTTCCGATCGCATGCGCGCTGCTGCGGAATTGGGGCTGCATGCGGACCACAAGATCGAACAGCTTTTCCCCTTGAATGACCTGGGTGACCGCCTGCCCGCCGACCGCGGCCGAAATCACCGCCTCGACGTCTGCGACGTTGATTCCATACCGCGCGATCTTGTCCCGATCGACGTCCACCAGCAGACTCGGCTGGCCCAGTTCGCGCACCACGGTGAGTTCCGTGAAACCAGGTACCTTGGCCAGCGTATTCTTGATCTGAATCGCTTTGTCCTGCAGCACATTCAGATCGTCCCCGTAGATTTTCACGGCCAGAGAACTCTTGAGGCCGGTCAGGGCTTCGTCCACCGCATCTTCCGCGGGCTGGGTATAGTTGAAAATAATCCCAGGGAAAGCGGTGAGTTTCTGGTTGATGGATTCGATGAGTTCCTTCTTGTCGTGGATGTCACCGCTCCACGCTTTGTCTTTGTACGGTTTCAGGCCGACGTAGAACTCGCAGTTGAAAAAGCCCGTGGGATCGGTACCGTCGTCCGGCCGCCCAAACTCCGAACCTACCACGGTGACCTGCGGATACGACATCAGGATGTCGCGTACCTGCGGGGCAATTTTGCCGGCTTCCTCGAACGAAATCGTGTACGGCATGGTCGCCCGTACCCAGAGCGCCCCTTCGTCGAGGTGGGGCATGAATTCTCCCCCGATAAAAGGGATCAGCAGCAGGGTCGCGCCAAAAATAAGCGGTCGCAATCGCCACCGTCGTCTTGGGACGATCCAGCGCCCAATCCAGCTGTTTTGCATACTTCTGCTTCATCCATTCAAAAGCCCGGTTCGGTTTCTCCCGCACACCGCCTCTGAACCAGTACGACGCCAGCACCGGAACCAGGGTCAGGGTCAGGATCAGCGCGCCTACGAGGGCGAACGACATGGTCTCGGCCATGGGATGGAACAACTTCCCCGCCGGACCGCTCAGCGCGTAAATGGGCAGATAGCCCGCGAGGATGACGGCCACTGAATAGAAAATGGGGCGGTCCACATCTTTCGCCGCCGCCAGAATAACCTCGTTCAGCTGGTAGTTTTGCCCTTCTCGCAACGCCAGTTCGCGATAAATGTTCTCGATCATCACCACCGTGCCGTCGATGACAATGCCGAAGTCGATGGCCCCGATGGAGAGCAGGTTCGCGGCCACGTCGTGGGCATGCAGCACGATGAATGCGAACAGCAACGACAGTGGGATGGTGATGGCGACGATGATGGCGGCGCGGAAGCTGACCAGGAAAAATATCAGCACCACCAGCACCAGCAACATGCCGCGGAGCAGGTTGTTCTCTACCGTGTCCGTGGTCAGAGCCACCAGTTCGCTACGGTCGTAGTAGGGATGAATCTTGACGTCGGGCGGCAGGATGCGGCGGTTCAACTCCTCGGTTTTTGCCTGCACCCCTTTGAGGACATTCTGCGTCTGCTCTCCGCGCAGCATCAGGATGACGCCTTCTACCGCATCATCGGTTTTCTGAAAGCCGAATTCACCCAGCCGTGGCGCGTGCCCAATCGTGACCTCGCCCACATCGCGCACTCGGATGGGTACGCCCTTGTTGGCGCCCACCACCACATTTCCAATGTCCTCGGTGTTCCGCACCAGCCCAATGCCGCGCACATAGTAAAACTGGCCGCCTTGCGAATAGAACCCGCCGCCGGCGTTGGCGTTGTTTGCCGCCAGGGCCGCCGTCACCTGGGGAACGGTCAAGTGGTAGCCATAGATGCGCGCCGGATCGAGCAGCACCTGGTATTGCATCACCGTGCCCCCGAAACCCGAGTCGTCGGCCACGCCGTAGACCGAGCGATAGGCTCGCTGCACCACCCAATCCTCGATCGTCTTCAGCTCTTGCGGGCTGCGATCGGGACTTTCCAGCACATAGCGATACACCAGGCCGCTGGGACTGAACAGAGGCGCAAGGCCTGGACTCACTCCCGTCGGAAGACTGGCTTGCGCAAGCCGTTCAAAAACGATTTGCCGCGCGAAATAGTCGTCGGTGCTGTCTTCGAAAGTCAGCCGAATATCAGACAGCCCGTAGAGTGAGATGGAGCGCATCACCACCATGTGGGGAACGCCGTTCATCTCAATTTCCAGAGGCAGCGTGACCAGCCGTTCGACCTCTTCGGCAGCGTGGTCGGGCCATTGGGTGATGATTTCGACCTGGGGCGGCGAGAGGTCGGGATAAGCGTCCACCGGCATCCTCTGAAATGACAGGACGCCGCCGACCGTGATGAAAGCGGTCAGCATCAGGACCAGGAATCTTTGCCGCAATGCCGCTTGGACGATGCGATGAATCATTCCGGTATGGTGGACACTATCTTCAGTCTCATAACAGTCTTGCCGCCGGGGATGACTTCAGCCTCAGCCGGCTGAAAAGCGCCGCTTACGGAATGATGTCGTCCAGAGGACGTTCCTCACCTTGGTAGAATGCTTCCCCACCTTGCCTGATGCCTTCAGCGTTGCAGCGAATTCGCGAACTGCAAAAACAAGCCGCCATCCCCGATGACTTGGTCCCCGGCTTTCAGCCCGCCGGTCACCTGGGTTTGTCCATTCATGCTTTCTCCCAGCGTCACCGGGCGTCTGCCAAACTGATTCGCCGACACTGCGGCATAAACAAAAGGCTGGTTCTCACTATCGCGCAGGATGGCGGCATCCGGGAGCACAATGGCATCGGGAATCGTGCCCGCGTTCACGGTGGCCGCCACGTACATATCCTTCTTCAGCTTCTCCCCGGGATTGCCGGTGTCAATACGCGCCTGCAGCGTGCGGGTATTCGGATCCAGTGAAGCCGCCACGTAAGAAATGCGCCCATGAAACTCCTCGGAATAGGCGTCCGTCTGAATGGTTACCGGATCGCCGGCGCGCACGTACGGCAAATCTTTCTGATAGACGTTGACCAGCACCCAGACGTTGCTGGTGTCGGAAATCAGAAAGCATTGCGTGCTGCCGGGCTGCAGGAGTTGTCCTGCCGACACATCCTGTTCGACGACCACGCCGCTGATCGGCGCCTTTACCGGAATCTCAAACGAAGGCGGGCCTTGCTCCAGCGCGTCCGGATCGCTCACTCCCAACACTTTCAGCGAAGCCTGCGAAGCCGCCAGGTCGCCGCTGGCCTGCACCTCGGCCGATTGCGCTTGTTCCAGGCCCTGCTCGGATATGGCCTTATGCTCGTACAAATCCTTGGCGCGCGCGTAGGCCTTTTCCGCCAGAGCGTACGCATCTTTGGCCTTCAAATAGTTGGTGCGGAGTTGCGAGTAATCCGGACTGGCCACGTACAACATGGGATCGCCCCGGTTTACCTTCCGTCCCGGGACTACCACGATTCTGCTGACCGGCCCGCTCACCTGCGTGATCACCGGCGTGGTGCGAAAACCGTTGTAGGCGACCGCCCCCGTAAGCCGCAGCGTCCGGACCAGGGTTGTCGGTTGAACTCTTACCACCTGCACATGCGACATCTGCTCTTGCGGGATGGTAAACAGTTCGGCATTGCTTGCGTGTTTCGCCTCAGAGGCGGCATTCGACCCTGATCCCTCACAGCCGGTAAACACCAGCAGAATCCCCAAAGCGGCGGTCAAGGCCCACCACCGTCGCCAGTCGACTTTACGCGCGCTCATGGCAGGTTCCTCGTTCCGATCGCTTCCTTCAACTGCTCCCGCGCGGTCATGTATGAGGCCAAGGCCTGGCGATATGCCAGTTGGGTCGCCCGGTAGCTGCGTTCGGCATCAAGATAGTCCAGCAGACTGGCGGCACCGCGTTTATAAGCATACTCGCTGATATCCCGTGAATCCTGCGCCTGCTTCAGGTATCCCGAGGCATAAAGCTGCACGATCTCGTCGTTGCTCTTGACCGCCTCATAGGCGTTGGACACATCCGAAAGAACCATATCGCTGGCCGATTGCTGCTGTTCCTGCGCCTGGGTCAGCGCGTGCCGGGTGCGTGCCAGTTCGCCTTGATTACGATTGAAGATCGGCAGATCGAAATTCACGAAAATGGAAGCGGTATTTTCCCCGGAAACATGGGTGAAGTCGTACGTGCCGTTCACGTCCACCTTGGCGTTCGCCTTGGCCAGCAGGATCTGGCTCTGGGCGGCGGTGATCCCCAAGGCAGCGGCACGAAAGTCCGGGCGCTCGCGCAGCGCCTGGGCCTGCAAATCTGCCCGGTTGGCCTGGAGCGGCTGGTATGCCAGATCGCCCATCACGTCGAAGTCGGCGGGCACGGCATCGTACCCTAACAATTCGCGGAGCCCCACCAGCGCCTGCATTCTTGCCAGGCGAGCCGCCGACACATCCGTCTGAAACTGCAGTAGCTGTAGTTTGATCTTAAGATAATCGCCTTCCGCGATGTAGCCCGCTTTGAATTGCGCCTCGCTGATATCCACCGTCTGCTGGAAACCTTTCAGATCCTGAAGCGCGAACTGCAGCGTCGATTCCGCCAGCAGGACACTGACAAACTGCTGACCCACGCTGAAAGCCAGGGTTCGCTCAGCATCCGCGACTTGCGCGCGCGTGACCGCCGTCTGATCGCGGGCGGCTTGCAGGCGCCGCTGCCGTTTGTGGCCGCGCTCGAACAGGTAACCAATCCCGACATCGAATTGCTGAGTCTGGTCCAGATTCTCCCCGGAAAAATCTTGCGGACTGAATATGGGGATGAACTGGGTGTCTGCTCCCAAGGTCGGATTGGGCCGCAGATTCGCCGTAATCTCCTGCGCCTCACTCTGAAAAATCAGAGTCCGGCTGGCCTTGATCGAATGGTTGTGCGCCAGCGCCAAATCAATGGCCTGATCGAGACTGATCAGTGTCGTATTTTGTCCAACTGCTATCCCCGCCAGCAGCAGGATGAACGTCGCCGCTACGGCGAACTTCCATAAAAACCGTGAACGCATAGTGGGTCGAATTAAGTACGCTAGCTCTTGGCCATGCAAGACTGACAGCGATAGTCAATCTTTTCAAGTACTTGCCAAGCTTCCGGCCGGCACAACTTTCCTCTCTCCCGGGAGTGTGACCCGCCCGGAAGGCCATTGTAAATTGGCAGCTTCCCGATCGGCCACGAAGATTAGATGCGCTTTGATTCCGATCTCCACGGGCGAGTGGAAAACTTTGCTGCCGTGAACCGTTCCCGACACGGGGTGAAGGCTGGGCCCGCCCCTAAGCGGTAGCCTGCCTGACCCCCGACTCTCCCGCCACTTCGACGAGCCGCGGCAGCACTTGCTAAAGCCCACCGGCTGGTCCCATTCCCGAACACATTTGGGTCATCTGAACCCTCTCCCCGTGTCCTTTCGTAACCCCGAAATCGTCCTGCGTCACACAGCTGCTATGGCTCGGGTCACAGAACTCTCTGCCGGGCGCACCGTAGTCTGTTATCGATATTTCGATATATCGCAACTATGCAGTCATGCAACACGTTTACCGTCATGCAACCGATGGGCTCGATACCACCCGCAGATGGAGGACACATGGGACGTTCTTATTCATTGTTTATCATCGTGCCGGTTTTTGGGCTGCTGCTTCTGGTGCCGGGATTCGCCCGCGCCCAGAACCTGAACGGCAAGGAACTGTACCGCAATAACTGCAAGGTCTGCCACGACAAGGGGTCACCCCAGGGACAGTACTCGCCCATGACCCTCACGCAAGACCAGTGGCGACTGTTCTTCAAGGCCAAGCTGACTTCGGCCCACAAGAATGCCGTGCACCCGAAAACCGGCCTTAAGTTGCTGGAGCAACTTACTCCCGACCAGATCAAGGCAATCCAGCGCTTTGCCATCGACCATGCGGCCGATTCGGAACAACCTGCAACTTGCGGCTAGCTCGTGGCCCTGCCACGCAAAAGGAACAGAGAGGCAAACATTTATGAACCGACTCTTATTCGGCTTTGTGGCTCTGATACTACTGCTCGCGTCCCCGGCACCGGCCCAGAACCTTGCGGCCGCAACTCCCACCGAACCGTCGCCTGCTGCCACCGACCAGAACGTGCAATTACGGCAAGAACTGGAGCAGATGAAGAAATCGGTCGCCGCCCTTGAGGAGCGGCTGGCCGCACAGGAAAAAGCCTCACAGGAAAAGAAGGAAGCGGCGATGCAACCGCCGGCCGGCGAGCCTGCGGACACCGTGGAACTCGCGGCGCAGGTCAAAGACCTCGATCATCGCGTTTCCCAGACCGAGCGGCGCGGGGCGCTCGACCGCATCAATTTCAGCGGCGACTATCGTTTCGAAGCCCACTCCATCTGGGGAGACGTGCCCTCCCATTACGATGGCATGCAGTTACAGAACCTGGTGGTCAAGAGCCTGTTCTACGTAAACACCAATGGCGGAGCGTTTCCCACCAGCGTCGCTGCCATCAATAACAACGTTGCCAGCCACTATTCCGACTACCAGTACTTCACCAACAACCTGACTTTCACCCAACTGAAAGCAGCCATGGCGCAGTTTCCGCCGGCCATGCAGCAGCAGCTCTTCGGCCTGCTGCAGCCTTCCACCCTGATTCCCGCGTACACCGACAACACCAGTATTCTCTACACCAACCGTCTGCGCCTGAACTTGGACTCGAAGATCAATGACGATCTCAGTGTCTCGGCGCGGCTCAGCATGTACAAGGTCTTTGGTGACTCCACCGGGGTGCAGGTTTTCAACGGAGCGCCTACCTCGCTCAACATCGACGGCACCACCGCCGGAGTGCCCAACGGGGATATGCTGCGCGTGGAACGCGCGTATTTCACCTGGAATCGTGTGGCCGGGTCGAACTTCTACCTGTCCATCGGGCGGCGGCCGTCGACCGAAGGCCCACCGCTGAATTTCCGCCAGGACGAGCCGCGGGGTGGAACCCCTTCCGGCGCCCTCATTGACTTTCAATTCGACGGCATCACCATTGGATATCACTTCAGCGACAAGATGGTGTGGCGTCTGTGCTACGGCGTCGGCTACCAGTCGGGATTCGGGAACGGGAACATCCTGAAAACACCGGCCGATCGGCTGAAAGACACCCACCTCATCGGCGCCAACCTGGACCTGTTCAGTACCGAGAACACGTTCATCCAGGCGACCTACGCCCATGCTTTCAACGTCACCGATGGCTTCAATGGGCTGGTGGTGCTGCCGGTGAATCCGCTCACCGGAGATCCCGTCAACGCTCCCGTGGTCATGCGCTACACGCCTTCCGCTAACCTGGGCGCCATCGACCTGTTCGGGGTGAACGTGAACCGCCGCTTCCGCTCCATGGAACTGTACTTGAGCGGCAACTATTCGGGCACGCGGCCGAACGGGACCACCACTCCCTTTGGCGGTCTGATGTCGAACCCGTTCGACACTCCCGTCGATCACAATGGCGGCATGGTGCTGGCGGGACTGCGCTACAGCTTCCCGCAGAACGATGGCCGCACAAAAATCGGCTTCGAATTCAACCACGGCAGCAAATACTGGTTCAACTTCGCCAATGCCGAAGACGACATCATCGCACCCAAAACCAACACCCGCGGCGATGTATATGAAACCTACCTTACCCATCGCTTCTACGATCGCCTGATGATGAAGCTGGGATACATCCGTTACAACTACAACTACTCGGGCTCGGGATGGCACGTGGGAGCTCCACAAGACCTCAACACGTTGGCCATTCTCGGATTCCCCACCTACAAGACCGCTTCCATGCTCACCCTGGGAATGACGGTGCGCTTCTGACACCCAAACGATTGGGGACCGGCATTGCCGCCGGTTCCCAATCCAACACGCGCTGGGAAAGACAGAGGAACCGCAATGAGCAGCAAAGTCACGCGGCGTGGATTCCTGAAAGGTTCTTCCGCAGTCGCGGCCCTGGCGGGTGCGGCCGCCGCCACTGCGCAAACCCCGCCCCATCCCACCAGCTGGCGTGGGGAGACGCGGGTGGAACAGATCGCCACAAATTGTGAGATGTGTTTTTGGCGCTGCGGCGTCATGGCGGAAGTGGCGGAGGGAAAAGTTCTCAAGCTGCAAGGCAACCCCCACCATCCCCTGACCAAGGGCCAATTGTGCGCTCGCGGCAATGCCGGAACGCAACTTCTCTATGATCCCGATCGCCTGAAGTATCCCATGATCAGGAGCGGACCTCGCGGTGGCGGAAAGTTTACAAGAATCTCGTGGAACCAAGCGCTGGACCTGCTCGCCACTCGCCTTGCTGAATTGAAAAAGAAGTATGGACCGGAAAGCGTGGCCTTCTTCCCTCACGGAGTCGCCGCCGGATTCTTTGCAACCCTGATGAAAGCATTCGGCACTCCGAATAGCGCGGAACCGGCTTTCGCACAGTGTCGCGGCCCCCGCGATGTGGGCTACCAGCTCACCTTCGGCCGGGCCGTCAACTCTCCCGAACCCATAGACCTGGAGGAAGCCCGGGCCATCGTCCTGATCGGCAGTCACATCGGCGAGAATGTCTTCACCTCGCAAGTCACAAATTTCATCACCGGCTTGCAGCGTGGCGCGAAGTTGATCGTCGTGGATCCCCGCTTCTCGACCGCGGCCTCCAAGGCCGACTACTGGTTGCCCATCAAGCCGGGAACCGACATCGCATTGCTGCTGGCCTGGACCCAGGTTCTGATTTCCGAAAACCTCTTCGATAAGGCCTATCTCGATCAATATGCCACCGGCCAGAAAGAGTTGGCCGACCACGTCAAGCAGTTCACCCCGGAGTGGGCCGAAGCCATCACCGAGATTTCCGCCGCTCAGATTCGTGAGACCGCCCACGTGATGGCCGATGCCCGGCCGGCGGTCGCCATCCATCCCGGGCGCCATGTCACCTGGTATGGGGATGACACCCAGCGGGCCCGGGCGATGGCCATTCTCACCGCCCTCCTGGGTTCGTATGGACGCAAAGGTGGGATGTTCTTGCCGAGCAAGCTGAAGCCAGGTCGCATTCCGCTGCCGCCCTTCCCGGAATCGGACCGCGGCCGGGCCGACGGCGGCGGCACCAAATATCCTCTGGCCGCCGAGGAATCGCAGGGTCTGACGCAGGGGTTGGTGCAGGCCACCCTGAATGCCAGTCCGTATCCCATCAAGGGCTGGATCGTCTATGGACAAAACGTCCTGGAAAGTATTCCGCAACGTCAGACCACACTGCAGGCCATTGCGCAACTCGAGTTCATGGCGGTCGTCGATGTTCTGCCGATGGAACAAGCCAGTTATGCCGACTTAGTGCTTCCCGAAGCGACTTACCTCGAGCGCTATGATCCGCCGGCATTGGTCACCACCTCCAAGCGCCCCTATGTAGCCATCCGCCAACCGGCGATCGAGCCCTTATACGAGTCCAAGCCGGGATGGTGGATCGCAAAACAAATGGCCAGCCGCTTGGGACTCTCGGATTTCTTCCCCTGGAAAGATCCGGATGACCATCTTTCCCGCCTGGTTCAGCCCATGGGAATCAATCTGGACGAACTCAAGTCGCTGGGAGCCGTGGCTTTCGACGGGCATCCTTATATCGAGGACCGAACCGAAGCGGATGGGCCGCTGTTCCCCACCCAGAGCGGCAAGATCGAACTGTTTTCTTCCGTGCTGCAAGACATTCATTTCGATCCTCTGCCCAAGTTCACCCCCGTTGATCCACCTCCGCCGGGATACTTGCGGCTGATCTACGGGCGCGCACCAATGCACTCTTTTGCCCGCTCCGAGAACAATTCCTGGCTCAATGACCTCATGCCGGAAAACCAGGTCTGGATTCACACTTCGAGCGCGGCGCAGTGCGGCGTGCGAGATGGCGCCAAGGTCATTCTGGAAAACCAGGACGGAGTAAAGAGTCTTCCCCTGGCGGTTCGAGTGACGGAGGCGATTCGCGGCGACTGCGCCTACATGGTCCACGGCTTTGGAACCCACGCCCAGGGGCTCACCAAGGCTTACAAGAAGGGTGCGTCGGACACCGCATTGATTACCCGGGTGGCGATCGATCCCATCATGGGTGCGACCGGAATGCGCGTGAATTTTGTGCGCGTGCTGCCGCCAGACAGGAGCTAGGAAATCATGCCGCGTTATGCCATGGTGATCGACCAGGAACGGTGCGTGGGCTGCCAGTCCTGCGCCGTGGCCTGCAAATCCGAATGGGATGTTCCCAACGGTTCCGGCCGGACCAAAGTTCGTCAGACTGCAACCGCGGGCACGTTCCCCAAACTCTCCACCTCGTTCTGGGTTTCGCAATGCAACCACTGCGACCGCCCAACCTGCGTTCCCGCCTGTCCTACCGGGGCCACCTACCAGGAGCCGAACGGCATCGTGCGGGTGAATCGACAGCTCTGCATCGGCTGTGGCGCGTGTGTGGCTGCCTGTCCCTACGGAGCGCGCTATATCAACGCCCAGGTGGGAAAGGTGGACAAGTGCGATTTCTGCGCCAGCCGCCTGCAGAAAGGGCTGGAGCCGGCCTGCGTGGCCACCTGTCCCGCCCGCGCCAAGATCTTCGGCGATCTCGAGAATCCATCCAGCGACGTCTTCCGCATGGTGTACCGCGAGGGAGCCAGGCGCATGGAGACCGCAAACATCGCCATCGGTCCCAACGTCTACTATGCCGGCAAGCCGGAACACGCCGAGCTCGCGCTGGCCAGCTTTGCTCCGCTTCCGGCGCGCACCATCGCACCCGCCCGGATCTGGAGCAGCTTGCTGAACAAAGCCGTATTCCTCGCCGTAGGAGCGACTTTCCTCGGCCAGGCCATTGCCTTTTTCCGCCAGCTCTCGACCGGCGAGAAGCAGTTTGAAGAGTAAGGAGTGCATATGGGTTCTGCTGCCGTAGAAACCGCCCCGCTGGCGCTGACCGCCGACCAGGCAGAGAGGATGGCCCAGCGTCAGATCAAGAAACACCATGTTGCCATCGTCCTGCTGCACTGGTTCAACGCCATAACTTGGCTGCTCGAACTGGCCACCGGCGCTGGCCTGATCATCTCTCCCCACTACCGCTTCGCTCCCCTCTGGTACTTGCAGATGATGGAAGGCCTGTTTGGTTCTCGCGCCAACATGCTCCGATTTCATATCGCGGTCGGCCTGACCTGGATTGTGGTCTTTCTGGTCTACGCGATCTTCGGTTACCGGAATTATCTTCATGTCGAGGTTCTGCAACATGAGATTGGCCTGGACAACGACGATGTGCACTGGCTGCGGGTGCGGACCCTGCGGCTCTTCCGTCGCACCGAAGAGCCCCTGCCTCCGCAAGGGGTCTACAATGCCGGGCAAAAGCTCTTTGCTTTGCTGGTTTACATCGCAGTCCCCATCATCATGCTCACCGGCCTGACCATGACATTTCACTGGTTTGGCGCGGCCTGGGTGGCTTGGGCGATGATTGTGCATTACTTTGCCGTGGGCATGGTGGTCTCCGGTTTGATGATCCACGTGTATATGGGAGCGGTATTCCCGGAAGAGAAGCCGGCTTTTTATTCCATGATCACCGGCGTTGTCAGCGAACTCTATGCTTATCATCACCACTTCAAATGGTGGCGAGAAGTCAAAGTCCAGGAGCAGCAATGGCGGGAAGAACTACAAGCGCAGGAGCAGAGCCGGCAATCATCGCCCGAGGGAAAGCCGGAGAGCGCAGATTCCGTCAGCGGCAAATAACCTGGTAATCGCGGCCATTTCGCGGCAAGGGATTGTTTTATCATGATGATGGTCCAACCATGGGAAAGATAACCAGGCAGTCTGTCGAGAACGAAATCTTTGAAAGGCAAGTCCTGATCTGCAAGGCGTTCGCCAACTCCACCCGCCTGCGTATGCTGGACTTGCTTGGCCGGCATGATTGGTCGGCCGCCGATTTGCAGAAGACCCTCGGAGTTTCAAAGGCCAACTTGTCCCAGCACGTAATGGTCTTAAAATCGGCGGGCGTCATCGTCCGGCGAAGACAAGGCAGAGAGGTCATCTTTTCGCTGGCCATGCCCGAGGTCAAGCAGGCGTGCCAACTCATTCAGCACGTCCTGCGCGCGCAAATCCGCAATGGCCAAAGATTGACGATCTGAAGACCGGCAAGGAATTGAGAGATATGGTAGGCACGAGGAGACTCGAACTCCTGACCTCTACCGTGTCAAGGTTCGCTTAACCCACACCCACAACAACTTCCATGTTCCTGGGGAAACTGCTAAGCCCACCTCCAAGTACGCGTAAGGCGCGCCAATCACGGGCTGGAATCACGGGCCGACAAGGCCGCCGTTCGGCAAATAAAAAGCGAATATATTAGACTGCTGTTGCAGTGGACGAGGGCCGCAAACGGCGCTGCTAATCGCAGCGAGTATCCTCCGTGCGCGCAAGCTGGCGCAGTTCGATGGCGGGAAAAGGAGTTTGCGGTTGACGAAGGTTTCACTTTGAGCGCGTTTCAAAACCTCTGACTGATCTCTTGTACTTGCGCGGTCGATCGACGCGCTTGGCGGCCACCTTGCTTGCCGATCGGGCACCTTGCTTCGCCATGTGTGCCTGCCCCGCCTTGGTCATCAAGCGCGATTTTTCGTACATCTCGATCCACTTCTCGCTCGAAATCGCCGAGATCAGCTTGCCAATCGGTTCGAGCGGCAAATCGTCCGGCGACTCGAAATGAACGCAACACTTGCCCATGTCGAGCTTCTTCCCCGCCGCCTTGAACGCCGCCTTCAGCTGCTCGAGCTGACTCGCACTCCAAAACGCGCCCATCAGGTAGAGCGAGCAGTAGTTCTTCTGCGACGAGAGCGCGACGTAGCAGATCGGCTGCTTGTTGTAAGTGTCTGGATATCGAGACAGGGGGATCGTCCAGCCGATCGTGCCCCAGACCAGGCACTCATCGTAGCCGCGCGGAATATGCTTGTTCACGAGTGCGCGCACCGTCGCGATCGTCTTCGCACGATCGGCGGGAAGTGAGGCGATGTATTGCGCTGGCGTCTTGACGTTCGATGGTGGTTTCATGGATTCGTCGTCTTCCCGAACGAAGTCTATCACCGGGGCTGGAATCGTCCGAGTTGTAGGAGACAGTCACGCATGCGATCAACAAAGACAAACTGGTCGCTCAGAATCAGCTGCTGGAGGCGATGAGGAAGCCGGGACTGGTGAACTGAGGGCGCTGAGTCAGGGCGCTGGGCTACCTTTCACAGACACCTTGCCCTTTTGCCCCTTCTTTCCAGCGGAGGGTAGCGGAGCGGATTTTGCCTGCTTTGCCGCTTTTTTGGCCCGCCTTCTTGATTCAAAGTGGACGTCGCCTGTTTCGATCTGCCTCGCTCGGAAGGTGTCATACCATTGCTGCGGTACCCGGTCGGCTTCGTACAGTTCTTGTATTGCCACCGTTGGATGGACGAGTAGCACATACTTGTGCCGCTGATTGCCGATATGCTTTGATCGGATGAACCCGAGATTCTCAAGCACCTTCATGCGTTCTTGCCAAGTGCGCACCCCTCGGGACCCCAGATAGCCAGCAGCGTAGGCGTGGTCAGGCTCCCCGGACATCTCGACAATGCCGTTATCGATGTGCCTTGCCAAGAGTTCGAGGTAAACCTTGGTGGGATCAAGGGCACCACTCAAGTCCTTTTGGCCCAGCAGTCCAAGGACAAGCGGTAGGGTCCTTGGCGCTCGGAACCAGCCTTTTTCATTGTCCCCGGTCCACGCATCGTCGTTTTTCCAATATTCCCTACGGAGCGATCTGCGACGGCCTGACGCTCCAGTCAATTTCTTGTCTGTCATGTTGGTATCTCCTTGGATCGGGTCGGCCGCGATGCGCGCCTTCGCGGCCAAGCCTTCGGAAATCAGTCGCCGCTACAAAGGGCCTCTGCGCTCCGATGCTCAGATACTAGGTAAACAGCCCAGCAGCATCAACGACTTCGTTTCGGCGATTCACAAATGGTTCACTCGCTAACCTCGCGAGTAAAAGGAGCAATGTAGCGATTTATCGCCAGTATTGTAAATTAAATAGCGGTTTATCGCCACAGCCGACAAGATTGGCCTCTTCGCAGGGGCCTATTTAGGGGGTTCGGGGCGGGGTGGCGGGGTTCGGACGTCTCCCTCGTGTCCAAGTGTCCGTGTGTCGCGGGTATCAGGGGTGTCCGTAGTATCCGAGTTTGAAAAGGGGTGGGGGTGGGGAGGGGACACTGTCCCGCGTCTTTGCGTTTGCCAAATCTGCGCCGATGCAGCTTCCCACCAAGATTGTCGGAATCACCGACTACAGAATTCCGATAAATGGTAGGCCCGAATGGACTCGAACCATCGACCTCTTCCGTGTCAAGGAAGCGCTCTAACCAGACTGAGCTACGGGCCTACATGGGAACGGTTCTGATTAATTCTACGGGCAGCGGGCAATTCCGGCAAACGTTTGGCTCTCGGCCCCACGTACATTGTGGCGGGATCGTTGCCATCCGGCAATGCTGGGACTTCGGGCGCTCTGACCGCAGTTGAGTTGCAAACCGGGCCCGTGGCGGCGACAATCTCCTCGTGGCACAAATCGCTGAATCCGCCGCCGTCGCCAACCCGTTTCAGCCCGGCACCATGGTCATTGTCACGCTCGGCGGCCCGCGCGAGAAGTTCTGGGGAGCGATTCTCAGTCTTCGCGCCGAAGGCGTCGGCCTGTGCGGCATTGAACTGGCCTCGTTCGAGGATCTGGTCTCCATGGTCAAAGAGGGCGAGACCTTCTCGCCCGGGGTGGTGTTCTTCCCCATGCACCGGGTGGAGCGCATGGAACTCGACTTGCCCGACGGCGGCATTCCTTCCGTAACCCAGCGTTTCACCACCAGCACCGGGCTGGACGCTGCCTCCATTCTTCGTCGCTATGCTTCGAATCCTCCCTTCGCCGAGGCGCAGAAGTGAAGCTTTCGCAACTTCTGACCTATCCCAATCAGCTCACCTTGTTGCGGATGATGTTTCTGCCGTTCATTGTCATCAATCTGGTGAGCGGTCATTACCGCTGGGCCCTGATTCTGTTCGTCATTGCGGGGTTGAGCGACGGACTCGATGGCCTGCTGGCGCGGCTGTTGAAACAACAGACCCTGCTCGGCCAGTACCTCGATCCCATCGCCGACAAGCTTCTGCTCAGCACCATGTTTCTGGTGCTTTCCATCCTGCACAAGATCCCGTGGAAATTTACCGTGCTGGTGTTCAGCCGCGATATTTCGATTCTCTTTGCCAGCGCCGTACTGTATGCCATCGCCGGACTGCGTGACTTCAGGCCCAGCATCTTCGGCAAAGCCAATACCTTCGCGCAGGTGGCGGCGGTCTTCTTCGCCATGCTGCTGCCGATCGAACCGGAACGCTGGGTTTGGATCGCTCGTCTTATCTTTTTGCGCGCCACCTTCGCCTTCACCATCATCTCGGGATTGCATTACGTCCTGCTCGTGGGACGGCGCTTGCGCGTGCTTCACCACGCTCCGGCAGAAGCGTCGCCTTCGGCGAGCGGTGGAATTTGACCCGCTTTCTTTCGTACCCCTAGAATTGACGGTTCCCTGGGCAGGCTCACACTTTCTTATGGCGCTGCGTCTTTACAACACACTTTCCGCGAAAATCGAGGAGTTCCGCACCATTCAACCGCATGAAGTCCGCATGTACGCTTGCGGACCCACGGTGTACGACTACGGCCACATCGGGAACTTCCGCACCTTCATTGCAGTCGATGTATTGCACCGCTTCCTGCGCCAGAGCGGCTATAAAGTCCGCCACGTCATGAACATCACCGACGTGGACGACAAGATCATCCGCAACTCCGCGCGCGATGGGGTCAGCGTCAAGCAGTACACGGCGAAGTACGAAAAGGCGTTTCTCGAGGACGCGGCCACGCTCAACCTTGAGCAACCCGCCCTGGTACGCGCCACCGATCACATCGAAGCGATGGCGCAGTTTATTGCCGAACTGGTGAAGAAGGGCTTCGCCTACCGCACCGATGACGGGTCCTATTACTTCCGCATCGCCAGGTTTCCCGCCTACGGCAAGCTCTCGAAGAAAGATTTCGCCGGCATGGAAGACGGCGCCCGGGTTGACGTGGACGAATACGACAAGGACAACGCGCGCGACTTCGCGTTATGGAAAGCCCCCAAACCCGGCGAAGCGTCGTGGGACACGTCGATCGGTCCCGGGCGCCCGGGCTGGCACATCGAGTGTTCCGTCATGTCGATGGCAGAACTGGGCGAAACCTTCGACCTGCACGCGGGTGGAGAAGACCTGATTTTCCCCCATCACGAAAACGAGATTGCGCAATCCGAATCGCTGACCGGAAAACCCTTTGCCCATTTCTGGTTTCATGCCCGCTTCCTGCTGGTCGAAGGCGAGAAGATGTCGAAGAGCCTGGGCAATTTTTTTACTTTGCGCGACCTGGTATTGCAGGGACACAAGCCCTCTTCCATTCGTTTCCTGCTGGCCTCGGTTCCTTACCGCAACCAGTTGAATTTCACCTTCGACGGGCTGAAGCAAGCCACCGCTTCGGTCGAGCGTCTGCGAAATTTCCGCCTGCGCCTGGCCAACGGACAGTTTCCCGCCGGCATGAATCCGGCGATGACGGAACTGGCCCGCGAAACCGTCGCCGGCATCACCGCCGGCATGGAAGATGACCTCAATACCGCGCAGGCGCAGGCCGCCATCTTCGATATGGTGCGGGCCGCCAACGCCGCCATGGACACGGGACAACTCAAAAAAGATGACACCGGGCCGCTGCTGAAGGCCATCGAAAAGTTCGATGAGATCTTCGCCGTGCTCAACGACGACGATGCCGTCAAGATGAAGAGGGTTCTGGAGTGGGCACAGGCGGAAGGCCGGAACCAGGACATCAGTCCGGACCTGCGCGAGGCGGTCCACGCCCAGTTGATCTCCGATGCGGAGATCGAGGAGAAGATTGCCGAGATGGAGCAGGCGCGGCGCGCCCGTACCTTCAAGGCGTCGGATGCCATCCGCGCCGAGCTTGCGGCCGCCGGCATCATCGTGGAAATCACCAAGGATGGCGTAAGGTGGAGAAGAAAATAGCTTCCTACCGGGCCTTCGCTTCGGGGTGACAGAAGAAAGCAGGGGGGCTGGCCCATGCTTGCCTTGCATGATTGAACCGAGGTTGAACGATCTTCGGAATTTGCTTTCCGACGGGCAGGGCTTGCCCGTACGATTCCTCCGAAACAACCCGCGCGCCCTACGAATTCCCAGCCTTCGAAAACCGACGGGCCAGCCCCCCAGGCAGCACCACGCTCAATGCGCCACAAAACCGATCAACTTGCCCATGTGATCGCCGCAACCGCTGACCTCAGCCATCACGCCGGGTGCATGCCCGTGGGTAAGCCCGTCGAGGTGCTCGACAACGACCAGGCCGGCGACCGTTCCGCGAATCAGCTTTGCCCGGTACTTGCCGTCTGTCGACTGGAAGCTGGGCCTGACGTGTGAGGTATCGTACTTGCGCGCATACGCGCTATCAACCAGCGACTGGAAACTGCTCCCTGGCGACGCCGTACATTCACCGAGACCGGTAGCCGGTTGAACCTGCACTGTCTGAGTCAACGGCGCAAGCACGACGGGGGAAATCTGAGACTTGGTGACCTCGTAGTTCAGCTTAACGGTGAATGTCGCATTCCCCTGTGCATCGGTGACGAAGCCGTTGGGGTCGAGACCAGTTCCGGCTCTAAATCCCGCATTGTCCGCGGCAGCAGGAGCAACGGGAAAGACGGGCGCAAGAGTTCCCAAATTGTCATCCGTGACCACGGCCAGACCCAGCACTGGGTCGACAATGAACGGCGGCGAGGCTGTGTCGAAAAGCTGCCAGAGGCTATGCACCGCATTCGGAGTGAGGCCGGAGACGGTTACAGTGAGGGCGGTGTGCCCATTCTCCGCATTCACAATCACTTTTCCCGAAGCATTGCTGCCATCGAGCGGAGCGAGAATCACTGTCTGTTTGGTTCCGGCTTGAGCGTTTATGACCAGGACAGTTGACATACAGAGGCAAACAGCCAGGCTTGACAACCAAGTTGTTGTTTTCATATGAATCATCCTTTTCTGCGCCATCGGCGCAGCAGATTACTGTTGCGCGATACCGTCGCCGAAGCAAAACCCGGCTGAACGAGGCCGCATCTGACGGATTTCCGGGGGGCTTTCGGCATGACCGCCCGACCTGCAATCACTTCTTAGCGAGCGTCTGCGCATCGCGGAGAAGGGAAGGCGGTCGACCGGGTACGGCTCGCCAGCGATACTGCAGGCGTCAGCCGTGCATACGGAGTACTTTGAACCGCGCAACAGACGGACCGACTGCAAACGGTCAATGCTAGCGGGTGGGAGCGGGGCGCCTAACAAAGTAGAGCGCAGACAATTTCCAGGTGCCTCCGTGGGTCACTCAGTTGACCCTCTCGCACCGCAGGCTTGATGAGTCTAAAAATTTCAGGCGCTCGAGCCACTATCCTCGGCGCAGAGACTGTCCGCGACAAGTTGCCATCCGGAGAAATGGCCATGCTCTGCACCAGCATCTCATTGGTTGGAGAGTTAGCTTCGTCGAACCGTGTTTCTGGATTATCTACCTTCGGCAGGATCGACGCCGCAAGGAATGCGGCAGCGGCCAGCACGGAAGCCACCCTAAGTCGAGAAGGCATTTTACGACCCCAACGCTGCGCAGCACGATACCCCGCGTCGTGGGTGCTGTCAACGCGAAAACGCCAATAGGCTGTCCATTATGACCCGTACCACCCGGTTCCTTGCCACCCACCAGCGTAGACCTTCGGGCCTCATTCTGTTCGACGATACGCTCTGCTCCGGGACTATAATCCTCGGACCGATGGCTCTTACCCCTCCCAGGAAAGTCGGGCTGTTTACCGCGCCTCGGGCGAATACGTCTACCGGCGGGCGTTCCTCTCTGTTAGGCGAGCACCTTGGCTCGGGCAAGGAATTCTTCGTAGCTCTTCACGCAGGCAGCGCGTCCGCGGCAAAGCTCCTGATACACCGGGCCTTGATGACCATGTCGTCATGAAAGTAGGAGTTCAGCTCTGCGACTTTGCCGGTCAACCATGCCTGGTTGAACTTCTTGACCAGTTCCCGAATCTCCGCCTGCTCCCTGCCTTCTCTCACTCGCCTCTCCTCGCAATCCCGGCCAAGATCAACCAGTTCGCGGTATCCTGACCAAGCATGAAATCGCTGGAAGAATATCTGCGGGATGCGGAGCAGGCCCACGGACACTTGTGCGCCGGCCAGGTGCTGGGCGTGCGCATGGCCATGCTCGGACTCGTCAAGCTCGGCATCGACGATCCCCAGGGAAAAGACCGCAAGCGGCTGGTAACGTTTGTCGAAATCGACCGCTGCGCAACCGACGCCGTAGCTGTCGTCACCGGCTGCCGCCTGGGCAAGCGCGCCCTGAAGTTCCGTGACTGGGGCAAGATGGCTGCCACCTTCGTTGATGTGAGCACCGGCAAAGCCATCCGCATCGCCGCCAAGGAATCCTCCAAAGCGCTCGCGAGAGAGATGCATCCCGAGGTCGAAAGCAAGAACCAGCAGCAGATGCTGGCCTACCGCGAGATGGCGGACGAAGATATGTTCTCGACACAATGGGTAAAGGTCGAATTGGCGCCCGAGGAGTTTCCCGGGTACAAAGCCGAGCGCATCGTTTGCGAAGACTGCGGCGAAGGCATCAACTTCCGCCGGGAAGTGCATCGCGACGGCAAGATTCTCTGCCAGTCATGCGCCGGGGGGCGGTACTACGAACCGGCGTAGCTGGGCCCGAATCTCCGGACCGGCTTTCGTCCTCTCGAGTCCGTGGCGAATCAACAACATAGCTGTAAGTTATTGATAAACGGAAAATGCAGCCGGCATAACTCCTGGAATTCGTGGTCGAACCCTCGCCCAGGATACCCCGCAGTCGCGTTAGGATGACCTACAGGCTCGATCTGGGCCTCGGGACACATCTCAGGCCATCACAGATGGCGCGAGGGCTGTAATCGCGTTTATCGCGTAATTATCTACTAGCTATAGTACGACACCCATTCCCGTAACGGGCGCGCCGGCGGCGCGGGACGGGCGCCCGTCCCCTCATTGCCCCTTCCCGGCCCTGACACCTGCAGCCTCGCGGTATTACACTATCTCCGCCATGCCGACACAGACTGCGCGCACCAATCCTCTTTGCTATCTCACCGATCAACTCGACGAACTGAAGGCCAAAGGCACCCATTTCCGGCTGCGTGTGCTGGAAGACGAGCAGGCCCCGGTCTGCACCTTCGACGGCAAGAAGGTCATCAACCTGGCCTCGAACAATTACCTGGGCCTGACCACGCATCCCAAGCTGCGCGAGGCGGCGCTCGATGCCACCCGCAAATTCGGCGTGGGGTCAGGCGCGGTGCGCACCATTGCCGGCACCATGAAGATTCACATGGAATTGGAAGAGAAGATCGCGCGCTTCAAGAATGTGGAAGCCTGCGTGGTCTTCCAGTCGGGGTTCGCGGCCAATGCAGGCACCGTCTCGGCAGTGCTGGGCAAAGAAGATTTCATCATCTCCGATCAACTGAATCATGCGTCGATCATCGACGGCGCGCGCCTGTCGCGCGCGAAGATCCTGGTTTTCAATCACAAAGATGTCAATCACGCCGAGGACCAACTCAAGAGCGTAAAAGATCAGCCGGGACGCAAATTGCTGATCACCGACGGGGTGTTCTCGATGGATGGGGATATCGGCCCTCTGCCCGGGCTTTGCGAGGTGGCGGAAAAATACGGCGCCATCATGATGGTGGACGACGCCCACGCATCCGGCGTTCTGGGCCGCAACGGCCGCGGCACCGTCGATCACTTCAAAGTTCACGGACGGGTAGACATCCAGGTGGGAACGCTTTCGAAAGCCATCGGCGCGTTAGGGGGCTACGTCTGCGGCACCCGCGACCTGATTGATTTCCTGTATCACCGGGCGCGTCCCTTCCTGTTCTCCACTTCGCATCCGCCCTCGGTCGCAGCCACCTGTATCGCCGCCTTCGAGGTGCTGGAACAGGAACCGGAGCGCATTGAGAAACTCTGGGAGAACACGCGCTACTGGAAGAAAGAACTGGGCGACTTGGGATTCGATATTGGAGGCAAGACCACTCCCGCCAGCGAGACGCCGATCACGCCTATCATCATTGGCGACGGCAAACTCACCATGGATTTCTCCAGGGAACTTTTCAAGGAAGGTGTGATGGGCACCGGCATCGCCTTCCCCACGGTTCCGGAAGGCAAAGCCCGCATCCGCACCATCATGACGGCGACGCACACCAAAGAGGAATTGGATCAGGCGCTGGACGTCTTGAAAAAAGTTGGGAAGAGGATGGGGATTCTGGCGTAATTGAAGATTCTTGATTGTTGATTGTTTGCGTCATGAGACGAGTGCGTCAGCAGTCCCCGCGGGGATCGCTACCCAGCATTCCCAGGCCGGATCAGGTATTCAGAAGATCAGCTTCACTGCCAACTGCATCTCGCGCGAGTTTTCCGCGCTTGAGATTTGCCCGAAGGTGGCGGATCCGAAGATGCGTCCCGGAATATCGAAGTTCGGATGGTTGAAGGCGTTGTAGGCTTCTCCGCGCAATTGCAGATCCAGCCCTTCCCGCAAAGCCACCGTCTTCTGCAGAGAAAGATCGAGATCCGCATATCCCGGCCCGTCGACGGCATTGCGGCCGGCCGTTCCGAACGTGTAAGGCGTCGGGACTGCAAAGGCCGAGGTGTTAAACCAGGCGCCAGGTGTCTGCGGACCGTGATTGGGATCGCCTACCAGATTCGGACGCTCGATGTTGACGCCGTTCACAGTGCCGATATTCGCCGGGTCGGTGCCCACCGGCAGGTTCACGGTAAAGGGAGCTCCGGTCTGGACGGCGAAAATCGCCCCGGTTTGCCAGCCTCCCACCAGCGCTCGCATCCACCCGTTACCGCGCGAGGAGAACGGGAGATCGTAGACGGCGCTGGCAACAAAGCGCTGGCGGTGGTCGAAGCTGGAGAGCGCCTTCTCGGCGGGAAGGTGGTAGACGTTTTGCGGAAGGTTGTATTCGTTGTTGGTGGTGCCGGGATCGGAGGCGTCATCCAGCGACTTCGACCAGGTGTAGTTGCTCTCGAAGGTCAGGCCATGCGAGAAGCGGCGGTTGAGTTTGAGGGTGAGGGCATGGAAGTCGGCCCAACCGTCCCAGCGGATGGCGGTGAAGGCATTCAACGCCGGGAAGGGACGCCGCGACTGCACCGTTCCCGGGCCGGGCACGGGAATATTGAGCGCGGTCGAACTGTCAGCGTGCACCGTCCGTGAACCTACGTACTGGGCCTCGACTGTGGTATTCGCGGCCAGGGCATGTTGCATGGCAAAATTCCAGACTTCGTTGTACTCGATGCGGAAGTCGTGATTCACGCCATTGGCTCCCACGCTTCCCAGCGTGGAGGTCAGAATGTTTTGGGTGGTAAGAACCGGCGCACTGCTTTGATTGGCATTGACGGTCTTGAGCAGAAAGAAAGGCAGATTCTCCGCTAGATTCTGCAGCACGCTGTAGGCGGCCTGGTTGGTATAGATGCCGAACCCGGCACGGACCACGGTCTGCGGCAGGTAGGGCACATTCCATGCCAACCCCAGGCGGGGAGAAAGGCGCAGGGCGCGCGGCGTCAACAGGCTGTTGTTCCAGCCCACGCTGGATGAGGGCACCACGGGAATGGGACTCAAGGGCAGCAAGGCTGCGGCAGAAGGATTGATCTGTCCCGCTCCGTTACTGGCCGCAACCAGGCGGCCTCCCGGCACCGAGAGATCGATATTGGAAAACTGGTTGTAGGCATCCACCAGATTCTGATTGAACTCATAGCGCAAACCGGCGTCGAGCGTGAGGTTGGGAGTAACGCGCCACGTGTCTTGCAGGTAGAAGTGCGCCCAATTGGTGTGCGCATGCTCCGCGCCCTCGCCGATGCCGACCTGCGCGGCCGCCGGATCTCCCAGCAGAAAGTCGGCAAGCGAATTCAGATTGGTTGCGGTGGAGGTGGGACTGGCAGTGGTCCACTTGCCGTTGAAGGTAAACAGCCCGCGCGCGCCGTTGGGACTGACGGGGTTGAAGTTGAGGTGAAAGAAATAGCCGCCGAACTGAATGACGTGGTTGCCGTGATGAATCAAAACGTTGTCGTAGAATTCGTAGTTGGAATCCACCCGCGATACAAAACCGGCGGGATCGCCAATGCTGGTGAATCCGTTGCTCAGCGAGACCAGCGGATATCCCATGTCGGCGGGGTTGGTGGTAGTTCCCAGAATGCCTTGTTGCTGCGCGAAGGGGTTTCCAGCGTTGGGGCTGGACTGCCCGCCGGAGACGTTCAGCCATCCGAAACGAAATTCATTCAGCACGTTCGCGGTGAAGGTGTGGGTCTCGCTGAACGCCAGATTGAAGGAATGCGTTGTGAGGTTGCGTCCGAAGCCCGGCAGCAGCGCTTCGTGCAGAATGCCGGAACCAAACGGATCGTATTCGCCGGCATCGAAGAACGATGCGCGCAGGAAGGCGGAATCTTTGGCTGAGAATTGATGATCGAGCCGGGCGTTGTACTGATTGGTGTCGATCGTCTGCCCGCCTACCGCCAGCAGATTGAGCCCGGTTCCCGGCTGATTGGGCGGCGGCAACCTGGCCAGCAGAGCGAGCGCCGCTCTATCCAGAAGGTTCGACGGAATCGCGTTGACGCCGGTTTCCGCAAGAAAACTCTGGCGCGTGAGGGGATCGTAAATGACGGTGCTGTCGCTCGAGAAGTTTCCCGCACGCTCCGCCAGTGTTGGAACGCTGAATTCGTGAGTCAGGGAATCGCGGATTCGCTGACCCTCATAGTTGAGAAAAAAGAAGGTCTTGTCCTGGCCGTCGTAGAATCCGGGGATTTTCAGCGGCCCGCCGAAAGTGCCGCCAAACTGGTTCTGGCGGAAGGGCGGTATGGGCTGGCTGGCCGAGTCGAAGTAATTCCTGGCGTCGAAGGCATCGTTGCGCAGGAATTCGAAGAGGCTGCCGTGGAAACGATTGCTGCCTGACCTGGTGACCACGTTGATCACACCGCCCGACTTGCCGCCGAACTCCGCGTTGTAGTCGGTCTTTTCCAGGTTGAATTCCTGGATCGCATCCACCGAGGGACTGACCACGAGGTTGTTGAAATACTCGTCGGTGACATTGGTGCCGTCGACCAGGTAGAGATTGTGCCCCGAGCGTTGCCCCAAAATATTGACCAGGTTGCCAGTCTGCTGCAAAGCATCGCCGCGGGTTCCTCCCGGGGGACTGACCACGCCCTCGCTCAACAGGCTCAGTTCCAGAAACTGGCGGCCCTGCAGCGGCAGGCTCACGACTTGCTGGTTCTGGATTACGTCTTTCACATCCGCCGACTCCCGCTGCAGCTCGCCGGTGGGAATCTCAACCATCACGGCGTCCTGCTCGCCACCCACCTGGAGCGAGAAATCCTTGCGCAGCCGGTCGCCGGCGTGCAGGGTGATGCCTTCCGCCAAGGCGCGTTTGAATCCGCGAGCTTCAACCGACAGCGAATATTCTCCGGCCGGAAGTTCCGCCATCAGATATTCCCCATCCTGGTTGCTGACGGCGAAATAGGTTCTCTGTGTAGCCGACTGGACCGCGGTGATCCGGACTCCGGGAACGACCGCTCCTGATGGGTCCTTGACGCTGCCAGTAATGTTGGCGGTATTCATCTGGGCGAAAGCGGCGAGAGGGAAAAGAAGAAGGCACGAGACCAGGAGTCCCCGGCGGCTCAGGATCTGTCCCCGCAGGGCCGCGCAGGCGACGGACCCGGCGCCTTTCACCACCCCTGGCATGGAGACCAGCGTTTCGAGTTGAGCGCTACAACCCTTTGAGCGGCACCTCTTCATCGCTGTCTCCTCGGCAAGTCGGAAGAGCAAGCTTCTCGCCATTGTGCCGAGGACCGGGCCAGCAGGAATATAAGTATTGTTTTTTTAATGGCTTATCGTGATTTTACTGGATTCGATTGCGGCTGTGGAAATGCCTAATGAAGTGCAAACCGATGCAGTAGTTGTGGAATATGAGCACAAAATATTAGTGCAACTCGCTCATATTTTGAACACCCTAATAAGCATCGCGTTCTATAGTGACGGCCCAAGTGGAAAAGCGAACTTGGCAAAAAAAGAATTGTCATTCCGAGCGCCTGGTTGGGCGCGAGGAATCTGCAGTTCTGGTCATAGGCGAGATGCAGATCCCTCGCTTCGCTCGGGATGACAATCCTAAAAAGTGTCACTGTATTGTGCGAACCTCAATAGGCAGCTCGATACACAAGGCTGCCGGCCACAATCGTGGCGACTGCCTTGCCTGTGAGCTGCCATCCGTCGAAGGGCGTGTTGCTGGAGAGCGACAACGATTTGGCGACTTCGAAGGTCCAGCGCTTCTTGGGATCGAAGATGGTGACATCGGCGTGGCAGCCACGGGCGAGGGTTCCGCGGCCGGCAAGATCGACGACGCGGGCGGGGCCGGCGGTGAACAATTCCACAATGCGCGCGAGAGAAATGTGTTCTGTTCGCGATGGAGCCTGGTGATGGCCAGCGCGAGGGCGGTCTCGAGGCCGGTGACGCCGAAGATGGCGCGCTCGAACTCCATGATCTTTTTCGTGGGCGGCGTGGGGCGCGTGATCGGTGGCGATGGCGTCGACGGTGCCGTCGGCGAGCGCGACCAGAATGGCTTCGCGGTCGGAGGGCGACCGCAGCGGCGGATTCATCTTGAAGTTGGTGTCGTAGTCCCCTACGTCTTCGTCGGCGAGCGTGAAATGATGCGGAGTGACTTCACAGGTGACGCGGGCATGGCTGCGCTGGCCGCGGCGCACCGCCTTTAGAGCAATCGGCGTCGAAAGATGCGCCACGTGCAAGCGGGCTCGGGAAACTGCTGGCGAGTTGCACATCGCGCTCGACAATGGATGCTTCGGCGTCGGACTTCATGCCCCGCAAGCCCAGCCGGAATGAGGTCGGTCCCTGCGTTCATCACGCAGTTCTCGGTCATGCGGGTGTCTTCGGCATGCTGAATGACGGGGAGAGTCGATTTCCGCTGCGAGGCGCAGGGTTTCACGCATGATGTCATCGTCAAGAATGGGCTTGCCATCGTCGGTCACGGCCACCGCGCCGGCGCGCTGCAATCCGCGAAAGTCGGTGAGCACCGCGCCTTTGCTGGCCTGGGTGGCGGCGGCAATGGGGAACACATTGACCACGGCGCCGCGTTCGGGCTGCCGCAGCCAGGTCGACCCACTCTGGGGAGTCAACCACCGGAGAAGTGTTGGGCATGACAGCAAACGGAGGTAAATCCGCCGGCGGCCGCGGCGGCGGTGCCGGTGGCGATGGTTTCCTTGTAGCCCTGGCCAGGTTCGCGCAGGTGCACGTGCAGGTCGATGAAGCCGGGTGCGACAATCAGGCCGCGAGCGTCGAATTTTTCGTCGGCTGCGCCTTTGATCTGGTTGGGCGCGGCAATTTCAGCGACGCGCCCGTCGCGCAGCAGGACGTCCATGGGCGCGTCGATCCTGGCGGCGGGATCGATCAGATGGCCGCCTTTGATTAAGAGGCTCTCTCCTCTCGGCTGATTCGCTTTCAAAGGGTCTTAACTTCCTTTCCGCGGATTCGCGCGGCGATCCCGCGGATTCTTTCTTTCAGTCTTTTCCGTCAGCTCCGCGGGTTTCAACCCGCGGCCGTCCGCGTACCTCCGCGGGATAGAAGTTGCGACTCTTCATCGCCTTCCCCAGGGCTCTCGCCAGGATTGCCATTCTGGTGGGCACGCCGTTTTGCACTTCTTCGACGATTGCGGACTGGGGGCAGTCGGCAACCTCCCAGGTCAACTCCAGGCCGCGGATGATCGGGCCGGGGTGCATGATCGATGGCGTCTTTCTTCGCCAGTTTGAGACGCGCGGCATCGTCATCTGGTAGCGCGCAATGTAGTCCGGGAAGCTCGATTTTCATCTCCGGCCAGACGCTCTTTTTGCACGCGCAGCACCATGACGACGTCGGTGCCGCGCAGGGCTTCCTCGATGTGACGCGTGATGCGCAGACCCGGGGCGAGGGCGGCCGCGATGTCGGGCACCAGTTCGGGCGGTCCGCAGAGGATGACTCTTACGCCGAACTTGCTCAGCAGGTGACAGGCGGAACGCGCGACGCGGCTGTGAAAGATGTCGCCGACGATCGAGACCTGAAGTCCCTTGAGACTTTTCTTGTTGCGCAGGATGGTGTAGGCATCGAGCAGGGCCTGCGAGGGATGCTCGTGCAGACCGTCGCCGGCGTTGATGACCGGAACATCGATGATGCTGCGCCATGACGAGCGGCGCGCCCGCATTGGGATGGCGGATGACGATGACGTCGGCGCCGACGGCCCGCAAGGTGTAGCCGGTGTCGAGGAGCGATTCGCCTTTTTCGATGCTGGAACCGGCGGACTGGATCAGGATGGTATGGGCTCCCATCGCTTTGGCGGCGAACTTCGAACGAACTGCGGGTGCGGGTGGAGGCTTCGTAGAAAAGGAGCACCACGCGCTTGCCTTTCAGGAGGGGCCGCGGCTTGTCCGCGGCTTCATGCGCCGGGCAAACTTGAGAATTTTCAGGATCTCGGCTGCGTCGAGGTGTTCGATCCCGAGCAGGGAACCGCGGACAGGCTTGTTCATGGCTAGCTCGATCAGACGCCGCCAGGCGGCATCTCTTACCTCGCTCCGGTTCAGCCTTGTTTTTCGACCAGCAAGACCTTTTCGGCATCATCCACTTCGCGCAACTGGACCTCGACAATCTCCTGCAACGTGGTTTGCAACTTGCGTCCCACGAACGTGGCTTCGAGCGGAAGCTCGCGGTGACCGCGATCGATGAGCACGCACAGCTGCACCCGGCGAGGACGTCCCTGGCGGAACAAGGCGTCGAGGGCGGCTCGCGCCGTGCGCCCGGTGTAAAGGACATCGTCGACCAGGATAATGTTCTTGCCCGCGATGGAGAATCCGATTTCCGTTTTCTGTACGACCGGCTTGGAACCGAGGGTCGACAGATCATCACGGTAGAGGGTGATGTCGAGAGTCCCCACGGGCACCTTGCTTTTGTCGATCCGCCGGATGATCTCGGCCAGGCGCTGGGCGAACGGCACCCCGCGGCGGCGTATTCCGACCAGGCCCAGGTCGTCGGCGCCATTGTTTTTCTCGCTGATTTCGTGCGCCAGGCGCACCAGGGTGCGTTCAATTTCGGAGGCCGACATCAACTGCGATTTTTCGCGCAGGTTGGGCTGGCGGATAGAGGATCGTGGGGTCATGAACGCTGCATCATACGCGGGCGCGAGGCTGTGGAGCAAGGAGGCGGGCCACAAATCCCGCTAGGGCTTGTCTTTCCGCCCCAGCAGTGCCGCTCCCAGAACGCCTCCCACGGTGGCGAAGCCTAAGGTGGCAACGACAAAGATCAGACCAAGCAGCGCCATCCCCGCCGGAGATTTGAAAAGTTCGATTGCCTCAGGCGGGGGCGGACTGGACATGCGAGCCATGGACTGCTGCATCATCTCGAGCACTCCCGTACGCATGCGCTCGCCCTGGTGGAAGACGGCGGCGGCCACGGCGACACCCAGCGCCAGGGCTCCACTCGCCAGCAGTCCACATAAGGCTCCCAGCCGGGCGCCTACGGCAACCGTGAAGCGATGAGCGATGGTGCGCCGGCGATAGAATACGACCGAGAGAAATCCGGCTACGACCATTCCTACACCGGGGGGCAGTCCGAATAAGACAATCACCGGGATGGCTCCGGCTAAGACTCCCAAACCGGCGGCCCACCAGGCTTCGGGAAACCGCAGGTCGCGCGCAGCCGGCCCGGGAGAAATGTACGGTTGAGGAGTTTGGATGCGATCGGGGGAAACTTCAGGAGGGGCAGGCTCAGAAGCAATGACCCGAATCTGCGGCGCGTTGCAGTGCGGGCAAAATGGGACCCCTTCCTCGACCTTCGCGCCACACTTATAACAGGGTTGTTCCACCGCATTTCAAGGTACCGCAGTGGAGGACAGCAGGCAAGGAAGGGGAGAGCCATTTTTGATTGTTGATTTTTGATGTTTGATTTATCACACCTGCCTATAAACGAGGCTTTTCAATCAACAATCATCAACCAAGAATCAACAATCCTCAGATGGTGTCCTTGCCGCGAGTGCGGACGTAGACCAGGGCAAAGTCCGTACCCTTGCCATTGGGCTTTACGGAAACGATGTGCTGATTGGACTTGGTGCCGGCTTTCAGCTCAGTGCCGCCGCCATGGGTGTCGTCCGACATCGTCCCCTTGGCCTTGTTGCCGATCTTGACTTCGGCGCTGCTCCCCTTCCCCTTGCTGTCGCCGCAGGTAAGTTCGTTGGAACCGGAGTCGTCGTCCGATTTGCCAAAGTGCAAGTCGGCGCTGGTATCGGTGCCGGGACATTGCAGCACCTTACCGTACTTTTTCAGCTCGTTCAGGTAGTAAGCAAGGACCTTATCGGGAGATTCGTCAGACAAGAATTCCACCGCCACCACCTTCAGACCGAAGGAACCAACCGACAGGTTGACGTTGGCGCTTTTCTCCTCATCGCTGTTGTCTTTGGGCTTGGGCCGCGAGCCGGGGTACACCGAAAGGCCCACATCGCGCACGTCGGCTCCCTCACTGACGTGAAGTCCTCCCATGGGAGTTTCGATGTCGACTTTCTTGTCCTCGCCGGCTTCGCCCTTGTTGACGTTGACGGAGCAGGCGGGCAAGGCCAGCAAAGCGGCAATGGCCGCGACCAGGAACGACCGCGAACTAGCGGACAGCAGATTTGGAATGCGCATGAGTCATGTCTCCCTGGGCAACCTGCGGCGTGCGCTCGATCCCCGCGCCCCGTTGGGCGATGTTAGGGATGGTTACCGGCAGCCGGCCGCGGATTGCAATTTCGCCGAATAACGCTTTCACTGCGCTCACTTCCGATACCGTAACATTGGAAAAGGCGCAAACGTAGTTCTGAACCGTGGGAAAATCCTGGGCCACATAAGGATTCCCCATGGCCACGACCACGGTCTTCTCGAGGGCGCGGTCAAGAACGTCCTGCAGCAATACTCTGGTGGCATTTGGTACTGCCACCGAGTTGACGAGTCCGGCTTCCGTCTTCATCGCCTTCCCTGCGGTGGGAACGACATAGACCGCCGCAATCACCGCATGCGCCTGCTGGACCGCAGCCATCACCGCACCGGTCATGGGCGCGGCAATCCGGGGATCGACGTACATCACGTTGGCATCCGGCACTCGTGCCTTAATCTGCCGCTCCAACATGCGGCCGGTATCGCTGCGCACATCGTCGGAAAAAACTACGACCACCAGGTGGTTGTGCGCCTCGTCCACTCTTTGATACGGAAGATCGGCCTGCACAGTTCCCGATGGTTTGAGGGGCAGCAACATTCCGTTGTCACGAACCAGCGTGATCGCATCGTCCGCCACCTGCTGTCCCCTGGCGAGATTCTCCGGCTTGCCGACCGGGCGCGGGAGGGCATTGATATCCACCAACCGCATCTTGTGAAGGCCGAGCGCCGCCTTTGCTTGCAATATCTTACGGACCGAGTCGTCGAGGCGGGCGAGGGAAATCTCGTGCTTGCGATGGCATCGAGCATGGCCCGGAAGGACGCGTCGAGGTCAGCGGGGAGAATGAGGACATCGTTGCCGGCGGTGAAGGCGTCCACGGCGGCCCGTCCAATGTGCTGCGAGTAAACCCGGGTGAGCCCAGCCATGTCGAGGGCGTCGGTCACGACGATCCCGCGGAAGCCGAGTTGCTTTTGCGGAGCAGACCGGTGACGACCGACGGTGAGGTCGTGCCCACCCGGTTCGGGTCCTTCTCCAGTGCGGGTACGGTCACATGGGCGATCATGACCGCATCGACTCCCGCTTCCATTGCCTTACGAAAGGCGGAACCAGTTCCACCGACTGCAGTCTAGCCATGTCACCGGTCACCTGCGCCAGGCCCAGGTGGGAATCGGTAGCGGTGTCGCCGTGTCCGGGAAAGTGTTTGGCGGTGGTCATCATGCCGTTGGCATGGGCGCCTCGAATGTAGGCGGTTACGAGGTCCCCGACCTGTTGCGGATCTTCGCCGAAAGAGCGGGTATTGATGATGGGATTGGCGGGATTCGAGTTCACGTCGGCATCGGGAAAGAAGTTCCAGTGCACGCCGATGGCGCGAGCCTCGAGCGCCGTGATCCGTCCGAACTCTTCCGCGTACGTCTGTCTTGCCAGCCGCCCCGAATGCCATGGCATGAGGAAACACCGTGGCCCCATGCAGGCGCATGGGGACGCCACGCTCGAAGTCGGCGGCCACCAGCAGGGGAAGCCTGGAATCCTGCTGCAGGCGATTAAGCAGCGTGGCCGCCTCATAGGGCTGGTTGCGATAGAGGAACGGGCCTTCGGCGCGTACCGTCATGGCCAGGCAGCCAATATGGTATTTGCGAATGGTGTCGCGCAGCTGGAGGTATTCCGGGCTCTCGGCATTCAGAAATTCGGCGTGCACCCAGACCATGAACAACTGGCCTACCTTCTCTTCGACGGTCATCTGGTGGAGGGTTTTTTCCGCCCACTTCTGGCCGTTGCGATCGAGGCGCAGGGGACCGGGTTGCTGAAATTTTTCTTTCGCAGAAGCCGCCGGGGCCAGCAGGCAGAAGAGCAGCAAGCAGGAGAAAGTGGAGCGAAGCATGCGCCGACCATAGCAGAAGTGCGAAGGCAGAGTAAGAGCAAGGTGGCTACCGGCGCTGGAACTCACGAGAGTCTTTCCTTGACGCACGCTGCCGCCTGGCGCTGGAGATCTGGGTGGTCACCGAATCCCGCCAGCCAGGTAACTTCGGGCTCGCGTCGGAACCACGTCATCTGGCGCTTGGCATAGTTGCGGTGCGCCTGCTGCGCCGCGGCGATGGCAGCCTCGCGGTTCAACTCTCCGCGCAGGACTTGGACCGCCTGTCGGTATCCCAGCGAGGTCAGGGGCCAGGCACGTCCCCATATTTTTCGAGCAGGCGTTGGGTTTCTTCAATCAGTCCCGATGTCAAACATGTGCGCCGCCCGCCGATTGATGCGGTCATAAAGTCGCGTTCGGTCGGGATTGAGACCCAGCCGGAGAATGCGGAATCCGCTCAGCGGATCACGACCCTGTTTCCACATCTCGGTCATGGTCTCGCGGGACGCCAGGCAGACTTCAATGGCCCGAATCACTTTAGGAATATCGTTGGCGTGAATGCGGTCTGCGGCGGAGGAATCCAGCCGCTTGAGGATGGCGTGCACATGGGCCGATCCCTTCTGATCGGCACGCTGTCGCAGCCGTTCGCGCAGTTGCTCGGAACGCTGCGGGACCGGGGAAAAGGCCCTCGAGCAGGGCCCGAAGATACAGGCCCGTTCCACCGACCACGAGCGGAAGCTGGCCGCGCGGTTTGATTTCGTCGCAGAACCTGACGGCCTAGCCTGGCGTATTCTCCGGCCGTGATGTGAGCGGTGGGGTCGACGATGTCCAGCAAGTGGTGAGGAACTTGCGCCCGCTCTAGCGCAGTCGGCTTGGCGGTACCAATCTCAAACTCACGATACATGGCCACCGAGTCGCAGTTCACGATTTCCCCGTGAAACTGTGCGGCCAGAGCGAGCGAAAGCGCAGTCTTCCCGCTGGCGGTGGGACCCAGCACGACAACCAGAAGTGGCTGCTGCGCCACGATCAGTGCGCGCCCCATGGGATGTGGTGCCAGTAACGAGCCAGGGTGAGAATGAGAACCAGGAGGGCAATGACGATCAGGCCGGTGGCTTCCAGGGTGTAGATCTGCGGGACCTCGTGGTGGCGATGAGGTTCCGGCTCTAATCCGCGTTTTGGCTGTGCCCCGGACACGGGAACATTGTAGCGCCGAACGGATGCTAAACTACGCCTCGTTGCACCATGTCTACGCCGCAAGCCAGTCCCGCCGGACGTGTGCTCCGCTTTGGAGTCTTCGAGGTCGATGTTGCCGCCGCGGAACTGCGTAAGAGCGGCGCGCGGATTCGCTTGCAGGAACAGCCGTTCCAGATCCTGATCCTCTTACTGGAACGCCCCGGCGAGGTCGTCTCCAGAGAGGATCTTCGCCAGAAGTTGTGGCCCGCAGACACCTTCGTTGACTTCGATCACAGCCTGAATACCGCGGTGAACAAGCTGCGGGAAGCCTTGGGCGACTCGGCTTCCAGGCCCCGTTACGTAGAGACCCTGGCGCGGCGGGGATACCGTTTTCTAGCCCCAGTCGAGGCGGCAGAGCCAGCGGCCGCGGTGGCGACGGCGGTGCATCCCGAGCTCGACCTTCCCCTCCCCCATCGCGGCCTGACCCGCGGTCTGTTTGCCCTGATTCAGATCATGTATCTGATTTTCTATCTTTCCGCTCTCTTCCATTTGCCCCAGATCGACCGCATTGCCGATTCCTTCCTGACGGGAAGGGGTTCGTTCGCCATCGTTGTGGCCGTGCTGGTCACGGGTGGGGTGGGCATTATTCTGCGTTGCTACCTGCTCTCGGCGGTGGGATTCGATTACGGAGGGCTGCGGGACAAGTTCGAGCGGCTGTTTCTGCTGATCCTTCCTCTCGATCAGCTATGGGCGGTTGCTCCCTTCCTGATTACCGAAAAAATTGGTTTTGGAGCGGCCTTTGCAGCCACCGCGGCTTTGCTCTACGTTCCCTTCGCCGAACGCACGCTGCTGCGCATGGCCTATCCCAAACCCCGGAAGTGACGGGGAACTTTGCTCACCTCGGCTGCGTACCATCGTCTGAGACCGAGGGTGGCAGTGTGTGCGCCCAGGCGAGGAGAACTACAATGCGCCATTTCGCGTTCGCCGTGATGTGCCTGTGTTTGGCGGTCGTTCCGTTGGCGAGTGCCGACGAGTGGTCCAAGACGTTCACCATTACCGGCAAGCCCGATCTCCGCGTGGAAACCTCGGATGCCAACATCCATGTGGACACTTGGGACCAGAAGACGATCGAAGCTCACGTGACCACGACTCATTGGAAGATCGGCGACAATGGCATCACCGTGATCGATCGTCAAAATGGCGACACCGTCGAACTGGAAATCCGCTATCCGCACCGGCACTTCGTCGTTGATGTAGGCAACCGACGCGTGGATATCGAGATCCATATGCCCCGCGAAGGGAAAGTGAATCTGCACACTGGGGACGGCCGCATCCGCCTGAGCAATCTCAAGGGAGACATCGACTTAGATACCAGCGACGGCTCGCAGCAGATCGATGGCGTCGACGGATCGCTGCGCGCCCACTCGGGAGATGGCAACATTCAAGCCAGCGGGCGCTTTGACGTCCTGAATCTCAGTACCAGTGACGGCCGCATTGATGCTCACGCCCTGCCCGGCTCCGCGATGACTGCCAGCTGGGACTTACGCACGGGCGACGGAAGCGTGAAATTGCAACTGCCGGAGACCATCTCCGCCGATGTCGATCTGCATACCGGCGATGGCAACATCACTCTCGATCTTCCGGTCACGGTAGAGGGTCAACTGGGCCAGAAGAACATTCATGGCAAGTTACATGGCGGCGGAAACTCGCTCCGCATTCACACCGGCGATGGCTCCATTCGGCTGGAGAAGTCCTAACCGCGGGTTGGGTGATCGGTGAGGTTAGCGACTGGAGAGGCGCCTTCGTCTCTACTAAGCATCGCGTTCTATAGTGACGGCCCAAGTGGAAAAGCGAACTTGGCAAAAAAAGAATTGTCATTCCGAGCGCCTGGTTGGGCGCGAGGAATCTGCAGTTCTGGTCATAGGCGAGATGCAGATCCCTCGCTTCGCTCGGGATGACAATCCTAAAAAGTGTCACTGTATTGTGCGAACCTCAATAGGTATGGTCTTTTCCAGGTATGGTCTTTGAAATCTTGTATTCTGTTTCCTTCCGAGGACAACGAAACATGCGCTCCTTGTTAGCCGAGTTGCTTTTGCTGAGTATGTTACTGGCTGTCGCGGTTGCCCAAAACCCGCCTAACCAGCCCAACCGCCTGCCGGTGCTCGATGTAACTTCGATGGATACCAGTGTGGATCCGTGCACCGATTTCTATACTTACTCGTGCGGCGCGTGGATGAAGCGCAACCCGATCCCCCCGGACCAGACGAGTTGGACGGTCTCATCCAAGCTGGAAGATGACAACAAGCTCATCCTGCGCGACGTGCTGGAAACTGCCGCGAAGCCCGACGCCTCGCGCGACGCCACCAACCAGAAAATCGGCGACTACTACGCCGCGTGCATGGACGAGAAGGCGGTCGACGCTGCCGGCTTCAAGCCGATACAGCCGGCCCTGGAGCGGATCGCGGCGCTGCGGGCGAAGGGCGATCTCGCCGAACTGGCTGCCACCATGGTCAACACCGGGGTCCTTTTCAACTTCTCGTCGGACCAGGATTACAAGAATTCCAGCGAAGTGATTGCCGAGGCGGACCAGGGCGGACTGGGGCTTCCCGATCGCGATTACTACCTCAAAGAAGACGCCAAGTCGGTCGAATTGCGCAAAGCCTATGTGGATCACGTGCGCAAGATGTTCGAATTGCTGGGCGACCAACCGGGCAGCGCGCAAGAAGAGGCGGATGCGGTTCTGCGGATTGAAACCGCGCTGGCGAAGGTGTCGCTGACGCGGGTGGAGCGCCGCGATCCCCAGAAGCTCTATCACCGCATGACCAGCGCGCAGTTACAGGCCTTGAGCCCGTCGTTTCCGTGGAAGGTCTACTTGACCAAAGTTGGATTGCCATCGGTGGATTCACTGAACGTGGCAACGCCCGATTTTTTCAAGGGCATGAACGCGGAGATTGAAGGGGAAAGCCTGGCGAACTGGAAGGCTTACCTGCGCTGGCATCTGGCCAACGCGAATGCCGAGTTTCTGGCGGCGCCGCTGGTGAACGAAGATTTTGCTTTCTATGGGAAGACGCTGCGCGGCCAGCAGGAACTGGAGCCGCGCTGGAAGCGCTGTGTCGGGTACGTGGATAACGATCTGGGCGAAGCGCTGGGGAAGGCTTATGTCGATCGAACGTTTGGTCCCCAGGCCAAGCAGAGCGCGCTGGTCATGGTGAAGCAGATTGAAGCGGCGATGGAACAGGACATCAACTCCCTTCCCTGGATGACACCGGCGACCAAGCAACACGCGCTGGAGAAACTGCATGCGGTGGCCAACAAGATCGGCTACCCCGATCAGTGGAGAGACTACAGCTCGCTGACGATCGTTCGCGACGACGAGATGGGGAACGTTCTGCGGGCGCGGGTCTTCGAATTCAACCGGCAACTGGCCAAGATCGGCAAGCCCGTGGATCGCGGCGAATGGCAGATGACGCCGCCGACGGTGAACGCCTATTACGACCCGCAGAAGAATGACATCAATTTTCCGGCAGGCATTCTGCAGCCGCCGTTTTTCGATCCCAAGTCCGACGATGCTCCCAACTACGGCGACACCGGCGCCACCATCGGCCACGAACTCACTCACGGGTTTGACGACGAGGGCCGGCAATTCGACGCGCAAGGAAATTTGCGCGACTGGTGGACCGCGGAAGACGGCAAGCAGTTCACCGACCGTGCGGAGTGCATTTCCAATCAATACTCGCAGTATGTCATCGTGGATGACATCAGGATCAACGGCAAGTTGACGCTGGGCGAGGATGTGGCCGATCTGGGAGGAACCATCCTGGCCTACATGGCGTGGAACCAGACAGACCAAGTACCAGAAACTGCAGCCCATTGAAGGATTCACGCCCGAGCAGCGCTTCTTCATTGGTTATGCCCAGGACTGGTGCGGCAACATTCGCGACGAAAGCAAGCGCCTGCGGGCGACGGTGGATCCGCACTCTCCCGACAAGTATCGAACCAACGGCGTGGTCTCGAACATGCCGGAATTCCAGCAGGCATTCCATTGCAAGGCGGGCTCGGCGATGGTGCGGGAAAATCGCTGCCGGGTGTGGTGAGTCTGGGTAGGTTCTACCGGGCCTGCTCGCAGGCGTGGGCGATGCGCAGGATGGTGGCTTCGTCGAAGTGCTTTCCCAGAATCTGCAGCCCGATGGGGAGTTTCTCGGGGGTTTCACCGCAAGCAACGGAGATTCCCGGAATACCGGCCAGATCCGCGGTTACGGTGTAGATATCGGCAAGATACATGGCCAGCGGATCGTCCACTTTCTCGCCCAACCGGAAAGCCGCGGTGGGACTGGTCGGGGTCAGAATCGCGTCCACCTTCTTAAAGGCTTCTTCAAAATCGCGGGTCAGCAGCGTGCGCACTTTTTGCGCTTTCAGATAGTAAGCATCGTAGTAGCCGGCGCTGAGCGCGTAGGTTCCCAGCATGATGCGGCGCTTCACTTCGACGCCGAAGCCCTGGTCACGGGTGCGCCGGTACATCTCGGAAAGGGTGCGGGCGTCCTGGGCGCGAAATCCATAGCGAACCCCGTCGAAGCGCGCCAGGTTGGAGGAAGCCTCGGCGGTGGCCACGATGTAGTAAGTTGGGATCGCGTACTCGGTGTGGGGAAGGGAGACCTCGATGATCTCGCAACCCAGATTGGCCAGTTTCTGAATCGCTGCTTCCACCGACTTGCGGACGTCCGCATCCAATCCTTCTCCGAAGTACTCCTTCGCAACACCTAGTTTGAGCCCTTGGACAGGCTTTTCGAGTGCCGCGACATAGTCTGGGACTGGGAGGTCCGCGGAAGTGGAATCCATGGGGTCGCGTCCGGCGATGATGCTGAGAACGATGGCTGCATCTTTCACGGTCTTGGTAAGTGGACCGATGTGATCGAGGGAAGAGGCGAAGGCGATCAATCCGTAGCGCGAGACGCGGCCGTAAGTCGGCATCAAGCCGACCACACCGCAGAACGAGGCCGGTTGGCGAATCGAGCCCCCGGTATCGGATCCCAGGGCGACGACCGCCATATCCGCAGCCACGGCTGCGGCCGATCCTCCTGAAGAACCTCCGGGGACGCGGCTGAGATCGCGGGGATTGTGCACGGGATGCCAGGCGGAGTTTTCGTTCGACGATCCCATGGCGAACTCGTCGCAATTCAGCTTGCCGAGCAGGATCGCGCCGGCTGCTTCCATGCGCGCCACCGCGGTGCAGTCATACGGAGGAATGTAGTTGCCCAGAATCCTGGAGCCAGCGGTCGTGCGCACGCCGCGGGTAGACATTACATCTTTGATCCCGACGGGAACGCCGCCGAGCGGAGGCAGCGCCTTGCCATCGGCCGCCATCCGGTCCATGCGATCGGCCTGGGCAAGCGCGCGATCCTTGCACAGAGTGAGGTAAGCACCGATCCGCGGATCGTCTTTCTGAATCTTCGCGTAAAACGCTTCCGCCAACGACATGGCTGTCGTCTTGCGCTCCTGAACGGCGGTACGCGCGGCGTCGATGGTGAGCAGGTTCAGATCCATGGCGACGGGACGTTATCTTTCGATGACCTTCGGAACCTTGAAGAACGTGCCGTCGGAGCCGGGCGCATTCTCGAGCGCGAGATCATGCGGCAGAGAATCCCGCAGCCCGTTGTGGACATCTTCGCGGCTGGCATAGGCAAAGCGTTGGCTTCCCTGCTTCGATGCATCCACACCGTAGCGATCGGAAACCTGGGCCATGGGATCAACGCCGGAAGTGTCCAGCTGGTTCAGGCGGTCGACGTATCCCAGAATCGAGTTGAGGTCGCGGACCATTTGGACGCGCTCCGTCTCAGTGAGCTCGAGATTCGCCAACTCGGCGACGTAGGTCACGTCTTTTTCGGAGACTTTCATTTCGCGGGCGCCTGGACGACAAACTCAATTCGCTTGACGCTCACGTAGCGGTTGATCGCGGCAACGTAGCGGGGAGCCAGGGCCTGGAGTTCGTTGCGCCAGCCCATGTCTGAGACTTCGACGCGCAGCACGCCTTGGGTGCACTCGAGGGCGCGGGTTCGCTCGGCAACGGCATGGCCGCAGGCCAAAGGCCAGGCCAGCAACGGGGCTTCGGCGCCGGGAGCACGTCGCAGGGAACTGGTCAGTAGTTTTTCCAGCCCTACTCCAGCGGGTTCCATGGATCGGCTCATGGGAAGGTTCCAAGCTTACTAAGCGAGGACTGATTCTAACATTCCGCCACGACCCGGGGCAGAGCGGGTGACGTTTCCCGAGCCGCACCGTCTCTCAACCGAGCGCCTCGTATGCGAACTCGCACAAGTCGGTTTCAACAAATTGTTATCTTTGCGCTGACGGCTTGGGTTTGTGTTTCCCTGAATCAGCCGTCGGTCGCAGTCACCAACCCGCCGCTCGCCTTCGTGCACGTAAACGTGATCCCCATGACCCGTGACACGGTTCTGGAAGATCAGACAGTCATCGTGCGCGACGGCCAGATCGTCGAAGTAGGACCGTCGGCCACTGTGCTGGTGCCCAGGGGGGCGCGATCCATAGAGGCCAGGGGGAAATACCTGATCCCCGGGCTCACGGATGCTCACGTGCATCTGCAGACGCCCACGGAGTTTCCGCTGTTTCTGGCGAATGGGGTCACCACGGTCTTCAATCTCGATGGCCGTCCCGCTCATCTGCAGTGGCGCAAGCGGATCGCAGACGGCGACCTGCTGGGTCCGACGATCGTCACCACCGGCCCGATCTTTACCCAGGCGCATACCCCGGCAGAAGCGGTGCGCATGGTGGACGAGCAAGCCTCGCTCGGATACGACGGGGTGAAGATCTATAACGCGGTATCCAAGGCCGAGTATCCCGCCCTGATCGCGGAAGCCAAGCGCAGAGGGATGCTGCTGATGGGACACATCGCCCGGGAGCCGGACATCGAGCTGACGCTCGCCTCCGGACAGTCCATTGCTCACCTGGAGGAATTCACCTACACCTATTTCAATCCGCAGCGGGACAGCAAGAACGCACACATCGTTTACGACGAGAGCAAGATTCCCGACGCCGTGCGATTGACTGCGCAATCGGGCGTTTCCGTCACTCCCACGCTCTTTACCTACGCCACGATCGTGCAACAAGCTACCCAACTCGATCAGTTCCTGAAGCAACCTGATCTCAAGTATGACCCACCCTGGATTCAGGCGAGCCTTCAGCCCGCGGCGAACCGGTACAAGAACGGCTTTACCCCTGACTTTTATCCGCGCATTCAAGCGTCGCTCGCCCTGCAAAGAAAGCTGGTGAAAGCTCTGGAGGATGCAGGCGTGCCTCTCATGGCCGGAACCGATGCCAGCGATGTTGGCCCGGTCGCCGGGTTCGGGATCCACGACGAACTCCAGGAATTGGTCAACGATGGCCTGACGCCGTTCCAAGCCCTGCAGACGGCGACGGTAAACCCGGCAAAGTATTTCCGGCGCTACCAGGAATTCGGCACCATCGAAGCGGGAAAGCGCGCCGACCTGGTGTTGCTGGAGGCGAATCCTCTGGCGGAAATTTCAAATACACGGAAGATCGCGGGCGTCGCAGTGCACGGTCGATGGCGGGACCACGCCGAACTCGCAGCGATGGTGGAGGCGGTCCCCACCACCTACCAGCGACTGATCAAACAGGTGCAACGCGACCTGGAGACGAACCCGGCCAAGGCGCAACGCTACCTCGACGACAACGACCCCTTCGACAATCTGTCAGCCACGGCCCTGGCCGGCCTGGCCGCGGAACAGGGAGCGACAAAATTGCGGTTGGTGGTTCTCAACATCCGCCGAAGCGATCCGCAGTCGCCCCTGGTGGCTGAGCCGAAGATTAACGGTCTGGGATATGCGCTGCTCAACCTGAAAAAATATCCGGATGCGCTTGCTGTCTTTCGCATGAACACCGAGGATTTCCCGCAATCCGCCAACACCTACGACAGTTACGCCGAGGCGTTATTCGACTCCGGAAAAGTGCCGGAGGCGGTTGCCAACTACAGGAAGGCTTTGGAGGTCAATCCCAGGTATCCGAATGCCGAGTTCGCCACCAAGTTCGTGGCCGAGCACGGGAAAGGTGAATGACGGTCAGCGCGGGAATTGCTGCTGGACGAAGCCCATGGCATCGGTTTTCGTGGCCAGCCTGCCCTCCAACTGTGCATCTTCGACCGCGCGCAGAATTTCCTTGAAGCGCGGGCCCGGCTCATAGCCGGCGGCGATCAGGTCCTCTCCCGTGATCAGCGGAGCCGGACGCACGCTTTCCGGGGGCGTGTGCGCAATCTTCTCGCGGATAAAGTTGTAGGAGGTCAGGTCGCCGTGACTGGCGAGGCAATCGATGCGATGAAGCTGCAAGTGCTCCTCAAAACGCGGGATGCGGACAAACCTCTTGAAGGTGGACTGCTTCATGCGTTGCGCGTCCGCGAAACGCATGTGGTTGTCAACCAGCGCCAGGATCTGCCCGGTGTCGTCATTGGAAAAACGCAGGCCATGCAGAATCTCCTGCGCCATCTTTACGCCTACGTCCACGTGTCCATCGAAACGAATGCGTTCGGCAATGCGAAACGTAGGCGGCTTGCCGACATCGTGCAGTAGTGCTCCCCAGGCCAGGGTCGGGGAACATGGCTGGGGAAGTTGGTCGAGCAACAACAGCGTGTGCACGAAGACATCTCCCTCGGGATGAAACTGCGGCGGCTGCTCCACGCCTTTCATGGCAGAGATTCTGGGCAGAACCTCTGGTAGCAGACCGCACTCATCCAGAAGCAGGAAGGCGCGGCGGGCGCGGCCTTCGGTCAGCATCCTGGTCAGTTCGTCGCGCACCCGCTCGCGCGACACCAGATGAATTTGAGCGGCCAGCTTGCGGATTGCCGCGAAGGTTTGGGGCGCGATCTGGTAGTCGAAGCGGGCCGCGAAGCGCACCGCCCGCAGCATGCGCAGCTTGTCTTCGGTGAAACGCCGCTCGGGCTCGCCGATGGTGCGCACGATGCCCGCTTTCAGATCGTCGCGCCCGCCGACAAAGTCGAGAACCTGGTTACTGATGGGATCAAGCAAAAGGCCGTTGATGGTGAAGTCGCGGCGCTCGACGTCTTCGCGCGCGTCTTTGCTGTAGCGGACGTGGTCGGGATGACGGCCATCGCTGTACCCGAGGTCGCTGCGAAACGTGGCAACTTCGACGGCGTCGTTTTCGTCTTTCGAAACCTGACCCGTGGGCAGCGGCACCAGCACCACGCCGAACTGCGCGCCCACGGCATAGGTTGCAGGGAACAGGCGCATGACCTCGTCTGGAGTTGCGTCGGTCGTGACGTCGTAGTCATCTGGCTCGCGGCCGAGGAGCAAGTCGCGGACGCACCCGCCTACCAGGTAGGCCTGATGGCCCGAGTCGCGCAGGGCGCGGACGATTTGGATCGCGTATTGTTTCAGGTCAAGCATCAGTACGTCCGGGCGCACGTCCATCCGGTTACACTAGATGTGGTCCACGAAATTTGAATTTGATTATGCCAGACGCCTACATTCTCGGCATCGAAAGCTCCTGCGACGAGACCGCGGCGGCGGTGGTGCGTTCGGGCGAGAAAATCATTTCCAACGTTGTGTTTTCGCAGATCGCGACCCACCAGCCCTATGGCGGCGTCGTCCCGGAACTGGCCTCGCGCGAGCATTTGCGCGCTATTGTGCCGGTAGTACGCCAGGCCCTGTCCGAAGCCGGACATAGCTATCGAGTCGATTGATGCTTTCGCCGTGACCCAAGGGCCGGGACTCGCCGGCGCTCTGCTGGTGGGGATCAGCTACGCCAAGGCTCTGGCCTTCGCGCTCGACAAACCATTGATTGCGGTCAACCATCTTGAGGGCCACATTCACGCCGTGCTGCTCGAGGAACGTCAGAAGGGCAATCACGAAGTACATTTTCCGCTGCTGGCCCTGGTGGTTTCGGGAGGGCATACCCATCTTTACCGGGCAGAACAGCAGGGCGAGGGCTGGGTATATGAGAACATCGGGCACACGCGCGACGACGCTGCGGGAGAGGCTTTTGACAAGGTAGCCAAACTGCTTGCCCTGGGATATCCCGGAGGCCCGATCATTGACAAGATGTCCGCACATGGCGATCCCCAGGCAGTGAAGTTCACGCTGTCGCAGATCAAACACCGGGATCGTCGCAACCGGGATGCGGCGCCGCGCGGAAGACCGCCCCTGCTTTGATTTTTCTTACAGTGGCATCAAGACGGCGGTGCTGAGATATGTAGAGACCCACAACCTGCAGGCTTCCATCGCTGCCCGCCGCCAAGCGCTGGCTGGACTGGCAAAACCGAAGCTGGAGGATTACCTGGCGCACTCAGACCAGCCAACGCTTGACCTGGTGGCCTCGTTTCAGCGGGCCATGGTAGAAGATCTGGCGGCAAAGACGCTCACTGCTGCCCGGGCCTACGACGCCGCGACCTTGTTCGTGACCGGAGGGGTCGCCGCCAACAATGAACTGCCGCCAGACCTTCGAGCGTGAGGCCGCCGAGGAAGGCCTGCGGGTGTATTTCCCTTCCCGCCCCTTGTCTACCGATAATGCCGCGATGATTGCCGCCGCCGCCTTCCCCAAATTTCAGGCTGGCGCATTGGCTGCGATGGATTTTTCCGCAGAAGCGGGAATGAAGCTTCGCTGACTTTGCACGTGGACCGCAGTGGTTTGGCAGGCTGCTCCAGACCAATCAAGATGCCCAGGGCTGATTCTTGCTACTTGGCGGCGGACTGGCTTCTGGCAAGGGATGCACCCAGACTGACTTCGAGCGCTCGCGCCAGCTGTTCCTGAATGTCGATGTCCTTGTAGATGGCGAAATCGGCGCGCTTCTCGTTCTGGTTGAACCCGCTCTGCTGGCCGGCAACAATCACCACCGGAATCTTCGCAGTTTGCGGGTGGGATTTCAGGGCGGTAATCAGCTCAGAGCCGCCCATGTTGGGCATCTGCATGTCGGTAATGATCACGTCAGGCTTGATTTTTTGCAGAATGGCTAGAGCCTCTCGCCCATCGCTCGCCGACTCGACCACGAATCCGCGCTCCTCGAGGAAGCGACAGACCGTGTGCCGAATGAGCATGGAGTCGTCCACGACTAAAGCCAGCAAAGACATACCACTCTCCAGGGCAGACTGCCCCCGGGGGCGAAACTAACAGACGGTGGGAACGCGAGACAAGACTTCCCGTCCATGGACCGATTACCGAGGTCACTCCTCATGTTGCGTTTTTCAGCCCGCGGACACACTTCCCCCCTGGGGGACGTTGACGGGAACCGCGGACTCACGATTCGTCGCGGAGTTTCGTCTCTTCGATGTTCATGTCTTTGAATTCGCTGGATTCGAAGATCTCGCCGCATTCGAGGCATTCCACAAACTCGGCGTCTTCCTCGCGGGACACAATCTGCACACGCGGGTGCTTGCATGCTTCCATGTCGCTTCTCTTCTCGGGGGCTTGCGGAGGCGGGATTGAATTCATAAATCCGGGGATTTTCCGGCCCGAGCGGGCCGTGAATATTGTGGCGCCGGAAATTGGCCGTATTCTAGCCCGCCCCGCCCGCTTGTCAAGTACCCGGTGGTCACATCCTGGTGGAGGACGCACGCTGAGGGAAGGCGGGTGAACAGGGGCTGGCACCGCCTGCAGTGGATCGGCCCGCTACCCCCTGATCTCAAAAATACGACCAAAACAGTCGCACTAGGCTAAACTGTTTAACCACATAAGATTACCGTTCAATTGCCGATTCCTGCCATCCCCTGTGCTGGGTTGCCTTCCCAAGCCTTTTTCTCTAGAATAGTCATGTCCGACTAAAAAGGTCGGATTTATCCTGCAATGTTGAAGCTGACCAAGAAAGCGGACTACGGGCTGATGGCGATGAAGCATCTGGCCGAGCACTGTCATCCCGAAGCGTGCAGTGCGAAGGACGTGGCGGACGCCTACGGGATTCCGCCGGAGGCATTAGCCAAGATCCTGCAGAGGCTGGTCAAGGCGGGATTGCTGAACTCGCAGCATGGGACGAACGGCGGCTACACCCTGGCGCGGGATCCCGGAGCGATCTCGGCGTTCGAAGTCATCCGGGCGATTGACGGCCCGTTGTTTATCACTTCTTGTGTGACCGTGCGGGGCGAATGTGGTCAGACCGATCGCTGCACCATCCGGGAACCGCTGCGCAAGGTGAACCAGAGTATTGAAGATGTGTTGCGGCGCATCACGATCTCGGAGATGAAAGAGGAGATGGTGGGAATGGCAGAGGAGAAACCCGCCAAAGCGGTGGAGCTGGTGACGATTCGTTAAGCAACCGATGGTTCGATGAGCCGTTTTCGAGAGTTTGAGGAGAGGAATCATGAGCACGGATGTAAAGACAATCCCCCAGGAGCAGCGCACGGCGCCCAAAGGCATCAAGCTGCCCATTTACATGGACAACCATGCCACCACCCCGATGGATCCGCGGGTGCTGGAAGAGATGCTGCCCTACTTCATGGAAAAGTTCGGCAACGCCGCCAGCCGCAACCACCCCTTCGGATGGGCGGCGGAAGAAGGCGTGGAAACCGCGCGTGAACGCATTGCCAAGCTGGTGGGAGCGACCGCGAAAGAGATCATTTTCACCTCGGGCGCGACCGAGAGCGATAACCTCGCCATCAAGGGCGTTGCCGAGATGTACAAGGAAAAGGGCAACCACATTATCACCGCGGTCACCGAGCACAAAGCGGTGCTCGATACCTGCAAGCGGCTGGAGAAGTATGGCTACCGCGTGACCTACATGCCGGTGCAGAAAAATGGCTTGGTGGATCTGGAGGAACTGAAGAAGGCCATCACCGACAAGACCATCCTGGTCACCATCATGGCGGCCAACAATGAGATCGGCGTGCTGCAGCCGTGGCGGGAGATTGGCAAGATCTGCCGCGAGCGCGGTGTGCTGTTCCACACCGACGCGGTGCAGGCCGTGGGCAAAGTGCCGATTGACGTGAACCAGGACAATATCGACCTGATGTCGATCACCGCCCACAAGATTTATGGCCCGAAGGGGGTGGGCGCGCTCTACGTTCGCCGCAAGAATCCCCGGGTGCAGATTTCGGCCATCATCGACGGTGGCGGGCATGAGCGCGGCATGCGGTCGGGAACCCTGAATGTCCCCGGCATCGTGGGTTTGGGCAAGGCTTGCGCGATCGCGACCGAAGAGATGGCCAGAGGAAGCCTGCCATCTGGCCGGGCTGCGCAATCGTTTGAAAGACAGCATCATGAGCCGACTGGACGAGGTCTACATCAACGGCTCGATGGAGCACCGTCTGCCCGGCAACCTGAACATCAGCTTTGCCTATGTGGAAGGCGAATCGTTGCTGATGGGCATCAATGACATTGCGGTCTCGAGCGGTTCGGCCTGCACTTCGGCGACGCTCGAGCCATCGTATGTATTGAAGGCTCTGGGCACGGGCGATGACTTGGCGCACAGTTCGATCCGCTTTGGCATTGGACGGTTCAATACCGAGGCCGAAGTGGACTATGTGGCCGATCGCGTGGTGGAAACGGTGCAGAGGCTGCGCGAGCTTTCTCCGCTCTATGAAATGGCGAAAGAAGGCATCGATCTGAAGAGCGTGAAATGGGCGGCCGAGTAGTAGCGGGTACGCTCTACCGAGCAAGGAAAACTGAGATTATTGGAGAAATGAATCATGGCATACAGCGATAAGGTAATTGACCACTACAACCACCCCCGCAACGTCGGCTCCATGGACAAGAGCAGCCCCGAAGTTGGCACCGGCCTGGTGGGCGCGCCGGAGTGCGGCGACGTCATGAAGCTGCAGATCAAGGTGAATCCGCAGACCAACATCATTGAAGACGCCAAGTTCAAGACCTTCGGCTGCGGGTCGGCGATTGCTTCCTCTTCCCTGGCTACGGAGTGGGTAAAAGGCAAGACCGTGGACGAGGCGCTGGCCATCAAGAACACGGAAATCGTGAAGGAGCTTTCCTTGCCTCCGGTGAAGATTCACTGCTCGGTGCTGGCGGAAGACGCCATTCGGGCGGCGATTCACGACTGGAAGAACAAGCAAGGGGTCGAGAAGCCGGTCGTCGGTGGAAGCGGGCAAGTAAGCCGGTTCCCGTCAGTTCTGGGATGGATGTGACCGCGAGCACTGACGGCCTGGTAAAGGCGGCATAGGCTTTATGACCATCATGGCAGAGGAAACGACTAAGACGGCAACCACCGCATCGGCCAAGGGAGTGCAGGTAACTCCCAAGGCGATCGCGAGGATTCGGGTGGCGATGGCCAAGGAAGGCATCTCTCCCGAACAAGGGGGGCTGCGCCTGGGGGTGCAGGGTGGCGGGTGCTCAGGGCTAAGCTACAACATCCGCTTCGATACCCAGCCGCGGGAACGCGATCGCATCTTCCAGTTCGAAGACGTGCGGGTGTTCGTCGACCCCAAATCGTTTATCTACTTGCATGGCATGACTCTGGATTATCAGGAGACGCTGATGCAGCAAGGCTTTGTATTCGTGAATCCGAATGCCTCGAAGTCTTGCGGGTGCGGCACTTCGTTTTCCGGTTGACCTGAGTCGGGCAACCACGCGCGACCTTTTTCCCACCACGGCGCCACCCTCGCGGTTAAGTCGGTGCGCGTTCGTGGTGAATGTGTTCTATGGCAAATAACTCTTCTAAAGCCGCGGTTCCGGTGTCTGGCGCGCCGACCCTGACGTGCTGGTCGTGCGGGGACATGCGGGCAGCGCATTTCTGCAGCGCCTGCGGCAAGGTGCAACCGCCGCTGCCGGTGGACTACTTTACGTTCTTCGGACTGCCGCGGAAGCTGAATCTGGATGTAGCCTCCCTGGAGAAAGCATTTTATGAGCTCAGCCGCCGCCTGCATCCGGATCTGAATGCGCGCTTTGACAAGAAAGAGCAGGAATGGAGCCTGGAACAGACCTCGCAGCTCAACGATGCGTACCGGACGTTGAAAGATCCGATCAAGCGCACCGAGTACGTGCTCCGATTGGAAGGAGTGGAACTCGAAGAGCAATCGAAATCGGCGACCGAGAAGGCGCGGGCCAGCGGCGAGGTTAAGAAACAAGTGGTGCCTCCCGATCTGCTGGAGGAAGTCTTCGAACTCAACCTGCAGATGGAAGAATTGCGGGCGCAGAAGAAGATGGGAGAAGATGATCCGGCGCTGATCGAAGAGATCGGCAAGCAGAAATTGGAACTGGAAGGAAAGCAGGACGCCCTGTTCGACGAATTGAAGAGCTACTGGAACCAGTGGGACCAGTCGGTCGACACCGGCAGCGAAGAGGAGCGCCAGCGAATTCGCGCCCAGATGGTCGATCTGTTGAACCGCCGGAATTACATCCGCAACCTGGTTCGGGACGTGAGCGAGGTACTGGAAAGCTAGGGAATTTGTAATTTGGGAATCGGGTAATTTTGCAATTTGCCCGCGCTTTTCAGCTACCAAATTAATCGATTGCAGAATTACATAATGAGTGCAGAGCGCATTATCGGGATCGACCTGGGCACCACCAACTCGCTGGTGGGCTTCATGGAGGCGGAGAGTCCCGTCATTATCCCCGGCGAAGATGGCCTGAACCTGGTTCCATCGGTGGTGGCTCTGGATGAGCGCGAGCAGATCATGGTCGGCAACCCGGCAAGGAAATACCTGATCGAAACCGCGGACCACGCTGTTTATTCGGTCAAGCGCCTGATGGGACGCGGGGTCGAAGACATCGAGGAAGAACTGAAACTGTTTCCTTTCCGGCTGGCCGACGACCTTCAACCGGGCGAAGTGCTGCGCATCAAGCTGGGTGACAAGACGTTTACGCCTCCCGAGATTTCCGCCTTTATTCTTCGCCAACTCAAGCGCAATGCGGAACGTTTTTTTGGCGCCCCGGTGACCAAGGCAGTCATCACCGTGCCTGCCTATTTCAACGACGCGCAGCGCCAGGCCACCAAGGATGCGGGACGGATTGCCGGACTCGAGGTACTGCGCCTGGTGAATGAACCGACCGCCGCCTCGCTGGCTTACGGACTCGACAAGAAGCAGCAGGGCACGGTCGCGGTGTACGACTTCGGAGGCGGGACGTTCGACATTTCGATTCTCAAGTTGCACGACGGGATCTTTGAAGTCATCGCCACCAATGGCGACACCCACCTCGGCGGCGATGACATCGACAATTTGCTGATCGCCATTGCCTTGAACGACATTCAGGGTGATATGGGAATCGACGTCCGGCGGAACGCGGAAGCGGTGCAGACGATTCGAAAAGCGGTGATTGAGGCGAAAATTGCCCTGTCGTCACAAGCTTCCGTCACACTGGACGTGGAACTGGCGGGCGGAAAACGCTACCAGCGCGAGATCACGCGGGAGCAGTTCGAGCAGTTGATTCAGCCGATCATTGACCGGACGGTGGGCCCGTGCAAGCAGGCGATGAAAGATGCCGGTCTCAAGCCAGAGCAGGTCGACGAAGTGGTGCTGGTGGGCGGCTCTACCAGAATTCCCAGGGTGCGCGCGCTGGTCGAGGAGATGTTCCGGCGGCAAGCGCACACCGATTTAAACCCCGACGAGGTGGTGGCGCTGGGTGCGGCGGTGCAGGCGAACATTCTGGCGGGTGGCTCCGAGGCGACGCAAGACATGCTGCTGCTGGATGTGACCCCGCTGTCGCTGGGGATCGAAGTTGCCGGCGGCGTGACCGACAAAATCATTCTGCGCAATTCGACCATTCCGGCCTCGGCAACGCAGTACTACACCACCCAGATGGATGGCCAGACGAACGTGGCCATTCATGTCTTGCAGGGGGAGAGAGAACTGGCAAGAGATTGCCGCTCGCTGGCGCGGTTCGATCTTCGCGGCATTCCGGGGATGCCGGCGGGCATGCCGCGCATCGAGGTCAAGTTCCTGATTGATGCCAACGGAATTTTGCACGTCACCGCGCGCGAGCAACGCAGCGGCAAGGAAGCCGCGATCCAGGTTCAGCCCAGCTATGGCCTGACCGACGAACAAGTCGAGGGCATGATTCTTGATTCTTTCGACTACGCGGAAGAAGATTTCCGGCAGCGCCAGGTGATCGAGGCGCGCAACGAAGCGGAGACGATTCTCGCCGCCCTCGACAAGGGCAAGGTCAGCCCGGCATGGGGTCAGCTCACCAGCGATGAGAAGAAGCAGATCGCGAAACTGGAGACGGCACTCAAGCAGGTGAAGGGCGAAGACGACTATGCGTCCATTCGCAAGGCCATCGACGCGCTGAATGCCGGGACGATGCGGCTGGCCGAATTGATGATGGATTCCGCGGTGTCGGCCGCCCTCAAGGGAAAGTCAATGGACCAGGCAGATATGGGCGAAGGACCGGCGGCGGGGCATCCCGTGGCGAAGGCTGATTTTAAGTAGGATCACAAGGGATTTTGAGCGCAGAGTTCAGAACGGCCGTAGAGAGCCAGAGAACGGAGTGCATATGGGGGATGAAAAGAATCAGGGAACGGGGACCGCGACGGTGGAACCGCTCGGCGAGAATACGGTCGAAGTGAGGTTTCTGCCCGAGGGCAAGACCGTGACCTTCGAGCATGGCAAGTTGCCCTACAAAGACCACGGCAAGGAAGAGTCTTTGCTCGATGTGGCGCTCAATAACGGTGTCCGGCTCGACCACGCTTGCGGCGGCAACTGTGCCTGCACCACCTGCCACGTCTGGGTGAAGGAGGGCGCAGAGAATCTATCGGCAATGGAAGACGACGAGGCTGACCGTCTCGACATGGCGGCCGACCTTCAGCTAAACTCCCGTCTCGGCTGCCAGGCGGTCATCACCAAGCCGGGCAAGGTGGTCGTCGAGATTCCGGCCTGGAACCGGAACTATGTTTCGGAAGAACACTGAGGAGCGTTCATGACGCACGAATTCAGCTGGGATGATGCGGAAGATCTCGGAATCCTGCTTTGTCAGAAACATCCCGAAGTTGATCCTCTCGCCGTCCGCTTTACCGACCTGCACCGCTACGTAATCGAACTCGCCGAATTCAAGGACGACCCCAAGAAATCGAACGAAGGCAAGCTGGAAGCCATCCAAATGGCTTGGCACGAAGAGTTCCTGGATCGCACCCAGGGATAAAGTCGCAGGTTTTACATCTTAGTGACAAATCGCCGGTCCCCGCCGTCTAGTATGCCCCTGCGGACCCGGCTCAGCCTAGCCGTCCGCCTGCTTCGCAGTGATCTTCTCTCCACTAGAAAGGGCACAGCCCCTGGCTGTGCCCTATTTTTTGCGAACGCGGATTAGCCCACCGGAGTTGGTACCGGTTCTTCGATGCTCGCTTCGCGCAGGAATCTGGCCGCTTCTTCCGGCGGCGTCGGGTTGATGTAGAAGCCGGTGCCCCACTCGAATCCCGCCGTCTTGGTCAGCTTGGGCATGAATTCGATGTGCCAGTGGTAGTGGTCGTTGGTCGGGTCCTGCACCGGCGAGGTATGAATGACGAGGTTATAAGGCGGATTGTCGAGCACCCGGTCGGCCTTGGTCAGCAGCGTCTTTAACGCCTTCGCCAGATTCTCGAACATGTGGGAAGAGGAGTTCTCAAAGGCCGACTCGTGCTGCTTGGGCAGGATCCAGGTCTCAAACGGAAAACGTGGGGCGTAAGGAGCCAGCGTCAGGAAGTCTTCGTTTTCGGCGACGACCCGCGTGCCGGTCTCAATTTCCTGCCGGATGATGTCACAGAAAACGCAGCGCTCTTTGTAGATGTAATACTGCTTCGCGCCTTCCAGTTCCTCGACCACGTAGATGGGAAGAATGGGAAGCGCGATCAACTGGGAGTGCGCGTGCTCCAGCGAAGCGCCGGCGGGTTCGCCGTGATTCTTGAAAATCAGGATGTACTTGAAGCGGCGGTCCTTTTTCAGGTCCAGGATGCGGTCGCGGAAGGTCCAGAGCACGTCTTCAATGCGCTTGGGAGGCAGGGTGGCCAGGCTGGCATTGTGGTCGGGCGTCTCAATGATGACTTCGTGCGCCCCGATGCCGTTCATCTTGTCGAACATGCCCTCGGCCTGGCGGTTCAGGTTGCCTTCGATGCCGAGTGCCGGAAACTTGTTGGGAACGACGCGTACCGTCCAGCCCGGGGTATCGCGCTGCGGGGGCGGACCCCCATTGGGATTGGGCCGGTAGGCCTGGATTTCCGGCGGCGTCTTGCTCTCGTTGCCGTAACAGAAGGGACAGAAACCGCCCTTGATCTTCACCGCATCGCGCGCAAAGTCTGTAGGACGCTTGGCGCGGTCCGTCGAAATGATTACCCATCGGCCTACAATTGGATCTTTTCTAAGCTCAGGCACGCACTAAATCCTTTCAATGCGGAAAACATAAGAATCTGCTTCACACCGCCGGGAAGGCGTTCTTGAATAACTCAAATTGAGGATGGCCGGTCTGGCCATCATAATATACGCTCACCACATCGAAACGCCACTGGCACGAAGGGGGTAGATGCCGTAAGTATTCTCGCGCTACCAGACTGATTTCATGCCGTTTATCGCGGTCCACGGCCGCCTCAGCCGGTTTCACATGGCGCGTAGTGCGGGTCTTCACCTCGACAAAACAGAGTACATCCTGGTCCCAGCCAATCAGATCAATCTCTCCCCGCCGCCGGGGGGAACGGAAGTTTCGAGCCACCATCACATAGCCCAACGTCCGCAGATAAAAATAGGTGTCTTCTTCGCCTCGACGACCGGTGCGCTGGTGCGCCGGAAGCTTGTCAGGAGGCAGGGTACGGCAGGCCAGCCAGTCCAGGGCGCGAACGGTCGCTTGTGTGAAACGGGCGGAGAACATGGAATTAGCAGCTTACTCTCCATACTGTAGGCGCGGCTCCGGTCCCGGGGATGTGACTGCCGTCACTACCAGGGTGAAGGATTCGCGCCGGGTATTGACCTCCCGGCAAGAGTCGCATAGATTGACGCATCTTTTCCTGAGGGCGCTTTGGAACGGTCAAGACGTTATGAAAACGCGCTGGTTCTGATTCTTTTCTTCACCTGGGGCACGGTCTTCCTCGACCGCATGTCGCAGCTCTACCTGGCGCCTTTCTTCGCGCCGGAGTTCCACCTCAGCAACCAGCAGATTGGTGTGCTGGCTTCGGTGGTGGCCATCACCTGGGCGCTGTCGGGGTACTTCTTCGGAGCCTTGTCCGATCAATTTGGGCGGCGGCGGGTTTTGATTCCAGCGGTGTTCGCTTTCTCGGCGTTGTCGTGGATCTCGGGAATGGCGCACAGCTATCACCAGCTTCTCTGGATTCGCGCGCTCATGGGAGTTGCGGAAGGGCCCTGCTGGTCGGTGATCACGGCGCTGATTGAAGAGTCCTCGTCTCCGAGTCGCCGGGGACGAAACGTTGGATTGGTGGTCAGCGCAGCCGCCCTGGTTGGCTTGGCGGCGGCACCGGTGTTGGCGACGCAGGTAGCCTCACGATTCGGCTGGCGCTGGGCCTTTTTTGTAGCCGGCATGCCCGGCATCGTGATGGGCGTGTTGCTCTGGAAATTTGTGAAGGAACCGGAGAAGACGCCGTCACTGGTGCACCGCGAACATCACGGCAGTGCGGCGATCATGGACTATCTGTCGATCCTGCGCTTCCGCAATATTCGGCTGTGCTGCCTGGGAGCGGCCGGCTTCATGTGCTGGCTATTCCTGTTGAATGTATTCGCGCCGCTGTACATCACCGAAGTCGCCCACCAGGCGCCGACCACCGCCGGATTCCTGCTCGGGGCAACCGGACTGGGGAGCTTCTTCCTGGGGTTTATGTTTCCCTCATTTTCGGACCGGATCGGTCGCAAGACCACGCTCATGATTCTGGCTGGGCTTTCCGCGATTGTCCCGGTGGCACTACAGATTCCGTCGCTGTACAGCCATCTGTGGCTGCTGGCGGCGATTGTGTTTCTGAGCAATGGCGGGCAGGCGGTTGCGTCGTTAATCATCGTGCTGGTGCCGGCGGAAAGCGTTCCCGCGCAGTTCGTAGCCACCGCCATCGGCCTGGCCACGCTGGTGGGGGAGATCATTGGCGCCACCATCGCGCCGGCCGTTGGAGGAGCGATGGCCGAGAGGTTTGGCCTGAGAATGCCTCTGCTGATGTCGGCGGGAGGCATGGCAGTGCTCCTGCTCGCCACTCTGTTTCTGTCCGACGCTTCCCGGTTCAGGGTCAGCGAAGCCAAGTAGGTTGTCGGGGAGACAGGTGGGTACACCCGCCCCTACGAGAGATTCGCAGTTACGACGGCGCGGGAAGCCACGGATGCGGATTTGCCTCGCAGGCTCACCAGAATCACGCCCGCTAAGGCGATGGCTCCGCCAGTCAAGGACATGAGCCTGGGAACTTCCCCCAGCCAGATCCAGGCAATTCCGATCGCGAGCACCGGAATCAGGTAGAGCAGAGTTGTGATGCGTCCCGCCGGGCCGTGAGACAGCACGTACGCCCAGGCTACGTAGGCGATCGCGGCGGGAAAGATTCCCAGGTAGATCACGGCCAGGGTGCCAGCGATGGGCGCACTGTGGATGGCCCGCGTAAGGCCGCGTCCAAAGGGCAACATCAGCAAAGTCCCCGACCAGATGGAATACGCCGTGAACTCGAGGGCGCTATAGCGATCGAGGAAGTGTTTCTGCATCACGATGTAGACGGCGGACGCCAGCGCGGCGGAGAGGACAATAAACGCCTGCGCGGAAAGATGGATCCCTTCGCTCTCTCCGCTGGCGATCAAGGCCACGCCGGCAAAACTTAGCAGGATTCCACACCAGCCGGTCATCGTCAGGCGTTCCCGCAGGGCCAGCATGGCGAGCAGCGCCGTCCAGATGGGAGTGGATGCAATCAGCAGGCTGGCGGCGCCCGCAGTGATCCGCGTCTCTCCGTAGTTAAGGGCCAGGTTGTAAAAGGTGATGCCGATGATCCCGGTCAGGACGAGGCCGGGAATGTCACGCCATTGCGGACGACGAAAGTGCGCGAAGGGGGCGTAGATGGCCAGCACCAGCGAAGCGATGAGAAAGCGCAGAACGGCTACGTGGGCGGGCGAATAGGCTTTAAGGCCCGCACGGATTCCGGCGAAGGCCGAAGCCCACAACACCAGCGTCACCGCCAGCGCGAACCACGCGCGAGTTGAAAACTTCTGGGTCAAAGTGTTGTCTCAAACTTCGCGGGATCACCAGGTGTCTCCGCCTCCGCAAGCTCATTCTTTACTCCGCGATCACATCGCCGACGCGAATGCTGCCTGGGCTGAGAATCTGCGCGCGCAGGCCGCCGCGATGGCGCAGGCCCTTGATCACAGGCCGTCCCACCAGCGTCTGCAGGTGATTGCACGGCTCACATAGACGGATGCCGCGGATTTTCACATCGCCAATGCGGAACTCTCTGCCGACCAGATGATTCAGGGCCACGCCGCGCGTCACCAGATTTCGACGCGCTTCGCCAGGCGCCAGCTCGACCTCGTAGTCACGCTTAAGGGCTTCCACCGCCTCGGCTTCAATCAGAGTCAGTTCGAAATCCGGCTCCGGCTTGAAAAAGGTTCCCTGCCGCAGCGCGTAGCGGTCTCCTTCCAGGCCAACTCCGGGGATCGCCTGCGCCTCATCGACAGCCCGCGTAGGAGCCTTGGCCTCGGAGGCGACGTGGATAGACTCCACCTTGCCGCTCCACATAGTCTTTTCCTTGAGAGGTGAAGTGGAGGCGGGGCCCAGCCCCGCCTCCCATGAGTTGTTCCGGTTACGCCTTGCTGACGATGGCAATCGACTCTTCCAGAGTGTCCACCGCAACGTCGGCTTCTTCCTTAGTGAGAATGAGCGGCGGCGCGATGCGCAGCGTGCTGGGCCCGCAGCCCAGGAACAAGACGCCGCGTTCGAAGGCCAGTTCCACGATGCGATCCCGCTCGGCGGCGCCGTACTCTTTCGTCTTCTTGTCTTTGACGATTTCGACGCCGATCATCAGACCGCGGCCGCGCACATCGCCTACCAGCTTGTACTTCGAGGGCCAGTCTGCCATGCGCTTCAGCATGTGATTGCCGACTTCGGTGGAGTTGCGCAGCAGGTTTTCACCCTCAATCACATCCAGCGTGGCCAGCGCCGCCGCAATGCAGACCGGGTTCCCGCCAAAGGTGGAAGCATGCGAGCCGGGCACCCAATCCATGATCTCGGCTTTGCTGATCACAACCCCCAGCGGCATGCCCGAAGCAATGCCCTTGGCGCTGCAGACGATGTCGGGATGCACTCCGGTATGCTCGACCGCCCACCACTTGCCGGTGCGTCCCATGCCGCTCTGCACTTCGTCGACGACCAAAAGAATGCCGTGACGATCGCAAATGCGCCGCAACTCCTGCATGAAGACCGTTGGGAGCGACAACGTATCCGCCCTCGCCTTGAATGGGCTCGACGAAGATGGCTGCCACTTCCTCGGGAGGAAGCATGGTCTTGAAGAGCTTGTCTTCAATGTAGCGCGCACAGCCGAGGGCGAAGGCTTCGCCATCCTGCGCACCGCCTGCGCAGCCGCGGTAGACGTCGGGATAGCGCACGTGGGTCACGCCCGGAACCAGCGGCGCGAAACGGCGCTTCTGCTGGGGCTTGGAAGCGGTCAGTGAGAGCGCTCCCATGGTGCGTCCGTGGAACGCGCCAAAGAACGCAATGATGTTCTGCCGCTTGGTGTGATAGCGCGACAGTTTGAGGGCAGTCTCAACCGCCTCCGCGCCCGAGTTGCCGTAGTAGATTTTGTGCGGACCGGGCATGGGAGCAATCTTCGAAAGCCGCTCGGCCAGGGTCACCATGTTCTCGTAGTAGAAGTCGGTGCCCGACATGTGAATCAGCTCGCCGGCCTGTTTCTGAATGGCTGCCACCACGTGCGGATGGCAATGGCCGGTTGAGGTCACGGCAATGCCGGCGGAGAAATCAAAGAACTCGTTTCCGTCAACGTCCGTGACTACGATGCCGCGGCCCTGCTTGGCCACCATCGGGTAAGAGCGGGTGTAGGACGGCGAAATGTACTTGTCGTCGCCATCAATGATGCGCTTGGCATTGGGGCCAGGCAGAGCGGTTTTGATCTTGGGACCGGTCAGAGTCTTGGTCGACATGGGATTCCTCCAAAGTAGTTCTCAGTTGTCAGTTCTCGGTTCTCAGTCGTAGACGGCAATGCACAGACGGACTACGACCCGGGGGCTAATGACAGGTGAGAGGAGGAATTAGTCGGAACCGAAAAGGCTGGGACGCGCCTGCGAGGGCAACACTGCCAGATAACGGCGCGGGCACACCAGGCAGTGCAGCCAGCACACGGGCAGATGCGAATTGGCGTTCTCGAGGCGCATGATGACTCACTTAGTATAACCCGGATGGCGAGGGGGGCGGAAACATTCCCCGTCGTAGTTACGTTCTTTTGGCCCATCTAGCACTTTCTAGACATCCTCCTTGAGCGACTTCTTAAACAACTCAACAACTTGAGATGCGCTCACCGCTTCATGACAGCCGTGCCTGTATTCAGCTTTTATGTCGGGGGTGGATGTTCTTAAGCCGCCCCATGCGTACAACAGGCACGGATAGGTCTGCGCTCGCTGCCTAAGATGTTGCATCAGATTCGAGTTGCGGCCCCCCTTGCGAAGCTCTTCGACAAAGCACTCATGAATAGCCTCACTTGAAAAACCTGCACGTTCAAGGGCGGCAAGTATTGAAGTCTTGCCCTCAAGCGATACACAAAGAATTTTTCCGTCAGGAACTCTAGATCGAACGTCGTCCACCCCGATCTGTGGGTCGGTTTCGAGGCCGAACGACTCGACAAATTCAAGAACTGGCGCTGGATCGTAAAGGTTCCCGAATGCCTTGAATAGAATTGGGGTTGGATATTCGCGCTCGGCAACCCTGACAATGCCCGTCATCGCATCTTCGAGATGTCGCTGTGACTCCGACCTTCCTAAGCAGACTAGCAGCCCGTCAGCTGTCTGAGCGACATCGTAAAAACGTTCCTTGAAGACAATGAGGCCCCCTTTCCCAGATTCAAGAAAAATCAGCCGATTGCGGTAGGCAGCTTCTGGGTAGCGGTCGTTCAGCGCTTTCCTTACAGGGTCAAAGAACCCCATCACAAACGCGATTTTCACGGTTAGCTCCGATTGTCATCGCGTTGTGAGAGAGTCCACTACATATCCCAGCGGCAGGTTGAGACCGCGGAGTTCCGATTCCGTCATCCTCTGAACGACATCAGCAGCAATCTTGCGAATCGACAACTCCGACTGAGTTTGGGTTGCCGCCTCCGTTGGGTGTTGGACTAGGAGTAATGAAGACCCTTGCGTTTGTGGCAACGTCCCGATCTCGCCAATTTTCCTCAGAAACTCCTCTCTTATTCGCTTACGTCGGAACTCGATCCATTTGTATTTCAGGCCGAGTGATTGCAGACGGTCAAAGAAGGGAATCCACCATTTATTCCCGGTCGGCT
>CAWJAA010000036.1:0-8828 GCA_963840615.1 Terriglobia bacterium
ACAACCTTGGCAACACTCTCTATGACAAGGGCGACTTTGAGGAGGCGCTCGCCGAGTTTCAGGCATTGTTTGCCATGAGACCGGACTGGAGCTACGGACACGACTGCGTTGCCAAAATCCTGATGGCCAGGCGCGACTACGCGTCCGCGGTTTTGGAATGGCAGCGGGCGATTCAGCAGAATCCGACGTCGGCCGAACCACATCGTCTTCTGGGCCAGTCGTTGTTATTGCTGCGCCGGCAGCAGGAGGCTCTGCGCGAATTACAGATTGCGGTGGAACTTGGGCCCGATGCCCCGTTGAGCCACCATACCCTGGGGACGGCCTTGTTTGAAGTGCAGAAGTTCTATGCCGCGTCCAAGGAGTTCCGCGAGGCATTGCGACTGCAGGCGACGGCCGATAACCACTATTCGTTGGCTGCGTGCCTGATCAGCATGGGGGACTATGACGAAGCGCTCATTGAATTGAACGCAGCGGCGCGTCTCGATCCCGCTCAAAACCTGTACCAGCAGCGCCGTGAAGAACTGGTCAAGCTGATGAGAGCCAGCAAGGCTGGCCGGGTGGAAATTCCGTCTCATTTTGAAGTCGACGCCGGGCCTGGGTCGCCGAAATAGAGACGGCCGCGGTGCCTAAGTGCTTTTGTTTCAAATCAAGAATTTGGCCGTGCGGGTGCACTGTACCGATGGCCGAGTTTCGAATGAACTACCGTGTCTCGGCACAGAAAACCAGCAGACCTAGAATGGATTTTCGGGCCCAGGAATAACGGATATTTTGGGAGTAGCAGCATGAATCCGACGCAATCCCCCTCTTCCGGAGACAGCCAGCAGGCGACCAACGCGGTTCTGCAACAACCCCGTGAAGCGAAACGGGTGGCGAACACCGAAGCCGCCGGCACGGCGGCGCGGAAGGCCGGAGGCTATGGTCTACCTTGCGCAAAGTGCAAGACCTACTACGCTTCCGATCTCGACGCCTGTCCCGTGTGCCAGAGCAATGTGCGGGTGAAGCCAACCCCCGCCGCTGTGCCGGTGAGCGCAGTCTCTGCCGAAGTTTCTTCAGAAGAGACACCCGATCCCGACGTCCTGGAACAGGAGCGCGAGCGTTTTCTGCGGGAATTCAAATCCCAGGTGTTCGCAGCCCATGCGCAAATCAATGTTGCGGAGAGCTTCCGCTGCAGCCGCGAAGAGAACCATCCCGGAGAATTTGAACCCGCGGAAGTTTGCAAGGGTTGCTACGACCGGTTGCAGGAGCGCGTCGATCTGATGGAAGCCGCACTTCACATGGAACTCAAGGAAGCCACCCAGATCATTTATGACGCGGTGTGGGCCGACACATCCGATACCGGCAAGACGTATGAGAATGCAGCCCAGGCCCTGCTTGCCGAAGTACGCAAACGGGCGGGAATCCCGTCGGTCCTGGGACCTCTGCAGCCCCGGCCACACTAGGCTCTGCCGGTCACTGTGTTTTTAGCACCACGAAGCTCCTGCCGTGATACAAGCGGTATCCGCCGCCATCTTCCATCATCTTGAGCGGCACCGGGTGCGCAACCTTGTCGTCGGTTGAGCTAGCCACGTTCAACAGTTCGGTTGCGGCCACATCCATCACCATGAACTTGCCGTCTTTGCTGAAGCCGAAGCCAAAGGCGCCGGGTCCCAAGTCGGTTCCACCGACGTTGAGCTTGACCTCGGTAATGAAGAAGCCCTGGTATTTCTGCTGAATATCCGCCGCGTATCCCGAAGTGTCGACCAGGCCGGCTAGAACCAGTTTCCCGTCGGGCGTGCGAAATCCCGCTGAATTTCGCAGTTGCACCGGAGCGGCCTGTCCGTTAAAGAAATAGCCAGATGGAACCGCATGTTTGAGATCGTCGGCGTTTAAAAGCCCGGGCTGTGCTTTCTGAGCTGAGACGAACAGAGAAAAAGACAGGCAAACCAGCAACGATCCAAGCAGAACACGAACAGCCTGACGCATGATCGCTCCTCCAAAAGATGGTAGAGATTCGGCTACAGACTACGCCTTGAAGCTGCCGAGGTAAACGTCATTTGGGTAGTGGGCCAGTTTGGATCTTAGGACCTCTTTCCGAGGCGTCATCCCGAAACCCGGCGCAGTTCAGCCGGGTGAGGGATCTCGCGTGGGATCTTCCCTGAACACGTTGCCGGTCTGCGCCAGATCCCTCGCAAAGCTCGGGATGACGCCAGTGCGGTTGATACTGCACCACTATCGTCATTTGTCGAACTTCAGCAGGCCGAAGGCCTCGGGTACGTGGAAATTCGGTTGCCGAGTGTGGGTAGGCCTCCATGCCATGTAGGACCTGGGTTCCCGCGTTCCTTCGATGCGAAAGAAGTTCGCGCGCCAAGGCTTGTCCGGATCGAAGTGAGGCGTGAGTGCCGCAATCGGGATCGCAAGTTCGGCGGCCCATGTCCGTTGCTTCTCATCGCGGACGACGGAACGCGTTAGACCACTTTTCAAATCGCCGAGTCCCGCCGGAGAGATATCGAGGTCAATCCACATTCCGTTCGGGCTGACTTCGAGTTCCTTGTAAAAGCGGGGACGAGAGGGATCCGGCTGAAGGAACGCTTCTGCCACGTCGCGGTCCCACAGATGGTCGCGGCGCCCGTTGGGATCGGAATCGTCGAACACATAGAGTTCGCGATAGCGGCATTCAAACCGCAAATATAAAGTCTTGGCGCTCCACAAGACCCGGACGCTGGTCTGACGGCCTGGATCAGGATTTTCCCCCTGCCAGTTTGAGCAAAAGACGACGGGAGTGGTGCTGGCCCACTCGGAGGCGGGCCGCCCCGCATCCACGGGAATTTCCCGACTGAGGTAACGCGCCCGGACCTGGGCGGCTGGCGACGGATTGCGGTCGGAAATCATCATTACGACAATATGTTAGCTGAGACCAGCGGAAATTTGGTTTGAGCGCAATCTCCGGATAGCTCACGTGGGCGATTGGGCCCTAGAGTTACCTCATGATGACAACCAGTGCGATACTCAACCTGACGGAGCCGAGCGAGATGGCGCGAAACAATCACAATCAACAGTGGCAAGCGGTGATGGCCCGCAACCCCGGCGAAGACGGCAAGTTCGTGTTCGCGGTTTCCTCGACCGGCATCTACTGCCGCCCTTCGTGTCCCTCGAAACGGCCGCGCCGCGAGAATGTGACCTTCTTCCGCCGTCCCGAGGAAGCCGAGAAGGCAGGTTATCGCGCCTGCCTGCGCTGCCGGCCCAGAGCGGCAGGCGGCAACCCACAGATGGAGATGGTGAAAGCAATCTGCCGCTACATCGAGCAGCATCTGGATGAGCCCATCACGCTGTCGCGCTTGGGGAAGGAATTCCGCCAGAGCCCCTTCCACCTGCAACGGACCTTCAAAGGGGTGCTGGGGATCACTCCCCGCGCGTATGTGGACTCTTGCCGCCTGAATCAACTGAAGAGCCATTTGCGCGCCGGCCACTCGGTGACCCGCGCCATGTATGACGCCGGATACAGCTCCAGCAGCCGCCTCTACGAGCGCACCGCCTCGCAACTGGGCATGACTCCTGATAAGTACCGGCGGGGAGCGATTGCCGCCCCTATTCGCTACACGTCACCGATTCTCCCTTGGGGCGTCTGCTGATTGCCGCGACCGACAAAGGGATCTGCGCGATCCAGTTTGCGGACACAGACGAAGAACTCGAACACGGACTGAAGCACGAATTTCCCTTTGCGGTGCGCCGCCGTGACGACCAGGCTATGCGGACCTGGAAGCAGGACCTGCTGCGGCATATGCGTGGCCAGAAGCTCAACTCGGCTTTGCCGCTCGATATTCAAGCGACCGCGTTCCAGCGCCGGGTGTGGTCGTGTCTGCAGTCGATCCCTTTCGGCGCCACGCGCTCCTATGGCCAGGTTGCCAAGGCCATCGGACAGCCAACCGCGTCGCGCGCCGTGGCACGGGCCTGCGCCACCAATCCGGTTGCGGTGGCCATCCCCTGCCATCGCATCATCCGCGAAGACGGAGACATGGGCGGCTATCGTTGGGGCGTGGATCGCAAGAAGGCGCTGCTGGAGATGGAAAAGCAACAGCGGGCAGGCGCATAGAGCCGTTATTTTTCCATCCGCGCGTAAATGTTGCGGGCGTAGTTCAGAAGGTTGAGCACCGCGTCTTTTTCCGCATCGGTGTTCCAGTCTTTATTCGACTTCGCCGTCGCGACCAGGCGGTCAATCCAGGTCAGGAAATAGGCTGCGTCTTCCCCGGGCCGGAGCGTGGAGCCGGCCACCGTCACATAAACCGGACTGGTCGTTGCGTAAGGATAGTCATCCAATATCGGATGTTCTGCCTTGTCACTCCAGGCTCGCAGCAGGCACCAGCCACTGCGCGAAATCGGAATGGCGTCGCTGATGTCGGCGGACTCGTGGTCTTCACTGAGTTTCAGGTCGCTCACGATCTGACCATTGCAGATCACTTGCAGGTGATCGACGGGCACCAGGGACCGCAGCCAGGCCGAGAACTTTACCTTGTTCTCGCCGGCGGGAAGACGCAGTTCCTCGCCCGGCTGCAGGTCGCCCAGGGTGAATCCCAGCAGGGGACCGTTGGTGGCAAAGGTTCGGCCCAGCTTCAGGGAAGTCAGCCAGGAATGGATATCGAGCGGACCTTTCGGGACATTGGCGTAAACGCGATTCAGCCCGATCGGCCCCCGCAGCGAGGCATAGTTCGCCATCGCGTCCGATCCGGAACCGGTCGGCAAACGGAATCCGCAATTCAGCAGGCGGTACCACACGTTGGCGGTGGACTTGTGATCGCTGAAGCCGACCACTTCGATGTAATCCACTTTACCTAATGCCACATCCACGGGCAGTTCCAGGGCCACGTCGAGCGGTTGCTCGTGGGTCAGGGAAGCATCGCCGACCGGATCAGGCACAAAATCAAAGGGATGAACATAGCCCACCAGCGCTTGCTGTTCGTGCGCCAGGTCCGCGACGGTTGCGTTTGCGGGGAAAAGACTGGCCGCCGCAGTGTTGCCATAGGAAGCATAATCCGGCAGCAGGTAATTGCGGGTCAGGTTCAGCAGTCCCAGATGGCCCCAGTAGCTGGTGTGAAATTCCTGGCCGTGGAGCAGCAATTGGTTGGAGGTGGAAGCCGCGTCCGGTTTGGTACTGAAGTAAGCTATGTCGGGGATGCGCTGTTCCTTGTTGACCACCAGATCTTCGACTACAGGAAGATTTTCGGCCGCCGCTTGCGCTACCAGGTGCTTCGGAGTGTTGCGGTAGGTGCCCCCATAATTCATGTGAACGTGCAGGTCGGCGCTCAGCCAGCGGGAATTGGGGCTCTGGGGCAGATTCAGGGGCTGGAGGCGGATGGTTAGGCTGCTGGGCTGGCCTTCGCCCACTTGCACACTTTTCTTCTCGAAGCAGTATTCGAAACCCTTCATCACCTCCACATCCACTCGCCCGCTCGGCACGGCAAGTTCCGAGACACCGGTGGTGGCAAAGTAATGCGATTCGAAAGGCCGCTCGGAACGCACGAAATTATCCTCGGCCTGCATCCAGGCGTCATCCGGGGCATAGGCGCGGCCGTCCTCGCCGGTCAGGAAGATGCGGGCTGGAGTGGGACGCCCGGCCGGATCCAGAACCCGAATTGTCAGTCTGCCCATGGGCTTCAAGTAGTGGTGTTGCTTCGCGATCACTTCGGTCTGCGCTCCGCCCAAGGCTGCCTGAGTCCAAAGCGAAGTATTCCCTCCGCGATTCGAGATGAATGTGATGTGCTTGCCGTCGGGCGACCAGCGAGGGTTCACATTGTCGAAGTCGCCATAGGAGAGAGGGAAGGGATCGCCTCCCTGCGATGGCATCACCCAAAGCTGGTGCCACGTCTGCCCCAGATACGATGCGTACACGATGCGCCTGCCGTCAGGAGAAAAATCGGGGCGCGCTTTCCAGGCAGTTTCTTCGTAGTGAATTTCGCGGGCCTCCGCGCCTGGTTCGGCCTTCACCCGCCAGAATCCGCCGGTGCCGTAAACGTGCCCATGGTTTGAAACGAAGATGATTTCCTTGCCATCAGGAGCCCATGCCGGGCTGATCTCATGATCGATCGGACTGTAGTAAAAACGCGGCAGAGTAGTACGGGTCTCGCCGGTGATGCGTTGCAGGTTAGCTAGCTCCCCGTTGTTGAATTCACCGATAAAAATGTGAAAGTGGCCCTGGTAGGAGGTGGAAACGAAAGCCACGCGCTTTCCGTCAGGCGAAAAGCGTGGCTCCACGTTCACCGCGCCGCCGAATGTGACCTGCTGGGTCCGGTGAGTGTCCAAATTCAGAGCCCAGAGTTCGATGGCGTCCTTTAAGTAAACGGAATAGATCACCCAATGTCCATCCGGCGAGCAATCTGGCTGGTAGTCGTAGCCTGCCCCGGCCGTCAGTTGCTCTGCGACCGCAGAGTCCAACTTCTGCCGCCACAAAGAGCCGGCCATGGAATACACCAGGGATCGCGAATCCGGCGTCCACGACGCCGCGCTGGGACCGGTGGTGAGCTGGGGAAGATACATTTCCCGGTAGTAATAGCGATGCGGGACATCGACCTGCTGCAGCACCGGGTCCCGTTGCTGGCAGAAGAGCGGAAGGGAAGTGGCCAGCAGGAACACCAGGAAAGACAACCGATATCGAGTGAGCAAGCACTCCTCCGGGGAACGGCGCGATTATAACGTGGGACGCGGACGCTCTCGTCCGCGAACTATTCCGCGAGACCAAGCGGCTATTTCGTTACCACCGGCAGAACCACATGCGAACGATGCTTGCTGTCGGTGTAAACGGAAATAGTCGCCTTCTGCATCGCAGCGGAAGTCGCTTCCGACTCTCCGGTGTGCAGGTTACGGGAAAAATTCGGAAAAAACGTCGCCGAGATCTGCACGCGAATGCGATGTCCTTTTTGAAAAACGTTACTGGTGATCAGATGGTTCAGCTGCAACTCGTACGTCTGGTGAGGCTGCAGCAGCTGCCGTCCCAGTTTCAGGTTGCGGTAGCTGGCGCGGAGCGCGTCCAGACCTGGGCTCATCAGGTTGAACGCGGTTCCATCGGGAGCGACATCGAGCAGACGCACGTACAAATCCGTGTCCCGGCAGTCGCAGGTCACATAGACATCCGCGCGTATGGGACCGGTTACTTCCAGATCCTGCTGCAAAGGCGCGCTGTCAAAAGTCAGGACGTCCGCACGTTTAGCCAGTTCCCGATAGTCGTGAGCGCCCGATGACGGGTACGGGTTGGTGACCGGATTGGCAGGATCAGAAATGAACGAACTTACTGTGCCGGCGGCGGCCGGCGGCGTCGCCGAAAGCTCGCCGCCGGGTTCGCCAGCCTTGGCGCTGACCAGATAAAAAGAGGTTTCCTGTGCCTTCGGCGGCCAGGAATCGGCGTCGCGCCACTGATTCTCTCCCATCACAAAGTAGCGGACCGGCTTCTGTTTTTCGACGCCGTTGTCGATGCCGCGCAAGTAATGGTCCATCCAGCGGAGAATGACTTCGTCATAGTCGATCGCCGCAGCCGCACCGAACTCGCGTTCGCCCGACTTCGTCCTGGCGGTGTTGTTCACGCCGTGCACCCAGGGCCCGAGCAAGAGGTGAGTCCGCGGATCGTGCCCGGCCGAACGCGTCTTTAACAATTCTGCAAAGTTGGTCGTCGCCCCTTCCGGCCCGTAGTTGTCGTCATACCACGCCGAAAGGTTCAGCACGGCTGCGTGTACGCGGCCATACTTGTTGTGCAACTCGCACCAGTTCCACCACGGATCCTCGGGAGGGTGGCTCAGCCAGTCGTAGTAGTAGGGAGCGATCCCGCGCAACTCGGCGAGTTGGTTCAACGGCAGTTCGCTCTGCATCTTCGGACCTGCTTCTTTCCAGGCGGCAATGGCTTCGTCATAGGTCTTGGGCCCGGGCAGATTTTTCTTCACCCGCGCGTCGGGAGCAATGTTGTCCCAGATCCACTCCATCCATGACATGTCCCACAAGCCATAGGCGTAGAAGAAATTTTGGGGAGTGGAGAACGTCATGGCGGGAACCATGGCCTTGAGATGCGGTGGATTCTCGACCGCCGCCAGCCACTGCACGGCTCCCGGATACGACAGCCCAAATGTACCCACCGCGCCGTTCGACCAGGTCTGCTTTGCGGCCCACTCGATGGTGTCGAAACCGTCGCGCCCTTCGTTCTCATAAGGGCGGAACTCACCCCCCGAAGCGTAGCGTCCGCGGACATCTTGAACCACTACGGCATATCCGCGCTCAACCGCGTGCTTGAAGGTGGCGTAGTCCCGCAGCGCGAACTCCTTGCCGTAGGGAGTTCGATAGACCAGAACCGGGAACCGCCCTTTGTTAGCCGGCCGCAAAACGTCGGCCCGCAGAACGGTACCGTCGCGCATGGCAACGGCCACATCATTCTGGATGACCGGTGACGCTTGCGACGAGGCTGGTTGTTGCGCCCCACAAACCAACTGGCTTGCGAGCAGGACAGAGAGCAGGACCCAGGGAGTTTTCATGGAACGGCGTAAGCCTAGCACTTTTGCCGGGAGGACAACAAGGACGGCCGCGGCGAACCCAGTCAGCCGGTTGCACGCGTTACTGCCGATACATGGTCGGGCAAGGACTCTGGTCCTTGACCCGCGATCACGCCGTCCCGGTTGGTTACTCTTGAACAGACGGTGCGCGCTTTGGTTCATGTTGTCGAGCATGGTGCCGCGGTTACCGCAATCGTTGAAGCGTGCGAAATCGCAAGCTGGAAGCGGGTTTTGAGCGAAATTGCAGAGCGAACCTGCCGCTGAACGTGGGCTGCGCACCAGCTTCGTACCAAAGTAATGGTGCGAATTACCAAAGCGCATGCACGT
>CAWJAA010000037.1:0-38049 GCA_963840615.1 Terriglobia bacterium
GTAACCGGCCAGCGCTTCGTCGACGGAATTGTCTACGACTTCGTACACCAGATGGTGAAGGCCGAGTTCCCCGGTGGAGCCGATGTACATCGCCGGACGCTTGCGAACCGCTTCCATGCCGCCCAGTACTTTGATGGAGTCGGCGGTGTAGTCGCCATTCCCTCCGTTGACGGGGGTCTTCCCGTTTTTGGTTTTGCTTTCGCCGAGGGCAGCGTTGATTTCTTTGGTCGCCATTCAACTCCGTGGGAAGGCCGGATGGTGGACTTTTCCGGCAGTACTTTTCTCGTACCCGAAAGAGACCTCAAACTACTGATATTACAAATACTTAATGGACCCGAAGATAGGCTTGATTCTACCACAGAAACAGGCTTTGTTTCACCTCCGAACCGGGTCGGTAACGTGTGCATTTGGAGCAGGTTAGCAGAGCATTTTTCAAGCGCGGCCGAGGCCGCTCGCCGGCGCAATTCCGGGATCAACAGCCATCACCTGGAAGGGCGGTGTTTGGCAGGCCTGCCCGCAAAACTCAGCTTCTCCAGAAGCTCATCGATCTCGTTATCGCTGGCGGCGATGAATGTGAAGGACACAATCCAGCTCTTCTCCAGGAAAACCAGCGACGTCTGGTAGATGGTCGCGGAGCCTTTTTCTTTCCTGAAGTCTCCCCGCACCACCTGCTTCGCACCGACGGGGAATTCGCTGGGCTCGCTGTCGACCTTGAAGCCCTTGCTGGTCGCAAGCTCAGTAATCGGACCAAAATAGTCGGCGGCTGTCTTCAGCCCGGGGTAGGAAGACACATTCTCGGCAGCAATCACCACTGCCGGGTTGATCCCCTCAGCCTGGGCCTCGGGCGGACGCTCAAAAACCGACAGCAGCAGCACCGACTTCCCCAGTTCACTGCCCTCGCGCATGTCGGCCGTGCGGTCTACCCAGCCGTAGGGAATCTTGTAGGAAAAATTCAACGATTCGTTGCCATAGACCCCGTCCCGGATCGATCCCTGCTCCGGAGCCGCGTTTTCACGGGCCTTGGCATGAGGCTTGGAGGACGACTGGCCGGCCTTCGCGGCCTGAGCGAGAGCCGGCAAAGACACCAGCGCCAGCGCTACCACCAGATAGCGAACCGGAAAACCCATCCGTTCATGTTACAGGAGTTCCCCAGGGACACGCTGTCGCGTCCCCGGGGCAGAAGCTAGGCGGCCTGCGCCGTAACCTGCGATGTGCAATGCGCGCAGCGCCGGGCGTCGATGGGAATCTCCATCTTGCATTCCGGACACTTCTTGGTGGTCGGATCGGCCGGCGCCGGGTCCTTTCGCATACGCGTGACCAGCGCATTGATGGGCGCGACCACGAAGAAATAGACCGCCGACGCAATCAGCAGGAAAGACACAGCTGCGTTGATGAAATCTCCGACGGGAAATGTCGAGCCGTTCAGCGTAAAGCTGATCGCCGAAAAGTCCGGCTTGCCCACCAGGGCCGCAATCAGAGGGGTGAGCAGATCTTTGGTGAGCGCCGTGACCACGCCGCCAAAAGCCGCGCCAATGACCACGCCCACTGCCATATCCACTACGTTGCCGCGAAGGATGAATTGCTTGAACCCGCTAAGCATCGACTGACCCTCCTGAGGAAGAAGTGGCCGACATTCTACGTCCTGAGGAGCAAAGGTCAAGCGGGAACATCGATGAAGGCAGGAATTCCCTCATTCGGGGACAAGCTAGGCAGCTTGGGGATCTTCCGAAGCCCGTACCGCTCAGTCGGGCCGGGGTTGCGGATGCCCCTCAGATCCGCATGGGCATCACGATGTACCGGTACTTGTACTCCTCGTTCTCGGCCGGGCGGAGCTGGCCGGCGGATTGGGAGTCTTTCAGTTCCAGCTTCACGTCTCCGGCGCCCACGGCTTTCAGGAAGTCCAGGATGTACTGGGCGTTGAAGCCGATGGTGAGCGTTTCCCCGTCGTAGTTGATTTCGAGAGAATCTTCCGACTCGCCGGTTTCGGTGGAGGACGCCGAGAGTTTCAGTTCGCCTTTTTCGAGCTTAATGCGCACCGCGCGCGAGCGTTCGTCGGCAAACTGGGCGACGCGGGAAATCGCCTGGCCCAAGCTCTTCTCCGTGCAAGGTGATGCTCTTGCTGTTGTCCTTGGGCAGCACGGCCTCGAAATTGGGGAACTGGCCGGTCAGTTGGCGCGAGGTCAGCAGGCGCGGGCCAATGCGGAAGTAGAGCGTGGACTCGTCTTTCGCGAAGTCGATGGTCTCGGCGTCGGTGGAGTCGAGCAGCGATTTCAGCTCGTCCATGCACTTCTTGGGGATGAGAGTCTTCAATTCCCCGGAGACGCCTTCAAATTTCTCTCCCGGCCGCTCGATGTGCGACAGGCGATGCCCGTCGGTCGCCACCATGGTGATCGACTCGGGCTTCAGCACCATCAGCGCGCCATTCAGCGTGTAACGGGACTCTTCGTTAGCAATGGCAAATCCGGTCTTGGCGATCATCGACCGCAGCACCTGTCCCGGAATCTTCACCACACCAGCCGTCGGAAACACCGGCAGAGTCGGGAAATTCGACTTTGCCATACCCACCATCTTGGTATTCGACCGGCCACAGCGAATGCTGACCCAGTGGTTTTCCAGCAACTTAATGGTGATGTCGGCATCGGGCAGCAGCTTCACGTAATCATGCAGCTTGCGTGCGGGGATGGTGCAGGAGCCTTCTTTCTTGACCTTTGCCGTACACGAGGTCCGCAGGCTCAAATCCAGATCGGTAGCGGTGAGAGAGAGTTTGTCTCCGGCCGCTTCAAATAGATAATTCGACAGGATGGGAATGGTGGTTTTACGTTCGACCACGCCCTGGGTCGCGGTGAGCTCCCGTAAGAGTTCAAACTTGCTGACCGTAATCTCCATCGTCGTGGTTCCCGTCGCAGACGCAATCGCTTCAACCGGCATAAAACCAAGTCCCCCGTTGCGCGGCGCTACTTCTAATACTTTCTTATATCAAAATAAAAACCTATAAAACCAGTAGTAACAGCAGGCGGGTCGGAAAAGTGGAAATTCGGCTCAACTTCCATCCTGCCACTACCTTCCACCCCTCACCTCGTGTAAAAAATCAGGACCCGGCACGGCGGATACTGGCGAATTTTCTCCCCTGAGCCTGAATTCCCTCCGCCTCTTGCACAGCTTCCACAGCCGCTCCACAGTCATCGCGAAGGAAGACTGTGCTCCACCGTGGAAATCTCGCGGCGAGCCGCGTTCTACCCACCCAACTGCTCAGTCAATTTATTGATCAGCCTGTTTAAATCTTTGTCGGTCTTGCGAGCCTCTTCAATTTTGTCCACCGAATGCAGCACCGTGGTGTGGTGCTTACCCCCGAATTGCCGGCCGATCTCAGGCAGCGAGGCCTCTGTCAGATGCTTAGCCAGATACATCGCAATCTGCCGCGGATACACGATGGCGCGCGAGTTGTTCTTGGCCTTGATCTCCACCAGGCGCAATCCAAACTGCTCCGCCACCGCTTTCTGGATCGACTCAATCGTGACCTTGCGCGCCTGCGAATCGATGAAATTCTTCAGCACCTGCTGCGCGTAGGGCAGGGTAATCTCTGCGCCGATCAATGAAGAGTGCGCCACCAGCCGGATCAATGCCCCTTCCAGTTCGCGCACATTGGAGCGGATATTGGAAGCGATATACAGTGCCACGTCGGTCGGGATCGAGACCTTTTCCTGCTCCGCCTTCTTTTGCAGAATGGCGACTTTGGTCTCCAGATCCGGCGGCTGGATGTCGGCAATCAGTCCCCACTCGAAGCGGCTGCGCAGCCGGTCTTCGACCTCCGCCAGTTCTTTGGGCGGCCGGTCGCTGGCAATCACGATCTGCTTCATCGACTCATGCAGCGCGTTGAAGGTGTGGAAGAACTCTTCCTGGGTCCGTTCCTTCTGCGCCAGGAACTGGATGTCATCGACCAGCAAAACATCCACGGTGCGGAACTTGTCGCGGAAGCTGGTCATCTTGTCATAGCGCAGCGAGTTGATCATCTCGTTGGTGAACTTCTCGCTGGAGACGTAGCAGATGGCCGCTTGCGGCTGGCGGCGCTTGATCTCGTGCCCAATGGCCTGCATCAGGTGGGTCTTGCCCATGCCCACGCCGCCGTACAGGAAGAGCGGGTTGTAGGCCTTCGAAGGACGTTCCGCCACCGCCTGGCAGGCGGCGTGCGCGAACTGGTTGCCGCTGCCGATCACGAAGGCATCGAAGGTGTAGCGCGGATTCAACTGCGCCGCTCCATCCCAGTCAAAGCGCGATTGCTGGGGATGGACGGGCGCGCCTCCGCCCTGGTGCACCGAGAGCCCGCCATCGTGGCGCACCGGCGTCGCTGCCGGCCCGTTGTCCTCGGGAGTCACAAATTGAACGTCCTGGTACTCCAGTCCCAGATTATCGATGGCTTCCTGGATCAGGTCCGCGTACTTGTCTCCGACGTGACGGAACTCTTTCGTGGGCACGTTGATGAAGAGAATCCCGCCGCTGGCATGACTGTAGCGGGTGGGCTTCAACCAGGTGTCGTAGGAGTGACGGTTGATCTTCTTTTCGAGCGCATCCAAAATGCGCAACCACGGATTGGGAGTCAGGCTTGGAATTGGTACAGACATAAAATGTTTTTTCGTTGGGCTGCCGTGGCTGGGTCAGCGCCCGAAAATCAAATCCTTATAGAAAGAATGCTTTCGTTTCCCGCGGAGCAACCCCGGTGATGCGGGGCAGTTGCGCTGGCTTCAGAGAATTTCAGTAAGCTGGAACAGACGGGCATGGTAGCACAAAATTTTTTGCCGTGTGGAAAACTTCACGGCAGATTTTTTTCTGCTTTGTAATCAGTACGCCAAGAAAAACTTCTGTCAAGTATTCGATGTATAACTGCCGCGCGCGAAGTGCAACTTGCGCCTCATTTCCGGATTCCCCGGGGGACAGTTTCTCCTGTTCACGCCCCGGGCGCGGTGATCACCGTCACAGGTGACGGTCCGCTATGCGGGCAGTTCCCCGGCGTGCCCCCGGGGGGCCGGCGGTTTGCCCGTCTGTGCGCTCGTCATTTATACTGCTCGTTCGTCTTACCGACATCTATCTATCTGATCAGGAGCAGGTATTTTTCATGCCCAAGCGCACATTCCAACCCAACCGACGTCACCGCTCGAAGACGCACGGATTCCGTACGCGCATGAAGACCAAGAGCGGTCGCGCGGTGATTTCGCGCCGGCGCGCCAAGGGTCGTAAGCGGGTTTCCGTGAAACCCGGTTTCCGTGAGTAGACTTTCCCTTCTCTTGGGTTTGGCGGGATTCCAAAACCTGAGCTCGGATCGTGAGTTGTGAACGCAAGCGCTTCGGGGGGCAGTCCCAATTCGTCCGGCCCTTCGAGAACGGCCGGGTTTCCCCGGAACCTGCGCCTGCTCCGGCACGCCGATTTTGAGCGCGTCTACAAACAGGGCCGGCGTCATTTTGCCGCCCACATGACCGTGTTCTATTTGCGGCGCGAGTCAGGCGAGGGGCTTCGGGTCGGTTTTACCGTGGGACGGGTCCTGGGCGGAGCCGTCCAACGCAATCGCATGAAGCGGCGTCTGCGGGAGGCGGTGCGGTTGCATCGCCCGGTGAAGCACAACCCCGTGGATGTAGTGATTAATCCCAAGAAGTCGTTGCTCACGGCCGACTTCGCGGAGATCGAGAACGAAATCACCCGGGCTTTTGAGGTCATCCAAAAGGCGGTGGACAAGAAATGAAGCATTGGGCGAAAACCATCGCACTGTGGCTGCTGCGGGGATACCAGTGGGCGATTTCTCCCCTGCTGTTGCCCGCGTGCCGCTACACGCCCACCTGTTCGGAATACGCCATGGAGGCCATCGACCGCTTCGGCGTACTGCGAGGCACGGCAAAAGCCGCCGCTCGCCTGAGTCGTTGCCACCCCTTTTCGAAGGGCGGTTACGATCCCGTGATGGGCGGCTTCGAACTTGGCGGCGGAGAGGCGGATGGCTGCGCCTCATCCCTTACACACAGTTGAATTTCCCGCGACTCGGTTGCGCGAACTTATAGTTGCCTTGAACGTACGGTAAAAATTTGCCAGACTTTCCCAATCCTCAGCAAGATCCCGGCATGGAGCGACGCCTGCTCCTGGTCTTTGTGCTCACGTTCATCGTGATCCTGGCGTTCCAGCCAATCCTCAAAAAGTATCTGCCCCAGCCACCCGCCGCGCCGCCGCGGCCACAAACCCAAAGCGCGACCCAGACTTCTGCGACTTCCGCCGCTGCTCCCGCCACGGTGGAGCAGCCGAAACCTCCAGCTCCCACCGCCGGTGCCACCCGGCAAGCCAGCTCCGAGGCGGAGACGGTGATCGAAAGCGATCTCTACCGCATCACCTTCACCAATCGCGGCGGCCAGGTGAAATCCTGGATTCTGAAGCAGTACGACGACGAGCAAGGCAAGCCGTTGGAGCTGGTGAACACCGCGGCTTCCCAGAAGTTCGGATACCCTCTTTCTCTCTGGACCTACGACGAGAACCAGCGCAATCAGCTGAGTTCGGTGCTGTATGAAGTTTCCAGTACCGGCAATGGCAAGGCGCCCGGCGAAATCACCTTCGAATACGCCGACCAGGACCTGGCGGTGCGCAAAACCTTCCGCTTCGACGACAGCTACGTGGTGCATGTGGAAGCCACGGTCCTGCAAAAAGGAGAGCAGATCAGCGCCTTCCCAGTATGGCCTGCAGGCCTGGGCGATGAGAACAGCGCGGCTTCCTACGCCGCGTCCAAGATCGAATACCAGGTGGGCAGCGACGTCGAACGGCTCGCCTACAAGAAAGTCAGCAGCGGAAACACGGTGCGCGGCCCCTTCAGCTGGGCGGCCGTCAGCGACCAGTATTTCGCCGCCGTATTTCTCCCCGACGATACCCAAAATGCCGCGCTGGTCATGCTGCACAATGCCATCGATATTCCCAAGGACTGGAAAAAACCCAGCCCGCAGGAGACGGTCAAGGCTGACGTTCTTGGGGTAGCGGCCGGCAACTTGAAAGGACCGACCGTCGGCCGGCTCTTCGTCGGACCGAAGATCCTTAAGATCCTGGAAACCGTGCCCGTGACCGGTGTGCCGGCTAACGCGGAGCCGAACCTGCACCAACTGATTGACTTCGGCTGGTTCGGCGTCATCTCCCGTCCACTGTTTGTCTGGCTGCGCTGGACCTACGAACACATGGTTCCCAACTGGGGCTGGGCCATCGCCATCCAGACCCTGATCATCAACTTGACGCTTTTGCCGCTGCGCATCTCCAGCATGAAGTCGGCGCTGAAAATGCAAAAAGTGCAGCCGCAGATGAATTCGATCAAGGAGAAATACAAGAAGTACACCATGCGCGATCCGCGCCGCCAGGAGATGAACCAGGAAATTGCGGCGTTGATGAAGCAGGAAGGCGTGAGCCCGATCGGCGGCTGCCTGCCCATGCTCATCCAGATGCCGTTCCTGATCGCCTACTACCGCATGCTCGGCAGCGCCATCGATCTGCGGCATGCGCATTGGCTGTGGATCAAAGATCTTTCCGCGCCGGATCCGCATTACATCCTGCCCATCGCGGTCATTGTGACCATGCTGTTTACCCAGCGCATGACCCCGCAGGCGGGCATGGATCCCTCGCAGCAGAAGATGATGAACGTGATGATGCCCTTAATGCTGGGCGTCATCAGTTGGAACCTGGCCGCCGGTCTTTGCCTGTACTGGGCGGAAGGCCAGTTGATCGCCATCGTGCAACAGTTCATCATGAACCGCACCCAGCTGGGGCGCGAAATGCGCGAGATGATGGAAAAACGCGCCCGGAAGAAAGAAAAATAAAGCTGTCAGCCATCAGCGATCAGCCGGCTGTAGGTCCGGCTGAGAGCGGACGGCGGAACGCTGAGAGCTTGCCCATGCCCATTGCCGATAAAATCGCCGCCGCAAAAAAGATTGACGAATTCCTGCGTGCCGTCGTCCTTAAGGGCGGTCTGCGCCTGAAATACCGCATCACCGTCGACCCTCCGGTGGGCGACGATCGCGATTGGGAACGCCCGGAAATCCTGGTGGAATTCGCCGGTCCCGACGCGCCGCTCCTGCTCGAACGCGGCGCCGAACTGTTGCGCTCCATTGAACTGCTCGCGCTCGAAATGCTGCGTTTGCCGGGCAATGAGCACGAAAAAATTTCTTTCGATTGCATGAATCACCGCTCCCTGCGGCTGGAAGAGCTGCGCCTGTCCGCCGGAGTGGCCGCGGAAAGAGTTCGCAAGACGGGAACGCCCTACGAGTTCGCTCCCATGTCGTCGCGCGAACGCCGCATCGTGCACCTGGCTTTGCGCGATCAGCAGGATCTGCACACCGAAAGCCAGGGCGAAGGCATGCGCCGTCACCTGGTGGTCTATCCCAAGAATTACAAGCCCTCGGGAAAGCCCGCGCCCAGGTTGCGGTAGTCCGGCTTGCCTCCCTGCGCTCCCGCTTGCAACTGGCCGCCGGAAACTCCAAACTGACTCGGTGAATCTCGACGACACCATCGTGGCCATCGCCACGCCACCCGGCCGCGGCGGCATCGGCGTCGTACGCCTGGCTGGACCGGAAGCCCGCGTCATCGCCGCTCCCATGCTCCGTCTCAAGCAAGACCTCGAAGCAGGGCAGGCACTGTTCGGCGAACTAGTCGAACCGGGCACGGAACGCGTGGGTCCGGCGGAGCCAGGCTCGGCAAGCAACCGCATCGACGAAGTCGTCGTCACCTACTTTGCCCAGCCGCACTCCTACACCACCGATGACATCGTCGAAATCTCCGCCCACGGATCTCCGGTCGTTCTTCATCACATTGTCGAACTCGCTCTCGCTCGCGGCGCCAGACTCGCGGAGCCAGGCGAGTTCACCATGCGGGCTTTTCTTAACGGACGCATCGACCTGACCCAGGCAGAAGCGGTCCGCGACCTGATTGACGCGCAAACCCTCTACCAGGCCAAAGTGGCTGCCCAGCAACTGGGTGGCGCGCTCAGCCATCGCCTGCAGCCCATCAAACAAAAGCTGGTGGAACTCATCGCCGTGCTCGAAGCGGGCATCGATTTTGCCGAGGACGACGTCTCGGTGCTGCCGGCGGATCAGATCCTGAAACGCCTGGCCGATATACGCTCGCCGCTGGAGCAGCTTGCGGGATCGTTTGCCTACGGAAAAATTGTGCACCACGGCTTGACCCTCGCCATCGTCGGGCGCCCCAACGTCGGCAAATCGAGCCTGTTCAATCGCCTGGTGGAACGCGAGCGCGCCATCGTCACCGCTTCGCCTGGCACCACCCGTGACTTGGTCAGCGAAACCGTGGCCATCGGTGGAATTCCTGTGAAACTGGTGGATACCGCGGGCATTCGCCACGCCCTGGACGAGGCCGAAAGCATCGGCGTTAGAAAATCGATGGAAGCTTTAGCCGACGCCGATCTGGTGCTGGTGGTCTTTGACGCCTCGCAGCCCGTCACTTCCGAAGATCAGGACCTGCTGACACAGGTGGCCGGGCGCCCCGCACTCCTGGTGGAAAACAAGGCAGACTTGGGCGGCGCTCAGGTCTCGGTTCCCGGTTCTCCGTTGACCCGGGTGCGAACTTCGGCGGTAACGGGTTTGGGCATTCCCGAGCTGCGCGCCAAAATTCTCGGCCACATCGGCGGCCAGTCTGGCGCTTCTGCGGAAACCGGTTTTCTCACCAGCCTTCGCCATCAGGAGTTGGTGCGCGACTCACTCCAGGCTCTGGCCGCCGCCCAGGCCGCGGTCGACAACCGTGTGCCCCACGAAATGCTTCTGCTCGATCTCTACAACGCTCTCCGACCCCTCGACGAGATCACCGGCGCCACCACCACCGACGACATCCTGAACCTGATCTTCAGCACCTTCTGCATCGGAAAGTAATCCGTCGTAAACTTTCCCCCGTGCTCTCCATTTCATCCACCGATCGCCTCTTTCTGCTCACCGGAGCCGGCGTGAGCGCCGAAAGCGGGATTCCAACATTCCGCGATGCGGGTGGTCTCTGGAGAAACTACCGGATTGAAGAAGTCGCTTCGCCCCAAGCCTGGCAGCGCGATCCTCATCTGGTATGGGAGTTCTATTCCATGCGGCGGCGGGCGGCGTCCGCCGCAAAACCGAATCCAGCACATGTTGCCATTCGAAAACTAGAGAACGTTCTTGGCGGCCGCGTCTTTCTCTGCACTCAGAACGTAGATAATCTTCACGAGCAGGCTGGTTCCCGGCACGCGGTCCACATGCACGGGGAACTTTTCAAGAGCCGTTGCGATCGCTGCCGCCGCGCGCCTTTCGACGACTCAAATCTCTACGCACCGCCGGCAGAAATTCCCGGTTGTGAATGCGGCGGCCGGATTCGTCCCCATATCTGCTGGTTCGGCGAAGTCCCGTTCGAGTTGGATCGCATTTACCGCGCACTCGATCAATGCACGCTGTTCATGGCCATCGGAACATCAGGCGCGGTCGAACCTGCCTCCAGCTTCGTGGCCCACGTCCGCCAGCGTGCCCGCACCATCTATGTGGGGCCGGAAACCCCGGCGAACCAATCGTCGTTCACCGAATGCTACTCGGGGAAAGCGGGTGAGGTGCTACCTGATTTATTCCGCAGTTGGTGAGGGACGCTGTGCGCGCGAAAAAAAGAAGCCAGCGGCTCTACTTAACCGCTGGCTCCGTCACGTTCCTTTGCCCGCTCGGCTATTTCGGCTGGGCCACCACGCGCAAATAGGGTTTCACCGTCTTCCAGCCCCCGGGATACTTTTGCTGGGCTTCTTCGTTCGAGACCGACGGCGCGATAATGACATCGCCACCGGGTTTCCAGTTTACCGGCGTCGCCACTTTGTGCTTGGCCGTCAGCTGGATCGAGTCGAGCGCGCGCAGCACTTCGTCAAAGTTGCGGCCCGTGCTCATGGGATAAATGAGCATCAGCTTGATTTTCTTGTCCGGGCCCACCACGAACACCGTGCGCACGGTCGCGTTATCCGCCGGCGTCCGCCCTTCGGAGGTGGTGCCGCTCGATGCCGGCAGCATGTCATACAGCTTGGCCACCTTCAGCTCGGGATCGCCAATCATGGGATAGGTCACCTTGTGACCCTGCGTCTCCTCGATGTCTGCCGCCCACTTGCTGTGATTGCTGACGGCATCCACGCTCAAGCCGATGATCTTGCAGTTGCGCTTCTGGAATTCCGGCTGGAGTCCCGCCATGTAGCCGAGTTCGGTGGTGCACACCGGAGTAAAGTCCTTGGGGTGCGAGAACAGAATCGCCCAGCCGTCGCCGATCCATTCATGAAAGTGGATCGGCCCTTGTGTGGTCTCGGCGGTAAAATCAGGCGCGGTATCATTAATGCGTAGAGACACGGTTTGCTTCCTCCAGTGGGAGTTTATTCAGGAATCGCCAGCCCCAAAAATTCTACGCTCCAGCCTGCGCACCTTGTCAAATTCCGCGGTTCAGCCAGAAGGCTTCGCGAGCCATGCCTGGCGCGCTCCCAGCCGGCCCTCGCATGGTAAATTTTCTCCCAGGTTGATACATTCATGTTCGGGTAAATCGAATCTGGCCGGAGGAACAGCATGTCTTTCGTTGTGAAGCTCGAGGACGACTTGGGCGAGCAAAGCGACTGGGTCATGCTGCATGGCGTCATCCCCGGACGCGAGCAGCGCGAATTCCCGGTATTGCGCTGTATCGATGCCTACGGCAAGACCGTATTCAATCACCTGCAGATGGAAGCCTTCCTGGAAGAATGGGAGCGCGTTCAGCATCGCGCCGAAGATGATTCTCAGAAAGAAGCCTGGCAAAAAGTAAAGGAAATGGCGAAGAGCTGCCAGGCCGACCGCGACTTATATCTGAGATTCGTAGGCAACTGAGCTTCGAAAGAAAGAAATAATGGATGGACGGGCGTCCCCGCCCGTCTACTTCGACAGCGCGCCCAGCGCTTCCCGGAACATCACGTCGAACGAGTATTCTTTCCCGTTCTTGCTGACCGCGGTCAAGGCCTTCTCGGCCGCCGGACGCTGGTAGCCCAGGTTCATCAGCGCAGAAAGCACGTCTTCCTCAACCGCAGTAAGAGCCGGCACCGGCGCGAGATTGCCCGCAGACTCCAGCGGCAGCTTGTCCCGCAACTCCAGCACCATGCGCTCCGCCGTCTTTTTTCCGATACCCGGAATCCGCGTCAGCCGCGCGATATCGTTCCCGCGAATCGCCCGCACCATCTCTTCCGAGGGCATGCCGCTGAGGATGGTGATGCCCAGTTTCGGACCAATCCCGCTCACGGTGATCAGCTTCTCGAAAAGCTGTTTTTCTTCCGGCTGCAGAAACCCGTACAGCGCCAGCACGTCCTCGCGCACATGGGTGTGGATGTGCAGCGCCACCTCGCTTCCCAGACTCGGCAGAGCGGAAAAAGTCGGGACGGTTATGGTCACGTCATAACCGATGCCGCCCGTCTCCACAATCGCCTGGTTGGGATGCTTGTCGAGCAATCGTCCGCGCAAATAAGCAATCATGCCGTCCTCATTGTACCCATAGATGCGGGATGAACGGTGCGCTGCCGCTTTCGTTGCTGAAGAGTTAAGAGCGGTGGGTCGTGACAGCTGAAAGCTGACAGCTTCTTCAAAACCGGAACAAATACGACACCTTCACGAAAAACTGCCGGCTGTCGTTGATGTATCCATTGCGGGTGCGTTGAATGTTAAACGTGGCCGGATCCACCGCCAGCGACGGATCGTAATTCTGCAGATCGCTGTTGTAGCCCACGTAAATCGCCGTCCCCGGGTGCACCAGGTAAGTGAGCAGGAAATCGGCGTTGAACTGCTTGGTGGTCTGCAGCGAAGTGAGCGCGGGATTCGCCAGGGTCGCGTCGTATTGCAGGATCACGCGTGCCGAAAGCTGCTGGTTGAACTGCCAGTTCCACTTGCTGCGCACAATGTGATTGTCGAATACCGAGGCCCCGCTTCTCCGGTCCCGCAGCCGTTCATACAGATAAGTGTTATCGATTTTCAGCCGGTGCACGGGAAGAAACGAGACCAGCAGGTTGCCCAGGTCCTCGCTGCCCAGCACGGGAGGCTGGTTGAGCGGCGGCACAAAATTCACTCCGTCGCCCCACTGGTAGTACCCCTGCACCGTGACTCTTCGGCAGATAACTGGTTCCGAAAGAGATATTGCTGTTGTGCTCGTGGTAGTCCTGGTTCTCCGGCGAGCGCGGGAAAATCCGCAGGCCGCAGCCGCTCGCGAAACTCCACATAAGGATCAATCACCACGTAACTTTGTCCCTTGAATGCCATGTACAACCCGGGACTGTAATAGGTGTCGAGCCGGGTGCCGTCGTGGGCCCAGACGTTGTCGGTATACAGGTTCGGACCCCACGACAGCAGCGGCCCGTTCTTGGGGCGAAAGCGATAGTCCCATGCGTTCTTCACATCCCGGATATCGACACGGTTCACGAAGCCCAGCATCGGTCCTGAATCCCGGACTGATGTCGCTGTAGATGCCTTCGTAGTCCACGTGAGTGCTGGTGTAGCTGACATCGGCTTTAGAAGCGGGTCCGGCCTGGTAGCTGCCGTCAAAATTCTGGGTCGAGCTTACCACGAGCTGAAAACTTCCCGTCCAATTGGGATTGAACTTCAAGCGCGTATCGATCCCGCCGATGCGGTTAAATTCATTGGCCCCGGGCCACTCCCAATCGGTGTAGATCAAGCCCACCGAGGATTGCTTGAAGATGTCGCGATTCACCCGCGCGATGGCGAACGACGCCCGGTCGCCGGCCAGCGGGCTATCCGTGGGCACGCTGTCGCCCGGCCCGCGGTCGTCCGAGGCGAGAAACCCCAAGGAATACGGGCCGGTTTTACCGGTCAAGCGGACGCCGAATTGCGGATCCCCGATGTTCCGGGTAAACACCAGGTCAATCGGAGTCTTGAAGTAATCGGCGTTTTCGATGAAGAAGGGGCGCTTCTCCGGGAAATACACCTGGTAGCGCTGGTTGACGGTAATCTGCGGCTCGTCCGATTCCACCTGGCTGAAATCAGGGTTGGCGGTCACGTCCAGCACCAGGTTGTCATGCAGGATGAACTTTGCGTCCAGTCCGCCGCGAAAGTCCGCCGCGCTGTTGTCGAACGTCGGGGCCAGGGGATCGCGTGTGTCCAGCGCATGAAACGATCGCAGCACCCCGTAAGGGATGAACTGCATGTTTCGTCCCGGCGAAATGCCCTCCAGCCCTTCCGCGGTCGCCGCTTGTCCCAGTCGGCCTTCCACCCGCCGCGAAACCTCAGGCCAGAAATCGTCTTCATTCTCCCGCAGAATGCCGCGGTACAAGATCAGTCCCCAGGTCTGATCATGCTGCGGAGAGAAGCGCAGACTCTTGAACGGAATCGCCATCCATACCACGTATCCCTGCGGCGTCAGTTTTCCGCGCGAATCCCAGACCGTATCAAACGAGGTGTCGAAGTTGACGATGTTCCCGGTGCTGTCTTCGTGCGCTTCCTCGGTCCAAATGGCGTCCCACTGCACCCCCAGCGGGTTCGTCTGGAAGGCATAAGCGCGGCGCTTGTCATGAAACGTGTCGAGAATGATCTCCACATTGTCGTCGCTGAAAATGTCTTCCCGCCGCGACATGCGGGCTCTTACTTTTCCCGGCTCGTCAAAACACACGAAGACCACGTACAGGTTCTTCTCGTCATAGCCGAGATAAGCCTCGGTGGGTTGAGAGGCGGGCTGCCCATCGTGCGGGTCGCGCTGCATGAACCCGGAGACCCTCACCATTTGCGATGCCGGCTCGCCCTCCGGCCGCATGTCGAGAAATTGTTCCAGCAGGGGAGCGCGCGCCAGACGAGGAATTACCAGCGTGGAGACGGCAGGCGCGCTCTGCTGCGGCAACGGCGCAGACCAGCCCGGACTCGCCAGGCAGCACAAGAAAACCAGGACGGAGATGACTAGCTTCGACGTGCGATGGGATCCCGACAAAACGCGGCCCTCTCCTGTGTCCCCCGCCCCCTACGGGGTCCGCCATGCAAGATACACCATCCGCCCACGCATCCCAATACCACTGTCACCTGTCCTGTTACCAGGAAAGTTCATTTCGGGAAAGATGGCCATCCCCTATTCCGGCGTCATCCTGAGTCCGCAGGACGAAGGATCTGGCGTGTAGCCGGAAAGCTGTTAAGGATTTATTGCGAGCGGCCTAGAACAACGAGCTCTGCCGCCGGTTGGGCGTGATCCCGAAGTGCTCGTACGCCAGTTGCGTCGCCACCCGCCCCCGGGGAGTGCGGTCCAGAAAGCCAATCTGAATCAGAAAAGGTTCGTAGATTTCTTCGATCGCGTCGGCTTCCTCGGCCAGCGCCGCCGCCAGCGTATTCACTCCCACCGGCCCACCCTGATATTTCTCGATAATCGTCAGCAGCAGCTTGCGGTCGATTTCGTCGAAGCCGTAGCGATCCACTTCCAGCATCTGCAACGCTGCCTGCGCCGTCGGCAAATCGATCTTCCCCCCACCGCGCACCTGCGCATAATCCCGTACCCGCCGCAGCAGGCGGTTGGCAATGCGCGGCGTCCCCCGCGACCGGCTGGCAATTTCCCGCGCACCCGGTTTGTCGATGGCAACGCCCAGAATGTCCGCCGACCGCTCTACGATGATCTGCAACTCTTCATCGCTATAGAACTGCAGCCGCAGCACAATCCCAAAGCGCGAGCGCAACGGGGACGACAGCAACCCCGCCCGCGTAGTCGCTCCCACAAACGTGAAGGGTTTCACATCCATGGTATGGGTGCGAGCCGACGGCCCCTGCCCAATCATGATGTCGAGCTTGTAATCTTCGAGCGCCGAATAAAGGATCTCTTCCAGAGCCGGCTGCAGCCGGTGTACTTCGTCGATGAACAGCACCTGCTTATCGCGAACATTGGTCAGGATGGCCGTCAGGTCGCCCTTGATCTGCAGCGTCGGACCCGAAGTCTGCTGAAACGCCACACCCAGTTCGTTGGCGATGATGGTCGCCAGCGTCGTCTTCCCCAGCCCCGGAGGCCCGTACAGCAGCACATGATCGAGCGCCTCTCCGCGCGACCGCGCCGCCTCAATCGCCACTGCCAGGTTCTCTTTGACCTTGGATTGCCCGATGAACTCCACCAGCCGCTGCGGGCGCAGCTTCAACTCAAAGGAGGAATCATCCTCCACCGGCGCCGCCGACACCAGCCGTTCTTTCGAATCCGACAGATGAGGAGTGTTCTTGAGCGTGGCCACGTTATGGCGATAGTAAAGCGAAAGCAGGTGGGATGCAATGACTGTAGCGCCTGAATGTTTCCTATGGGAGACCGGCTTGGTGAAGGACGAACCGAAGAAACAACGAGGGTTGAAATCCAGCGCGAGCGACGACGTACCATCTGGAGACGAAGTGCAAGATCTTCTGCGCCGGGTTGACGCCTTGCCGGAAACCGACTCCCGTACGGAGGACGAAATTCTCGACTACGACGAGAACGGGATTCCGCGCTGAACACGCGTCCAGCTCCAGGGCGCCAGGCCCTCAGAACACCTTGGCAAACTCCGTCAGCAACCGGTCCCCATAATCCGGATCTTTGATGGCAAACTCCCCCTTGTGAATCACCGGATTAAAGTTGAAATACACTTCCGCCTGATCGTCGGCGAGAAAAATCTTGGTCGTGGTCCAGTTTCCCTGGGGGTTGCTGCGGAACCCGCCATCCGGCGAACGGCTCTGCTTGTCCCCCAGCAGCGCATACTCGAAGGGCAGCGCATCGATCTTTTGCGCGTGGGTGGGCCGGTGTCTTGCCTGCAGGGCCTCCTTCAAAGCATCCAACAGCGCAGTTGGGTTCGAATCCGCAACCGAGAGAAACTGGCCTTTGCCTGACGCCAGAAGGTTGTTGCTCGCCGAGGCTGCCTGCTTGAACTCGACCTCAAACTTGGTGGTTGTGGTTCCGTCGCTGTACGTGGCCAGCCAGCGCATAGCGCCGTCGGTGTTCCCCAACGGAATCATTTCTAAACCCACCGCGCCCGCGGCGGCCGCGTAACTCTCTTCCACCGTTTTTTGCGGCGCCGCAGCCCGGTTGCAGGCGGGCATGCCGGCCGCGATTGCCAGCGACAGACAAACCGCCAGGCGTTGGCTGGCCTTCACTGGATGACTCCCAGCCGGATCCCGCCTAGCTTCTTCCCCTCGAACCACGCCAGATTTCGCCCAAACCACGGGGCTCCCGGCGACAAGCCAAAGCGACGGCTGGCAGCGCCGAGATCCCTTGTTCCCAGCAGGTAGGCAACCGGACTCTCGCCCAAGTCCTGCAATCGTTCCGCTAGCCACGAATGTTCGTCCGAGGGCGTGGCCAGAATCACGGGGCTTCCCGCAAAATAGGCCAACGTCGCAGCAAATTCCTTATGTTCCTCGATCGCCGGAGAATTCCAGCCATAGGCGCGCCGGAACAGTGCAATCGCCGTGTCCAGATTCTTTACGCCGATGACCACCACCCCAATGCCTGTCAGCCCGGAACCCTTCACGCTTGCCGACGGCTGCACCCGCAACTCCCGCGGCGTCTTATCCTGGATCATGAAGGGCAACACGGCTCCCGGAGCTTCCGCTCCCAGCTTCGCCGTTTCCCACTCGATCACTTTGCCGTCAGGTCGCTTCCGGCTCCCGGGATCTGGCCCTTCGGTCTTCATCCCTTGAAACTTCAGCCTCGCCAACTCGCCGCCCAAGTCGTGCGTTCCAATGGCCCACGCGCACGGCCCGGCATCGCCGGCGATCATCTTCGCCCAGCCGGAATCCGTGGCCATCCCTGCTTTTTGTGGAGCGATCAATTCCAGGTAGGATCCATCGTCAAAGCCCAGCAGAGCCATCTGCGTGCCGCCGTGCGCATGCGGCCCGCCATATTCCGTGGCCAGCCCGATCGAAGCGAAGCCTTCCCGCATCGCGTCCAGCTGCGATCCGCAAACCGAGGCGTGATCCACCTTGATCGACACCGGTTTTGGAGTCATTGCCAATCCGCTCAGGCTCAGTCCCAGCCCAACCCAAAAAAGACCGTGGAATCGAAGCGCTCTCAATTCGCAAACACCTTTTCGATCGCTCCCCGCAACTCGTCGTAGCGCATCGCCCCGGGATGATACAACGCCACCCGTCCCGCCCGGTCCACCAGCACCAGCGTCGGAGTGGTGCTCGCCCCATAAACGTTGAAGTTGGTTTTGCTTACCGGCACGGGAATATTCTCCAGCCCGGCATAGTAATGCTTCCACACCTGCTCGATGTAGTTGAGCTCCGCCTGCGGTGTCGCATCCTGCCCGCCGGCGGCATAACCGTAGCGCTGGGTAGGCGCCATGACGATCAGACCTTTGGGTCCGAACTCGGAACGCAATTGCGTGATAATCGGTCCTTCGGCCTTGCAGTCCGCGCACCAGTGCGCCCAGAAGAACAGCAGCACCGGCGATCCTTTCACCTGGCTCAAGGCCACCGGCTTCGACCCCAGGTATTCGCTGAGCTGCAACACCGGGGCGGGCTTGCCAGTCATTCCCAGCACGTTGAGGTTTTTTTGCAGGCGGCTGCCCATCGACGTCTTAGCGAATTCCGCCAGGTTTCGCTTCAACAGCGCCGCCGCTTGCGCCGGGTGGCCTGCGGCGACCAGCACCTGCGCTTGCACTTCGATGGCAGCGCCCAGGGCTATCGGCAAGTGCGGTTCGGCGTCCAGCGCACGCTGAGCCAGCAACTCTCGCGCAAACCTCTCGGTTTGCCTGGCATACGCCTCCGCCGCACCCATCTGGTTGTTCATGGCGCAGGCTCGCGCCAGCCATGACAGCGCTTCCAGATATTCCGGAGTGATGCTGTGATGCGCCCGGTATTCCTGCAGTTCCTGATCGGCTACGGTGAAGTTGCCCTGCGCCAACGCCCCGCGCACCTCATCCACAATGTCAGCGTAACTAACCGACGAGCAGAACAGTAAGGACAGAAAGATGACAATCCCACGTCGCCGCATCCTTCCATGATGACCGGAAGCGAAAAAAGATGCCAGTCGCCTCCCCAGCCCCCAGGCGTCCCTGGGAGCGCCCTGGCATGAAACTGAAACTAAAGCACTTACATGCCTGGACGCGAATAGTCGTGGAGCTTAGCGCGGGAACTAAGGTAAAATCAAGTTGCGTTTGATCTTGCGGTTTTTGCAGTTTCCAGTATCTCCGCTCAACAGCAAATGATCCTGCCTGCGAAGTCCTGCGAGTGACTCAGCGCAACATCACAACAAAGGAACAATGCAACACCATGGAAACAGGAACAGTAAAGTGGTTTAACGACGCCAAGGGTTATGGTTTTATCAGCCGCCAGAATGGAGAGGATGTATTCGTACACTTCTCCGCGATTCAAGCCGGCGGGTTCCGCAGCTTGCAAGAGGGCCAGCAAGTGCAGTTCGACGTAGTCAAGGGTCCCAAGGGCTGGCAAGCGGAGAATGTCAAGGCTGTCTAAGCCACTTGACTGAGAAAATCCGAAAGCCGGGCGGCCGTACAGGCCGCCTTTCTCATTTCTGGAGAAGACTTTGGTCAAGACAATGTAAATGCCGGACAACTGATTTCGCCTGGCACGGTTGTGACCCGTCCGCGCAGACGCTACACTGACAGCCTATGGCCCTCAAGGCAGGTGACCCGGCCCCCGATTTCAATCTTCCCGCGGTCGCCGGAGAGCGCCAGTTCCGGGTGCGCCTCGGCGACTTTCGCGGCAAGCAGCACGTCGTCGTCACCTTTCATCCGCTCGACTGGACGCCGACTTGAGCGGCCCAGGTGCCGGCGTTCGACTCCGCCCGCGAGCAGTTCGCCGCACTCAATGCCCAGGTCCTGGACATCAGCGTCGATTCCATTCCCAGCCACATTGCCTGGCAGAAAAAAGATATTGGCATGGTGGAAGTCCCGCTCTGCGCTGACTTCTACCCCCACGGCGAAGTGACCCGGGCCTTCGGCATTCTGCGAGAAGGACCGCCGGTACCCGGAATCTGCGAGCGTGCCTCCTTCATCGTGGATAAGAACGGCAACATCGCCTTTGCCCGGGTTTACCCGCTTGACCAGATGCCCGATGTCGAAGAACTCCTCCGCGAACTGAAAAAACTCTCGTGAACTGCAATCGGGCCTGGGGCGCTGCGGTTGGCTGATTCACCTGCGCCGGATGCAGCCGCGGGGTTTCGGGCCATTAGTTGACAAAGTCAACTAATTCTCCAATACTGGCGTGGAAGAGGTTTCCCCATGCCCCGCCTCGCCCGCCAGGTCGAAGCCGTCCGCCGCTTCAATCGCTTTTACACCCGCCAGATCGGAGTTCTGCGCGAGAAGCTCTACCAGAGCCCCTTCTCGCTGACCGAAGTCCGCGTGCTCTACGAACTGGCCACGCGGGAAAAACCAACTGCCACGGAACTGTGCAAGGATCTCGGCCTCGATGCGGGATATCTCAGCCGCATGCTGCGCGGTTTTCAAAAGCGCGGCTGGGTGAGCCGGTCTGCCTCCGCGCAAGACGGCCGCCAGAGCCTGCTCACGCTGACCGCCACGGGACGAAAAGCGTTCGCGCCGCTCAATGCCCGTTCCGCGGAAGAGGTGCGCGCCCTGTTGCACGCCCTGCCCCTGGCCGAACAGGCGCGCCTGGTTGACTCCATGAGCACCATCGAGAAACTGCTCGGCGCCACTCGGCAAACTCCTTCCTCCCCCTATCGCTTGCGTTCGCTCCAACCCGGAGACCTCGGCTGGGTCGTGCATCGCCACGGAGTTCTCTATTCCCAGGAGTACCGCTACGACCAGCGTTTCGAAGCGCTGGTGGCAAAAATCGTCGGCGAATTCGTCGAGCGCTACGACTCCCGGCGCGAACGCTGCTGGATGGCGGAGCGCAATGGAGAGTTGGTGGGTTGCGTTTTCCTGGTCAAGAAATCGAAGGCGGTTGCCAAGCTGCGCTTGCTGCTGGTTGAGCCCACCGCGCGCGGTCTGGGCATTGGCAAACGACTGGTCGCCGAGTGCGTCGCTTTCGCCCGCCAGGCCGGCTACCGGAAAATCACGCTGTGGACGCAAAGCGAACTGAAAGCCGCTCGTGGCATCTACCAGCACGCCGGCTTTCGATTGGCGGATCAACACCGGCACAACAGCTGGAGCCGCAAAGGGCTGGTTGCCGAAGTTTGGGAAATGAAGCTATGAAAGAATTGTCGATTTTCGATTGTTGATTTTCGATTTAAAGACCAAAAGTCTTTGGATCAAGGATAGAAGAGGCTCACGAAGCGGTCTCTGCGTGAGCCTTTTGTTTTATGCGGCGGCGGCTTCTTTTTTCAGTTGCTCGATGTCGGCCAGCAGCACCTTCTCGTGCCCCTCGGGATTCACCTTGGCATACACCTTCCGCACCTTGCCCGTGGGATCAATCACAAAGCTGGTGCGGTCCCAGTACAGGTTGCCTTTGTACTCCGTCTGTCCAATTCCGCACGCCTTCAGCAAGTCATGATTCGTGTCGGCGAGCAGATCAATATTGAAGCTGAATTTGTTGCAGAAGTTCTTGTGCGAAGCCACATCATCGGCGCTGACCCCCAGCACGGTAATGCCGGCCGCATCAAAATCGCTCCGGGTCGCGGTGAACGACTTTCCCTGGATGGTGCATCCCGGGGTGTCATCTTTCGGATAGAAATAGACCACCAGCCACTTCCCGGCATAGTCGCTCAGCTTCGCCGTTCTGCCATCCTGATTGGAAAGTGAAAATGTGGGGAAGGATTGTCCCGCTTGCAGCATAAAGTTGTACTCCTTTCGTCGCCCAGAAATTGTAGCAGGCAGGAACCGCAGCAGCGATCCAGCATGGCCGAATCGGCGCCGGAGGAAGAAGTGGATGTCTGGCCCACCGCCTCACCTCATTCCGTCGCCACGTCCCTGACATGCGTGGCCAGGTACCACTCATTCCCAAACGGATCTCTCACCCCCGCGTTGCGATCTCCATAGGGCTGGTCGGCGGGTTCCGAGATGGAGCTTCCGCCGGCTGCCAAAGCTCGGCCGTACGCCCCGTCGACGTCGGGAAGGTAAAGGTAGAACATGCTCCGCATCGGCTGGTAGGCGCCGTGCGCCTCACCCATCTCCATATGCGAATCACCGATCTTCACCGTGACATGATGGATGACTCCATCCGGCGAAGCGTGTCGCCCCAGTTCCTGCGCGCCAAACGCCCGCTTCACGAAAGTGAGGACCGGCTCGGCCCGTAGCGGATGCAAGCAGGGCTGCACGTCTGGCGCGCCCTCCGACTTGTAATCCTTGCCCTTGAAAGTCGCGATGTACCAGTAATTGCCTTCCCCATCTTTCACCGTCGCCGAACGCTCGCCATAGGACTGATCCGCGGGCGCGTCAACCCCCGTGCCGCCGGCTGCCAGCGCGCGCTGGTAGGTGGCATCACAGTCGGGAACGTAGACGTGCAGCGCGCCCCGCTTGGCCTCGCCCTTCCAGGAGTATCCCGCTCCGCCGCCCCCGATCAGCATTTTCGAATCTCCCAGTTGGATGTCGGCATGCATTCCGCCCGCCGATCCCGTGGAACGGTAGTTCTCCTTGGCGCCGAAGGTCCGCTTCACGAACTCCAGCAATGCCGGAGCGTCCTGCGCCACCAGGTAGGGTGTGACCGTGTGGTACCCCTCGGGTACGGGTCGCACCCTGCTCTTCTGCTCCAATCCTCCCTGCTGGTTCAGTTCGTCAAACCGCCGCTGCATCTCCTTCGCCGGCACGGTTTCTTTCCGCGTGGAAAGGATCCAGGTATATCCGAAGGGATCGGCAATCTGCCCCGAGCGGGCGCCATAGAACTGATCCTCCACCGGACGCACCAGCTTCGCCCCCGCCGCCACCGCCCGTTCCGCCACCGCGTCCACGTCCTGCACATACAGATTCATCTTCACCGGGGAAGCGCCCAGGGTCTGCGCGCTCAACACGCCGTAATCGGGGAACTCGTCCGACAGCATGATCACCGAATCTCCAATCGCAATCTCAGCGTGTCCAATCTTTCCCTCCCGATCGGCCAGCCGCAGCCTTTCCTTGGCGCCAAAAACTTTCCTGTAGAACTCGATCGCGGCGCCCGCGTCTTTGAAAGTCAGATACGCCGTCGCGGTACGATATTCAGTAGCGGGTAGTTCAGCTAAAGTCGCCATGGTGCCTCTCCTCAAGTCAGACTTCAAACGCTCCCGGAATTCCGCGTGCGGCAAATCGCGCAAGTCTTGCGCCATGCGCAGAAGCGAATCCAGACTCTCGTCCAGCTTCATCCGGCGCCCCTCTGGCTTCGCCAGCATCGCCTGCACCGCGTCGTCGAGTTGTTCGAACCGGCTGCCCCTAGGCATGTTTCCCACCCAGCTTCGAACGCAGATTCTCCAGGCCCCGGAACTGCAGCTGTTTCACCGCGCCTTGGCTTCGTCCCAGTTCCTCCGCGATTTCCTTGATGCTTTTCTCTTCCGCGAACCGCATGACCACTACCCGCCGCTGATCTTCCGGCAATAACTCCACCATGCGGAACAGGCGGGCGCGCTGCTCCACCTCCACCGGACACACTGCAATCACCGCCTCCGGAGGATCTTCCAGCACCTCTCGCCCCAGCTGTTTCCAGCGATCCACGATCAGGTTCGACGCGATTCGCAACAACCACACCGCGAACGGGATCCCCCGCCAGTCGAAACCCGGCAAATTTGCCAGCGCCCGGTGAAAGACGTCGGAAGTCAGATCCTCGGCCGCATCGCGATCGCGCACCCGCCTGGCAATGAACGCGTAAACCCGCTCAAAATGAAGCTCGTACAGTTCCACAAACCGGCTGGGGTCCTTTTGGGCAGCCTCCACCAGCAGGCGCTCTTTCGCCTTCCCCCGGGCCCCCGTCGATGCCGGCTTCCTCACCGCCATTTGCCGCTCTCCATTACATAAACTGCCATGCCCGGTAAAGGTTACGGCAATTTTTGACCGCTCCACCCTTCGCCCTCTTTTTAAACCGGCAATAATGATGACATTTGGTTAAAATGAAGGACACTCGATGCTTTTGGGGAGCATCGCCGGGGTTCCCGAAGGAAATTGGTTCTACGTCGGTCAGAGACTTCGTTATCAATCCATGGTTGCTCCGCTCGATGGGGGAGATGCTGGGCGCGATATGAAACAGCACAGCGGGACCGAGCCTCAATCTGACCTTCAACCGCCCCGTCCCGAACCGGGGCAGACGTCGCCCGCGGTTCGCCACGAAAGCGACGAAGGCTTCCGTTACACGTTCGAAGAGGCCGCCTTGGGCATGGCTCACGTTGGCCTCGATGGCCGCTGGCTGCACATCAATCGCAAACTGTGTGAGATCGTCGGATACACCCGCGATGAGCTGCTGGCCATGACCTTTCAGGACATCACTCACCCCGACGACCTGCCGGCGGATTTGGCTCACGCTCACGACTTGCTCGACGGCAAGGCCGACCGCTATTCCATGGAAAAGCGCTACCTCCGCAAAGATGGATCCCTGGTCTGGGTCAACCTCACCGCTTCCCTGCTGCGCGATCCCGACGGCACGCCCAGGTACTTCATCTCCGTGGTAGAAGACATCACGGCGCGCAAACAGATGGAAGAGGCGCTGGCGCGATCCTGTGCCGAACTCGAATCACAAGTGGCCCAGCGTACCTCGGCCTTGCGCTCGCTTTCCAACCGCCTCATGCAGTTGCAGGACGAAGAACGCCGCCGCATTGCCCGCGAGTTGCACGACAGCGTCGGCCAATATTTGACCGCGTTGGCCATCAATCTCGATCTCCTGGCCACTCCCGAAGGTCAGAATCGTGCTACCCTGGTCGCCGAATCGCGCCAGCTGCTCGATCACTGCCTGAGCGAAACCCGCACTCTCTCGCACCTGCTTCATCCGCCCTTGCTCGATGAGACCGGATTCGCCTCGGCCGCGCAATGGTACGTCGAAGGCTTCGCTCGCCGCAGCGGAGTGGACATCCAACTCCGTTTGCCGCCGCTGCAGCGCCTTCCCGCCAACGTCGAACTCATGCTCTTTCGCGTTCTGCAGGAAACCCTGAACAATATTCACCGCCATGCCGAAAGCAATAAAGCGGAAGTGAGCCTCGATTTCGACGGCAGACAGGTGATCCTGGAAGTGCGCGACTTCGGCCAGGGAATTCATCCCGACCGGCTGGAGCGTTTCCGCAGTTCAGGAACCGGGGTAGGGGTAGGTCTGGCGGGCATCCGCGAGCGCGTCTCAGAACTGGGCGGGACCATGGAAATCAGCTCCGGCCGCGGCGGCACTGCCGTCAGAGTTTCCGCTGCCCGCCTATGCCGTCGGACAAGTCTCGGCGGCCGACTGATCGCCACCTCTTATTTCTTGCTCTCCTTGTACGGGATGCGATGATCAGGAAGCGGCCGGGCGCAAAAAAATCCGCCGGAGTCCGGCGGACTTTCTCAGCGTATGCCCATCCATGGAGGCCAAGCCGTAGATAGGCTGAACCCACCCTAGCCAGGCTCAGGTTCTACTACCACCATTCGTAGTCAGGGGGTGTGGCGCGGACGCCCTCGCCCGCGAAAAACCCGCACCTTTGTACCGGCGGGTGCGACCAGAGACGCGGTCAGAGGTTCCCAAGGTCAATATTCATGACTAACTTCGAGGCGGCGCAAAATATGGGACCTCGCCCTCCGGGAAGAATCGGTCGGCGCAGCTCGCTGCTCTGCGGCAGGCCCCCGATTCACCGGGTTGCAAGCCCTTCTCCCCGACCTTGGCGGCAGTTCTTTTGCGAGCTCAGCGGTCGGGAACTCTTCCCACTACCGAAATCTTCTCCAGCCGCGCCGTTCCATGCTGAATCACCAGTTCCGCCTGAATCTGGTTGCCCGCCGCCAGGCTCTTGAGTACCGCATCGTCCTTCACTGGATAGACCATCGTCATCGCCGGCATCAGCCCGGGAATGTCCTCGTGCTGGATGGTGATTTGCTGCCGCGGCGCGTCGACCGCCAGGATCACCCCGCGCAGCGGATACCGTCGTTGCGCCTGGCAACCTGCCAGGGCCAGAAGCGAATACCAATGCTACGATCGGCCGCGATGTACTCATGACCCGGTCGCATGCCCCGCATCCGCGGCATCTTTCAACAAGTCCGCCGCCTTCCAATCACTCCCGTGATACCACTTGAAAATTTTGCCGTCCGGACCAATCACCGCCGTGCTCAGCGAGTGCGTGATCACCCCACCCTCTTCCGTGTAGGTCAATCCAAAGTACCTCGCCATCTCCGGTAAATCCGCCGCCGGCGCAGCCGCAAACTCCCAATGCCCAAAGCGGGGCGGCCTTTCTTCCAGGTAGCCAGCCCCGTAACTGCGCAGCACTTTCGGAGTGTCGTGTTTCGGATCGAAGCTGATGCTCAGCAAATGGGTCTTCCCGTAAAGCGCCCCATTCTTCTTCAGTTCGCGATTGATCTGGGCAAATTCGCCCGACACCCTGGGACAGTAATCCGCAAACGGACACCGCGTATAAATAAAAGTCACCAGCAGCGTCTTGCCGCGATACTGATCGAGCGAAACCCGCTTGCCGCTCTGGTTCACCAGGTGGAAATTGGGTACCGCCTCTCCCGGTTCCGGGATGTGCACTTCCGCCGCTGGCTGGGATGGCGGAGACGTCGCCGGCTGCGTGACCGTGACGCCTTGCACGAAGTAATCGTCCTTCTGCATGACCACCGTCGCCCTGATGGAATCGCCCACCGCGATGGTATCCAGTTCGCTCGCGTTCTTTACCTTGTAAGGCATCACCATCGCGTCCATCAGGCCGGCAATCGCTTCCCCATCCACCACCATCGACAAGTTCGCCTTGTCGATTGACACGACTTTGCCCTGCAACCGATACTGCTTGCCCTCCGTCGTCTCCTCTTTCCTGGCCGAGTTGCAAGCCACCAAAGCGCTCCAGGCGAGAATGGCTGTGGCTCCCAGCACCATCCACCGAGGCCTAAATTTCAAGCGAAACTCCTTTCTTTCACCGGCGTCCGCACCGGTGCCCGCACATCACCCTACCCCTGCATTCTCATTCCGAGTGCAGCCAGGAACCTGCATTCCCCGTCCCGTCTACTCCGAAGCCCGGCTCCGCAACTGCGGACGAATGAAACCGCTACCATCCTAGTCCCCATCACCAGCCTCGCGCAGCACCCTAGCACTGCATTGTCATTCCGAGGGCAGCGAGGAATCTGCATTTCCCGTCCTTCTACTCGGAGCCCGGCCGGGCAACTGGGAACGAATGAAACCGCCACCATCCTAGTCCCGATCACCGCCCCGCCAGCACCCTGCCACTGCATTGTCATTCCGAGCGCAGCGAGGAATCTGCATTTTCCCCCCTCTACTCGGAGCCCGGCTCAGCAACCGCGAACCAATGAAACCGCTACTTAATAATGAAACCGGTAGCGCACTTCCACATAAATCTCCCGTGGATTATTCCAATGAAATCCGCCAAACGTCACGCTATTGTCAATCAATAGATGCCGGTTGGTCACATTGAGTACATTTAACGACGCCGAGAATCGCTCCCCAAAATCCTTTCCCAGCGAGAGGTCAAACGTCGTGTGCTGAGGCAGGTAGTCCGGCGGCGGATTCCCATTGCTGAATCCCGATCCGTAATACACGTTGGTCGAAGCGAACGATCGCCCGGGAAGGGTCAGCACTCCGCCCACATTCAGCGTATTCCGCTGGTCGTGATCAAGCGGCGAAAACCCGGCGGGTAGCGAGAAGTCCGTCAGCCCCCCGGTAATCGCTCCCCCGGCCAGCGCCACCTGGTTCGAATACGCCAGGTGAACCTGCGCACGGTGCGCAATCGTGGGCGAACGCAACGTCAGTTCCCAGCCGCGAATGGTGGCCTCCTGAATCGTCAAGGGAAAGAAAATATCCGACTCGCCCACGTTGTTGTGATCGAAATAATTTTGGGCGATGGTCTTAAAATTGTCCGCGTCCAGCGTCCACCCGCGATAAGGAATGGTCACGCCAAACTGGTGTTCCTCATCCCGCTCGCCGTGCAGGGGAATGAATCCCAGGTTGTTGCTGTTGACGAACTGCAACAACGGCCCCGACGCCGTCAGCAGCGGCGGCGCCTGGTAATAGTGTCCGTAGAATCCGCGGAACACCCATTTCAGCCTGGGTACCGCCAAGGCCGCGCCGAATCGCGGACTGATCGCATTTTCCGTGACTCCACCCGAAAAATGCGTCGGTCGCATCCCCGCCATCAGGGTCAGCCAGGGCGTGACTTTGAATTTGTCGTCCACAAAAAACGCCGACACCCTGCCCCAGGCCGACTCCGGCTGCCGGAAGTTCAGGTTGCCGCTGCCGTCGTTGAAGATCAGCTCCGAACAGCTCGTTGTCGCGCTGCTCCAAATCCATAGAAACCAACCTGCAGATTGTTTCTTGCGATGTCGGTACTGAACGTGACTTGCCCGCCGGCGTAGTGCGACGTCCGGTCATCGGTCGGTGCTTTGCGGAAAGTCGTTGGGCGCACCCGTCATAATTGGCGCTGTTGAAATGATAGAACGGCGAAACCGTGAGCAACGATTTCGAATTAAACGTATGCACCCACGAAAAATTCACCAGTGCATCGCTCTCATGCTGCCCATCGCGCAACCCGTAGCTGGGAAACTGCTGGTTCTCCGCGCTGTTCGGATTCGGATCGTACGGGATCTGATAGTAGTCTCGCCGCAGTGACGTCACCAGCCGCAACTGGTTCGACGGATCCACATTGAAAATCAGCGATCCGAAACCGCCATATCCATTCTCCGCATCGTGCACAACCTGCGCCGTTGGAGTCTGCAATCCCAGGTCGCTGCGGTTTCCGTTCACACTGGCGTAGTAGGCGAAGCGCTCCGTATGTCCACCGAAATTAAACTGGTCGTTGGTCTGGTAGAAATTGCCGAAGCTGGTTACCAGTTCCGCCTGATTGTTGCGCTCAAATCCGGTGCGCGGCACCACGTTGAACGCCCCGTACGTCCGATCCCCAAACAGCGCACTGTAACTCCCACGCTCCACCTCCATGTAGTCAATGTCTTTGGGATCGAACTGCGGCCCCACGTTGGAAGCGATGTTGCTGTTCGGTACCGGCACGCCGTCAATCAGCCAGCTCACCTGATGCCCGCCGCGAATGTGCAGCTGGTCGTGAGTGATGTACGCCCCCGGCGTGTAGTCCGTGATGATGGCCAGGCTGTTCGTCCGCGACGCCCCCGGAGTCTTCTGCACGTCGCTTCGATTCACCAGCGTCGTGGGAGTGACCGAATCGGTAGACGCCGCTTCGGCCGCAGCCGACACCGTCACCGTTTGCTGCGACCCCGCCAGTTTCAGCTGAAAGTGCAACACCGGCTCGGTGCCGGAATTTACCACCACCGCCTGCGCGGCCTGTGCAAACCCCGGACTCGCCACGCTGATGGTGTACTCCCCCAGCGGCACCGCGTTGAAGCGGAATTGTCCGTTGCCATCGGTGGTGGTGGTCTGCGCCCAGTCCGCATGCTTGGCCCGCATCATCACCATGGTTCCTTCCACCGGACGATGCTGCGGGTCATGAACCATCCCCCGCAGCGATCCAAAAATCGTCGCGCTGGCCGCCGTCCCCAGCAGCAGGCAGCCGAGCCACAAGAAAATACCAATCAGACGCATGATGTCCCCGAGTATGGAAAAGCCGCAAAACCTGGCAGTGGCTTGCAGAAATCGCAGGCAGCGCGCATCTGCACGCGCCGCCGGAAATGTCGGATTACGATTCGGAAGCCAGGAAACTCAGACCGGGAAGGAAAGCGGAGGAGCGCGTACGGATTGCGAAGCATCAAGCCCGGCGCTGGGAGGCGCCGTCCGCAAGTCCACAATCAGACTTGCCGCAACCTGGGAAATAGCCTGGAAGATCTCCGGAGAATGTTCGGCAAACTGGGAAACCGTCAGCGATCGGCAGCACTCCTGACGGCAGCAGCCGGGTGTCTGGAACTGAGCCTGGTGCGAGGTGTGGCAATGCATCGCCTTCCGCACACAACACGCATGCGGAGGCGGCGTAGTGATCGCCAGCGCTGCCGGGGCAAGTACGCCCACCAGCGACAGCAGCAATAGAAATCTGGCGGTCCAACCATGCATAGCTTCAGGGGTGTCCCACACCTGCGCTCAGCATAGCCAAGCGCTCGGGCAAAGGCAAGCGCATGAGGGAGTCGGTAGTGATGCGGTTTTAGCTCCTCTGAGAACCGCCCACAGCGAAGGAGCTAAGCGGCTGTAATCCTGGCTGCGCCTGGTAAACCAACGCAAAAGAAGAGATGAAGTACCTCATCACGATAGTAACGCCCCAGAATAATAAAGCTTGACGTTAATAAACCGGAGCGCTAATATTTAGATTGTGATTAAGAGTTTCGCCGACTCCAAGACGAAACGCGTTTTCGAGACAGGAAAAACTCAAAATCCCCCGGCTGCGGTTACCAAGCGGAAATTTATGTTGCTGGATGGGGCTACAAGTTTGGGTGATCTGACGGCTGTGCCTGGCAATAATTTTGAGAAATATCAGGACCATCGGAAGGGCCTATACAGCATTCGGGTAAACCAACAATATCGTTTGTTCTTTGCATGGCGAGACGGACACGCTTTTAACGTGAGGTTGGGTGACGATCACTAGGGGGACGGAAGTGACTATTCAACGCGATACCAATCCCGATTGGGCCGTACATCCTGGCGAAATTCTGAAGAAGGAATTTCTGAAGCCTCTTGGCATGAGTGTGTACGAACTTGCCAAGAGAATGCATGTCGATGCCCAGCGCATCAACCCAATCGTACTTCAGAAAAGAGCAATTACGCCAGAAACAGCGGTTCTTCTCGCCAAGGTGTTTGGGACCTCTGAATTGTTTTGGATGAATTTGCAGGCAGCCTTCGATCTTCGAGAAGCCAGGATCGCGAACAAGAAGAGGCTTGAACAAATCGAGCCATTCGCCATAACTGGGGATTGATTCTCCCCATGTTCCCCTTTCTCTGGATGCTTTGAGCAACCATCCCTGTTCAATGGTGGACCTTGTAGCCACAGGTTCTGGCCGTAAGGCGCAAAGTTCCCCAAACGTCCAAGCACGATCGGCGATCCCCGCTTCGTCACTTTCAGGGTTTTGCCGTTCTACACACAGAGTGTTGCACTTTGTGCTCCTTCGTGTCCTTTGTGGTTAGAAGGCCGTCATTTTCTCAACACCCAACCCCCGCCATCACTGAACAAAATCACCAGGCTCATCAGCACCAACATCAGGTCGTAGTGCCAGCCGAAAGTCTTCTCGCCCCAGAACCCCGTCTTCCACACGAAAATCTTCTTCTGAATCGCCCCCAGCATCACCACGATCAGCCCAATCGCCGCCAGCTGCGTCAGCATCCCAGACATCACTCCCAAACCCCCGGCCACCTCCGCGACCCCAAGGAAGACCGTGAACCCCTTGCTCTTCCCAATGCTCTTGCTTCTTTCCTCCGCCCTGGTCACGTGACTCCATCCGCTGGTGACGAATACCACCCCCACCATCAAACGCAGCAAAAGCAGTCCCAGGTCCTGGAACCGCGCCAATTGAGGAAACATGGACTCCTCCATGAGGCAGAAATCTTACCGCCAATTCAGATGAGTTTCGAGACCTCGGCGCGCGTCTTTTCTTTGCCCATCCCCGCCCCGGCCGGTTGCCGCTCCTTGTTCCCTTAATTTCCCCTGTGGTAGCATCCTTAGTTTTGGCAGGCAGTTCCATCTTGGCCTTTATCCAGTCCTCTTCTTCCTGGCCATTGGGAGCCCCCGGCGATCCCCTCCGGAACGCTGACCCCCGCATGGAATCGCCTCCAAAAACGTCTATCCATAGGAGGCTGCGGAGGGAACTCGATTCAGGTTCTGGGCCCGCTACCGCCCGCGTGGGGACAGCCGCTTCGGCTGGCCGGCCAATCCTGATTCCGCCATCTGAAATCGATCCTCTCAGCTAAAGGAGCTCACTCGTGAAGGTCTACGAAGGCGCGAACATCCGCAACATCGCGTTCATTGGACACGGCCACGCCGGCAAAACCTCCCTCATCGCTTCCATGCTGTACACCGCCGGCGCTACCCAGCGCCTGGGTCGCGTCGACGACGGCTCCGCCCCCACCGACTACGACGAGGAAGAAATCGCCCGCAAGATGTCCATCAACAGCAGCCTCGCCTACGTCGAGTGGGGCACCACCAAGATCAATCTCATCGACACTCCCGGCTTCAACATGTTCGTCCACGAAGCCAAGATGGTCCTCCCGGTCGTCGACGCTGCGGTCGTGGTCGTCGATGGCGTCGCCGGCGTCGAAGTCGTCACCGAACGTGTCTGGGCCTATTGTGAGGAATACAAAACCCCTCGCCTCATCGTCGCCAGCCGCATGGATCGCGAGCGCGCCGATGCCACCCGGGTTCTCGAGTCTGTCCAGAAAACCTTCGGACGCAACGCCATCCCCATTGAACTCCCCATCGGCAGCGAGAAGAACCTCACCGGCGTCGTCGACCTGGTGCGCATGAAAGCCTTCACCTACGAACTCGGGGGCAACGGCAAGGGCAAGGAAATTGAGATTCCGGCCAACCTGAAAGAGCAGGTGCAGGAGGCGCACGAACGCCTGGTCGAGCTGGTCGCCGAAGGCGACGACGCCCTGATGGAAGAATTTTTCGAGAAAGGCACCATCCCCGAAGAAGACCTGATTCCCGCCTTACACAACGCCATCCGCGAAGACAGGATTTTCCCCGTCATCTTCGCCTCGGGCCTGGGCAACATCGGCGCCGACCGCGTCCTCGACTTCATCGTTGACTACACCCCCGCGCCTTCCGAGCACGAATGGGTGCAAGGCGAGCCCGCCGCCTCCGGCAACGGCGACGCCCCCAAACGCCACGAAACCGACTCCGAACCCGTCTCCGTCTACATCTTCAAGACCGTCTCGGACCCCTTCTCGGGCCGCATTTCCTACTTCAAAGTCTTCTCCGGCGTCCTCAAGAACGACGCCACCCTGCAGAATTTCACCCGCGGCTCTTCCGAAAAGTTCGCCCACATCTCCACCATGCAGGGCAAAACCGCGGTCCCGGTCAACGAACTGCACGCCGGCGACATCGGCGCGGTCGCCAAATTGAAAGACACCGTCACCGGAGACACGCTCGGTGACAAGTCCGCCCCCATCCAGTACCCCAGGGTCAAGCTGCCCGAGCCCGCCATCACCTTCGCCATCGAGCCCAAGAGCCGCGCCGACGAAGACAAGCTGGGCGTCGGCATCCACAAGATGATGGAAGAAGACGCCATGCTGCGCTTCTTCCGCGACCCCCAGACCAAGGAATTCCTCATCGCCGGCACCGGCCAGCAGCACATCGAAGTCGTCGTCTCCAAGATGAAGAAGCGCTATCACACCGAAGTCGTGCTGAAAGCCCCCAAGGTTCCCTACCGCGAAACCATTCGCGGCAAAGCCGACGTGCAGGGACGCCACAAGAAACAGACCGGCGGCCACGGCCAGTACGGCGATTGCAAAATCAAGATGGAACCCCTGCCCCGCGGCGGACAGTTCGAGTTCGTCAACGATATCTTCGGCGGAGCCATCCCGAAGAACTTCATCCCCGCCGTCGAAAAAGGCATCAAAGACGCCGCCGCCCGCGGCTACCTCGCCGGCTTCCCGGTCGTCGATTTCCGCGTCATCCTCTACGATGGCTCGTATCACGATGTAGATTCCAACGACCTCTCGTTCCAGATGGCCGGCCGCATCGCTTTCAAAAAAGCCATGGAAACCGCCAAGCCCACCATGCTCGAACCGGTCATGACAGTCGAGATCACCGTGCCCGACGAGTTTGCCGGCGGCATTATGGGCGACCTCAACAGCCGCCGCGGACGCATCCAGGGCATGGACAACAAAGGCGGCAACACCCTCGTCAAAGCCGAAGTGCCCATGGCCGAAATGCTCACCTACGGCGTCGACCTCACTTCCATGACCCAGGGCCGCGGCAGCTTCAGCATGGAAATGCATCACTACGACGTCGTCCCTGCGCAACAGCAGGAAAAAATCATCGAGAAAGCCAAAGCCGACCGCGGCGAAGTGAAAGAAGAAGAAGAGTAAGCGTCCTCGTTTTGCAGGCGGACGAAGGCGTCCGCCGCTGCGCGATTTGTATAGAACAAAAAATGGGCGCCCGGCACTGGGCGCCCACTCTTTTTGGATCCGTTACAGGTTACTTGAGCGGGACATCGGGGAGAACGGCGGTTCCTTCCGCTTGAACCGCGGTCAGCGAAGAGGGACTCAGCTTCAGGGCTTGCAGGATGGTGGGCGCGACCTGGGCAGTGCCCACTTCGGCGCGGACGGTTAGCGGCTTGAAGGACGAATTCGCAACCAGCAGAATCACATTCGTATCGTCGTGGTTGAACCCGCCGTGCTCCGCCAGCTTCGAGGTGCTGCCGGTATACGTGACGCCGACGTTCGGAGCAACGATGATATCGGGCGTGCGCGGGTCCATGGTTGGATCATTGAAATTCAGCGACAGCGACGGGCCATAGTAGATCTGTCCCAGCGCGATTCCGGTGGTGGAAGCATTCTGTTCGAGAATCTGGACAGCAGCGAGAGTATCGGAGGGACTCTTCAGCCAGAGCACCGAGACGTCATCTTCCGTCGGTCCAATGCCGGTGGGATTGTTGGTCGATTCGGAGAAGGGGATATAGTCCGCATTCGAAAGCAGGGTGGCGGGCGACGTCCCGTTGATCTTCTGAGAAACGTAACGGCTGGGATCGATGGGCGACTGTCCGTGCTTGGCCGTGATGATGATCAGCGTCGAGTCATAAAGACCCTTGGCCTTGAGCTCATTCACGAACGCTCCAATCGAAGCGTCGACAAATGCGAATTCGTTCAGTAGCGCGGCCGAGGGCGTGCCGGCGGCATCCAGATAGCCTCCGGTGGTGTTGTTGCTTGCCTCGATGAACTTCTGGCCTACGCTGAGGGCCTGGAAGTTCATGCCGAAGATGGTGGGAACCTGGGTGGTCTTGGTGCCGAGATGATTCTTGCCATCGATTTCGTTGAGGATCGCGTCGACCTTCAACGTGTCATAGCACTGAATGTTGAGGAAGCTGTTGGCCCAGGCGGTCAGGTCGGCCCCTGGATCGAGGATGGTGGCGCAGGATGCACCCAGCGGGGTTACGACACCGGGAAGGCCGATCACGTTCGAGTTGATTTCGGGTGCGTAGAAGTCGTCGAGCGCCGACGGGCCAATACCAGAAGCGACCGAAGCGTAGGCAGGGTGCTTGTCGGACCAGGCAGCGTATCCGCCTGCCTGATGAATGACGCTGAAGATGCTGTTAGCGCGAACAAAGTCCCACGGCTGGACCGGATTGCATCCGTTGGCTGGGTCGCGGATCAGGCGGTCGTTATCGATCGAGGCAATGCCACCGTCGGTCAGTGCCGCGCCAGGCGCTCCACCGTTCACTTTGGTCTGGTCGATGTCGATGCCCTCTTCATACTCGGTCGTGGTGCCCGTGGGCGCTGCGCCCGGAGTGCAGGGACCGGCCCCGAGGCCGTTGCCCGTGGTTTTCTTAGGAGCGTCATAGTTCCGGGAATAAGCGACGTCATAGTAGACGCCGGTGTAGGCGGGGCTTCCGCCCGTGACGATTGCGGTCAGGCCGGGAAAGGAATCCGAAGTTTTTGAAGTGCTGGCCGCGACATAGTTGATGCCAGCCTTGGCCAGGGCTGCCATCGCTGGGCAGTAGGGTTGCCCGTTGTTGACGGTACTGATGCCGTTGGCGCAGTTCGCGAAATCGACGGCGTGCATACCGTCGACGCTGATCAACAAAACCCGTTTGATGTTTCCGGGGTGGAAGTCCTTGTTCTGGGCGATGGCCGTTCCCAAGAGGCAGACGGCGGCGAGGGAGAGGAAAACAATTGTCTTTTTCATTGTGACCTCGAGCGTCGATAGTAGGAACCAGCCTGTGAACAGGGTGTTAAGCAGATTTGAATTGTTGGTGAAAAACTATCGATGGTAGTGGTGGAAAAACAGAAACCAAGAAGCAACGTTCATCTGCAATTCATGAACACAATCCGGCGATCTCTACGGCCGGAAACTTTCCCAGTCCAGTTACAATGAACCATGCGCCCACCTGTCCTGCTCATTCCCGGCCTCTATAACTCCGGTCCGGAACACTGGCAGAGCATCTGGGAAGCTCATCACCCGGACTACAAACGAGTGCAGCAGAAGGACTGGAACACCCCGCGCTGCGCCGACTGGATCGCGACCCTCGACCAGGCTCTCTCCGCCGCCGGTGGTCCTTTTGTCCTGGCCGCCCACAGCCTGGCTTGCGCCACGGTCGCGCACTGGGCCGCGAAGTTCCCCAACCGCGGACGCGTCCTCGCCGCATTCCTGGTAGGCCCCAGTGACGTGGAAGCCCCTACCTTTCCCCCCGGCACCGAGGGTTTCACTCCCATGCCGCTGGCTCGTTTGCCGTTCCCTTCCGTAGTCGTAGCCAGCAGCGACGACCCCTACGCTACTCTCCACCGCGCCGAAGCGTTTGCCGCCGCCTGGGGCAGCGAATTCATCAACCTCGGACGCGCTGGACACATCAACACCGACGCCGGTTACGGCCCCTGGCCCCAGGGCGAAGAATGGCTCGAAAAACTCCGCGGCTAGCCGCCACTGGACAAGCCTCCCCTCCTATGTCACCCTAACTACCAACTTGGTAGTCTGTGCGTCTAACCGTATAGGAACAGACCCTTGGCCTCGACTTCACTCTCGTTCACGCCCCACCCCAATCTCAGCGACTCCGTGAACCGCAACATCGTCCAGTCGGAAATCGAGGGCGGAGTGTTCCTCGAAAAGCTGCCTCCCTGGACCGTCCTCCAGATCGATACTCAACATCACTCCTACACCGCTGTCATGCTCGGCAACAATTACGCTTTTCTTTCCGGACATCCTCTTTATTGTCCCCAACCTGTCCTGGTGGCCATTGCGGGATCCACCTGGGGAGGCTCCATGCTCAAGCTCCGCTTCCTCGGCCGCGGCATGCACCTCGAATTTCATCATCCGTCCTACCGTATGCCCATCATCACCTCGCAAATCCAGGAAATCCGCGAGTGCCGCCGCCCCGTCACCGCCCGAGTCCCAGCCCTGATCTGAATCATCCCTTCCTGATCCTGAGTGCTCCGGTCCTGGTTTTCAATCGAAAATCGACAATCGAAAATCGGCAATGGGTTCCAATTGACTCCCCTACTCACCCCCGCTACCATGACCGCATTCCATGATCGGCCAAACCATCTCGCATTACCGCGTGGTCGAGAAACTCGGCGGCGGAGGCATGGGAGTCGTCTACAAAGCCGAAGATACCCGCCTGCACCGCTTCGTAGCCTTAAAATTCCTCCCCGATGACGTGGCCAAAGATCCCCAGGCCCTCAGCCGCTTCGAGCGCGAAGCCCAGGCCGCTTCCGCCCTCAATCACCCCAACATCTGCACCATCCACGACATCGGCGAGTTCGAACGACGCCCCTTCATCGCCATGGAGTACCTGGAAGGCGTCACCCTGAAGCACCGCATTGCCGGACGCCCGCTCGACCTCGAGACCCTGCTCTCGCTCGCCATCGAAATCGCCGATGCCCTCGATGCCGCCCACGCCAAGGGCATCGTTCACCGCGATATCAAGCCCGCCAACATCTTCGTCACCGCCCGCGGACACGCCAAAATCCTTGACTTCGGACTAGCCAAAGTCACCCCGCGTGCCGTCGATCCCTCGGGCGCCACCGCCATGCCCACTGCCGTCGAGCCGCTCGAATACCTCACCAGTCCCGGCACCGCGGTCGGCACCGTCGCCTACATGTCTCCCGAACAAGTCCGTGGCAAGGAGCTCGATCCCCGCACCGACTTGTTTTCTTTCGGCGTCGTCCTCTATGAAATGGCCACCGGAACGCTCCCCTTCCGCGGAGACACTTCCGGCGTCATCTTCGAAGCCATCCTCAACCGCGCCCCCGCTTCTCCGGTTCGTCTCAACCCTGAGCTTCCCGCCAAGCTCGAAGACGTCGTGAACAAAGCTTTAGAGAAAGAGCGCGACTTGCGCTACCAGCACGCCTCCGACATGCGGGCTGATCTTCAGCGCCTCAAGCGCGACACCGAGTCCGGACGCAAAGTCACGCAAGAATCCGAGTCGCCCGCCCTGGCCAGCTCGTCCAGCCTGCGTCCTCA
>CAWJAA010000038.1:0-88371 GCA_963840615.1 Terriglobia bacterium
CGGCATGCATACCTCGTTGCCGCTCTGAACATTGCAGAGGTTAACACTGCCGCCATGAAATTGGGCACGCGACCTCGGTAGTATTACACCTCAAAAAAAACCGTTTCCTGGTCGCCTTGCAGGTGAATCTCAAAGTGCCATGATCCCGGGCGGGAAGAATCGGGACGCGCCAACAGGGTTTCGCGCCGGTCTTTCGGCACCAGAGAGAGTACGAAGTCCTCATCATTCGCGGGATCGCCGGCGAAATAGATGCGGGTCGGCAGCCGCTTAAGAAGCCCTCGCGCAAAGATCGACACATTGAGATGCGGCGCCTGCAACCGGTGGTTGGGTCCGGGAACCCGTCCGGGCTTGATAGTCTCAAATTCCAACCTTCCCACGGCATCGGTTCCCATGCGGCCAAAGCCCTGGCAGGCGGCGTCGAGCGCCTTGTCCTGCGTGTCTTCGGGATGATCGTACTTGCCGTCGGCGTTGGCTTGCCATATCTCAAGCATGGCATCCGGTACCGGTGCGCCGTCGCCGTCGAGCACCGTGCAAACCAGCGTCAGCCTTTCGCCCTTCGCCCCGGGACCGGCAATGCGGCCGACGGATCGGGGATTCGTAAGGCCCAGGTGAAAATAGGGGCCGACGGTTTGGGAAGCAATGGGAACCAGTTTCATCTTAAGTCTCGAATGGAGTCTGTTCGCGGCCGCGCAGGATCACGTCGAAATGAAATCCCAGACACCACTCCGGCTGCGTCGTTTCCCAGTCGAAGGTCGAGATCAATCGCTGCCGGGCTTTCTCATCTGGAATCGACTGGATGATGGGATCGAACGGAAGCAGCGGATCACCGGGAAAGTACATTTGCGTGACCAAACGCGTGACCAATGCCGGTCCGAACAATGAGAAGTGAAGATGCGCGGGACGCCAGGCGTTGTCGTGATTCCTCCAGGGATACGCGCCCGGCTTCACCGTGACAAAACGGTAGGAACCATCCGCGCCGGTCCGGGTGCGTCCAGCGCCGGTAAAGTTGGGATCGATGGGCGCGCGGTGATCATCCTTGTTATGGAAGTACCGGCCCGCGGCATTGGCTTGCCACAACTCGAGCAGCGTGTTCGCCACCGGACGCCCGTCTTCGTCGAGCACCCGGCCGCTGACCGTGATGCGCTCGCCCAGCGGATCTCCGCTGTGTTGGCGAGTCAGGTCGCTGTCGGTTTCTCCGATGGCTTCGTGTCCAAAGACCGGCCCGGTAATTTCCGAGAGCGTGTGCGGCAGCAGGATCAGCGGCTTAGTTGGCGCGCGGCGCACCGTGGCGCGATATCCCGCATACAGATAATCCGGCTGAGTCCCGGCCTCCATCCGCCGGTAGGGACGGAGCGCCGCGGATTCATTCTTCCCCTGGGTCACGCGCTTCTCCTCGTCTTCGGAGAATCCAATGCTCGAAGCTCTTTCGTCTAAAGAAAAGAAATCATAATGCAGCCCGGATGGCTTTGTCATCGGCCGAAAGCATCCAGTGCGGTTATCGCACATCACCGCTCCCATTCGTGGAAGCATGCTGCGAAAATAAAAATCGATCAACGGGATGGTGTGAGCCCAGTGATTAGGGAAAGCAGCGGAGGGAAAACTGCCGCCACCGGCCGTGAACCCGGCTGGCACACAGCCAGACTGGCCGGGTCGGAGGTTTGCAGTCACCATTGATGAATGGCAACTGGCAATTTCACCCCGGCCGTCGTACTATCGGTCCCTTCAAAAGGAGGCACCCCATGATCCTGGGCATGAGTACGTCGACCTTCACTTTCGTTCACGTGTTGCTGAGCCTGGTGGGAATTGGCTCCGGTCTCATCGTGTTGTTCGGGTTGCTTACCGGGAAACGCCTGGACGGTTGGACTGCGATCTTCCTGGCGACTACGGTGCTGACCAGTGTGACCGGATTCCTGTTTCCTTTCGAGCATCTCCTGCCGTCCCATAAGGTCGGCACCATCTCGCTGGTCTTGCTGGCGGTTGCGATGGTCGCGCGCTACGCCCGGCACCTCGCGGGAGCCTGGCGCCGCATCTACGTGGTTTCCGCCGTGATTGCGCTGTATCTGAATGTGTTCGTCGCCATCGTGCAGGCGTTCCTGAAGGTACCGGCACTGAAAGCCCTGGCCCCGACGCAGTCCGAACCTCCATTCCTGGTCGCCCAGTTGACCGTTCTGGTGCTTTTCCTCGTGCTCACCATTCTCGCGGCGAAGCGCTTTCAGACCGGATCAGCACGCACCGCGTGATCGCTTCATCGCGAGGATCGGACTCGAAGCCCGAGACTTAGACCGCTTCCCTTGTGGAGGCATCCCCCCCTGTTGTCTAATTTGGGCAATAATTTACTTGACTCGCCCATGTGTTTTTGATACATTTTAGTCAACGGAGAACGAAGATGAATCAAGAACCTAAAAGCCTCCAAGAAGCGATCGTCTACTTCTCGAATCCTGACAACTGCATCGACTACATTGCTGTCCGGCGCTGGCCGAACGGCGTGGCCTGTCCCGGTTGCGGAGCTACCAAGGTTAGTTTCAACGCCAATCGGCGCACATGGAAGTGCGGTAGCCATCATTCCAAGCGCGAATTCTCCGTGAAGGTCGGAACGATCTACGAAGACTCGCCGATCTCTCTTGATAAGTGGCTTACGGCAACGTGGATGCTCACTAACTGCAAGAACGGCGTTAGCAGCTACGAGATTGCCCGCGACATCAAAGTGACCCAAAAGTCGGCATGGTTCATGTTGCAGCGGATTCGCCTTGCGATGCAGGACGATTTCTTCGGTTCTAAACTCGGCGGCGAAGTTGAAGTGGACGAAACCTTCATTGGCGGGAAGGCGCGCAACATGCATGTCTCCGAACGCAAGCGCCGCATCACTGGAACTGGCACCAAGGACAAGACCGCAGTCATGGGCATCTTGGAACGGGGCGGAAAGATTCGCGCTACCGTAGTTCCGAGTCGTCGCAAAGCCGTGTTGCAAGAAGCGGTCTATAAGCACGTCACCGCTGGCGCGGCCCTGTACTCGGATGCACTCATGTCCTACGAAGGGTTGGCTACGGACTATGCCCATCAGGTTGTCGATCACGCTACTCAATACGTAGACGGTCGCGTACACACTAATGGGCTTGAGAATTTTTGGTCGCTGCTCAAGCGCGGCATTTCGGGAACCTACGTTAGCGTAGAACCGTTTCATCTTCACCGCTACCTTGACGAACAAATGTTCGCGTTTCAACAACCGCAAAGAACTGGATGATGCTGGCCGCTTCGATCTTGCTGTCCGGCAGATCACAGGAAAGCGCATCACGTTCGCTCAACTAACAGGCAAGCCAAATTGAGCAAAGACTACCCAGACACGGGCCACTCGACGGCAAGGCCGAGGACGGCGGGCTAAGAAAGAGCCCGCTTTTTCTTTGCTCTTTTCCGTTTCCATTCTGCCTCTCTTTTCTTCAATTCAACCTTGGAGACAGAAAGAATCTTCCGCATTACAGCATCGAACTTTTGGAGCTCGGATTGTTCTCCATCGGTCTTCATTTTCTAAAGTCTCTCTATGATGGGCTTATCCCACTCTCCACCAAATTGCACTCTATAAGACGCTGTGGCAGGAAGACATCCAGAACCAGTTACTGATATGTCGAATTTGAATACCTCATCCAACTGCGAGTCGATGAATACCCGTTCCATTCGAAACGGAATACGATCCGTGCAAACTCTAATCCATTTTTGAGGAACATTGTCTACGTAGAAAATATTGAGGCGCAACGGCACTCCAATTTCCAAGGAACGTTGAAGTGTGTCGGTCACAGACCAAATCAAAGTCAATGGCTCATCTACGTTCGTGGGTTTCCATTTATTTTCGGTGGCCTCCCATTTTTGAGCCGACACAAGTCTCCCTACACAACCTTCAACGCTGACTTCGGAGGCACATTCGACCGAAAGCTGTACCACTGCTCTATCGGCTCCAGGATTTCCGGTCTGTGCATCCTTGGTGGGCGTAACTACTACCCGGACATCGCGCAATTCTATTCGTTTGACTAGACGTATATGGTCAGCCCGCCAGATGAAATACCCAGCCACAAGAATTGCCCACGCTACTGCCCAAGGTAGGTATGCTCTTGCTGGCGCATAGTAGAGGGTATAAATCGTGAAGGCTATTCCCGGCACGCCAGACCCCCAAAATATCTCCCATGCGTGCTCTCTGATGCCGCGCCAGTAGTCTGATATAAGCTTCCAATCGAATCCCTCCAAAAAAGATTGGAATCCCTTAGAGAAACTGGACATGGCGATGATGGTAGGCTAATCTTATGGGCGAGGCAAGTATATTCTTGCCCTAATTTGGGTTCGAAACGCCTTTCTGTTGGTCTCTGCAGGGATTGGTGGGACAATTGAACCCGGCTGGGAGGCTGCGAAAATGACGCTCCAGACTTTGGCTGAGATCGTTGTGGTTGTGGTGGTAATCTACGTGGCGGTTCGCATGTACACCAAACGAGGTTAGGCTCAGTGGTTGTTTACTTCTTATCGGCTTGCCTGTTAGTCAGAGCCCGGACGATCTATGGTGGCAATATTAATCTGCTGCGAAATTCAACAACCACTACCCTATCTTGGATTGCGGTCTCACATTTGACTTGATTGCTGGTCACACCGGGGATATTGTGCCGAGCGCAAGACTCGGCCGAGCCTCCAGTATCTGAATGTGCGCTACTCCGGGGGAGGGGTAACGCGTTTCGTCTTATCCGCGCCCTCGGCCCGTTTCTTTCCAACCGACACCGGCTCCACTCGCTAGTAAGACCTGCATTGCGGGTGCGGGTGGAACGACCGGGTGAAAATGCCTCTCGCCGACGCAGACAGTCTGGCCAAAGCAACCCTGGAGCGCCTGCGAATCAGATTGAACTGGAAGCGTGCTTGGCGCTGGCGGAGTTGAAAGGGAAATCAGGATAGAGGGCCACGGCACAAGCGGACCTTTGAAGCTCGAACTGTTAATCCACCCGCCTAAATCATTGTGTAACAGACACTTCGTTGTTAAGCCGCATTTAAAAGGTTGTTTCATTGACTCCCGCCTTGGTTGCATCAATATTTCCCCCGCGCCCTGTTCCAAATCGAACCGGTAGAAGGCACACCGTGCCCGGTCTCGGAAGTCGTCGACCAGCGCTGACCGATTGAAGGAGATTTTCGTGAAGCCACATGACCCATTCCAACTCTTGCTGGCATGCGTTCTGCTGGCTGGACTCGCTTTGGCCCAGACCGGCAAACAGATTCTTCGTCCAGCGCTCGGACTGCCCGCGCCGAAGGAACAAAACCGTCAGCTTTCACCAAATCACCCTCAGCCGGGACTCCCTACCGCCGTCAATTTCGGGACCATTGACTTCCCGGGCGCCTCTGACAGTTCGGCCTACCGGATCAACGACCTCGGTCAGATGGTTGGCGGGTATGGCGCCGATCTGGAAGTTGACATTGGCGATACCGGATTTCTCCTGAATCACGGGGCATTCAAGAGTATTCGTTTCCCCGGGGCCATACGGACTCAGGCCAGCGGAATTAACAACCTTGGTGAGATCGTCGGCACCTACATCGATTCGGCCACCAACTACCACGCCTTCAAGTTGGTGAAGGGCGTCTACACCAACATCGATTTTCCTGGTGCCTACATCAGTCAAGCCAGTGCCGTCAACGACTCGGGTGAAATTGCCGGCCTCTACTACGACGCCCAACTGAACAGCTACGGGTTTTCACTGGTGGGAAGCACCTATACCAGCTTTCAATTCCCCGGCGCCATCTACACCTTTCCCTTGGGTCTCAATAATCCAGGGGTAATCGTCGGCACTTACGTAGACACCGCCGGCACCTATCACGGATTCTCGTTGACCGGCACCAACTTCACCACCATCGATTACCCGGGGGCAGTGTTCAGCGAGGTAGCCGGAATCAACGACACGGGCAACCTGGTGGGAATGTGGGGCGACGGGGATTTGAACAACTACGAAGGCTTTCAGCACGGCTTCGCCGTGTACGGCGGACAATACCTGAACATTGACGCTCCCTTCGTCGGGGTGGGATCGACCTGGGTTGTTGGCATCAACCGTTTCAATCAGATTGTCGGCCTCTACATCGACTCCGCCTTCAGATTTTTTGGCTACACCGCCAAACTCACACCCTGATCGCGAAACAAACCAGACCGGATTGGCGACGTAAAGATCAGCCGCTTCAATGACCGGGTTCACAGTTGGCGAATGGAGAAGCTCATGGTCCGCAACCATCGCAATAGCGTCTTTACCCTTTCTTTTTTTGCCTCACTCATGATGCTGGGACTTGCCGCCCCGGCCCGCGCGGATTCCTGCCAACCGGTCTTCGATGCTTTAAAAAAGGTGGTCTCGACCTCGAGTCACACCTACACGACCCATACCGCAAGCTTCGTGAACGGCGGCAAGCCCCGGGAAAGCGAGACCATCTACGTTCAGGGCAAGATTTACATCCGCGCAAATGGGAAGTGGATGCACAGTCCGGCTACGCCAGAAGAAGTCCTGGAGCAAGCGAAAGAAAACGAGGAGCGCGGTAAGGCAAGCTGCCGCTTTGTTCGGAACGAACTCGTCGGCACCGAGTCCGCAGCCGTCTATTCCATGCACCGGGAAATCGAAGACTCCAGGGAAGACGCGCAGATGTGGATATCCAGGCGTACCGGACTGCCTCTGCGTGACGAACAGGATCTAGATGCCGGAGGAAAGGCCGGCAAGGAACATCGCTCAACCCGTTTTGAATACAGCAACATTCGTCCTCCGCTATAAACCCGGGGCACCGGTTCGAGGTTGGATGCAGCACCAGCGCCTATCGAGCAGCGCGCAGCGTTCGCGCCCAACCCGGCGACAAATGATGCTGGCTGATGCGTGGTGACGGAATACGCCCATGATTGAACGACTGAACAACTCCAAAGATCGATTTCCCATCATCCCGCCGCGAAAGGATGACCCGGTGGGAGCCTGTCCCGCTTGCGGCTTTCAGCCAGCTGAAGCGCGCAGCTGTTGTGCGAACGGTGGAACAGCGACCGATGCCGAGAGCGCTCTCCACAAGCTCGCCATGCTACGCGCGCAAGCCGAGGCAGACCTCGGCAGCCCGGGAACATCCATTGCGATCGTTATTCTGGCACTCCTCATGATTGCGGGAACCGCAGCCATTGGAGAGCTTTTCTATGTATGCCACCGGATAGGCCCCTTGAGAACTCCCACGCCTTCCGCCCAGCTTAGAAAGGAATGACTTGATCTGACGACGAAACAAGTTCTAAAGTTCCGACGGCACTCACCGCTTCTCAACATCATCGGAGCCTTGGTGAGGCAAAGAGTTTAAACTTCCTGCATCCGTCTTCAGACCGGGACTCCCTGGACACCAGATGGCAGCTTTCAGCCGGTCAAATCCAACTTGCGAGCAGCAAACCTTATGTCGCGACCGACGAAGCAGGAGGAGGAGCCAACGGGAAAGGCGCTAATCGTGAAGCTGGTCATGGTTGTAGCGGTGGCCATCATGCTGACAGCGCCGTCGGCGATTGGCGCCACCGAAGTCGGCCCCGGCTACGCCTCATCATCGCTCCCCTCAATTCACCCGCCTTCCAGAAGAACTACAACACGGGCGGCCGTATCGGCTACGAGAGGGTCGAGGATGCACGTATTGCAAATATCAAGGTCTTCCATGATGCGAAGCACGCGAGCAGATTGACGCTGCCGCTCGCCGCATCCACTCAGCCAGTCACGAATCGCTGAGTGTTCGATCTCGCGGTCCGGCATCAGAACAAGGAGTACGTATGCGGACAATCCAAAATAGACCCTGCTCTTCCCGAGCCGGACAGCCGCGTAAGGCTGAATATGAATAGCCGATTCATCAAAACCTGCGCCATCCTTTTCCTGGGGTTCTCGCCTGTCGCGGTGAAAAGCCAACAGACGGCACCAGACGTGATTCTGTTCAACGGAAAGATCTTTACCAGCGACGCCGCCCATCCCTATGTGCAGGCTCTCGCGATCCGTGGGGATCGAATCACGGCGACCGGAGATTCTGCAAAAATCAGGACCCTTGCCGGACCGCACACGAAACAGATCGACCTCGACGGGCGCACCGTAATTCCAGGAATCAACGACGCGCATAACCACCTCACCATTTTTCCCTCCAATCGCATTGATCTGGAGCTCAAGACTCCAGATCCGGCCTGGCCTGAAATGAAGGCTGCGATTGCCGCAGCTTTGTCGAAGGCGCCCAAAGGAACGTTCATCCGAGGCGACATCGCCTGGAAGATCTTTCGCGATCCTGCCGTGAATCGAAACTCCCTCGACCAGGTAGCTCCCAGCAACCCCGTCATTCTGGAAACCCTTACCGGCCATGCCCTGATACTGAACAGTTCAGCGCTGGCGCGGGCTGGAATTCGCGAGAACCAGCCTGACCCGCTTGGCGGGCGCTACGAAAGGTCTCAGGACGGCAGGCTCACCGGAGTCATTCGCGAGTATGCCGCGTTTAATGTGAAGCGCACCCTTTCGGACCAGACGAGCGAGGCGGACGCTCTTGCAGAGCTACGCCGGACCTTATCCGCGGCCGTCAAGTGGGGGATCACGACCATCCAGGACATGTCGAATAGGATGCCGCCTGAGCGCGGTGTTGCGCTCCTGGAGAAAGCGCCTACTCCAATTCGGGTGCGCGTCATCAGAATGCCCGGAACAACTCCCGCAGGCCGCGACACACAAGAGGGCCGGCCGGCGCCGCGCAGTTCAAATCCTCTCATAACCGTCAGTGGTACCAAGTGGATGCTCGACGGGGTTCCGCTCGAAGGAACTTTCGCGCCGCGCAACGATCCGGCAACTGTGAACTACTTCGTTCTACACGAGCAGTTGACGTTCCCGGAAACAGAAATTGCGGCTATGTTGCGGGAGTCGCAGCACGACCATGATCAACTGCTGGTTCATGTGTCCGCCTATCCCGCGACGGCGGCGATGCTGCACGCTATGCAGTCCGCGGGTGGAACGCAAGTCTGGGCCAGACAGCGAGTCCGGTTCGAGCATGGCGACGGCCTGACACCGGAGTTGATTCCGCTGGCGAAGGAGATGGAAATCGTGGTGGTACAGAACCCGACGCACCTTGCTGCTGTGAGAATGTCTCCTGGCCTTGAGAATGATCTTTGGGAAGGGACCAAAGCCCAGCCGCTGCGGTCCTTGCTGGCAGCAGGCATTCCTGTCGCATTCGGTTCGGACGGTCCAACGAATCCCTATCTGAATATTATGTTTGCTTCTCTTCATCCGGATCGGCCGTCCGAAGCCATCACCCGGGAACAAGCCGTGATCGCCTACACCCTCACATCGGCATACGCCGAGTTTGCAGAAAAAGACAAGGGCAGCCTCGAGCCAGGGAAACTGGCTGACCTGGCTGTTCTTTCGCAGGATATTTTCACGATCGATGCTTCGGATCTGCCGAAGACAGAATCGGTGCTGACCATGGTGGGCGGAAGGATTGTGTATGACGGAAAAGTGATCCCCCAGCAATAATTGATTTAAGTTTGGGTGTTCACCATGATCGCAGGAGCTGGCACACACTTTGCGCCAGGGCGGGATTCCACAACTCCATCCCCCGCGGGACCCTATCGCAACTACTTACTCGCCACCGGCTTCCCCTTCAACCGCTCAATCGCCTTCTCCGCTTCTTCCGAAAACGGACCATGCGGCAGAATCTTTAAATACGCCTCGTAGTGCGCCACCGCCTCATCCGGCTGCTTCAGCTTTTCATAGGTCTGCCCCAGTCGCAGATTCGCCATGGCATCGTTTTCCTTGTACACCAGCGCTTCCTTGTAGCGGTCCAGCGCCGCGCGGTAATTCTTCCGCTTGAAGTAGAAGTCCCCGACCTCAACGTCTTTCATGGCTTTGTGCGGATCCCAGGGGTGGAACTCCTGCACATCACTGGACGCGTCCCTGGAATCGTCGCTGTCATCCGCCGCGGCGCTGCTTCCGGGATGATCCTTGGCGTCATTGCGGGGCGGACTGATATCGATTCGCGTATCCCGGCTGGAACTGTCTCCCGCCTCCTTGCTGCGATCCGATCGCGGAGGCGGCTGCGTCGGCCCCGGCCCCTTGCCCGAAGAGGGTAGAGTCTCCACTTGCGCCCAAACGCTGCTGCCGACCAGCAAAATCACACACACCAACAGACGCCGCATACGGATATTCTAGCGCTTTTCCACCCATCCTTTCCTCCGCCGATGCTTCTGTGCTCTTCGCCAACCTTTGCGTTCCCGGCGGTAAAAAGCCCTTGTCGCCTGCCCGGCGTCGCAGCAAAAAAATCAGGCCGCCTCTGGGGGGGAGCGGCCTGGGTTGGCGAAGTCCTCCGGGGAGGAGGGGGAAACGTTTACATGGCGAAGGCGGATTGGTGGATGGCCGTACCCGGGTTCGGCTGTGCCGGCGTGCTTCCCTCACCCGTCGGTGTTGGTCATCAGCCGGACATCCACGCGGCGGTTCTTGGCGCGTCCGTCGGCGGTCTTGTTCGATTCCACCGGCTTGTCCTTGCCCAGCCCGATCAAATAAATCTTGTAAGCCGGGATGTTGTGGCTCGCCGCCAGATACTGGATCACCGCATTCGCGCGGCGCTGGCTCAAGTCGTAGTTGTAATCGACCGGACCCACCGAATCGGTTCCACCTTCCACCGTGATGATGTAGCCCTTGGTATTGGGAACGTCGGTGGCCAGCTGATCCAGCGCTTCTTTCGCCTGCTTGGTCAGACCGTCTTTGTTAAAACCGAAGTGAACCGCGGTCTCGGTGACCACGCGATAGTTGTCGAGGTTCGCCACCGTATTCTGCAGGGTGTCGACCCGATGCACTGCGGTATCGGCCGAGGTCTGCGCCTGCGCTGCTTGCTGCCCGGCGGCTTGGGCCTTCTGGTCGACCTCCGCCGCCTTCGCCTGCACGGCTGGATCCCGGCTTGCGCGCGCTGAGTCGACGTCTTTAATGTCTTTCGAATTCTTGGCGGTCATGTCGTCCAGCTCATTGGTCTTGTTAATGAGTGGAGTCGTTTCCTGGCGTACGTAATTCTTGCTGGAGCAGCCGACCGTCGCAAGCATGCTCCCTGCCAGCAGAACAATTAACGAAGTGCGATTCATCGTTGTAGGGCTCCTTCCCTATCTATGAGCTTAATCTTGAGTCCCTGGGCTATTTTCACCCGTGGTCCGCTACTTTCGTGACCACCCTGGGAATATGCACGAGGGGTGCCAAGCCACGGTTTTCCGGACGCCTCTGACAACTGTTGACTGGTCAATAAGATACAAGACATCATAGCAGGAGCGACAAAATTTGCCGACGAAAAGGCGATAGTAATCGAGGAAATTTTATATGGTGGATCGCCTGCCCCTCTGTCGCCGGGGCTTTCGACCACTTTCCTGGGCAAGACGGATTTCGCGTTCTCTTCCGGTGGGACGATGGTTTCGGCATACCGGCCTCACTGTAGTTACCGCAGTAAAATAGAAATACCCGGTTCATGGATCTGCAGGCGAAAATCCGCACCTTGCCCACCGAGCCCGGCGTCTATCTCTACAAAAACGCCGAGGGAACGGTCATTTATGTCGGCAAGGCCAAGAATCTGCGCAGCCGCGTTAGCTCTTATTTTCACCTGGGACGCGCCGAAGATGCCAAGACCGGCACGCTGGTGCGCGAGGCCGTCGATGTCGACTACATCGTGGTGGCCAACAACAAAGAAGCGCTGGCCCTCGAGAATCACCTCATCAAGCAGAAGCAACCGCGCTTCAACATTCTTCTGCGGGACGACAAGACCTATCCCTATATCAAATTAACCCTGGGTGAGCGTTTCCCCCGCGTGCATGTGACGCGCCGCCTCAGAAAAGACGGCAGCGCTTACTACGGACCGTACTTCCCGGCCAATCTCGCGTATCGCATCGTCGATCTCATTCATCGCCACTTCCTGGTTCCGTCGTGCAAGGTTGATCTGACCCGCTACCATCCGCGGCCCTGTTTGCAGTACTACATTGGACGCTGTCTGGGCCCCTGTGTGGAAGCACTGACCACGCCCGAGATTTATCAGGAGGCGGTGCGCGATGTGAAACTCCTGCTCGAAGGCCGGCCCACGGACCTGTCCGGTTCTCTGCGCGAACGCATGCAGGAAGCCGCGGCAGCGCAAGAGTTCGAGCGCGCCGCCAAGTATCGCGATCTGATCTCGACCGTCGAACAACTCCAGGAAAAACAACGCATTGCCGCGGTCGAGGGCGACGATGCCGACGTCTTCGGATATCACTACGAAAACGGCATGCTGGCGGTGAACCTGTTCCACATGCGCGGCGGACGAGTGCTCGATCGCCGCGAATTCTTCTGGGAAGACTTGCCGGAGTTTGCCGCGGTTCAAAACCATGCCGAGACCGGCGGCGAAGCAGCGTCCGGCTTTCATCCCGGCGATTTCTTTTCGTCTCTGCTCAACCAGCTCTACATCGGACAGCCCTACGTCCCCCGCAATATTTACGTTCCGGTGGATTTTGACGACCGCGAGTCGCTGGAAGATTTGCTCTCAGAACAACTTGCCGATGAAGGCGGGCGGGCCTCGCGGGTGCACCTGCTGGTCCCCCAACGCGGCGACAAGCGCGCTTTGCTCGATCTGGCCGGCAACAATGCCAAGCAATCCTACGATCAGCGTTTCCGGGTGATGAAGCCCAACCGCAAAGCCATTCAGGAAGCCTTGCAAGACGCGCTGGGGCTCGCGGAATGTCCGGAACGCATCGAGTGCTTCGATATTTCGCATATTCAGGGAGCGGAAACCGTGGCCTCGATGGTGGTCTGGGAAGACGGGCAGATGAAGAAGTCCGACTACCGCAAGTTCATTATTCGCACCGTGGATGGCGTGGATGACTTCGCTTCCATGCGGGAAGTCGTCACCCGGCGCTACCAGCGCCTGCAGGAAGAAAAAAAGAAAATGCCCAGCCTGATCCTGATCGACGGCGGGCTCGGCCAGTTACATGCGGCGGCCGCGGCGCTCGAAGCGCTTGAGATCATCAACCAGCCGCTCGCGGCGATCGCCAAGCGGGAAGAAATTATTTACGTGTACGGGCAGGAAAGCGAACCGGTTGTGCTCGATCACCACTCGCCGGTGCTGCACCTGGTTCAACTCATCCGCGATGAAGCTCACCGCTTCGCCGTAACCTTCCATCGCAAACGCCGCGAGATCCGCGACCGCTCTACGGAACTGCTGGAAATTCCCGGGGTCGGCAAAAACACCACGCGCCGTCTTTTGCAGCACTTCGGAAGCCTGCAAGCCGTGAAGCAAGCGGATTCGGCGGCTTTGTCGGCAGTGGTCACTCGCACCCAGGCCGATGCGATTCTGCATCACTTCCGGAAATAGGGTCAGGAACTGGCCGCGACTCCAGGGCAGGGCATCGGCCCGACTTTATGGCATGCTGTCTGCTTGTCTTACAGCTAAACGTGACCAAGCCGCATTTCTTCGTCACCCGGAGATTAGAACGTCGCGAGGAATACGCCGCTAGGGCCACTGGACGGCCCCAGGATCGACGATCGGACTCGCGGGGGCCGTGAGGGCCACTTTTATCCGGCGATGGCACAGAAGCACTCCCAGGGGGCCTAGTGACTTGTTATAGCTTTCAGATATAGTTCGAGGTTCCTCCACATGAGCCGCCCCAGTCGCCGGCGCCGAGATTTGCCGGCGCAAGGGAGTTCCCCAGGAGCAACCCGGTCAACCCGGCTCTGCTAAACTGGCGGCCTCCATGAAACGAATAGGGTTGGCTGGTTTCACACTCATCTGCGGTGGATGGCTGCTTTCGACCTTGGCGGCGGCACAAACTTCCGGCCCGGCGGGCGCAGCTCCGCAAGAGAAGCATCTGCGCAACATTACGCAGCTTACGTTCGGCGGGCAGAACGCGGAGGCTTACTTTTCCGGCGACGGAAAGAAGCTGATCTTCCAGTCCACCCGCGGTGATTTCAAGTGCGACCAGATCTTCACCATGCACCTGGACGGCTCGGACGTGCGCCTGGTTTCGACCGGCAAGGGACGCACCACCTGTTCGTACTTCTATCCCAATGGAAAGAAGCTTCTCTATTCCTCGACGCACCTGGGAGATGCGGCGTGCCCGCCGAAGCCGGACTACTCAAAGGGTTATGTGTGGGGAGTGTATTCCAGCTTCGATATCTTCACCGCGAATCCGGACGGCTCGGAGGTCAAGCAACTCACGACCACACCGGGTTATGACGCGGAAGCAACGTTTTCAACCAACGGCAAAAAGATTGTCTTCACTTCCCTGCGCCACGGCGATCTCGATATCTACACCATGGATGCCGACGGCAAGCACGTGAAGCAGTTGACCCACGAGCTGGGATACGACGGCGGCCCCTTTTTCTCTCCCGATGGCAAGTGGATCGTGTACCGCGCACATCATCCCAAACCCGGGCAAGAGACCGACGACTACGTTGGGTTGCTGAAGCAGAATCTGATTCGCCCAACCTATCTCGAGTTGTGGCTGATGAAGGCCGATGGCAGCCGGAAGCGCCAGATTACGAATCTGGGCGCGGCCAGCTTCGCTCCGTCGTTCTTTCCCGACGGCCAGCGGATTATTTTTTCTTCCAATGTGGGATCGACCGGCGGGATGGGCAACTTCGAACTGTATGGCATTAATCTTGACGGCACGAACCTGGAGCGCCTTACCTACACGGACGATTTCGACGGCTTTCCGGTTTTCAGTCCTGACGGGAAGAAACTGGTATGGGTTTCGGGACGAAATGGCAAAGTTCCGCACGAAACCAATATCTTCATCGCGGACTGGGTGCCGTAAGAGCCTTGAACCGCAAAGGATGGCGGGATAAAGTCCGCGCCGCGGCTAAGCCTTAGTGGTTTTTTTCAGGATGGGCGCAGCGGCCGGGCTGGCCTCCACCGGTTTGCATTTATGGGTATTGAATTGCCCCTGGATCGCAGACTGCGCGTTTCCCCTGGCAGGGTCTCCCTCAAACTGCGCGTTGCAGGATTCGCAGATGGCCAGTACGGGAGTATTCCTGACTCGTTTCACGATCCGAAGCTTGCGTTTTGGCATGAATCGAGTTTCCCACAGCTGGGTGCCGAATGCTACCCCGGCCGTTCTGGTTGCTTGGCGGGTCGCGGTTGGCTGTGCTAGGCTGGCCTTCTCCTGAGAGCTTCCACTCGAAGCTTCCACATTTTTACCCGCCACCTCGTCACTCGACCGAAACCCACGTGAGAGGAGTAAAGCCATGGCAACTTTTGATCAACTCAAAACCAAATATCAACGGGTTCTCGACGCACTGCAGCAGGAAGGCGCGCAGGTGAACGCAGTGGATCTGCAGGGTGACAAACTGCACATTAAGGCGATGCTGGACTCGGAGGCCAGCAAGAACCGTATCTGGGACGCGATCAAGGCGGTGGATCCGACGTTCGCCGACCTGCAACACGAAATCACGGTGCGCCAGGGCGACCAGATGTATATTGTAAAGCCGGGCGACAATCTCTCGAAGATCAGCCGGCACTTCTACGGCGATGCCAACCAGTACACCAAGATCGCCAAGGCCAACAATCTTGACGATCCCGACAAGATCAAAGCCGGTCAGCAGCTGAAGATTCCGGCGGCCTGAGCGCTCGCCGTGATGTGGGGTGATTGTGCGGAGGCACGGTTGCCCCGCTTGGTTCCCGGTTCACGAACTCTTCTGTAATCCGCGCCGCGCCAGCCAGGTGACGGCCGCCAGCATCCCCAGCCATCCCAGGGTTCGCACGAATCCCGCAATGGAGGTGTCATATTGCAGGACACCCAGGCTGGAGAAGATGGTGTGCCAATCGTGCTCGACGAAATCGGAGTCACCGGCCGTGACCAAAGGCAAGACCATGGCGCGGGCATCGGCCATATAGGTAGCGGTGTAAAGCCAGTTCTCGAAGAAAAAGAAGAGGCAGAAAGCGAAGGCTGTGGTCTGTCGCTGGGTAAAGAAATAAGCCGCCAGCAGCAGTGGAACACTCCATTGCAGGATGGTCCCGCCCCAGATCATGCAGGTTGGTCCCAGCCAGCCGAAAAGCAGGTGTCCGCCTTCGTGCACCACCAGATTGGCGAGGTCAATGAACAGGAACGCGCCATGCATGCGGAAGGCGTACAGCAGGAAGAACCCGTAGAACGCCAGCCACGCGCCCAGCGCAAGGCGCGAGAGCGGACGCCAATCTTCTTCGGCGCCGGTCCAATCCGCGATTGCCTGGAGGTATCCGGACATTCCGTTATGAGTGTAGGGATGGAGAGGCTTCCGGGCGAGATTACGGCGGTGCCAGGGTGCCGCTGGTGGCGGGACGGGCAAGGGTGCCTGTCCCCACACGATCGATCCTGCCCGGAAACGGGATGGCCGGCGGGCCGCTTCGACGCGCGCAGCACAAGGCGCCGAGGTTATTCTTCCAGTTCCTTGCGCAGATACGATTGAATGTTGGCTGGCAGGTGCGAGCCATTCAGCAGCTCTCGCACCAGGTTGGGTGGCAAAGCGCGGGCAAATTCGAGGGCTCGCGCCATGGGCGTTTTCCCATTGCGCAATAGGGCGATCCGAATTTCGCGACGCACCGACCACTTGGGATGACGGCAAACCGCGTCCACCAAGCTGGCCGGGGAATCGTGGCGAGTCAATGCCCTGATGACTCCGGCTTCGGTGAGACGGGAATTTTCCAGCGCCGCGGCCATGACCCTGGTCTCTTTGTCGAGCAGCAACGCACCTGCGACTCTTCCTGAGGCTCGCCGCGCCAGGGCGAGGCGCTCTCCGCTGGAAATGGTTTCCAAACGGTTGACCAGGGCTTCATCCGCCGCCAGCTTGATATCCGCGGGAACCACGGGAGTGAGCGCGACCCGCATCAGGTCAAAGGTAAACAGGTGGCGCACCATGGGCAGCGAGACATGGCGCGGGGTTCGCGGATGCTCGACCAGCGCCAGCTTGACCTTGCGGCTTTTCATGACGCCGCCGTTTTTGCTGAGGGCCTCCAAGACTTCGGGAGGCAGGTCGCCCGGTTTCAGGAGAGTAAGCGCAAGATCTTCGGTGAGCGCGGCATCAGCGGCGGCGGCTTTCAGTGCGTCAGCGTCCGGGCTGTGGATTGGGGCTCCCAGGGCGGACTCAGGCGAAATGGAATTGTTTACCGGCATGGTTGCATGAAGAGCCCGGTGGCTCATTCCTTACCCGCGGCGGGCGAGCGCGAGCGCCCCATGCACCGGTTCGACCACCGCCGGTTGGACCGCGGCACTTGGAAATTCGGACCGCACACCATTGTAGAAAACCTGGCGCACTAGCGTGGAGTTACGAAAAACGCCCCCGACCATGGCCACTGGTGCAGGTTCGCCATTGGGGAAAAGCCGCCGGATGACGACTCGCGCGGAGGCTGCCAGCTCGTTGCCAGCATGATTTAACACCTGATGAGCCAGGAGATCGCCAGTGTCGGCGGCGGCCAGCACGGCGGGGAGGAGGGCAGCAAAGTCGGGCGACGCGTTCGCCATCACGATCAACTGCTCGTGGCTGGTTGCCCCCAGGGCATTCATAAGGTTCCGGAGTAGTTGCGGATTCTCGCCTTCATCGAACGAACGCAGGGCGGCACGAAGCGCTTCCCGCCCGATCCAGTGGCCGGAACCTTCGTCGGAAATGGCGAAACCCCAACCGCTGGCGCGGGCGGTTTGCCCGCTGGGGTTACGGCCGTAGGCAATGGCTCCAGTGCCGGCGATAGAGATGATGCCGGGGCCGGGTCCGAACGCGGCTTCCAGGGCGATGACCGTATCTCCGACAATTTCGATTTCGCCGCGAATCAGTTTGGCGAGAGAGCGCTGGACGATGTCGCGGATTTCCTGCCGCGCCGCGCCCGCCAGGCCGATGCAGGCGCGCGTGATCTGCGACGGAGTCACATGGGCGACGGTGCAAGCCTGCCGGATGGCTGCGGCCAGCGCGGCGTGAGCCGGCTCTTCTCCCACGCGAATGAGGTTGCTTCCGGCGGCGGTTCCGCTGCCCAGGACGGTGGTCTCATCGCCAACCAGGCAGGTGGTTTTACTGCCTCCACCATCGATGCCAAGAAAGATCGCCACGCAGGTAGTTTTATCACGTGAAAGCTTTTCACCGCGGAGATGGCGGAGAGAGCACCGGCCGCCGCAATTGCGATTCTTGGTTCCTCGCCAAGATCGCGATGCTGCAGGCATCAAAGGCCGCTACTCTGGAAAGGCGGAATCCCCGCGTCCCGCAAGCAAGGCGAGAGATGGGGCATTCGCCGGGTTTTTATGGGTCTGGACAAACTCGATCTCTTCATTATCGCGGTTTATCTGGCAGGCATTACCCTGTTCGGACTGCGCTTCCGCAAGCGGCAGCGTACGCTGCGCGACTATTTTCTGGCGGACCGCAACATTCCCTGGTGGGCGATTGCGCTGTCGATTGTTGCGGCCGAGACCAGCACCCTGACCATCATCAGCATTCCCGGCCTGGCTTATGACAGCAACCTGACGTTTCTGCAGGTGATTCTGGGATACATCGTGGGACGAGTCATCATCAGCTTCGTGCTGCTGCCCCACTATTTTCGCGGCGATCTGTACACCGCCTATGAACTGATCGAGCGCCGCTTTGGACGCAAGTTGCGCTCTCTGACCGCGGGACTGTTTCTGATCACGCGCGCCGCAGCCGAGGGCGTACGCATTTACGCGGTGTCAATCGTGGTGGCGATCGCTCTGGGCACAGGCGAAATCGCTTCGATTGCCATCATCACGGCGCTGACGCTGATCTATACGTTTGAAGGCGGCCTGGCGGCGGTGATTTGGACAGATGTCGTGCAGACGGTGATCTACGTCGGCGGAACGCTGGTGGGCGTGTTCACCATCCTGCACCTGGTTCCCGGGGGATGGACTGCGATTCACGCCTTGGCGGCGGATTCGGGCAAGCTGCAGATATTTGATTTCACGCCGAATTTCTGGATTCCCTACAGCTTCTGGGCAGGTGTGATTGGAGGCGCGTTCCTTACCACCGCCAGTCACGGGACCGACCAACTGATCGTGCAGCGGTTGCTGGCGGCGCGCAACCAGCGGCAGTCGGTGACGGCGCTGCTGTCGAGCGGGATCGCGATCTTCTTTCAGTTCGCCTTGTTTCTGATGGTGGGGGTGATGCTGTTCGCGTTTTACCGCCTGCCTTCCTCCCACTTCGGCAAGGCGGACCGGATTTATCCGACGTTTATCGTTACCGAGATGCCGCACGGGATCTCGGGATTGTTGATTGCGGCGATTCTGGCGGCGGCCATGTCGAACCTGAGCGCGGCGTTGAATTCGCTGTCGTCAAGTTCGATCATTGATTTCTATCTGCAGCAAAATCCCCATGTCGACGAGCGCCGGCAGGTGCAACTTTCACGGCTGGCGACTTTCTTCTGGGGGTTGGTGCTGTTTATGCTGGCGGTGCTGGCGCTGCACAAAGTGGGACGCGTAGTGGAAGTGGGACTGCAGATCGCGTCGGTAGCATACGGAGCGCTGCTGGGAGCGTTCCTGCTCGGGGTGTTGACGCGCAGAGCGAATCAGAACGGTGCGATGCTGGGCATGCTGTGCGGCTTCGTGACGGAACTTTACCTGTGGCTGGGGACACAGGTTCCATGGACGTGGTACGTGGCCATCGGGACGACGGTCACGTTTGGGGTGGGATATGGGGCAAGTTTGGCTCGTGGCACTCCCAAGGAAAGCCTTTAGCCGCGAAGGTTGCGGAGAGACCTGCCTTGCGGCCAAAAAGCTTTTGTTTCACGTATACTGCAACCCCACATGGCCTCGTCCCGTCCGGAACTCGCCCGCGATCTTGGTGTCAGCCATGCCACCGCTATTGTGGTGGGGACCATCATTGGCAGCGGCATTTTTCTGGTTCCAGCGGAGATGATGCAGGCCGTCGGCTCGGCCAAACTGGTTTATCTGGCCTGGCTGGTGGGCGGCTATCTTGTCGTTTTTCGGAGCGCTGACGTACGCCGAACTTGGCGCGCTGAAGCCGCAGGCTGGCGGCGAATATGTGTATGTGCGCGATGGCTACGGTCCGCTGGCAGGATTTCTTTACGCCTGGACGACGTTTCTGATTTCGAAGCCGGCGTCGATTGCCACGGTGACGACGGGACTGGTACGCATTCTGGGAACGTTCGCAGTTTTTTCCTTTTTCTCGAAAGACATCCTCACTTCTCCTTTCCCGGTCACCTATGCGCAACTGGTGGCCATCGCCGCTTGCATCCTGATTTCGATTCTCAACTACCTGGGGGTCAAGAAGGCCGGTGAATTCCAGTTGGTTTTCACCTTGCTGAAAGTCGGAATCATTCTGGCGATTGTGGTGATTGGGTTCAGCTACGGCGCGGGGCACTGGAACCATTTTGCCGGCAGTTTTTCGGGCGCGAAAGGCGGGATCGCGGGCTTCATGGCGGCACTGGTGGCCGCGCTGTGGGCGTATGACGGATGGAACGACCTGAACATGGTGGCGGGGGAAATTCGCCGGCCGGAGCGCAGCATTCCGATGGCGCTGATCTTCGGGGTGGCGACGGTGGGCACGCTCTACATGCTGGTGAATGCCGCCGTGCAATATGTTTTGCCGGCCAGCGCGATTGCGGCTTCGCCGCGTCCCGCGTCGCAGGCCATTGGACTGGTGCTGGGCGCGGCCGGGGCGGCCGTAGTTTCAGCCGCCATGGCGCTCTCGATGCTGGTGACCCTGAACGGAACCACGATGAGTGGAGCGCGTGTGCCCTATGCCGTGGCGCGCGATCGCTACTTTTTTTCGGCGCTCGCCGAGGTACATCCGAAATTTCACACGCCGTCGGTTTCCATCGTGGTGCAGGCGGCGCTGGCAATCACGCTGCTGTTGCTGGGAGGTAATTTTCGCCAGTTTTTTTCGCTGGCCATTTTTGCCGAGTGGCTGTTTTACATGATTACCGCCAGCACCGTGTTTGTGTTCCGGCGGCGCGATCCGCAGGGCGTGCGTCCTTATAGCGTCTGGGGATATCCCGCGGTGCCCGCGTTGTTCGTGCTGGCTTCGGCGATCCTGCTTTACTACACCTTCAGCGATAATCTTCGCAGTTCGGCCTGGGGAACGCTGGTGATTCTGGCGGGGGTGCCGGTTTTCTACGGATTTAAGCGGCGGCGGGCGCCGTAATTCCGTGTTTCGTCCCTGAAGGGACGCGGTTCAATCCTGACGCCTACCCCGGACTTACGTCCGAGGCAACTTTCGGGGCGGATCGCCCGTTCCCCCACCGCTTGCAGGGTGGGGCTGCAGGCTGCGCCGCTTTGCGGTTGGGCGGACGGGTCGCCCACCCCCCTAATCGTCATTTCTGATCAACACCGGACAGCCGAGGCGGCTGTCCCCCGGTGGGTCATTTCCCGCTAAGGCAAAGTAAGGATTACCAAAGTACACGGGCGGCGGACACGTTTACCCCTTGTCCGTTCTCCCGTACCTTGAAGCTTCCACCCGGCACTCTCCCCAGGCTCGGGTCCCTATTTTGGAGCGTATGAATGGCTACGCCTAACAGCTTTCAGTTGGGTCTTCTGCCCGAGCGCAAGATGGACTGGCGCACGCTGGCGACCAGCTATGGACTGGAGATCCTGCTCATTCTGTTCCTGATTAACGTGGGCCTGATCTGGCCAGACCGGATGCAGATCGCGCAGAAGTACCATGTCACGGAAATCATCCCGATGCCGGGACTGCAGCCCAAGCCGCTGCAGGCGAAAAAGGCTCCGGTGTTGAAGGCCAAGCTGCTGCCGCCTCCCACGACGTTCACGGCTCCCAAGCTGGTGGTTCCGCACGACATTCGCAAAGTAGAAGCGCCGGTCGAAGCGCCCAAGGTGGTGGTGAACACTTTCGCGGCGCCGGCGCTCAAGCAGGTGGCCGGCGGCGCGCGTCCCGCACTGATCGTACATACGGGGGAGTTTGGAAGTTCGGCGACTCCGACCATTAATGCTCCGGTGCAGAAGGTGCAAACCGGAGGCTTCGGAGATCCCAACGGCATCAAGGGAAGCGGGAAAGAAAATGCCCGGCTGGTAGCGGCGAATACCGGCGCGTTTGATCTGCCGCAGGGTCCGGGAACGGGCAATGGCGCGGGTGGGGCCCAGGGTGTGAAAGGGACCATTGCGAGCGCAGGTTTCGGAAACGGGATCGCGAGCGGCGGACAGGGCGACGGCCGCAGCAATGGACGCGGCTCAAGTGGCATCCAGACCGGGGGCTTTGGCGCGCAGCAAGTGCAGCAAGGAAGCGTCAAGGCGCAGCTGGTGGACAACGGTCCGCCGACCAATCCGGTGGAGATCACTTTCAAACCCAATCCGGTTTACACCGACGAAGCGCGCAATTTGAAGCTCGAGGGCGAAGTTCTATTAGAAGTGACGTTCGGCGCAAATGGGCAGTTGCGTGTGAATCGCGTGGCGCGCGGGATGGGTCACGGCCTGGATGAGGCCGCCATCGCCGCCGCCAACAAGATGCGTTTCAAGCCGGCCCAGCGCAACGGTCAGCCGGTGGAATCGACGGCGATCGTACACGTAGTTTTCCAGTTGGCGTATTGAGGAACAAGAGACAAGAGAGGATCAGAGTTATGCGTACTTGGAATGGAATCGTCACCGCGTTCCTGCTGCTTACGCTGAGCGCCGCCGCCCAGCAGACGGCAGGCCAATCTTCGCAGGCTCCGGCGGATGTGCCGGCAGCCGCGCAGGCTTCGCAACCGGCGAGTTCCGGCTCGGCAACCGCCGCTCCGGCAGCCACGCAGCCGCAAACTTCGGCCGCTCCGGCGCCTCCGGCGATGACGACGCCCACGCCGACCACCATGGATCAGGTGGTGGATCGCACGATCGAGCGCGAGCACGCCCTGATGAAGATGCTCAGCACGCGAACGCCGCTGGTCGAGACCTATCTGCAGAACCTGAAGCTCGATCCCGCGGCCGGTCCGGTTCCCAAGGAAGATCACTACTTCCTCGGCCGCATGGACCTTGGGGAAAGCGTGGATCGGCGCGACTATCTTTCGAAGGACAGCAGTTTCCAGACGCGCATGATGGGCGGCTTCACCAAGATGTTCAAGTTTGAATACAAGCCGATGGGCTTCTCCTGGATGATCTTCGCCGACCGCGAGGACTTTGACCGCAGCCATTACGAGTTCAAGTACGTGCACCGCGAATTCCTGGGCGACGTGCGCTGCATCGTGTTCGACGTCACGCCCAAGAAAGACGCGGGTAAGGGCCGCTTTCTGGGCCGCATCTGGGTGGAAGACCAGGACTATAACATCGTCCGGCTGAACGGCACCTATGCGCCGCGTCCCAAGAATTCCTACTTCTTCCACATGGACAGCTGGCGTTTGAACCTGATTCCGGGCTACTGGGTTCCAACCTACATTTACAGCGAAGAAGGCGACTTCAGCTACGGCTCGAAAGACAAGATGGCGTTCAAGGCGCAGACCCGCATTTGGGGTTACGACCTGAAGAAGGCGGGCCAGACTGACGAACTTACCAACATCAGCGTGGAATCAGGGGTGAAAGACGACAGCGCCGCCGCCCAGGACGCATCGCCGCTACAGGCGCAGCGCGAGTGGCAGCAGCAGGCGGAAGACAACGTCGTGGCCCGGCTGCAGGATGCCGGCCTGCTGGCTCCGGAGGGGGACGTTGACAAGATTCTGATGACGGTGGTGAGCAACCTGGAAATCACCAACAACATTGAGCTGCCGCGTCCGATCCGCACCCGGGTCATGCTGACGTCTCCGCTGGAAACCTTCAGCGTAGGCAATACCATCATCATCAGCCGCGGCCTGATTGACACGCTTCCCGACGAGGCCAGCCTGGCGATGGTGCTGTCGCATGAACTGGCGCACATCGTTCTCGGTCACAACCTGGGCAGCAAGTTTGCCTTCAACGACCGCATGCTTTTCTCCGACGAATCCACCTACAACAACTTCGGATTCCGGCATGTTCCGGAAGAAGAAGCCGCGGCCGACAAGAAAGCTCTCGACATGCTGAAGAACTCGCCCTACGCCCAGAAACTGGACACGGCGAGCCTGTTCCTGAAAGAACTCGGGCAGCGGGCGCCGGAGCTTTCGGCGCTGTTGACGGCGCACCTGGGCAATAACTTCACCGACGAGAAAAGTAACGTTTCGCGTATGGCGCCGTTGATGAGCTCAGGACCGGCGCTCGACCCCAACAAACTGGACCAGATCGCCGCCCTGCCGCTCGGGGGACGCATCAAGATGAATCCCTGGGACGACAAGGTGGAAATGATCAAGACGGCTCCGGTGGCCATCACTTCGGCGCGCGACAAGATGCCGTTTGAAGTGACTCCGTTCTTCCCGCGGCTGACTCGCTACAGCAGCGGCGGCGCGAACGGTACGGCTCCCACGACGGCGGCCGCCAACACGGCTCCTGCCAACCAGTAGGGCCGTCCCACGAGGTGCACTAAGCGAGGCCGGGACCTGGAAGAAATTCCGGAGTTCCGGCCTTCGTATTTGGGGAGGCTTCGGCTTCAGGTCGCAGAGCGCCGGTGGCGGGCCAGAGCCTGAGGGGCCCGATCCACTGCAATCACCTGACCGGAGGATCCCACCATTTCTGCTGCCAGGAAAGCCACATCCCCCGTGCTACAGCCGACATCGAGCACTCTCATGCCCGGTTCCAGTCCGGCCGCGCGCAGCAACTCCCGGGTCATCGGTTCGAAAATTGCCGGCTGCGCGATCAGACGATCAAGTTCACTCTCGGAATGACCTGATACATATGAATTCTGTCCGGTGAATGTTGCCCTGCTCGAATACCTGGTCGGGTGTAGATGAAGTCCTGGACTGATGGGCGGGTTACAGCTCTCGTGCTGCTGTTCCCCGCCCGTCCGCAGTCTGCAACTAGGGATTGCAGGTGCCGTTGCTGTTGGGATTGGTGCACAGCGGGCCCAGATTCGTGGTGGCATCGGGCGCGGAAATCATCGCCAGCGGTCCAGCTTGGTGTTCGCCGTTGAACGGGGTTGGCTTGGTCACGTCAAACACGCAACCATCCAGGTTAGCGTCATTGGGATTGTTGAACCAAAATCCGACGTGAAAGGTGTTGATCGGATTGGGATTGGTGAGGTTATCGGGATCAAAACCGAAGATCTGGTCGAGCAGGATGGTCTTGATAGTGGCGTTGATCTTGCCCAAGCTGTTGGCTTGAAGATCAGACTGGTACCAGGCGAATCCGAAGTTCTTAAAGTTCGGATCGACGGTGTGATCAGAGAGCAGGTTGCTGCGTTCGACGGTGAACATATCAAAAGCCACGCCCGGCCGGATATTGCTGGCAGAAATGACCAGAGTATCGTTCAGCGTGCCGCGCGTAACCGTCACTTGCGCGTGGGGTGTCGGGCCTCCCGGTTCTCCCAGGCAACTCACGAACTTGGGGTTGGGGAACAGGTCAAAATGGGCAGTATTGGTCTGGGCTGCCAGGGGAAGCGCCGTCGCCAGCGCCGCTACGGCGACGAACGCGAGAAGAATGGTTTTCCGCAAACTGAGCGGGGTGGGTGTCTGAACAAAACAGCTCATCACAAGAACTCTCCTTCGAAAAGTGTTTGGTTAAATTTGCAGAGCCGGCGTTCCCTTCGCCCCATCTCGGCGCTTGCACTAGAATCCGCCTCATCGGGCAGGCCCGCTGGTTCAGCAGCGGGGCCAAGTTAAGCTGGGTCCGCCTGGGGCGTCCTAAGCGGGTCGCAGGGAATTTGCAAGAAATTTCCAAAATCCTTCCAAAAGCAGTTATGTCATTGGGAATGAGGTTGTTCTACGAGTTCGGCAGGTTCCGTTGTGAACCGCGGGAGCAGCTTCTGCTGTGTGAGGGGAAGCCGGTTTCTCTCACCCCGAAGTGTTTCGACATCCTGGTGGCACTGGTGGAAAGCGACGGCCGGCTCGTGAGCAAAGAAGAACTGATGACAAAGGTGTGGCCAGACAGCTTCGTCGAAGAGGCGAACCTGACTGTGAATATCTCTGCCCTGCGAAAAATTCTGGGAGAGACGGCTGAGGGCAATCCCTACATCGAGACGGTACCCAAGCGTGGCTACCGCTTCATTGCTCCGATCACGCAATGCCAGCCGGATGCGAGCGCCGAACTGGCGGGCTTGGGAGAAGCGGAGAAGGGCGCGGCAGAGGATTCGTTATCGTTACCTGCCCGGGCACCGCTGCACTCCGCCGGCCGGCCAAGACGGCTCCTCGCCGGGTTGGTCACGGTGTTGCTGGGAGTTGTACTGGCGGGCCTGGTCTATAGCGTTCGCCATCGTTCCTTCTCAAATTCGCTGTCGCAGGCTCCCCGGCGCTTGGCAATTCTTCCTTTCCGCAATCTGAGCCAGAACCCGGATACGGATTTTCTTGGCCTTTCTCTCGCCGATGCCGTGACCACCAAACTCGGCTATGTCAACGCGCTGGTGGTTCGCCCGTCCTATGCCACAGAGAAGTACCGGAACCAGGTGGTCGATCTGCCCAAGGCCGCCGCCGAGTTGAATGTGGACACACTCCTCACCGGCAACTACCTGCGTGATCGAGATGACTTACGGATTACATGTCAATTGGTCGATGTGAAGAGTGAAAGTATCCTGTGGCGAGGGGCGTTCGACCTGAAGTATGACAAGTTACTGACGTTGCAGGATCATGTTGCCCAACAGATCATCAAGGGGCTGGAAGTCACACTTTCGCCGACGGAAGCGGAGCGCCTTAAACCTGACGAGCCCATCGATCCCCTGGCCTACGAGTACTATTTACGGGGCGTGGATCTTTATGCGCGCGGGGAATTCACGCTGGCGATCAAGATGCTTGAGAAGTCCGCTGCGCTGGCACCTGGCCACGCCATGACGTGGGCCTACCTGGGCAGGGCCCGCACCGCCACTGCTTCGTTCCAGTTTGGCGGAGATACTGAGTATCGCCAGGCGCAAGCCGCCTTTGAGCGCGCTCTGACGTTGCAGCCTTCACAGATCGAGGCCCGGATCTACATGGCCAACCTGCTCACCGACACGGGAAAAGCGGAACAGGCCGTGCCCCTGTTAAGAAGCGCGCTGCAGGAGAATCCCAATCATGCGGAACTTCATTGGGAGTTGGGATACGCCTACCGGTTTGCCGGCATGCTGCGGGAATCGGCGGCGGAGTGCGAGCAGGCTCGACAACTGGATCCCGGCGTCAAGCTTACAAGTTCCACGCTGAATGCTTATCTTTACCTGGGAGAGTACGACAAATTCCTGCAGAGTTTGCCCGCGCTCAATGATTCCGCGCTCATTCTTTTCTATCGGGGTTTCGCGGAGCTATACCAGGGGGCCCGCGAACAGGCAGCTGGGGATTTTGATCGCGCTTTTGAACTCGATAGCTCGCTCTTTCAGGCGCAGGTAGGAAAGGCGATCAGTGATGGCATCGCGCAACGACCATCCCAGGGGCTTGAGTTTCTTCACCAGGCCGAGAGCAAGATTAACCAGCGGGGTGTGGGCGACCCCGAGGCGATTTACAAAGTGGCGCAGGCCTACGCTCTCCTTGATGACAAGATGTCGGCCCTGCGAGTGCTTCGGCTGTCGGTCGACGCGGGATTCTTTTCCTACCCGTATTTCGCCTCCGACCCACTGCTCGACAACCTGCGCCGGGAACGTGAATTCGTAGCGATCCTGGAGACAGCGCGTCGGCGCCACGAAGCGTTCAAGGGCCAGTTTTTCTAGAATTGGGAGGAACTACGCCTTCTTCTTTCCCGGCAGGCCCGCGGGATTTTCGTGGGTGCGCTCGCGGAATTTGCCTTTCATGCCGGTGGCCAGCGAGACACTGGACTCGCCGAACTTGTCACGCAGCCGGTCGGCCGCCGACATGGCTTTCTGCCAGCGCTCCCGGCGGTTTCCTTCGAGCAGGTCACCCTGGGCGCCTGCGCTCTCGAAACCTGCGGCGTGCACCCCCAACAAACGAACCTCGGCTCCCGTACGCCAGTGCTTGCGAAACAGCAGCCGGATCTGCTCGAAGATTTCGGTATCGAGTTGGGTGGGAGCAGGCAAGGTATGAGCGCGGGTGATGGTGGTGAAGTCTTTGTAGCGCAGCTTGAGCTGGAGGGTGCGGGCGTGGAGATGGGCTTCGCGCAACCGGCGTCCCACCATTTCCGACAAGCGCATCAAAGTCGATTCCATCTGCTCGGCATTGGCGGTGTCCTGGTTATAGGTGTGTTCGTGGCTGATGGACTTGGCGTCGGTATCGGCGCCCACCGCGGTATCGAACCAGCCTCCGGCATCTTCTCCGCGGGCTTTCCCGGCGAGGGCGAGACCCCACTTTCCGAAATGTTGTTCGAGGAAGGGCGCGTCGAATTTTGCCAGGTCGCCCACCTGACGAATGCCCAGCCGGTGCAGATTCTCTTCGGTCACTTTGCCGACGCCGGGGATGTCGCGAACGTCGAGCGGGGCGAGAAATTTCGCCTCCTGTCCGGGGACGACCCAGAGCACGCCGTTGGGCTTGGCTTTGGCGGAACCCACTTTCGCAATCAGGCGCGAGATGCCGATGCCGATCGAGCAGTTGAGCCGGGTCTCGGACTTCATGGTCTGATGCAGGCGGTGCGCAGCCCGCAACGGTGGACCGTGCAGGCGTCCGGTGCCGGTCATGTCGAGATAGGCTTCATCAATCGAGGCCATCTCGACCAGCGGCGAGAACGCAGTCAACACTTGATGAACCTTCTGTGAACATTCCCGATAGCGGTCCGGATGGCCGTTGACAAAGATGGCATGGGGGCAGAGCTTGGCGGCGGTCCGCAAGGGCATGGCCGAGTGCACGCCAAACTTCCGGGCTTCGTAGGACGCTGCCGAAACCACGCCCCGCTCGTCCCGCTGCCCGCCGACGACGACCGCCTTGCCCTCGAGCGACCGATCAAACAATTCTTCCACCGACACGAAGAACGCATCCATGTCGACGTGAAAGATGGTTTTGGCGGGAAGGAGCATGGGAATCCGGAGAAAACTGGTGGTTGATTGTAGCAGGCGGTCGGGGTGCGGTTAAGAGGCGCAGGGAGATGGGGAAAAGTCACGAAGGTCGTAAAGAAACACTCAGGTGCGCCGACCGGTTCCGAATTGGCTTGGCGTTCAAAACGGGAAGCCTGTTTGTGGATTTGGTCACCTTCCCTTGTGAAATCCGTCGCTTTCCGCATCGTCAGGGTGTATTCGAGGGACGTGTAGGTGGAGGTGATTGGTCTGCGTACGCGCTGACACTTGCCTGCACGAAGGACTCGCGCCGAGTGCTCCCAGGCCCGGCGCCCACAGTTTCCCCCACTTCGGCCCTGCTGGCATGATGCGTCATCTCCCAGGAGACTTTCATGCGCAGGACTCTGCCTTTGTTGTTTCTCTTTATCTTCGTTGCGGTAGCGTTGATCAATTGCGGCGACAGCCGGAAGGTTCTACCGGTCACAAACACTTTTGCCTTCTTGCGCGAAGCGCCCGCCAACAGCGAGGGTCCGATGCAACCGCTGCTGGGAGGCTTCCAAGGGCCAAATTTCGTCATCAATTCGATCATAGATTCGTCCACCGGCAACCCGGTTACGGCGGATATTCACTCCATTATCCTCTCGCCGGATGGTAAGAAGGCGACCCTGGACATGTGGCCGAGTTTAGCTCCCTACGGCCGTTCCGCGCGAAATGCCTCATCTGGCTATTGGGCGGACATCTTTGTGGCGAACGCGAATGGCAGCAGCCTGGTGCAGATCACGCATGGCGAAACCTACGTGGCGCATCCCTCGTTTTCGCCCGATAACAGCAAGGTGATCTTCCTGTCGGACAGTTCCTCGAGTCCCTGGGACACGATGATCGCCAACGTCGACGGCACTAACATGACAGACCTGACGGCCGACAGTCCGGTATGTCACCACGAGGCCATGTTCTCTCCGGATGGCGCGATGATCGTCTTCGCCGGGCATACCGACACGCCTCCCATGGACATCTACGTCATGAACGCCGATGGCACCAACCCGGTGAATCTGACGCAGGAAACCAGCGATAACGTGGAGAACCTGTTCCCGACGTTCTCGACCGATGGCACCAAGATTGCCTTCACGAAGGTTGTCTACGGGGAAACCACCACGGCCGCGGTCTACATCATGAACGCGGACGGCACCAGCCCCATCGCTCTGACCACCACGGGTCTGGATGGGTATCCGCGCTATTTGGGGAAAAATATTACCTTTGTCTCGTATCGCGACGGCAATATGGAGCTTTACACCATGGCGCCGGATGGCACGGCGCAGACCCGTCTGACGAGCAACACCGTCTTCGACTCTTTCTCCGCAGACCAGTACGGTTTTATCAGCAGCTTCAAAACGCCACAGGCCCGTCATGTACAGCAACGTTAGGAGGTAAGCGTAGCCACCGCGCTGACGGGTTGCGCGGTTCGATGAGAATCAGGCCGCAGGCTTGGGCCGCCGTAGAAGAGTCCGCGGAGAATCCTCTGGGACGGAAACCACTCCGCGAGCTTCTAAGGCAACCAGCATTGCCTGCGGTCTGAGATTTTCTGGGGCAGGCTAAGAGGAGCCAGCCGCAACCGCCCGTGCCTGTTTCACCCTCTCGTAAATCCGCACGTATTCCCTGGCCGACGCATTCCAGGAGAAATCCTTGTTCATGCCGTTGCGCATGAGCATTTGCCAGGAGGTGGAATCGCGAAAGGCCTGCAGCGCCTGCTTGATGGTCAGTAAGAGAGCTTCGCCGCTGTAGTCGGTGAACTTGAACCCGGTTCCCTTCCCGGTGCGCGGATCCCAGGGCTCGATGGTATCGTCCAACCCGCCGGTGGCGCGGACGACGGGCACGGTTCCGTACTTCAAGCTGTAAATCTGGTTCAGGCCGCAAGGCTCATACTTCGAAGGCATGAGGAACATGTCGCTGCCGGCCTCAATCTTGTGAGCCAGAGCATTGTCGTACGCCACCTTGACGGCAATTTTCTGGGGAAACTGTTTTTGCAGACGCAGGAACATCTCTTCGTACTGCTTGTCGCCATTTCCCAGAGCGACGACGATCATTTCCTCGCGGGCCAACCGGTCCATGACCTGGGCGATCAGGTCAAAGCCCTTCTGCGCGGCGAAGCGGGAGACGATGCCGATCACCGGCAGCTTCAGGTCAGGATTGGTCACCCCAAAGGCGGCCAGCAGATCCTGCTTGCACCTGGCCTTGCCGCTCAGATCGCCCGGCGCATACTTGGCGGCGATAAACTTATCGGCCTGCGGGCTCCATTCCTCGTAGTCGACGCCGTTGAGGATGCCGGTCACGGTGGCGGCGCGGTCGTGCAACACGCCTTCCAGGCCGAAGCCAAATTCCGTGGTCTGAATTTCCTGGCTGTACTTGCGGCTCACGGTAGTAATGAAATCCGCGTACACCAGCGCGCCTTTCAGAAAATTCACGTTGCCGAAGAATTCCATCTTGGTGATGGCAAACAAATCCCAGGGCAAGGTAAGCAGCGGCAGAGTGTCGGGGGAAAACAGGCCCTGGTATCCCATATTGTGGATGGTGAACACCGTGGCCACATCGCGGAAAGCCGGGTCCTCGGAATACTGCGTGCGCAGGCAGAACCGGGATCAGCGCGGATTGCCAGTCGTGGCAGTGAAAAACGTTGGGCACCCCGAGAATCTTGGAGGCCTCTAACACTGCGCGCGAGAACAAAGCGAAGCGCTCGGCGTTGTCGGGGTAGTCTCCGGCGGAGGTGCCGTAGAGCGCGTCGCGGTCAAAAAAGGGCGGGTAGTCAACAAAATAGAAGTGGATGCCTCCCTGGCTGCCCGCCGTCACCACGGAGCAGAAGCGGTAATGATCGTCAAAAGGGACGGTGATGCTGCGGACGACGGTATGGGGATCAGCCAGCTTGGTCTGGCGGTAGCGGGGAAGGTAAACGCTTACCTGGTGCCCGAGGGCAACCAGGGCGCGGGGCAGGGCCCCCACGACGTCGGCGAGTCCCCCGGTTTTTGAGAATGGCACACACTCGGAAGCGACGAAGGCGATATGCATGAAGACATCCCTCCAAAACCAGACTGCTGCGGCACGTTATGATGGCGTTTCGGTCACTTGTGGCAAACTATGGCTGCGCGAACCGGTCGAGTTGCAATGAACTGGCCAGTCTACGCGCCAGAAAGAAAGAGGGTCAACGTGCCAAAGGTATCTGCTGCGCGGCCCAGCCGCAAACCCAGGTTGGGACAGCATTTTCTGGTCGACGACTCGGCGGCGCTGCGGGTGGTGGACGCCCTGGGCAATGTTTCCGGCAGCACCGTGCTCGAAATCGGTCCCGGAGAGGGCGCGCTCACCCGGCTTCTGGCCAAGCGGGCCCGCCGCCTGATCGCCATTGAACTGGACCGGGTGCTGGCGGCGCAGTTGCGCATGCACTTTGCGCTGGCGTCGAACGTGGAGGTCATCGAGGGAGATATTCTCGCCATCGACCTGGACAGCATCTTCGGTCCCAAGCCGGGCAACTCGCGGCCCGGCCTGGAGCACAAACCCGCGCCCGCGCGTCTGGTGGGAAATCTGCCATACTTCATCACCTCCGACATTCTTCTGCGGCTGTTCGAATTTCGCCGTTATTTCGACACCCTGGTGCTGATGGTGCAGAAGGAAGTCGCCGACCGCATGGCGGCGCCCCCGGGAGGCAGCGAGTACGGACTGCTTTCGGCCACCGTCCAGCTTTATGCCGAAGTCGAGAAACTCTTCACCCTGCCCCCGGGGGCTTTCTCTCCTCCGCCCAAGGTTCACTCCACCGTGGTCCGCCTCGACATCACTTCAAGGCTTACTAAGTTGAATGTCCCCGAGGCAGGTTTCGTCACTTTTCTGAAGCAGTCGTTCGGACAGAAGCGTAAGACGCTGTGGAACAATCTGAAGTTGAGTTACGACGGAAAGCTTTTGCGGGCCGCACTGAATGAAGCGGGCATCAAACCGACGCTGCGGGCCGAAGCTTTGTCGCTCGAAGACAGCGCTCGATTGTACCGGGCGCTGTCGAGCCGTCGCTGACTGGATGGGTTACTCCGGATTTGGTCAAGAACTTCCTTTCCGCCGTGATCGAGTAGCGTCTTCTCGGAACAGGCTATCGCCTGAGCGATGCCACGAAGTCTGATTCTTAGACACCTTTCAGCGGCCGTAGTACTGGAGCTTACTCCTGGCGAAAGCTCGCGCGATCATGCAAACTCCTGCACCTTGACTCCGGCCTAAGCCGGGAACATAATGCCCGGAGTTCAGGCTGTGGTCTTTCCCCTGGCGTCCGCTGGAGGTTGCTTATGTTGTTCCCTCATAGGTTGACTCTTCTGTCGCTCTTGCTACTGGCTTACGCGGCGCTGCTTCACGGCCAGTCGAAGGTTGACACGCTTAACCTGACCTTTACGACTATCGACGTGCCGGGGGCCGTGGTCACGAATGTCTTGGGCATCAATACCGCAGGGGACGTAGTCGGCAACTATGCCAGCGCTACCAACGGGCCAAGCCACGGCTTCCTGTACAGCGCTGGGAATTTCACGCTGTTCGACTACCCAGGGGCTAGCTCCACGATCGCCTTTGGTATCAATGATTCGGGGCTCATCTCAGGCACGGCTTACATCAAGAACGGAACCGCTGCCGTCGGTTTCCTTTTTGACGGCACGAACTTCACAACCCTTCGGGCGCAAGGTGACAGCGCCACACTTGCTCACGGACTCAACAATGCTGGGGTAGTAGTGGGTGGGGACGGAGTTTCGCTAAATGGTACCAAGGGTTTCGCGTTGATCGGGGGCCAATTCAGGACGGTGTCCCCCCCCGGAACCTACGTCTACGTGTTCGGAAATGGCATCAACAATCTGAACCAGGTCGTCGGTACCGACGATAACGGCGCCTTCTCCTATAGCAAGGGCAAGTACAAAACCATTAGCTTCCCTGGCGCGAGCCAGACCCAAGCCTGGGGGATAAATGACGGACGGATGATTGCAGGCTGGTACGTGGAGTGCACTCCAAACTGTGAGCACGGTTTCGCACTCGTGAAGGGCAAATATCTGTCGTTCGACTATCCCGGCGCGATGGGCACATTCGCCGACGGCCTCAACGCCTCGGGTCAAATAGTCGGATCCTACACTCCTGACGAGCAGACATTTCATGGCTTCGTCACAAACCCCCTCAAATCGATCGAGCTTCCCTGAGGGTTCTGAAGAACCGTTCACGGGAGGTCATGGCGAATGAAAAAGCGAATGGGCGTCTAAAAGCCCATCCGCTTACTGTTCAGCTGGCGTACTTTATTTTTGTATCCAAGGAGTCGATGAGCCCACGCCGAGCCAGTCTGAAAGATACGACTGAGCCGACGGCAGGGTACCTTGAATCCACTCTAAAAGTTGGTTTGCCACCTTCGATTGTCCGCTCGCTGACGGGTGAATATGGTCCCCAAAGTAGGCCGTATAGGTGAGATCTCCAAAACGGACATCACCGGGGTTGGTGAGACAGTGCTGGTTACCAGTCGTCGTGCTGTCACACCAATTCAGTAGGTTACCGGGGCTAATGTTCGTTCCGCTGGCCCACAGGTACGGCGCCCAGTCAAACCAGGGGGCGGTGGTGTAGTCCAACTGTCCTGAGTATGGGTCGCTGCTGGTGATGTTGTTGGTCTGGTTGATCTGCGCCACAATGGCGCGCTGGACGGTGAAGCCCAACTCGTAGGCAAACGGTTCGGGGTTGAGGCAGCCGTGCGCGGTGCCGTTAGCGTAGCCGCCATAGATGCGACTGGTGACGAATACCTGCTTCAGGTTCGGGTAGCGCGGAACTGGCGGCGTGCCCTGCGGGTTGGTCTTGCAGCACTTCAGGTAGCGCAGGATGTCGCCCATGTATCTTTCCGCGGAGTAAGCATCCGGTTCAGTGTGACCCTGCGAGCAGTACGCCTTTTTTAGATCGCACTGCGGAAAATTGTCCGCCGTCTTCATGAACACGGCTTGGACTTGGGCTTCCGTGTAGTGGTCAGTTTGGTATAGAAGTTGCGCTCCAGGTCGTTCTTGACGCGGACGTAATTGCACTCTGAGTCTGCCGAGCTTTGATGATCCCACTGGCAGTTCGCTCCGATCTGCGCGTAGTACCCAATCGAAGTGGAATCCCACTTAGACAAGGTTTGCCCACCAAGTGCGCCATTGAAGACGACGACGTGCGGGCCCACCAACGGCGTAGACGGATTGTAGATCTGATAGATGAGCGACTGCTGGACCGTGGGATCGCCTAAGACCTGATTCCACGCCGGTACCCCGTCGGGGTTGTGGAGGTTTTCGCAAAGCGTGGAGCAGGGTTGCCCGTTCAAGTGGGACTGGTGAGTATCCTGGCCGTCCCAAGCATCCGAACTCCCTCCACCGATTTCGATATCCGTGTTGGAAAACCCGATAAACAGGAAAACGATCGCTTTGCTGGAATCGGCACAGTTCGTCGTCCCGTCCGGGCAAAGCGGCGTTATCTGGCCAGCCAGGGTCACTCCCTGGTTGTAGTGGGCTTGCGCTGCCCCACTGGTGGAAGTTTCTCGTTGTTGCCATAGGCACCGTAAAGGCTGACGATATTGTGGTCCTGGTCACCGTAGTCTTGCATGCTCCCATCCACCAGCGGGGTAGCTTGAAATTGGCCTGAAGTCAAAGTGTTGTTCGGGTCGCAACTGGTGCCGGCGATGAGATCATCATCCGGAGGATTATTCGGACAAGAGGTTGTGGGAACCTGCGCGAACGCGCAAGTGGCGGCGAGAAAAGCCAGCAACAGCGTGACAAACAAACGTAGACACTTCATCGTATTCTCCAATCTGGGGTTGACGGAGCGTGAAGGTTTGCCGCGACAGCCATGGACTACACATGCTGCCACGACTAGCAGAAATTGAAGGGGAACCCAGAGGCCTTTTTTGCAGGCGAGACGTTACCGAAACTTACTCCTCTTGTGAATAAATTCCAACCTTTAGACACGACTTACTAAATTGATGTCCAAGAACCAGACATGTTGCAGGCTTGTCAGACTGGAACCAAAACTCCCAACGGCGATGCAGCGGGGGCTTAGCCATCGTCAACCTTCCACGGATCGAATACCTGGGCTGCGCTGAGGTCGGGTGTGCACTGAGAGGTACCCGGCCCTAACCCGCGCCCGACTGATAAAATGATGGTGAGGTCTTAGATTTCGCCAGGATTGGCCTTGCCAGGAAGTACCCCATGGACCCGAGCATCCGTCAACCCGCCGTCGCCGGGCGTTTCTATCCGCAACATCCCGAGAGCTTGCGGGCGGACATCGAGTGCTACCTGTCTTCCACTGCCGAGGCCGCTCCGGCGCTGGGCTGCGTGGTTCCGCACGCCGGATACATGTACTCGGGACAGGTTGCGGGAGCGGTATTTGCGCGCATAGAGGTTCCCCGCCGCTGCATCCTGTTGTGTCCCAATCACACGGGCATGGGACATCCCTTATCGATCATGAGCGCGGGCGCGTGGCAGACACCGCTGGGCCTGGTGTCGATTGATTCGGAGATGGCCGGGACGCTCAAGCAGCATCTCTCGCTGCTCACGGAAGACTCCGCGGCCCATCGGGCGGAACACGCCGCCGAAGTGGAGTTGCCATTTCTGCAGGTTCGCAGACCTCACTTCAGCTTTGTGCCGGTCGCCTTGGGGACCGCGAACTTCGAACCTCTGCAGGCCTTGGGCGAAGCCATTGCCGAGGTGGTGCGGGTGCAGGATGAGCCGGTGCTGATCATCGCTTCGAGCGACATGAATCACTACGAAAATGACCAGATCACGCGCATCAAGGATCAAAGAGCCATCGAACCGATCCTCCGGCTCGACGCCCGCGGCCTGTACGACACGGTCATGAACGAAGACATCAGCATGTGCGGTTTCGGTCCCGCGGTGGCGATGATCACGGCGGTCCGGAGCCTGGGCGCCACGCACGCCGAACTGGTGCGCTACGCGACCTCGGGGGATGTCTCAGGGGATCGCGAGATGGTCGTGGGATATGCGGGAGTGGTGGTGCGCTGAGCGCGGGGCAAAGGAAAAGGCGGCCCGCGCGGGCCGCCCGTGGGTGAAGCAGGGTTTCCTCACTTGTGGGGAGTGGAGTGTCCTCCGCCAGAAGAAGAGCGCGGACCAACGCTGCGGGGCGTGAATCCCGGAGAACGTGCCGGGGCAGGACTGGACATCCTTGCGCCGGACGTGCCAGGACGGGCCATCCCCGGACTGGCGATCCCAGGACTCGGGGAACCCCAGGAAGACGCACTGGGTATCCGGGTGGTCGCGGTTCCCTGTTGCTGGGCACGCTGCGAGAGCGTTCCCAGGTTGCGAATGCTGCCGCGGGGAATGCCAAGGCCGGCGGAATTCTGGCCGATCGTCATCTTATTCCCAAAGAATCCGCTGCTGGTCTTGGGGAAGGATCCGCCGCGGTTCACGGCGATGGTGGTATTTCCTGCCGCGGGCGGCTTGGGAGGAATCCATCCCCTAGGTCCGCCGGCGATGTTGGGTTGGTTGAACCCGGCCCAGCTGCCACCCGGTTGCCAGCCCCATCCGTACGAGGGAACGTAAATCCACGATCCCGAGTGATAAGGGGTCCAGCCCCAGGGATAGCCCGAGACCCAGCTATAGCCGTAGCCGGGGTAGTAGGCCCAGGCACCGTTCATGAAGGGATCCCAGCCTGCGCCGGCGAAGTAGGGCTGCCACAACATGCCATAGCCAGGGGCGTCGATGTAGCTGCCGTAGTAGTTCAGGTCGCTGGCGCCGTAGGCGTAAGGCGAGTTGCTGCCATAGGAATTGCTGGTCATGTAGCGGTCGTGATACTGCGACTGCTGCTTGTCCCAGGCGTCGTAAGGATCGGGTTCGAGATTCCTGGCCAGTTCGTACTTGCCGTCGTTGGCGAGATCGAAGGTAGCGGTCTTATTCTTTCCGACTTCGAGGGTGCCCGCAGGCCCGGAAACCTGGGCTGTGCCTTTGAAGACGGCAACGCTCGAATCCGCATCGCCCATCTGCACGCGGAGGTGAGCGGCTTCGGAGAAGGTTAGCTTTTCCTTTCCAAAGGTCAGCGTCAATTCATCATTCTTGTTTTTGCTGGCCAGGAAGTTCACATAAGCAGTGCCTTCCTGCAAGCTCACGGTGGAAACTTTCCCGCCGGAGTCGCGCAGCGAGAGGTCAGGGAAGGAAATGACGGTATTGGGAGTGATGCGAACCGCGCTACCGTCTTCGAATTCAACCTCGGCGAGGCCGTCGAGACCGGTTTTCAACTTCATGCCTTGAGTGATAGGCAGGTTTAGAAATGCTTTTTCGAAGCCTTGTCCAGTGTTGCGGTCGATCTGCACCGCGCCGTCGACCTGGCTCAGGCGCACAATACGCGCCTGCGAGTCGGCGAAGGAAGGAATGGCAAGTAGCCCGCAAACCAGAACCAGGAGCGTGAGGACGGAAAGGGCGGTCGTTCGGTTGCGCATGGAACTCCCCCAAGGTGTGGCTTCCCTACTATTAGAACACGGATAGCGCAGACTAGTTGCCTCCTTAATCTGTTTCACGGCAGGAGTTACCAGGGTTACCGTTGCAAATTGCCATGAGGGTCTAAATGACTGTCTTAGCGTGGCTTACGGCAATTGTCAGCGAGAGTCAGTGGAGGCCTTGGCCAGCATCCGTTGGGCCCGGGCGCGCACCGGATTGATCACGGTATTGTCCTCGGCAATCTGCTGCAGCACCGGCGCGACGGCGGATAACTCGCGCAACTGGTTCCGGCCCGCCATATCTTCCATGCGCTTGAGTTCCTCGTCCAATGCCAGCTTTTGATAGCGGTGGTAATAGGCAAGACGGCGCCCGAACTCGAGGGTGGTCGACATGCTTTCGAACAGGTCGGTCAGTTCCTGGACGGGGGCCACCGGGGAATAGTTATAGCTGGCGCGTCTTTCTTTTTGACCGTCGTTGTAGGTAAGGACCTTGGTCCCGGTGAAAGCCAGATTTTTCTTCTTGGAATCGACGTCGACAGAAAAATAGCGCGCCTTCCGGGCCAGATCGAAAACGCGAGCCCGGGTGGCCGGCGACACGGCGAAGCTAAGCTGGAAATCGTCGGCCTCCGAGTCCTGCATCAACCGGCCGTCGGAGGAATACACGGCGTCGCCATTTGAGGGGATGGTGATGGCGTAGCGGTCGGGCTGCGATCCGGGGAAACTGAGACTGAAACTCACGGTGGGACCGGCCGGGTTTTGGGCCATGGCGGCGACCAGCAGGCCCAGGAGCGAGGCCAGAGGCAGACAGGCGGCGAGTCGGCGAACCCAGTCGAAGGACATTGGTAAGAATTATGCCAAAAAATCTACTCTACCGGGCAACCGCACCCTGTCGTTCGAGGGTGGCCGAGGTATGCAGGTGGCAGATGGCAATGGCGAGGGCGTCGGCCGCATCCGGAGGACGCGGAATCTCGGGGAGATTCAACAGGAGGGTCACCATGTGCTGCACCTGCTGTTTTTCTGCCCGGCCATAGCCCACCACCGCCGACTTGATGGAGAGCGGAGCGTACTCGGAAACTTCAAGCCCGGCGGTCGAGGCGGCGAGCATGGCTACTCCGCGCACCTGTCCGAGTTTCAGCGCCGACTTCACGTTGAGGGCGTAGAAAACATCTTCGATGGCCACGTTGTCGGGACGGTGTTGTTCAATCAACGAGCCCAGCCGCTGGAAGATGGTCGCCAGCCGTGCCGGAAGCGGATCGCGCGGGGAGAGTTTGATGGCTCCACAGGTCAGGCAGAGCAGCTTGCCGTCGGGACAGAGCTCGACGATGCCATATCCCGTGTATTCGGTGCCGCAGTCAATGCCGAGGACGCGCATCGAGGAGAGTGTATCGCAGATCAGCTTTTAGCTCTTAGCTTTTAGCTCTTGGCTAGAGGGATAGCGGAGAGGGCTTTGGGCTCATGGCCTAGAGACGGAGGCTGGCTGCGTCTTGGGAAACGGCAGGGAACGGTTTTTATCAGCAGCATCTCGGGCGGCGGGCTTTCGCTGATTCGTTCTCTCGCAGAAAGGCGGCGTAGGCGGCTGGCGACGATGGCACTCGATTCCTTTGCAAGAACCGCGTATACGCCGACTCATCGAAAATTTCCCGCAATGCTGCCAGCACGATCTGTGCGATCCGTTTCATCCCTGCTCCTCCGCCGCAAAGCGGCTGGGCACGAAGGGGGCTTCTTTCACCCGCGCCTCTTTCTTTCCCGAGAGCACGCGCAGCCATTCCAGCGTGGACTCGATGAGGATCAGCGCCACCATGACGATCAGCACTCCCGTGACCGCCGCATCCAGCCGGTCGTTGAAGATCAGCCGCGCGGCGTCTTTCACTTGGGAACCGGCCAACTGCTGGGCGTGAGAGAGGAAGCCGATCCGCGGACTGGGATCAAAGACCTTGTGCCAGGAGGCGGTGAAGGTGACGGTCACCAGCCACAGCAGCGGAGTCAGCGTGACCGCGGCGTAGCGCGCCTTGCCCATCTTGATGATGATGGTGGTGGCAACGCACAGCGCGACTGCCGCCAGCAACTGGTTGCAGATGCCGAACAATGGCCAGAGGGAATTGATTCCGCCGAGGGGATCTTTGACTCCTTGCCAGAGGAAAAAGCCCCAGGCTCCCACGATCAAAGCGCTGGTGGCGAGAATGGAGGGATACCAACTGGTGCGGCCCAGCGGTTTGCAGACGTGGCCCAAGGCATCCTGCACCATGAAGCGGCCCACGCGGGTGCCGGCGTCCAGCACGGTCAGGATGAAGAGGGCTTCAAACATGATGGCGAAGTGATACCAGATCGCCATCACCGCCTGCCCTCCGAGACTGCTGGCGAAGATGTGCGCCATTCCGACCGCGAAGGCGGGAGCACCACCGGTGCGATTGAAAAGCGTCTGTTCGCCGACGGCCTGGGCCAGGGAATGCATCTCGGCGGCAGTGATGGGGAATCCCCAATTGCTGATGGTGGCGGCAGCGGCATCGGGCGCCTGGCCGACAATTCCCGCCGGGCTGTTGATGGCGAAATAAACCCCGGGCTGCAGGACACAGGCAGCGATGGTGGCCATGATGGCGACCAGGGACTCGGCCATCATGGCGCCGTAGCCCACCATGCGGGTCTCGGTCTCGCGGCGAATGAGTTTGGGAGTGGTCCCGCTGGAAATCAGGGAATGAAATCCGCTGATGGCGCCGCAGGCGATGGTGATGAAGGCGAAGGGAAATATTTTTCCCGCGAAGACCGGCCCGGTGCCGTCGATGAAGCGAGTCAATGCGGGCATGTGCAGGGTAGGACGGAGGGCGATGATGCCCAGCGCCAGCAGGGCGATGGTCCCCAGTTTGACGAAGGTGCTGAGGTAATCGCGGGGGGCCAGCAGCAGCCAGACGGGCATTGCCGAAGCGGCGTAGCCGTAAAGGATGATGGCGATCGCCAGCGCCGGGGCGGTGAGAGTGAAGAGGGGGCCGACCGATGCGCTCTGCGAAACCCAGCGGCCGGCAACAATTGCCAGCATGACCAGCACGAATCCCAACAAGGAAGTTTCCAGCACTTTACCGGGACGAATGCGCCGGAGGTAAAGACCCATGAGCAGGGCGATGGGAATGGTCATGGCAATGGTGAAGGTTCCCCACGGACTGGCTTTGAGGGCATTGACGACGATCAGGGCGCAGACCGCCAGCAGGATGACGATGATCCCAATGACCGCCACGTAGGCCACGAAGCCGCCGACCTTGCCTATTTCCTCACGCGCCATTTCAGTCAGGGACTTGCCGTCGCGGCGCACGGAGAACAGCAGAATCACGAAGTCCTGCACGCATCCGCCGAGGACGGCGCCGGCAAGAATCCACAAGGTGCCGGGGAGATAACCGAATTGCATGGCCAGCACCGGACCCACCAGCGGGCCGGGCCCGGCGATGGCGGCGAAATGATGGCCGAAGACGACCCATTTGTTGGTGGGAACGAAATCGCGGCCATTGTCGAGGCGTTCGGAGGGCGTTGCCCGTTGGGCGTCGAGCACCAGCACTTTGGCAGAAATGAATTTGCTGTAAAAGCGGTAGCCGATGGCGTAGGTACATACTGCCGCCACCACCAGCCACAGGGCGTTGATCTGTTCTGCCCGGCGCAGGGCGATGGTGGCCACCGCCAGCACGCCGAGCAGGGTCACCGCCAGCCACAGCAGAATGCGAAGAGGTTTGGGCATGGGTTCCTGGGTTACGAGCGTCGAGCCAGGGTGGTATTGTGGCGAATCTGCTGCCTCGAGCGCAATCCTCAAAAGAGGCATCCTCCGGTTGAGGCAAGGGCCGCCCGAGCTAAACGTTTTTAATGGTACTCTGGATGTTCCGTCGAACAGGCCAGGGCTGGAAGTGTATCCCCATGCGTATCCGCTCCAGCCGGGGACAAATTCATATTTCTTCAGGAGCAAGGCGATGAAAGTTGGGATGCTGACTGGCGGAGGCGATTGCCCCGGACTGAACGCCGTGATTCGCGCCGTGGTGCGCAAGGGCTACTTCCACTACCAGGATGAGATCGTCGGTTTTCTGGAAGGGTGGCGCGGGCTGTTGGAGAACAAATTCATGCCGCTCGATCTGGCGAGCGTGGGCGGGATTCTGCCGCGCGGCGGCACCATTCTGCGGACTTCCCGCACCAATCCCGCCAAGCATCCGGATGGCCTCGAGCAGTGCAGCAAGACACTGAAAGAACACAATATCGACGCCCTGATCGCCATCGGGGGCGACGACACGCTTTCGGTCGCCCAGAAGCTTTTTGAGAAGGGAGTGAAGGTGGTCGGCGTCCCCAAGACCATCGACAACGACTTGGCGGGCACCGATTACACGTTCGGCTTCGACACCGCGGTCAACGTGGCCACCAGCGCCATCGATCGGGTGCACACCACGGCGGAAGCGCACAACCGCGTCATGGTGGTGGAAGTCATGGGCCGTGACTCAGGATGGATCGCGATGTACAGCGGCATTGCCGGCGGCGCGGACGTGATCCTGATCCCGGAAACACCCTTTGACATCGACAAGGTGGCCGAAACCATCCGGTTGCGCCATGCCCGCGGACGCTACTTCAGTATCGTGGTAGCGGCGGAAGGGGCCAAGTTCTCGACCGACGTCGACACTCATGGCGAATCCGTGGTGCAGGATCTGGGCAAAGACGAGTTCGGACACGTTCGCCTGGGCGGCATCGGCAATCTTCTAGCCCGGGAAATCGAAAAGCGTACCGGGTTTGAAACCCGCGCCGTAGTACTCGGCCACATTCAACGCGGAGGATCGCCCAGCGCTTTCGACCGGGTGCTGGCCACGCGCTACGGCATTGGCGCCATCGACATGGTGCACCACGGCGACTTCGGCAAGATGGCGGCGCTGCGCGGCAACAAGATCATTTCGGTGCCGCTGCTCGACGCCATCTCCTCCAACCGCAAAGTCGATGCTGAAATGATTGATGTGGCTTTCGGCATTCTGGACCGGCTGGTGCCGGAGAAAGAAACGGCGCCGAGCTAGGCGTCGTCGAAGCCGCGCAATTCTGGTGGGCGCGTAGCTGCGGGCAGTCAAGCGCAGTGCCTCTACGCGCCAGATCCTTCGGCCTGTCGGCCTCAGGATGACGTCAGGATGTTGGCGGCGGAAGAACGCCGGCCTCGGGTTGACGTCAGTCAGGGGCCAGGCCTCCAGGGGCACCGCGCGCCCCGGCCACTGCTGCATTGACAATCTCTTTCGCTCCATCAAGAATCCCCTGTGCATGCCTCTCTTCGCCCGGCTGGCCCCGTCGCTGGTAGCACTGATCGAACTGGCGTTTGTGATCGCGACTGCGGCCTTGGTTTTTCTGGGGCGGGCCCAGCCTTCCGGCGCGTCTGGCCTGCGCCGGGTTGAACTTGCCTTTGGCCGCCTGGCTCACCGCCAGACCCTTTCCGTCATCTTCGTCGCACTGCTGGTTCTCGGGTTGCGCGCAGCACTGATTCCGGTCCTGGGAATCCCTTCGCCGCGCTGGGAAGATGAGTTCAGCTACCTGCTGGCGGCCGACACGTTTGCGCACGGACACGTGACCAATCCCACGCATCCCTTGTGGCAGCACTTCGAAACCTTCCACGAGATCCAGCAGCCGACTTACATGTCGATGTACGCGCCGGCTCAAGGACTGGTGCTGGCCGCAGGCCAGAAACTTGGCCATCCGTGGATCGGACAGTGGCTGATCACCGGCATGATGTGCGGCGCCATCTGCTGGATGTTGCAAGGCTGGGCGCCTCCGGGATGGGCGTTGCTGGGCGGCATGCTGGCCGCGCTGCGCCTGGGCCTGCTGAGCTATTGGATGAATGGCTACTGGAGCGCCTCTATCGCGGCCCTGGGAGGAGCGCTGGTGCTCGGGGCACTGCCTCGTATCCAACGGACCGGGCGCACCGGTGACGCGGTGTGGATGGCCATCGGTCTCGCCATCCTCGCCAACAGCCGTCCTTATGAGGGATTGGTTCTCAGCTTGCCGGTGCTGGTGGCGATGCTGCTATGGCTTTTTGGGAAGCGCCGGGCTGGGCGCACGAATCGCTGGCTGCGGGTAGGGCTGCCCGTGGCGATTCTGCTGGTGGTTACGGCAGTCGCGACCGGCTATTACTACCACCGTGTGACGGGAAATGCGTTCCGCATGGCGTACGTGGTAAACCGGGCGCAGTACGCCATCGCGCCCTATTTTCTGTGGCAGAAACCGAACCCGGAACCGGCGTACCGGCATGCCGAGATGCGTGATCTCTACGAATGGGAATTCCGTCTTTATCAGCAGAACGTGACGCCGCTCGGCTTTGTGCGCCGCAGTGGCGACAAGATTTCTCTGTGGTGGAGTTTTTACCTGGGGCCGGTGCTGACACTCCCGCTTTTTGCTTTTCCGGGGATTTTGCGCGACCGCCGCATGCGCTTTCCCTTGCTGGCTCTTGCCGTTTACGTACTGGGCCTGAGCGTGGAAGTCTTCACCCTGCCACACTACTTCGCACCGGCCACTTGCCTGCTGTACCTCATTCTCATCCAATGCATGCGCCACTTGCGGCTATGGCGCTGGAAACAGAAAGCGGTGGGACTGGGCCTGGTTCGGGCGATTCCGGTTCTGTGCGTGGCCATGGTGATCTTGCGGACCACGCTGGCCGCCGTCCACACGCCCATCGAACCCGCCTGGCCGCGCGGCAATCTCGAGCGGGCGCAGATCGAGCGCAGCCTGGAAGAGGCGCCCGGCGAGCACGTGATTTTTGTCCGCTACGCGCGGACGCACGATCCGCATAAAGAGTGGGTGTACAACGCCGCCGATATCGACGGCTCCAAGGTGGTGTGGGCGCACGACATGGGCGAGGGCGAAAACGCCGAACTGCTGCGCTACTTCCAGGACCGGCAAGCCTGGCTGCTGGAAGCGGATCAGGCGGCACCGAAGTTAGATCCCTATCGCCGGAAGTGAACCGGCAAACTCCCGCAGGTTATTGATTCCGTGAACCTTCCACGTTCCGCAATCGAAGGGGTGCGGTGCACAGCTCACTGGGTCCGGTGACCCGCATCACACTTTGCTGGGAGCCAACCGCCCATAATCAGACTGGAAGCCGGGCCCGCGCATCGGACTCGGGCAGGGAGGCGCACCATGAAAATCTGGCTGGCAGTCATCCTGACATGCGCACTGGTTGTGATCGTGACACCTGCGTTGGCCGCCGGAAAGGCCAACCCGCAGACGGCCGTTCCCAAATACGACCCCACCACCGAGGCGACGTTCAAAGGCACGGTCGAAGAAGTCCGCGACCGTCAATGCCCGGTCAGTGGAGGCATGGGATCACATGTGATTCTGAAGCTCGGCGATGGCAAGACCATCGAAGTGCATTTGGCTACCACCAAGTTCATGAAAAACTACGAACTGGTTTTTGCCAAAGGCGATCAGATTGAAGTAACCGGCTCGAAGGTCATGTTCGAAGGTGTGGAAACCATCTTCGCTCGCGAAGTAAAGCGCGGCAACGACACGTTTGCCTTCCGCGACAAAAGCGGCAACCCCGTCTGGTAGTCCCAATGAATGCTGGCATCCGGGAGGGCGTACCCGCCCTCCCTTCTATTCCTTAGTTCTGTCCCGCAGCTTTGGCCTCGCCCTGGGCTCCGGCAGGGGCGACGTAAATCGCCGGTACTCCCTGCTTCTGCATCATGTCGTTGAGCGCCACGACGTCGGTGGATGCCACCTGCTTCCACTGGGCAAGCAGCGGTGTCGCCTGCTGCTGAAGCGACTCGAAGGCCGCCAATTGCTGCTGGGTTGGAGGCGTGTCGGCATTGTCGACGCTCATCGCCAGGTTGTGCAGTTGCTCGTCGATCAGCACCGGATAGTTCAGGCTGGCTTCCGACGACTTGATCTTCACCTGCAGCAATTGCTCCTCGATGGGGGTCATCTTTTTGTCCAGAGAATCGGACGCCGCCAGGATGGTTTTATAGCGTGGGTCGTCGCCGATCCGGCTCTGGAGGGAATGGAACTGCTGGCGAATGCTGCGGATTTCCTCGACGGTTTGATGCAGTTCGCTTAGCTGCTCGCGAATCTTCAAATCGAGATCGAACTGCTTCTGCAGGTCGGCCATGGAAACATTCACGCGAGGATCGAGTTTCAGCTCCAGAGGCACGGTTTGTGACTTGCCTTCCGCGGTCAACCGCACCTGGTAAGTTCCCGGCATACCGAACGGTCCTTTGTTGCGATACTCGGCCCCCACTTCGCCGGGCAACTTGCGCGGGCCGTCATAACGGAAATTCCAGGGGAAGCGGTTGAGGCCGGCGTCGGCGGAGATCTTCTCCTGCGGCGGTTCCTGATCCGGCCACTCGGGAGGCGTCTCGGCCTCTTTCTTGTCCTGGTTGGAGAAGGAGCGCACGACTTTGCCCTGCGCATCGAGGATGTCGAGCGTGACTTCCCCCTTGGGCGCGGACTGGAAGTAATAAGAAATAATCGCACCCGACGGCGGGTTTGGGGCCACCGGTTGCCGCCGCTCGTAGTCCTCAGGCCAACGGAAGCGATCGGTGGTGCGTGGCTTGTAGAGGATCATCTGCTCTTTGTCGGAATGCGCGCTCAACTGCCGCAGCGGTGTGATGTCATCCAGCACCCAGAAAGAACGGCCGTGGGTAGCCACAGCCAAGTCATCGTTTTTCACAATCAGGTCGTGGATGGGCGAAGTCGGCAGATTCAGCTGCAATGATTTCCAGTTGGCGCCGTCATCGAAGGAGACGTAAACACCGGTCTCGGTTCCCGCATAAAGCAGGCCCTTCTGGCTGGGATCTTCACGCACGACGTGGGTGTAGGCGCCATCGGGAATTCCGTTAGTGATCTTGGTCCAGGTTTTGCCGTAGTCGGAGGTCTTGAAAAGATAGGGCCGGACGTCGTCCAATTTATGGGTGTCGATGGCGGCGTAAGCGGTGCCCGCGTCATGAGGCGAAGCATCAATCAGGCTGACCATGCTCCACTCGGGGATGCCCTTGGGAGTCACATTGGTCCAGTGCTGGCCGCCGTCGCGCGTGATGTGAATCAGGCCATCGTCGGTGCCCGCCCAGATCAGGTCCTTCTTGACGGGTGATTCGGCAAGCGTGAACACGGTGTCGTAGTATTCGACGGTGGTGTTGTCCTTGGTGAGCGGACCGCCGGAACTTTCCTGCTTGCTCTTGTCGTTGCGGGTGAGGTCGCCGCTGATCGCGGTCCAACTCATGCCGTGGTCGGTGCTCTTGAACACTACTTCCGCCGCGGTATACAGCACGTCGGGATTGAAAGGCGAGATGGCGATGGGATCGGTCCAGGCCTGGCGGTATTTCAGGTCCCTGGCGCCATGGCCGGTGCCGTCGAGCGGCCACACGGTAATGTCCTGCTCCTGCTCGGTGCGTTTGTCGAAACGCGTAATGATGCCCCCGCCGGAACCGGCGTAGACGATGTTGGGATCGCGCGGGTCGGGAAGGATGTAGCCGCTTTCGCCGCCGCCGACGTCGTACCAGCTCTGGCGTCCAATAAAGCCGTCATCGCTGCGGCTGGCAATGCCGACCGTCGAGTTGTCCTGCTGCGCGCCGTACAGGTAGTACAGGGGACGGTTGTCGGCGGCCACGTGATAGAACTGCGCGGTTGGCTGATTGTATTGCGAACTCCAGCTTTTGCCGCCATCGACGCTGATGGTTGCACCGCCGTCGTTGCCGTTGATCATACGGTTGGGGTTGGTGGGATCGATCCAGAACCCGTGATGATCTCCATGCGGGGCCGGCAACAGCGTCAGGCTCTTGCCGCCGTCGGTGGAGCGGAACATGCCGGTGTTCAGCATGTAAACCGTATCCACGCTGCGCGGATCGGCGAAAATATGGGTGAAGTACCAGGCCCGCTGGGTCAAGCGCTGATCGTCGTTGACCTTGGTCCAATTGTCGCCACCGTCGTCGGAACGGTAAAGGCCGCCTTCCCTGGCCTCGATGAGCGCATACACCCGGTTGGAGTCTGCGCCGGAGACGGAGACGCCGATCCTGCCCAGAATTCCCGAGGGGAGCCCGTTCCCTTCCAGATGTTTCCAGGTGGTTCCGCCGTCGACCGAGCGATACAAGCCGCTGCCGGGACCGCCGCTTTCCAGGCTCCAGGGCGTTCTCTGGATCTGGTAGAGCGCGGCAAACATGACGTTGGAGTTGTGGGGATCGACCGCGAGATCAATGGCTCCGCTCTTGTCATCCTTATAGAGGACTTTTTCCCAGTTCTTGCCGCCATCGCTGGAGCGATACACGCCGCGATCGGGGTTGGGGCCGTACGCATGTCCGACGGCCGCGACAAAGACAATGTCGGGATTCCGCGGATTCACAATCACGCGGGAGATGTGCTGGGTATCTTTCAGTCCGACGGAAGTCCAGCTCTTGCCGCCGTCGGTGGACTTGTAGACGCCGTTCCCGTAAGAAATATTTCCCCGGAGGCAGGACTCGCCGGTGCCCAGGTAAATCACGCCGGGATTCGACTCGGAGACGGCAATGGCGCCGATGGAAGCAAAGGGTTGCTTATCGGTGAGCGGCGTCCAGGTGATGCCGGCATCGTTGGTGCGCCACAAACCGCCCGCGACCCCGCCGAAATAAAACGTATAGGGATCGCCGGGGATACCGGTCACCGCCAGCACCCGGCCTCCGCGGTAGGGGCCGACCAGCCGCCATTTCATGCCTTTCATCTGGTTGTCGTTGTACTGCTGGGCGGCGGCAATGCCGGTGAGCGCTGTCACGAAACATGCCAACAGGGCGGCGAGACCAACATAAGAACGCATACGATTCATGGAGACGGCCTCCTCAGGAAGGAAAAAAGAGAAGCAACATCTTACTACGAGGGATAGGACTTGCGAATCAAGTTGGACGATCGAGGCCGCGTCAATTCCCAAATAAGAAACGCAAGGCTTGGGGAAACCGCATTGCCCATTCCGCTTCGTTGTGGGTGGCACCTTCCGCGATCACTACCCGCAAACGGTCGGCGCCCAGTCCGGCCCGGGTCAGGACACGTTGTAATTCCATGACATCTTCCACCACTATCTGATCCCGGTCGGGCCGTCCCGCCTCGTGGGTCCCCATGGCCAGAAAGATCTTTTGCGGCCATTGCCGGAAGGCCCGGCTGTAACGCAGCAACCGCCGATTCGAGATAAACAGCGATGGACTCTCCAGCAGCAAGCGGCCAAAGATTCCCGGACGGTCAAGCGCGGTGAACAGCGAAATCATCGCGCCCAGCGACGAGCCTCCCAGTCCGGTATTTTCCGGACCGCGCGCGATGCGATATCGCGCAAACAGAAAGGGCATGACTTCGTTGATCAGAAACTCCGGGTAGCGCTTTCCCAACGGGCGAAATACGGGAGGATTCACCGCGCGATAAGGCAGGTATTCGCGGATGCGTTCCTTGTGGGCGTTATCGATCCCGACCACGATGAGAGGGGGCACTTCCTGCTGGCGAATCAAGCGGTCCGCGGTCTCGTCCACCTGCCACTCCACGCCGGCGAAGGCGGTTGCGGTATCAAACAGGTTCTGCCCGTCATTCAAATAGAGAACCGGGTAATGCCGGTCCGCGTTGTGAGGCGCCTCGTACTCGGGCGGCAGCCAGACCCGCAGGAAGCGATGGTTGTGAAAGACGCGGCTCTCGAACCGATGCAAGCGGAGGTCGCCGGCTACGGAGGGATTGTCCCTGACCAGAACAGCATCACCTGACATTGCCGGAGGGTTGGGTTGATCCATTTGGGATTCAGATCGACAAGAAGATGGCTCAGGCCCTGCGCAACGAACGCGCGAACAGCACGGATGACAACACCGCGATAAGAAAGATGACGGTGAGTGAGGAAAGACACATGATGCACCAGGTTGCCAGCACGTAGGCTTCGATGTAGGTCAGGTAAAACGCGAATCCGAGCCCTAACGTTGCGGCGAACAGCAGCATGCCGGGGGTCTCGGCTTGCTCACGAAAGAAGGTTGCCAGGGCCAGCAGCGACAAGTAGCCCAGAATTCCAATCAACGCCACGGGAATTCCGAACACCTTGGAGTACGAGCTGCGGTTTACGATGTCGCAGTTGAAGTTCTGTCCGAAATCGCAGTATGTGCTCTTGTCCTTGCCGTAGTGGTGATAGAGCGAGACGGAAGACACTCCCGTGCCCACCCCGGCCAGGAGGGCAATGGCCAAAAAGATGCGCTGCGTTATCCTGCTCATGGCAGGCTGCACCCGGTTTTCTCGGCCAAGGTGGTCAAAGGCAGTGCGCCCTCATGGCGCTCCCCACTGGGGAACTGCCAGGTGGGAAACTGTTTCACTCCGGCGTCGATGCAGCTGGGCTCTTCTTTGTGCTCACCCTTGATTCCGCACTCCGTGTAGTTCACGTATTGGAAGGCCGATTCGAACATCTCCTTCTGCTCTTCGCAGTGCGGACACCAATACAGCCCGTACATTTTGGCCCCTTTGCTGGTCACGCACTGGGCAAAGGCGTCCAGCCGGCTGACGCGCTTGCGGATGCCAAGGTAATAGGCTCCGGCAAAAGCGGCGGCAATCAGAACACCAACGGCAATTTTGCGAAACAGCTTGGCGTAATCGGGAGGCTGCTGTTCACGCTCCCGCTCCTCTTTCCGTTTCCTGCGCGCTTCCGACATAGATGATGACCCAGGGAATGAAATGACGCGATCTCAAAAATCGCCAAACGTTCTTATACCATGACGTTGAGGGCGGCCGGCAGCACGTCCAAGGTTTTGCACTGCAGGGTGAGCACCTCGCCATCCACCATGACGTCCACCGGCCCATCCAGAAGGAATTCAATTTTCTTCGCCGCTCTGCGTTCCGCGAGAGGATGGTTGATGTGAGTGCCGTCGTAAAGGGTCGGCAGGTTGCGAATGAGTCCGATGCGTCCGATGGGCCCCCAGCGAACATACTCGATCAACCCATCGTTCACCTCCGCCTTGGGGGCAATCATCATGGTCCCGCCGGTGAACTTGCTGTTGTTAAAAGTCAGAAACAGGCAACGGCGACGGTCGACTTTTTCTTCTCCGTCTACCCGCAAAGGATAAGGACGGCGCTTGAAGCGGGCCAGGGTGATAAAGATGGAAGACTGGTATCCGAATTGTCCCCAGCCGGCAAAGCTGCGCGCCCGCAGGGTGGCAACGTCAGCGGCGAAACCCACGCTCAAAAGATTGATGTAGTGAAGGACGCCGTCTTTATGGGTCAAGCGGATTACATCGCAGGGCTGGGAACGTCCCGCCAGCAGAGCTTGGAGTCCGTGTTCCACGCCGCGATCGCTGAACTCCCGCAAAAACGAATTGCCGGTTCCCAGGGGGAGAAACGCCAGCGTGGGCGGTGCCGCCCGCTCGTCGGCTGCGGGGAAAAGTCCGTTCACGATTTCGTAGGAAGTCCCGTCGCCACCCACCGCAATGAACCGCCGGTAGCCGCGGCGATAGGCGTCGCGGGTGAGGTGGATGGCCTGCCCAGGCAAGTCCGTCTCCACGACGTCTAACTGCACACCACCGGCTCGAAGCCTGTCCAGAACCGGGCCCACCAGCTTGCGGCAACGGCCTCCGCCGGCCGCGGGATTGACCACTGCGAGAAAACGCTCACTCACAAAGCAACCACCGCGGCGCGACCCATAGCTTTCCCGATTTCTTCGGCCAGTTCCATACGTTTGATTTTCATCGAGGCGGTTCGGGGAAAATCTTTGCCCCAGATCAGGTATCCACCCACGCGCTTGAAATCCGGCAACTTGCGGTTGCGCGCCTCCACATCTTCTTTAAGGGTGTGGTTGAACTGCTGGTTCGGTTCCAGCCGCAGCACCAGTACGAGCATCTCCTGACCCAGGCTATTCTGCTTCCAAACGTAATTCGCGGCAAAGACGCAATACTCTTTCACCGGCAAGCTGTCGAAGGCCGCCTCAATGTCCTCGGGATAAATATTCTTCCCGCCCGCGGTGACAATCATATTTTTCTTGCGCCCGAAAAGCTGGAGGTGCCCGTTGCCGTCGAAGCGCCCGAGGTCGCCGGTAATCAGCCAGCCATCCACAATCGTCTCCGCGGTCAATTCCGGATCGTCGAGGTAATGCGACATCACGGTACGGCTTTTCACCGCGACCTCGCCGATGCCGTCTTGATCCGGGCTCAGGACTCTCAACTCGACTCCGGGCAGCGGTTTGCCCACTGTATCCGGACGGAACGGCTTCAGATCATTCACGGTCAGCGCCGTACATGCCTCGGTCAGCCCATATCCATTGGCCACCGGAACACCCAAATCGTAGAAGAACTGCAAGGTCGAGGGCTCCATGAAAGCTCCGCCCACGATGATGGTTTTCAGCCCGCCGCCGAATGCGCGATGCACTTGCGGCAGCAGCATGCGGCTCAATGCGGGATGGGGATGCAACCTGGTCATCGCCTTGTTGATTGCAATTAGGCGCTCCAACAGGAAACGCTTTGGCCTGGGCAAAGCGTCGAACTTGGCTCGCAGTCCGCGCTCCAGGTTCTTGAGCACCATGGGAACCAGGCTCACGTAGGTGATTTTGTAGCGCACGAATGCGTCGCGCACGAACTCCGGACGCAGCGTCCGCAAATGCACGACACAGGCGCCGCACACGAACGGGCCGATGAAACCCACCATGAAATCAATGGCATGATTGGTGGGCAGAATGCTCAAGTAGCGCACGCCCGGCCAGAACGGATACCACGCGGTCAGCGACTTCGACTGCTCCAGGTAGTTTTCGTGGGTAAGCACGCAGCCCTTGGGACGTCCGCCGGTGCCTGACGAATACACGATGCAGGCCACCTGGTGGCGCTGCCGCATCACGAATGCTGGTGAGCCCTTGCGGCGGAATTCCTCCCAGCGAAAGGCGCCGCCCAGTTCGGCGCCCAAAGGCGCCTCCGTCACCAGAACGGTTTGCAGCTTGTGATTCTTGAACTCCAACGACTGCATGATCGCCCGCCACAAGTGATACTCGACCACCAGGAACTTGGCCCGGCTATGCGCGAGCAGTTGCAAGTGTTCCGCGGCGTTCAGCTTGTAATCGAGCGGCACCAGCACTCCGCCGCAGTGAAAGATCGCATAGGCCGAGATCAGCCATTTGGACTGATTGGTCATGATGATCGCCGCCCGTTCCCCTTCCAGGAGGTCGGCGTCTTGCATGGCCCGAGCCAGGGGCAGCGCCATCTCTTTGAAGTCGGAGTAGGTCAGCCGCGTCTTTTCCTTGTCGCGGTCCGACTCGATCAGGCAGGTCTCGTCAGGCCAGCGGTCCAGCGCATCCCGCAGCGCCGCTCCCAGGCACGTGTATTGATCCAAGTTGAGCATCAGGGATTTACGATTGCCGATTCACCATTGCCGATCGCGGCGCCATCGACAATCGGAACCGTCAATTTCAAAGTCTTACCTGAATTCTTCCCGCCAGCGTGCGGAAATCGGACACGCCTTGCAGTTCATAGTCCGGCAGTTCGACATGAAAATGGTTCTCCAGCCGGGTCAGCAAGTCGAGCGCCTGCAGGCTGTCGATTCCCAGGGTCTTGAAGAAGTCATCGTCGGGCGTAAGCTTCTCTCGCGGCACTTTGAAGTGGGCTGCCGCCAGGGTCAGGATCTCGTCCAGGGTTTGGTCTGCAGTTTTCATAGGTCATTCCGATATTAAGGCAAATAGGGCTGCGCATCCGTGCTCTCGACAAACTTTCGCAGTCCCTGTTCGACCGCCGGACGCGCAAACAACTCGCAAAAAATGTCGATCTCGCGCTTCAATTCGTCATACGGGATCGGCTTGATGAACTTTTTGGCGGCGACCGCGGTGGAGCGATCGAATTTCCCGAGCTGGGCCGCGGTCGCGCGCGCTACCCGCAAGGCTTCGCCTTCGGCAACCACCTGGCTGACCAGGCCCACGGCCTGTGCCTTGGTGGCGTTGAAACTGCGCCCGGTCAACAGCAGGTCGCGGACCACGCCATTGCCCAGATCACGTTTCAAGCGCGGGATCCCGCCGAAGCCGGGAATCAGTCCCAGGCGCAACTCGGGAAAGCAAAAGCGGGCCATCTTGTCGGCGATGATGAGATCAGAGACCAGCGCCAGTTCGAAGCCTCCGCCAAAGGTCACACCGTGCACCGCCGCCATGGTGGTCAGGGGCGCAGCGTCGATGGTGTTCATGACCCGGTGGATTCGTTCCAGATAATTGCGCACTCCGGCCACGGCATCCGCCCGATTCATTTCCTGGGAGCGGAGATACAACTCCCGTAAATCGGCGCCCGCCGAGAAGCCAGAGGGCAAGCGGCTGTAGACAATCAAGGCATGAGCCTCGGTTTCCGCCAACGCCAGCAGCGCCGAGGCGAACACTTCCAGCTCGTCGAGGGTGAGCGATCCGATTTCGTTGCAAGGCTCGCGATGCAGAGCCAGTTCAACGACTCCGTCTTTGAGTCCCCACGAAACGCATTTGCCCTGGAAGTTGTGCATAGTCCGGAATCAGACCGCCTGTTTTACCCGATACATCTCTTCAATTTCCGCCTGGAACCGCTGGGCAATCGAATCTCGTTTCAGTTTGCCATTGGCGGTGAGGAGCCCGTTCTCAATGGAGAACGCTTCCGTACAAATCTGGAACGCCCGCACCTGCTTGTAGTGGGGCAGCCCGGGATTGACTACATCGATCGCCGCCTGCATCTTCTCCGCGGTGACTTGTCCGGTCACGAGCGCTGACAGATACCCGCGGCCATTGCCCACCAGCACCACGTGCTGCGCCCCGGGCAACTGCTCAACCAGTTTCTCTTCGATCGGCTCCGGCGCGATGTTATGGCCGGAGCCGAGAATGATCAGATTCTTGATGCGACCGGCGATCTTCCAATTGCCCTTGGCATCGGCTTCTCCCTGGTCGCCGGTGTGGAACCAGCCATCGCGCAGCGCCTTGGCCGTCTCCCCGGGACGATTCCAATAGCCGGGGAAAATATTGGGCCCGCGCACCAGGATCTCGTCGTTTTCTCCCAGTTTCATCTCCACGCCGCTGATCGCGGGGCCGACGCGTCCCGGTTCCACGTCCCGCGGATCATCCAGCGTACACAATGCCGTGGTCTCGGTGAGCCCATAGCCCTGCAATACGGGGATTCCCAGCATCATGAAATAAAGCTGGGTTTCGACACTCAAAGGCGCCGAGCCACAGATCAGGGCCTTCAAGTTTTCGCCAATCATCTTCCTGCGAATGGTTGGAAAGACTGCCATGCGTGCCAGACCCAGCCAGATGGTATCCGAAACTGTGGCGGCGCCTTCCTGCTGGCGCACCCAAGCGGCTTTGGCGCGACTATAGGCAGTAAGGGGGAATCCACCGGACTTCCACAACTGCTCATCGACCGCCTTGCGCATGCGCTCGAGCAGGGCGGGCACATTCAGGAAGTAATCGGGAGCCGCCTCGCGCATTTCGCCCGATAGCCTGGTCAGATCGGTATTCAAGGTCACCAGGCTGCGGCGCAGCAGGCTGGTCAACAACAGCATCCACGAGCCCGCAAAACAGAGCGGCAGATAATGGAAGACCTGTTCCTGCCGGGTGTGCCGGCGCATGAGAATGTCGAGGCGGCTCGACGTGCATCCCAGCATGTGGCCAATGTTACCTGCCGTCAGCACCACACCCTTGGCGTCGCCCGAGGTGCCGGAGGTGTAGATGATGGCGACCGGGTCGGACTCGGCGACCGATGGTTTGTCATTCACGCCTTCGGCTTTCGCGGAAAACATTTCGTCGAACAATACCTGGGGAGGCGCATCCTGGCCAATGCTGCACGATGCCATCACGCAGCGCCGCATCGCCGCAACAAATCAGCGCCGGCGAGCAGTCCTTCATCATGTTGACCAGTTCCGCCGGAGCCTGGCGCGCATAGAGTGGTACGACGATCAATCCTTCGGCCATGATGGCCAGGTCGGCCGCCACCCAATCAATCCCGTTGGGAGCGAGCAAAGCGCAGCGCTCGCCCTTTTTTAATCCCTGGCTACGGAGAAACCCGCGCACTTGCTCCACCTGGCGCAAAAGACCGCGCCCCGGAGCGTCGAGCGAGACACCGATATCACCCGTCTGTCGCAAGACGATCTGGTCGGTCTGCAGCCGCTCGAAAATTTCATCCAGAAAACTCATGCTCAGGTGTTCTTTGCGACCTTTGCGGTGAAAAGCCCTTCCCGGGAAAGCTAGCTGTACGCCTCAATCAAGGCATGCAATCCCGGGCTCATCGGCGGCAGATAATCTTCCCAACTCCACTGGCCGGTGCGAGTGGGAAATTCCGGATACCGCCGCTGCACTTCTTCTTCGAAGTACACGCCCATGCGCGCCATCACTTTCAAATTCCGCACCACGGTCCGCCCGATGCCCGCCGCAATGGTCTCGCGATCGCGATACAGTTTCTCCATCGCCGCCAGCAATCTCGGTTCAAGGTCGGGATCGTCCACGTTCATCAGCAACTCCTGGTGCCCACGTTCGCGCATCAGGTTGCGAATACGTTCGTCCATGGTGATTCCCGCCGATGCCACCAGTCCCGGCATGGAAGTCACAATCCCGTGATAGCGCGACGAGACCATCATGTGGCATGCCCGCAGAATGCTCACCAGTTCGTAGGTGTTGAATTCATCGGAGGTGAGCACCGGCACTCCTCCCAGCTTTTGGGAGATGATGTGCGCGGGACGCGCATCCAAACGCTCGGTCGCCACCAGAATGATGAACACGCTGCGCTGCTTACGGAACGCCTGCAAGGCATTGGCAATCGAATCCAAATAGTGCTTGTAAGCCCGGTCGGCTTCCGGACCTGAATGATGGAAGTACAGCGAGCGGTAGTGGCTGTCTTTGTAGGCGCCGGTCAAGCCATGCAGCGCGAACTTCGCCACGGAAGCCTTCACCGGCCATTCAAAGGGATTGATCGGGCACACCACCAACACCGGCGTGCTGCCATCCCAACCGGCGTTTCGCAACGCTTTCTGCCCGTATTCCGGCGGATGCGGCTCGAACGTCCAGGCGGTATCGGTCCCCAGTTCCGTGGGCACGCCCAGATCGCGCAGCACGGTGCGGGACTCTTCGTTGCGGGTAATGACCAGCGAGTCCTGGCAAAAGCGGCCGCACATCCTGGCGATCAGCGGATCCATGTAACCGGCTTCGGCTCCATATCCGATCGACAATTTGTTCTGCGCCGCGGCAATTCCCAAAGACCCAATCATCATGGTGGTCAGAGCGTTGGCGAACTTGCTCTTGAACATCGAGCCTTCGCAGGCGACGACGCCGTGGTGTTTGGGCACTTCCTGGGACAGAAAGGGCGGGAAAATATCCGGCAGATGCACTTGCGCCGTGCCCTCAAAGTATCCCTGGGAAAACTTGAAGTTCTGCGTCATCACGCTGAAGGCGACGCGATCCGCGCCCAGGATGTACCGCAACTGCCGCAGCATCTCCTCGACGCGCACATCCGAACCCATATTGCGGGTGCCGTTGTATCCCGCGAACAGAAGTTTCAGCTTCTGGCCGGGCTGCCAACGATTGCCCTTGCCCAGCATCCAACTCAACTTCGAGGATTCAATGATGCTGCTGACCCAGGTTTCCAGGATGAAGTCCATCATGGGCAGGATTCTCCTGAACAACGGGCGTCCGCTACGCGATGATGAGCAGCCTGCATCTGTAATCCCTGGTGAACCTTGGTGTCGCCGGCGGCTGAGTTTTTCTCAGCGCCCTTTGCGCGAACGGCCTTTTCAACTGGCCCGGGGCAGAGCCTCTGGCCACTGCTGATAGCGATAGGTGAAATTTGCCTCGCGGCTGAATTTCAGCAACGGGTAGCTGTACTGTGAGAACGGGACCGGCTTCCGCCCCAACTCCGTGGTCACCCGGGTGTTATCGAACACCGTGTTCCAGACCAGATAGGGCATGAACACTTTCATCAGCGACGCACCAAACCCCACCGGGCCCTTGCGATTCGCCAGCAGGTTGACGGTCGAGTCAAAGGGCTTCTCGAGGAACGGCAGAAAGAACGGACCGCGCTTCTGCTGCGCCGCGGCCAGAGCGGTGGTCAGTTCCTTGAAAGTCTGCGAATCGCGTCCCGAAGACAGATGATACGTATCGTATTGCGGATTCTGCTTCTGATGGAGGGTGGCGATGGCGTCGGCCACGAAGTCCACATTCACGATATCGATCTTGTCGCTTGCCCGGAACGGAAGCGCCGGCAGACCCGCCAGGAACACGAACGCCTTGACCATGTCGAATTGCGTCGTTTCCGGGTAGCGGCTGTCGCCCAGCACAATGCTGGGGCGAAAAAAGGTGAGCGGAACTTCCGGCAGCAGTTGCCGGATCATGTGCTCGCAAAACTTCTTGGTGCGCGCATAGGGATCGTAGTCGGAACGCTCCCAGTCGATCGAGCTGGTCTTCGGTGACGACTTCGTTACTGCGCTTGCCTGCGACGGCGACGGTGCTGACATGGCTGAAGCGCTGCAGTCCGTGGTAGTAGTGGGCGCGCTGCGCCAGTTGCACGACTTCCAGAGTGCCGCGCAGATTCACATTGAGGCAGCTTTTCTCCGACTTGCGGTTGAGCGAGGCCGCGCAATGAATCACCGAATCGGTGGTGTGGAGCAAGCGGTCATACTCGTCGTTGGAGAGTCCGAAGCGGGGAGTGGTCAAATCGCCGCGGAAAATCCGTATACGCGTCTGCAGGTATTCGTAAAAGCGGGGAAAATCCAAATGCAGTTGCAGGGCTTGCCACAAGCGCACTTCCGCCTCATGGGGATCGCGCGCCCGCACCAGCAGGTTCAAAGTGCCGGCGTCGGAGTGCAGCAGGTTGGCGGCAACATGCGCGCCGATGTATCCGGTCGAGCCGGTCAGGAATATCGCCACGTTGCTCCGTTCGTGCCGGTGTTGACGGTGTCGCCATTTCCGTTTGCCGGGCCGGCCGCGAGGTGGAATTCGCGCGCCGGGCGGACTGCCAGCGGCCGTCCCTCAATCAGCGGGTAGGTCCACTTGCGCAGCGCGGGAATGTGAACATTGAGCCAGTAATCCCACCAGTCGATGGACCGGGTGTCATACCCAAACTGCGACTTTTCTTCCGGAACCAGCGCGTAGGACAGTTTCTCCACATTTTCGGCAACGAAGTCATGCTGGTTGCGAAGGATGAAGGGTTCGAACAACTCGATCAGCTTCTCCACCCTTTCCAGGCTGCGCTCGGCCCGAGCCAGCGGCGTCTTCTTGAGCGGCAGCGGAGACATCACCCGCTGAATCGACTGGATGATCGCCTTCTGTGCCGGAGCCGACATCCGCTGATACCGTTCCTTGGACACGGGAATGGCATCGAAACGCAGACGCAGCCAGTATTCCAGTCCCTCCTGCGCGCGGTAATGTTTGCGGTGGGCCAGAGAAGTCAACTCGATGGAGCGGCCCATCTCGCACGAATTCGTCACCGAAGTGGCCAACTGGTAGATGGCTTCATTGCGCCGTTCGATGATGGCCGCGGCGATCAGCGTCATGCCCGCACACACCGAGTCTACGGGAATGATGTCGAGCCGTTTATGCTCGTTGGAGGGCAATTGCCGGAAGTAGGTGCCCAACAGATACGACAGCGCCGCCGAGGTGTTAATACCTTCATTCCAGCCCAGGAACGGCTTGGCGAGCGAGGTTTCGACGATCGCCGGCCGCACCACGGCAATCGGCAATCCGGCGCCGTACTTGCAGATCAGCGACTCCGCCAGGCTCTTGGTCAGGGTGTAGGTGTTCGGCCATCCCAGTTCGTTGGCGCGTTTCGTTCCCGCATCGGTGAGATAGTTTCGCAGCCAGCGAATGCGGTTCTTGCGAATCTGAATTTCCAGCGCCGCCCCCTGGAGGCTTTTAGCGGCGTGTTCCTTCCCCACTGCCTGCTGACGGAGTTCGGCGGTAACTTCTTCGCTTTCCGCCTTCTGTTCGGCGCAGCGGATGAATTCATGCAGCGAATGCCACTCCTGCTCGGCATCGAAATCCGCGCGACCGAGAGGGTTGTAGTTGGCGCGCAGCTTTTCTCCCACGCGCCCGTCGCGGGTTCCCGCCACATAGCAGGTGGAGAGATGCAGCAGGCCGGCGTGATCCGACTTGCGCACAAAATCGAGTATGTTGACGGCGGCATCGACATTGGTGTTCAGCGCATCGCGCAAGTCGGGATTGAAATCGGTCAGGCCCGAGCTGTTGATCACCAGATCCAACTGGTTCTGCAGCCGTTGGTAGACGTCCGGGGAGAAACCTAAGTCCGGTTGCGAGACGTCGCCTTCCACCACCTCCACGCGCTCGCTGAGAAATTGCGGCAAGGCTGCGCCGTAACGTTCAAACAACGGATCGAATACCGGCGACTCTTCCACCAGCTTCTCGAATCGCTGCAGGGCCGGGTTGGATCTTCTGCCGTCGGATCAGCAGGTAGATCCGCCCGATCTCCGGCAGATCCATGAGCGTATTCACCAGCCAGACTTTGCCGATGAAACCGGTCACGCCGATCAGCATGACGTGCTTGCCGGCCAGCGCGTTGCGCACCGATAGACGGACGCGGCTCCCGCTGTGCCTGTCGAAATCCACGAGGGGCGACGGCCGGGCCACAGGTTGACGCTCTGCGGGAATCACCGCCTGCCGCAGAGCATCCTGCGTTCGGCAACGCCAATTCGCGCACCAGCCGTTCGGGCGTACGCGGTTCCATCGGGTCCGGCGCCGGTAATGCGAGCGAACAGGCCCCGCGGACGGATCACCGGATCCAGCAGCCGGCCGGTGGCGGTGCGGTCGCGAAACTCCAAGCCGGTTGGCGATCAACCATTTCACGCCCAGATGCCGCGCCAGGGGACGCATCACGTGATCGAGGCCCTGGCTGACCAGAACGACTTCGGCTCCGGCATCCAGCCGCGCTTTGAGTTCGCTGACGTCCTTGCTTCAGATGGGGCTTGAGCTTGTACTGGAAGTATTCTTCGCCCAGCAGGTCGAGCCGGTCGCGGCTAGTCCCCCGCAGCACCGCGTGCACCACGCGCGTGGCAAACACGCGGTTTGAGGCATACAGAAACGGACGCAGCACCGCCATCAGAAAGACCAGCCCGCGCCGCACCCAGCGCTCGGCAAAGGTCTGAGCGTTCCAGGTGAAAAACGCCATGGGCTCGACGGTCGTCAGATCGAGCAGGCTGCCCTCTACCCGCCAATAGAGTGGCGAGGACGGGTGTCCGGATTTTGGGATCGTTGGTTCCAAATTCCTATTAATCCTGAGCTGAGCGAACGGCTACCCTGTCTTGAGAGCGTGAAGTCCTCTATTGTAAACAATCTGCGGCGAATCGACGAATGAGTTCCTGGGGTTGCAGCCGGGGTTCCCGGGCGCCACCCGATGGCGTGTCGCGGGAGGCCGGGAAGGCCGGGCCGTCGTAACGGTGGCGATCGGTTTGAGGAGGGAGCCGGCTGCGGGGCGACCAGCACGGTCCGCCCTCGTAGACACACTTTTTCCGGTCGTGTATTCTGCGCCCACTCTACCTGGCAGTTGGGACCACTTCATTGCCCAAGAGCACAGCGAAGAAGCCGCCGCCGCGAACCCCACCAACCCGGGATATGAAGGCTGCCAGTGTCGGCGATTGGTTCTGGCCCGCGCATGGGTCTCCCCGGCGCTCGATGGTTGCGCTCAGTGCCGCCACGCTGGCGTGCCTGCTGCCGTTTTCCGGCAAGGCGTTTCACATGGACGATCCCCTCTTCCTGTGGACGGCGCAGCAGATCACTCATCACCCGCTCGATCCTTATGGATTCGATCTGGTCTGGTATTTCATCCAGATGCACATGTGGGCGGTGACCAAGAACCCGCCCCTGGCCTCCTACTATGCCGCGCTGATCGGCAGCTTTGCGGGATGGTCGGAGCGCGCCATGCATCTGGCGTTCCTGCTTCCGGCCGTGGCCCTGATTCTGGGCACGTATCGACTCGCCCGCCGCTTCACCGACCGGCCCTGGTTCGCAGCCGCGGCCACGCTGGTGGCTCCCGCGGTCATGGTTTCCGCCACCAGCGTCATGTGCGACACCATGATGCTGGCGCTTTGGGTGTGGGCTGCGGTTCTTTGGATGGAAGGCCTCGATCGTCCCAGACCGATGTACCTGTTCTCGGCCAGCCTGTTGATGGCCGCCTGTGCGCTCACTAAGTATTTTGGAGCCAGCCTGCTGCTGCTGCTGTTTGCCTACTCCGTGGTTCATCGCCGCCGCCTGGAGCGCCGGTTGTGGTACTTGCTGATTCCCGTCGCTGTGCTGATCCAATACCAACTCTGGACCCACGACCTGTACGGACAAGGCCTGCTTTCTGACGCCGTTTCCTATGCCAGCAACGAGGGGAAAGACTGGAGCGGAGTGGTCGGGCAGACGCTGATCGGCCTGTCTTTTCTGGGAGGCTGCGCCCTGCCGGCGCTGGCATTTGCGCCCGTGCTATGGCCGCGTAAGCAATTGCTGGCAGGGGTTTCGGTGAGCGGATTGCTGGCCCTGTGCGTTTATTGGGAATGGATCAGTCTCAGCGCTCCGATCCCCCGCGAGTACTGGGGGGCGGTGAACCTTCAACTGGCATTCTGTCTGGCCGGAGGGATCTCGGTGCTGGCGCTGGCCACGGCGGATGCCTGGCAACATCGGGATGCCGATTCAGTCTTCCTGCTGCTCTGGGTTGTGGGCACTTTTGTCTTTGCCACGTTCGTCAACTGGACGGTCAACACCCGCTCGGTTCTTCCCTTGATGCCCGCGGCCGGCATTCTGATCGCCCGCCGTCTGGAGCGGGTGGGTGGGTCGCGTGTAGCGGCCGCAATTCCGCTGGCGGTCTGCTGTTTCTTGTCGTTGTGGATTACCTGGGGCGACGCCGATTTTGCGAACTCGGCCCGCGAGGCCGCCAAAATCATTCACGAGAAAACCGCGAAGCAGCCGGGTACGGTCTGGTTCGCCGGACATTGGGGCTTCCAGTACTACATGCAACAGTGGGGCGCCCGCCCCTACGACCAGAAAAATAACCTGGCCCAGCCCGGCGAGATCCTGATCATGCCCGACAACAACAGCAATCTTTTCGAAGTCTCGCCTGATCTGGTCAGCCAGGTGATTGCCGTGCCCATGCACCGCGGGGTCATCACCTCCCGGGAAAGCCGGGGTGCGGGGTTTTACTCCTCGGTCTGGGGACCGCTGCCATTCTCGTTCGGTCCCGTCCCAGCGGAACGCTACAGCTTCATTCGACTCCCGAAGCAATGAGCTCGCGGGCGAGTTGCCTCCCGGAGTTTCCCATCCTGGCGAACAATATTTCTGATCACCATCGAACCTACGATCAATATTTATTATCAGGTTGATAGAAAGATTCCGTTTGACTGAAAGCGGGAAGCCCCGCAGAATCCCTGCACGCTTACGCCACCTGCGGGCGACGAAAACGCGGCGTGACCAGGGGCCGGAGGATTCATGAACATTCTTGACGTATGCGATCAAAAGACCGCGGTGGTGCCGCTAGAGGCGACCGTCGCCGAAGCGGTACGAGTGATGATCTCCGCCCAAGTCGGCGCGGTGGCCGTGGTCGACGGTGGGCAGCGCATCTGCGGCATCTTCAGCGAGCGCGACGTGCTGGTGAAAGTCGCTCTCAGCGGGGGAAATCCCTCCACCACGCAGGTCCGCCGACTGATGACCACGCCAGTCGAGACTGCCATTCCCGATATCACGCCCATCGAAGCCCTGGGCATCATGGGCCAGGGCCACTTTCGTCATCTCCCGATCGTTGATCTTGAGGGCAAACTGCTGGGCATGCTCTCCATGCGCAACCTGCTGCAGTGGCGCACGGACGATCTTCACCACGAACTCGATGCGCTGGAGCAGTACTTTGCCAACGACAGCCTGGGGGGGTGAGGCAGTTCTCAGTTCTCAGTTCTCAGTTCTCAGTTCTCAATTCTCTTGCTTGGCCCTCGCCGTCCCTAGGGGGCGGTTAGAGTCGCGGTCTGCAAAGCGCCGCCGCTCGACCCTCCGCTGGTCCACACTGGATGGGCGACGCCGGTGGCTGGCTCGGCCACCATTCCGGCGTAGTCTCCAATGAATGTCCCCGCCGGAATCAAGGCCGGAGTCACGCGGGCGTTAGGAGCGAAGGTGGCTCCCTGGTCTTTGCTGTAAGTCGCATAAATGTCGTACATCGCGGTTCCGGACGCGTTCCTTGTATCGAACCACGACATATGCAAAACGCCGTTGTTGTCCACCGCGGTGGAGGGGAAAATCCGCTGCCCGGCGGTGGAGTCGTTCACCGAGATGGGAGTGGCGAATCCGCCCGCGCCCTTCGGCAGGGTCGAACGTGTGACCACAATATCGGAGCCCGCGCCGTTCTGGGTTGCGTACACGTCATAGACGTACTCAGCGCCCACCACGGGACTCACGATCAAATTGGGCCCGCTGTTCTTGCGATAGCTGGTCGAGAAAGTAACATCAGCATAGGCGGGCGTAATGGCTTGTGGCGCCGAGAAGGTCTGGCCGGCGTCGACCGAAGTTGCGAGCATGTGCTGCGCCTGGCTGTTGCCGAGGAACACCTCGAACGAGACATACACCGTGCCATCGGATCCCACCGTCATCTGCGGCCACTGCACGTCAGTCGTACCCGATGTCAGCAACTGTGGCGGATTTGACCAGGTCACGCCGTGATCCGTCGACCGCGATAGCGCGATGTACTTGTTCGCACAGCCGCTCGCCGAACATCCGGTGAAGTGGATCCATGTGGCATAGACGTTGCCGGAGGAACTCGAGCTGCTGTTGTCTACCGCCAGTGATGCCTTGTCTTCTCCAAAGGGATCGTTTGCCATGGTATTGGTGAACACCGGACGGCATGCCGCCGCCGTCAGGGTCAGATTGGGCAGCGAAGCGGCGCACACATAGACGCCGGAAGGCGGGTGCTGTCCCGACTGCGGCGCCTGGGCATAAATGCCGCTCATGAAGACGCTGCCCAGCTTGTCGATAGCCACGCTGGGATCGCGATCGTCGGGCCATAGCTGACCGTCCGAAGTGGCAGGCGTGGTCCCGCTGAGGGGAACGAACGCCTCGTTCCAGGTGGCGCCGCCATCTTGCGATAGCGAATACTTGGTGGTTGCCAGACCGGCCGCGCGCAGCGAGAAGTCACTAATCAGCGCCACCAGGTTCAGGCGGTTGTTGGGATCGATGGCAATGACTTCTTCCGCCTCGGGCAGCGTGGTCGTGGGGGTCACGATGGGCCCGACGGTATAAGCGCTGCCGTGAAACTTCGGCGTAGGCGGAGGTGGAGGCGGAGGCGATTGCGTCGAGCCTCCCCCACAGCCATTCCACAAAAGCAACAGAAGCACCGCCACCCCAACCACCGCAAACCAGCCGTAGCGCGTCATTCTCATAGGGCCCGTGACCTCGCGAATTGTGGCAGCAGGATACACTAAGCAGGCGGGAAGTGGCTCCCGCAGATTTCGGAGGCGATGACAAAACCCTCCGCTCGCGGTGATAGCATCCCGTGATTGCTTGACCGCAGGGCAATCTTTGTCGTCAAGCGAAAAACGTCGTGGAACGAACCTACATTCCCGCGCTGCGCTTCCGTCCGCTTACCACCTGGTATGACTCCATTATCAAGTGGACGATTCGCGAGTCGGCCTTCAAGTCGCAACTGGTGGAGCAGACCCGGGTCCTGGAGGGACAAAAAGTTCTGGACCTGGGATGTGGGACAGGAACCCTGACACTCCGGATGAAGACCCGCTACCCGCAGGCGGAGGTGACCGGCATAGACGCCGATCCGCAGATTCTTGAAATGGCGCGCGCCAAGTCGAGAAGTTCGGGTGCGGCAGTGCAGTTCCAGCAAGCCATGTCGTTCGCGCTTCCCTTTGCGGACGAGTCTTTCGATTGCGTGGTCTCCAGCCTGGTCTTTCATCACCTGACCCGAGCAAACAAACTGCGAACTCTGCAAAGAAGTGCGGCGGGTGTTGCGTCCGGCAGGAGAGCTTCATATCGCCGACTTCGGGCGCCCGCAGAACCTGCTGTTGCGCTTCGCATTCTGGCTGGTGCAGGTATTCGACGGTTTTGAGTCCACCCAGGACAATGTCGCAGGCCGGCTGCCCAGCCTGGTCTGTGATGCCGGGTTCCCCGCTGCCCACGAGACCGCGGTGTTTGCCACCATGTTTGGCACCATCCGACTGTTGCGCGCGGGGAAAAAATAATGCGGCTGCAGTCAGGCTTCCGGCCACGAAAAAAAGGCCGCCGGAAACCGACAGCCTGTCTGGAATGATGGAAGTTGAGACTAAAGCGTGACCGTGAATGTTCCCGCGCTGGTCGCTGTTCCTCCCGCCGTGGTAATTGCGATTTTGCCCGTCTTCGCTCCCGTAGGAACCGTTGCCGTCACCTTGGTGTCGGAGTTTACGGTAAACGTAGTCGCCGCTACGCCGCCGAATGTCACTTTGGTGGTCTGAGTCAGGCTCACTCCCGTAATGACCACGGACGTTCCTACCGTGCCGCTGGACGGGCTGAAGGTCTTAATCGAAGGAACCACACGGTATACCTTGTTGCTGGGCAGCGCGCCGCCGGGCGTGGTGACTGTCACTGTACCCGTGGTGGCCCCACTGGGAACGGTAGCCGTCAGGTAAGTGTCGGACACCACCGTGTAGGTTGCAGCGATTCCGTTAAAAGACACGCCGCTTGTTCCGGTAAGTCCTTGGCCCAGAATTTCGACCGTGGCCCTGAGCTTGCCCGAGGTCGTTACCAGGTTCACGAACGGCGCCAAACCTGCGTCGAAGCTGTAAAAGGTGCCGGAATTCGATGTTCCGTCTTGCACCGTCAGTCCGAAAAACACGCCGTTAGTATGCTGTATCAGGCCCACGTAGGGTGTGGAAGCGGTGGTTCCATCGAAGTTATACAAGACGGAGTATGTGCCCGCTGAATTGATACGGTAGAGGGTGCCGTTGGCTAAGGTTCCGCCGCTCAGGGTCGCGCCGTAGAAGTTGCCATCCAACGCCTGCACTAGGCCCGCCGTGGGTGCTTGTCCATCGCTTGCCCCTGTAGGGAAGTTGTGGAGAACTCTAATTTTCCCGGATGACGTAATCTGGAAGACGACTCCTGAGCCCAGCATTCCGCCCGTTTCCGCAGTCCCGTAAAAGTTGCCATCCGTGCCCTGCACCAGCGGACTCTCGGGAAACTGTCCATGGGTGCCGTCAAAATTGAAAATCGTAGCTTCCTTTCCCGCCGGACTGATCTTGAACACAACTCCAACCCCGTGGGTGCCTCCATAGGTGGTCACCCCATAGAAGTTGCCGTCGGTTCCCAGAACCAGGGGTGCATTGGAGGTGCAACCGTGAGTGCTGTCGAACTGGTAGAGCGTGGTCAGAACTCCGGTGGGCGTGATTTTATAGACCGTGCCGCAGCCCGTGCTTCCTCCTCCCAGCGAAGTTGTCCCGTAATAATTTCCGTCATTGCCCTCGACCGGCCCTGCGATGGGACTGCCGCCATCGCTGCCACCCGTGAAGGCGTAGAGCGTACCGAGACCATTGGAGCCGTACTTAAAGACAATGCCGCAACCGAGAACGCATCCTGCGCCGCCGCCGATCTCTGTGGTGCCATAAACATTTCCATCCGTGCCCAGCACCACACCACTTAAGGGACCATACCCGGGACTGATGCCGGCATTAAAGGTATTCAGCACAGACAATGTCCCTCCGCTGGTCATGCTGAAGATCGTTCCGTTGCCGGACACCCCCGTGCCATTTCCGACTCCGCCGGAAGAACTCGTGGTATAGATGTTGCCATCCTGCCCTTGCGCAAATGTCCCGGGATTGTAAAAACCATAGGGATCGGTGGTCGCGCTATTGAAGTTGTAGAGCACGGAAACCGTCTGCGCCTGCGCACCGGGTATGGCAGCCGCCACCAGAATCAATAACAGGCCGGGTACAGAGAAACTCCGTAGCCACATTTTCTTCATGAGTGCTTCTCCCGTTCTGTTCGAAACATGTACGAGCGGCGGATCGACTCAGGCCAGAGACGCTCGACTGCCGGAAAGCAGCCCCGGGGGAGGCGACGGCTCGAGGCGAGAGGAGCCTAGCCTCGGATAGAAGGGATGTCAATGGGAAAGAAGTTACTGCCTGTAACGAGCCTGTGATTCTGCTTGCCCGACTCGGTCTTTGAAAGTATCGGGGTGCGACCTGGGAGTGTCCTTGATGGTTAAGGCTGTTGGACTTGTTCTCTGTGGTGAAAAAGGTCGTTCAAAAAGAGCGGGCCGCCCAAAAGGGCGGCCACTGGAAACCCGAAACCGGGCACTCGAAACTAGCCTTTGATCATGGTGAAGGCCCCCGAACCCGCGCAACCCGCGCCGGTGCCGGCTATGGTCCAGGTACCGGATACGGTGTTGTTGTTCACCGTTCCTTGCAAGGTGAGGGTGTTGCTTCCGTTTGAGCCGGTCAGGCCGGACTGAACGGTCAGGGTGAAAGTGCCGGTGGTCACACCATTAAAGTTGCCGCCCAGGGTAAAGCCTCCGGTCTCCGTAGAACCAGAACCGAAGCAGGGAGTCGCGGTGGTGAAACTGAAATTGGTGATGATGATCCCATTGCTGCCGTTCGAACTCAAAGCCGTAGTAAAGCCGAAAACCGGTTTGCCACTGACATCCAGCAGCGTAGCCGTCCAGTTGCCGTTGATCGAACTGTTCGAGCCATTCGTATTCGAAGACCCGCAAGCGGTCAGCAGCAGCGCCAGCGCCAGCAGCGCGGCGATTCTAAGACGTATCATGAATACTCCTCCAGGAAGTGGCACTAAGACAGATGCGGAGGAATCAGTGAGGGATGTAAGCCGCCCCGGGTCCGGACGGCCGGTAAGGATCGTGATTTCGCAACTCTGCAACCACGACTCTGAAAGGCGTTGAAAACAAATAGAGGCCGCCCGAAAGCGGCCCCTACCCAAGCTGGGAAAATAGAACTCTGAAATTAGTCTCCCGCTACCGGCTCTCCCTCTTCCACCTGCGGCTTGGCAGCGTTTCCATTGCCGTTGGTTGGGGCCAGGGCACCGAGCGGAATGAAGCCGTTTTCGGAAACCGGAGGCTTTTCCTGCAGCACGACTTCGCGGTATAGCGCCGCCATGCGCGCGTTGTAGGCAGGATCGTTCTTCTGCTCTGGCATCGCGCGCCCTGATCTTTTCTTCGCGGGCGTTTTTCGCAATGCCCAACTTGTCGAGATCGTGCTGTTCCTCGGTGGTCACGATGCCTTCGGTGAGCACCAGTCCGTGATCGACGTTTTCCATCTTCACGTTCTTGCCGCCGGCGAAGATCTCGTGGCGTCCGTGCTCGTCGTACCACTTGGTGAGCGTGGCCGTCATGTGCATCTTCTCGATGATGTTGCGCCATCCCACGCCGGTGTTGTAGGCGCAGAAGCTGATCTCGCCTTCCTGCGTGGCGTAAGGAATGATGCACTGCTCGGTGCGCCGGAAGTCGTAGTTGAACAGGTCCTGGAACCACATGCCGGCGATGAACAGGAAGTTCCAGCGATCCTGGCGGCGCTTCATCACGTCGTCAATGGTCCGGTCCGGACCCACCTTGCCGTAGTTTTTGCCGGTGGCGTTGAAGTTCTTGTCGAACTTTTTGAGCAGATCCATCATCTTGAAGTGGGTGGGCGACTGGAACGGATCGTAGTTCTTCATCAAGCACAAGGCCATGCCCACGACGGTGAGGAATTTTCCGCGAGCCGCATCATTGACCTTGGCAATGTCTTTGGCCAGCTGATCGCCCTTCAGGAACGCGGTCACCGGCACCGCCTCCTTGGTTTCCTTATCAATCATGACCGCCATGCCCGTTCCGCAATTGGGGTGACAACCGCAACTGAGCTGGCCCCAGTCGTTCTTGAGGTCGTTGACGTGCATGAGGTCGGCCCAATCGCGAGAAGGTTCCCATGAAGCGAGATGGGGAACCAGTCGCGAGCGGGTTCGCCCAGGCCGGTTTGGTTTTTTACGTCGTGGGCCAAGTGCGACAGCGTGTAGCGCTGCGCCATGCGGCGTTCGTCGGTGACCGCTTCGTCGCGTCCGGTGAAGCTGACCGGCTGGAAGGAGAGGAAACCGATTTTCTTGGGATTGTCGAGGGCGAACTGGATGATGCGTCCGACCTGCTCGTTGTTGATGCCGTTGACGATGGTGACCACCGGAACGATTTCCACTCCGGCGCGGTGCAGGTTGTCGATGGCCTTCAACTTCACGTCGAACAGGTTGCCGACCTTGCGGTGGGCGTTGGCGGCGTTGCCGATGCCGTCGAATTGCAGATAGGCGTAGCGCATGCCGGCTTCGGCGGCTTGCTGTGCGAATTCGAAGCTCTTGGCGAATTCAATGCCGTTGGTCGCGGCCTGCACGCTGTTGTATCCGACTTTGCGGGCGTAGCGGACGGCGTCGAGGAAGTACGGGCGACAGCGTCGGTTCGCCACCGGAGAACTGCACCGACATCTGGCGGCGCGGCTTGATGGTGATGGCGTTGTCGAGCATGGTCTTGATGTCTTCCCAGGTCAACTCGTGGACGAAGCCGACCTGGTTGGCGTCCATGAAGCAGGGATCGCACATCATGTTGCAGCGGTTGGTGAGATCGATGGTGAGCACCGAGCCGCGACCGTACTTCACGGTGCGACGAACCGTGGTGGTGCAGCTTCTCGTCGTTGTGGGCCTGGATGTCGCGGCCGGGGAAAACTTCTTCCAGGTGCGCGCGAGAACTCAGTGTCGATCGACATCAGGTCTTCGAAGTGACCGTGCTTGGGGCAATCCTTGACCATCAGGATCTTGCCGTCGCGTTCGACGATGGTGGCTTTGATCTCGCCGACCTTTTCGTTCATCAGGACTTCGTAGCGGCAATTTGCCGTCAAGAATCTGCTGGCGGATTTCAGGCACGCACTTGGGACAGAGCGAGTCGGTCGTGCGCGGCCACCCCAGCGGCGGCTTCGACTTTTCGTAGGACTTGAGCAGCGGCTTGTCCGACCACTTGGGCGTGGGCGACGGATTGGGCTTAACACGGTTCAGACGCTCGAACACTGCCCACACGCCGGTGGCAGCGACGGTTACGGCCTTCTCCACATACTTGACTGGCTTATGCATGTCCTCTCGCTTTCCAAATAACTGGGAAGTGCGGCGATGCCACTTTCCCTGGGATGAACCACTGACCCCGGCTCAAATCACCTTCACCCCGGCAGCGACCGGATAGGCCTCTCCCTGATGGGTGGATGTAAGCATCCTATGGAGCCCGCGAGAGAAAGACACGAAGAAGGCAACGAAAGGGAGAAAATGGGGGTTAAGCGGGGCGCTCTTGCAGCGAATGGGCGTAAGTGATTGAAAGTAAAAGGGGGATTTTCGATTTTCGATTGTCGATTGTCGATTGAAAAACCCGAAGATCGAGTTCCTATTCCAGGTCTCATGGTAGCTCCCCGCCCACAGTAATGACGATCTTCCCCCGGGCATGCTTTTCTTCCAGATAGCGGATGGCATCAGCGGCTGCGCTCAATTGGTAGCAGCGGTCGATGACTGGCGTGACTTTTCCGGACTCCATGAGCTGGCGCATGAGGTTGAGGTCGTCCTGGTTCGATCTCGCCAGCAACATGATGAATTTCTGGGTCACGAGCCATGACCACACACGCGTTCCGATCACGAGAGTAAGAATGCCGGTTATGGACGCGCCCAGCCCTCCGGCCAAAATGTAGATCCCCTTGGGATTCAAGACCCGCCGGCAGGCGGACAACGGATGGTTTGCCACGAGGTCGAAAACCACGTCGTAGGATTGCCCGTCTTTGGTGAAATCTTCTCTTGTGTAATCGATGACCCGGTCCGCGCCGATCGACCGGACCATCTCCACATTCCGGGTGCTGCATACAGCGGTCACCTCGGCGCCAAGCCACTTGGCGATCTGTACCACGAACGTGCCCACGCCTCCCGCGGCACCATTTACCAAGACCTTCTGCCCCGGCTGAATTCTGGCTTTATCGCGAAGACCCTGTAACGCCGTATAGGCCGCCACCGGTACAGAAGCCGCTTGCGCAAACGTCACGTTTTCGGGCTTGAAGGCCAACCTTGACTCCGCCGCACACGCATACTCGGCGAAGGCCCCGCGGCACGAGCCAAACACCTTATCGCCCGGTTTGAACTGGGAGACATTTTTGCCCACCGCTTCCACCTCGCCGGCCACATCCACGCCGGGCCGTTTGATCTTCGGTTTGCGCAGGGATAACAATGCGCGAACGACGAACGGGCCGCCGTGCATTAAGTGCGAGTCAAGTGGATTGAGGGAAGCCGCGCGGACTTTGAGCAAAACCTCATCGTCGCCGGGCGCCGGCTTGGCAATCTCTTCGCACTTGAGAACGTCGGGCGAGCCGTGGGTTTCATAGACGATGGCTTTCATGGCATAACCCCGAAATCTGCTCTTAACCGCTGAACGTAACGAAGCGAAATGAACGGGATGGCGGCGGTATAACTTCGCCGGGCGAAAAGAAGCCTACACCCACGAGGCGGAGAAGTCAGCCGTACCCAGGTTAGCGCGGCAAAGTGCGGACGCGAACCTGGGGCACCGGGCCGGTGGAGGAAACACACGGAGAAGACAATGAAAGGGGCAAAATCGTGGTTCCGCGGTGGAATGGTGCATTGGATGGACGTAAGTGATTGAAAAGGAGAGCAGTAGTTCTTCTATGGAGAGGCCGGAAGGACGTGACCCCCAGTTCGTCAAGCCTGCGGCGCCGAGGTCGATAAAGGGATTGAGAGCTGGCGAAGCGCGGAATTGTGCGAGCCGGCCAGCCGATCTAGAGAGAACGAGGAAACAGACATGTCAATCGGATCAGTGATGATCAATTCTGTCGCCAGCACGGGGGGACAGATGAGGCCGGAGCGGCAGGATATGATGGCGCTGCAAAAGGCGCTCCGTTCCGACGATCTGGCGGGAGCCAAGCAGGCATTCGCCCAGTTCAAGACGGACTTTCATGCGGCGCACCAGGGACGCGCTCTTTTTCAGACGGGAATCCCGGACACCCTGAAGCAGGACTTGCAGGGATTGCAGAGCGCGCTCAGGTCGGGCGATCTGGCGGGAGCCCAGCAGGCGTTTGCCCAGTTCAAAACGGACTTCAAGAGTTTGCAAGGTCCGCCGAAGGAACCACCCCAGCCGGCACCGGGGCCCAGCCCCACAGCAACGGGGAGTGGCTTGAACGTATTGGCGTAGGCCGATAGCACGAAGCATGCCCTGGTGCGCGCCGGGTTCGTCTCCGGTGCACGAGGGCCTTTGTGCGTTTCCGGGGTCGAATCGGAAACCCATTCCCTCCACACCACCAATCAGATACGCAGCACCCCCGCGGCTTCGAGGCGGCTGTGCTTGAGATCTTGAAGGGCTTGATTGGCCTGCTCCAGAGGGTAGACTCGGATTTCGGTTTTCACCGGAACTTCTGCGGCTAGTTCCAGGAATTCGCGGGCGTCGCGGCGGGTGCTGTTGGCCACGGTGCGGATGGTGCGTTCCTGATAGAGCAGGGAGTAATCCAACTGGGGAATCGCACTCATGGTGATTCCTGCGAGGGTGAGAGTGCCGGCCTTCCTCAGCGCGCGCAGAGCCTGCGGGACCAGCGCACCCGCGGGCGCAAAAATGATGGCGGCATCGAGCGGTTGCGGGGGAGCGTCTTCGGCGGCGCCGACCCAGGCGGCGCCCAGCCGTTGAGCCAATTCGCGATGGATGGGGGTGCGAGTGAAAACGCAGACTTCCCTGCCCTGATGACGAGCCATCTGCAGCACGATGTGAGCGGAGGCGCCGAATCCGTAAAGCCCAAGCCGTTCCCCTTCGCGAACGCCGCTCAATCGGTACGAACGGTAGCCGATGATCCCGGCGCACAATAAAGGGGCGGCATGTTCATCGGAAAAGACCTCAGGAATGGGATAGGCGTAGTCAGGGTGGACGATTACGGTTTCCGCGTAACCGCCGTTGACGTGGTATCCGGTGAAGCGGGCGTGGTCGCACAGATTTTCAAGATCGCGCCGGCAGTAGCTGCAGGTCTGGTCGCTCGAGTAGAGCCAGGGGATGCCGACGCGGTCGCCTTCGCGGAAGGTACGGGCGCCGGAACCCAACCCATCAATGACGCCAACGATCTGGTGGCCGGGAACGAGGGGAAGCATAGGCAGAGGCAAATCCCCCTCAACCGTATGCAGGTCGGTGTGACAGAGTCCGCAGCAGCGAATGCGCACCCGGATTTCGCCGGGTCCGGGGGTTGGAACCGGGATGTCTTCGAGGTGCAGCGGCGCTTCCTCGGCGGGTCGAGGACGGGAAAGAAGCATGGCACGCATGGATCGATTCTATGCGCAGGAGTCTGGGCGGTAACCCCTTTCAGGACAGAAGTTGCCCGGGCGGCGTGATAAAGACTGTCACTTCTATTACAATTAAGCAATCATGCAAAAATTGATTGCCCTCCTTCTTTTGGCCGGTTGTGTGTCTGGGTGCAGCAAGGCATCGGGACCGGGGAACTCTTCGTCGCCCACGCCTTCGCCTTCGACTTCCGATTCGGCGACGCCTGCAAAAACGGACGCGGTACAACAGAAGCTCGCGGAGTTTGCGGGGGGCTCGGGAACCGATTGCGGGCGGGTGAGTTCGCAAGCCGACAATCAACTGAAGCCGGCGAGTGAGTGCGCGATGGACGCGGCCAAGGCGAAGCATCCTTTTTATGTGGCCTACGAGATGCCAGGAATGACGGTGGGGGTGGCGGGGAACGCAGAGGGAAATCTGTTCACGGTGCAGGCGCAGGGCTCCACCGATGTGAGCAGCGGAGCGTGTCCTTCGCAGCTGCGGGTTGCACCCAGCGGGCGAGTGACGTGCTTCGCCCCGGGCGACATGGGATCGATGGGTGCGGGAGTACACAACAGCATGAGCGTGCCCAGCGGCATGATGAATCCGCATACGGGTACCGGCACGAGCGCGCCGCCCAAACACTTCTAGGTGATCGCCGCTTCGCGGCTGGACGGGGTCGCCCGTCGCACACCACAATTCATACTAAAGACGTGGATGGCGAATCGCGGTCTTCGCGGCTGACGACCGTGTACTTATTCAGCACGGCGTCACGGGAGATAACGCCCTCGAGCTTGCCGAAGTCGGCGCGGCTGACCACGGGCACGATTGGTGACTGGTAGACGTAGCGCAGCGCCATTTCGAGTGGAAGATCGGGATGGAGATAGGGCAAGCGTCCGGTGGGCAAGGCAGTACCGAGAGTCATCTCCGCTTTGCCTTCTTTGGCCAGGCGATCGAGCATCTCCTGAGTCACGGTGGTCCATCCGGTGGGATGCAGCCGGACAAGATAAAGATCGGCTTCGGACCGCTGCACCCGGTGATGGGCTTCGCTGACGGTTTCGTTGTCTTCCAGAACCGGCGCGGGCGCAACCTGCATCGCGTCTTCTACGCGCAGCATTCTTTCCTCGCGCTGCTCTTCGAGAGATGGCAGATCGAGCCCATCTTGCCGGGTAAGCAGATCAAAGATCGGCGTTGGTTGCAGGCTGCGCGAGATGACGTAGGCGATGGTATTGGCGACGATGACCGGGATGATGATGGAGTAGTTGCCGCTGACTTCGAGCACCATGAAGACTGAGGTCATGGGCACACGCAAGAAAGCGGCGAACAGAACTCCCATGCCAACCAAGGCGTAGGTGGCGATGGAACCAGTGAGCGTGGGAAAGAAAAGGTGCTCAACGCCTCCGACGGCGCCTCCTAACATGGCGCCGACAAACAAAGTTGGAGCGAACATGCCGCCGGGCGTGCCGCTGACGAAGGAAGTGGTGGTGGCAATGATTTTCAAAGCAGCCAGCATCGCCAGCATCTGCCAGGTGAACTGGTTATGCATGGCCTGATCCATGAAGCCGTAGCCGGCGCCCATCACCTGGGGCGCGCCCAGGTAACCGATGAGGCCCACCAGAAGTCCGGCGATCGCAGGCTGGAAGTACTGCGTCCAACGAGGCAAGGCTTTGAGGCGAGGCCGAAGGAAACCGATCGCCTTGGCGAAGATAATGGCAGCGAATCCCCCAATGACGCCTAAGGCGGCATAGGCCAGCAATTCCTGAGGACGAATCAGTCCGACAGCCGGAATGCGGAACAGGGGTTCGGACCCGAGAAAAAAACGTACCACCACGACGCTGGAGATGGCGGAGAGCACGACCGAGCCAAGAATGCCGGCGCTCCAGCGTCCGATGACTTCTTCAATGACAAAAAGCACAGCTGAAATGGGCGCGTTAAACGCGGCGGCCAAGCCGGCAGCAGCTCCGACCGGGGCAAGCAGCCGCAACCGCTCTCTTGACAGACGCAAGTAGCGACCCAGAGCCGAGGCCAGGCTGGCGCCGATCTGCAAGGAAGGATCTTCCGGTCCGAGCGAGTGTCCAGCGCCGATGGCAATCGCAGCGGTGATGAATTTTCCGACTCCGGTGCGGAACGGGATATACCCGTTGTAAATGTAGAGGGCGGCCTTGGTCTGATTGACGCCGCTGCCGCGCACCGTGGGAAAGACATGCAAGACCAGGACGGCAACCACCAGGCTGGCGAGCACGGGAGCAAGAATCAGGCGGAGTTGATGAGCTTGGGGCACCGGACCAAGAAAAGCGATGCGGCTCCACTCAATAGCGATGCGGAAGCACACCACCGCCAGACCGGAAAATAATCCGATAAACACCGATAACATCAGGAAGAATTGTTCTTCCCGAAACGCCAAGCGGAGCAAAGATTGCGGAGCCTTGGCGTGGGCACCAGACGTATCAACGGAGACTTCGCCTGCGGTGCGGAGTGCGACTGGGGCGTTACTCATCGTTCCGCGCCCTCGCGATTGCGGGCAATCAAGAGCAAAGCCAGATCCAGACCTTCTGGTTCGCCGCACCGACTCGCGGTAATTTGCTCGATGCGACCTACGGTATCCATCGCGTCGACCAAGGTGGTGGCGCCGGCGCGCCGGGCTTCATTGCGCATTTCTGGCTCCAGTTCGAGCCAGTGGGCACGCACTTCGCGCAGCGGGTCGGACGCGGCTTCCGCGGAGTTCTGGTCCATACTCAGCTTCTCCATGCAATGGAGAGCACGGTCACCCGCCTGCTGGAAGGCAGCCCCAATGCGGCGGCGGCGCTCGGCGGCGGGCAGATCAGGACGCGACGGGTCGCTCTGCAGGACGAGGGTTGCGGTCTTAAGCATGTCGACGGCCATGGGTTCCTGCGTCCCCAGATCGATTGCGGTCTGCAGGTAGCGCTGAGCGCTGCGATATTGGCCGAGGTCAAATGCGGCTCGTCCGGCTCCGAGATGGGCATCGGCATTCCTGCGATCCAATCGAACAACCTGCCGGTATTGAGCGAGAGCATCATGGAAATCCCCAGCGCGGAAGAAGCGATCCGCGATATGCAGATGAAGGGCAGGATCCGGAGGCAGAGTCGCAACGGAGGCGATCAGTTCGGCTTGCGCTTCCATCCGCTGATCGTGCTGCAGGAGAAAGTCTACGAGTTCCAGGCGAGTGCGCCGGCGGTTGGCATCGGGGTCGCTCGACCACAGGCCGTAGATGGCGCGGTGATAGTAGCGGACCGCGTCGTCATATTTGCTGTCTTGCACTGCCAAGCGAGCCAGCGCCAGATTCACATCTCCATCTTGAGGAGCGCTTTCCGCAAGACTTGCCAAATAGGCGCGGGCCTCGTCGTAATGCCGGGTGGCCACCAGGGCTTTGGCCAGACTTAATTCATAGGTGTAATTGTCTGGTTGGTACGAGAGAGCCGCGCGGAAGTCGGTGGCTGCGTTTTCGAGGTTGCCGCTGCGCTGTGCGGCGAGGCCCTGATAAAAAACCTGCGCTGCCAGGACGTGCTGACGGGAACTGAAACGATTGGACAGACGATGAACGGCGGCGAAGGCGACCGTGGCCACCACCAGAAGGGCAGCCAAGACGACGGACGGGCGATGTGCGAAGGCGTCTAGTTTGCTGGAATCCATGCCTCTCAGAACGATAGTAAATCAGGGATTGAATTCGGGCAAAGGTACCAACCGCCGGAATTTAACATGAATCACTGAGGGTGCGGCTGATCATGAGCATAGATTTTTTTCATTGGACTGCCCTGCGAGTCTTTGCCATAGTGAACCCACGTTGTACTGGCAAGAGAAATTGAAACAGCGCATTTGCTGGCCAGCGTGACGCTGCCGCGGCAAATCTCCTGACCCCGTTGTTCACCGTCACAACTGAGTGGCGCCGGTTCGGATTATGCCGGAGGTGTGCCCTCCATGGTTAGGAACACGAGATGGTATGACTCTCTCTTTGACATGCCCGCGTGCACTCCGCAGAAACCAAAGCCGCAGGCAGGAACCATGACTGTGTCTGCCGCGAGGTAGACCTTGGCGCCGCCGTCCGGGAGCGAGCATGCGCTCGTTCCCGGGCGCGGTAGATTCAGGAAGGGGCCGCGTGATCGAGAGAAGAAATACGCGCAAGCATCAGGTCACCCTGAAATCCCTGGCACAGCACTTAGGAGTCACGCCGGGAACCGTATCGAAGGTATTGAAGAATGCCTCCGGCTCCCAGGCAATCTCGCAACTGACCCGGAACCGCATCATGGCAGCCGCGCGCGAATTCCACTACCGGCCGAATTTGCTTGCCCCGTCTTTGCGCAAAGGACGCAGCCACATGGTGGGAGTGGTGTTGCGAGAGATCGAGAGCTCTCACGGCGCTCTTCTGTTCGGCAGCATCGAAAGATTTCTGATGTCGCGGAACTTCCTGTGCCTCGCGGGGGTGCACCAGGATTGCCGTTCGAGCCTGGAAGCCTATGCCCGCCGGTTCATGCGCTGCGGCGTGGAAGGCATGATAACCGTAGATGTCGACTTCCCGTACGAGGCGCCGTTGCCCACGGTTGGAGTCAACATTCCCGAGAGTCCGTTCGTGGGTCAGTATGAGGGGACAAACTCGACTGCGTTCAAACAATTTGTTGAACAACTGGGGCAAAGCGCGGCGGAAACGCTGCTGGCGCAGATCGGGGACCGCGAATCAGGCAGGGAAATGAATGCCGCAACGCTGATGTCCTGTGGACTTTTTCGCGACCCGCCGGGCAGCGTCCGAGGGTGAAGCGCAACCCCAGGAACTGGCCAGGGTTCCGGACAGTCGCCCGATGCCGGCTTCTGGGCCAGGTTTGAGTTGGCCGGCTCCGCAACTTCCTTCATTGATTTCCCATCAAGCGGCAAGTCCTCAAGGGCAGGTACCGTTTCCATCGCTGAGGGTACGGCAAGACGAGTTGGCGTCAAATCACAAATTGTGATGGTTTCGACTGTGGGGAAAGAGTCAAGAACAAAAGCCTTTTACCGCAGAGATCGCAAAGGGGACGCAAAGGTCGCTGAGCAGATCTTGCAGCGCTGCCCCTCTCATGGGAGCGAAGGAATCCTCTGGCAATGCCCGGGAGAATCTGTTTTCGCGGGGTAGGCTGGGAGGGCGGGTTCAGGTAAGATACTCCGCGCCACATGAACCGCGAATACCACAAGGCCTACAGCAATCAACTGCATCGCGACATGGAAGTGCTGGTGTTTGGGCACGCCGGGTTGCCGATCATCGTCTTCCCCACGTCGATGGGAAGGTTTTTCGAGTACGAGGACCGGGGGATGATCGGCGTGTTGGGGCCGAAGATCGAACGCGGAGAGTTGCAGGTGTTCTGTCCCGACGCCGTGGACACGGAAAGCTGGTACAACAAGGGCGTGCATCCGCGGGTGCGGGTCTTGCGCCACTTGCAGTACGAACGGTACCTGCTGCACGAGTTTATTCCCTTCCTGCGCTGGAGAAATCAATCGGCACAACTGGCGGCGACCGGATGCAGCTTCGGCGGTTACCATGCGATCAATTTCGCGCTGAAGCATCCCGATGTGGTGACCCACTGCATCACCATGAGCGGGGCGTACGACATCCACCAGTTTCTCGACGGATATTATGATGACGACTGCTATTTCAACTGTCCGGTCGATTTTCTGCCCAATATCAATGACGATTGGTTCCTCAGCCGCTACCGGCAAATGAAGATTGTGCTGGGCTCGGCGGACTGGGATATGTGTCTGGACCAGAACGTGAAACTGTCGGCGATACTGAATGCCAAGGCGATTCCACACTGGCTCGATGTGTGGGGTGACAACTCGAAGCATGATTGGCCGCTGTGGTTGCGGATGGCGGGGAAATATTTTTGCTAGGTGTTGGTGGCTGTGAGTAGGCTGCATCGCGAAGGCAGGGATCCTTCGACTGCGTAACTGGATCACTTCGTAATCCAGTTACTTCGCTCAGGATGACAGTGGGGGAAGAATCGTGAAGAAGATTGGAATCATTTTTGGGATGGAAAATACGTTTCCGCCGGCGCTGGTGGAGAAGATCAACAGCATGAAAGTGGATGGAATCAGCGCGGAATTTGTGAAGCTGGGCGGGGTGAAGATGGCGGAACCCAGCGGATACCGCGTGATCATTGACCGCATTTCCCAGGACATCGCGTTCTATCGCGCTTATCTGAAGAATGCGGCGCTGACTGGCACGATCGTCATTAATAACCCCTTCTGGTGGACAGCGGACGACAAATTCTTCAACTATGCGCTGGCGACCAAACTGGGCGTAGCCATTCCGCCGACCGTGATCCTGCCGCACAACCAGCACCCTCCGGGAACCACCGACCAATCCATGCGGAATTTGATGTTTCCGCTGAACTGGGAAGAAGTATTCGATTATGTCGGGTTCCCCGCTTTCCTGAAGCCCTACGACGGCGGCGGGTGGAAAAACGTCTACCACGTGCATTCGCCGGAGGAATTCTTCAAGGCGTACAACGAGTCGGGACATCTGTGCATGACGCTGCAGCGGGGCGTGAATTTCAAGGAATATTTCCGTTGCTATGTGGTGGGACAGGACAAGGTACACATCATGCAATATGATCCGCGGGCGCCGCACCATGAACGGTATGTGAAGAATCCGCCGCCGGTCGAGCGGACGCTGCTGGAGCGGGTCGAGAAAGATGCGCGGACGCTGTGCCGGGCGCTGGGGTATGACTTGAATACGGTGGAGTTCGCGGTGGAGGAAGGCGTGCCGTATGCGATTGACTTCATGAATCCGGCACCGGATGCAGACGTGAATTCGGTGGGCCGCGAGAATTTTGACTGGGTGGTGAATGCGGTGGCCGAGTTGGCCGTGAAGAAGGCGCTGAGCGACGAGAATCCAGCCCGGGAGTTGCGGTGGGCGGCGTTTCTGGCGGGGGAGAAGACGGCGGTCAAGACTGCAGCGAAGAAGCGGGCGAAGGCGTAGGAAACTTGCAGCTCTTGGCTCTTGGCTCTTGGCTCTTGGCTCTTGCCAAAGGCTTTGAGAGCTAAGGGCTAAAAGCCAGCCATGCGTTTATACTGATGCGACCCCTTGGGGGCCGGGAAAGCAGGGCATGCAGCCGACTTTCACTATCGGGATCGAAGAGGAATACCAGACCGTCGATCCGGTCACGCGCGATCTGCGCTCGCACATCCACGCCGAAATCATCGAGAAAGGCAAACTGCTTTTGCAAGAGCGGGTGAAAGCAGAGATGCACCAGTCGGTGGTCGAGGTGGGTACATCGGTCTGCGGCAGTATTAAGGAAGCGAAGACGGAAGTAAAGAAGCTGCGGCGCGATATGGTCATGCTGGCCAGGGAAAACGGGTTGCGGCTGGCCTCGGCGGCAACCCATCCGTTTGCGGACTGGCGCATGCAGGAGATCTATCCCGACGAGCGCTACAAGAACATCGTGGAAGACATGCAACTGGTAGCGCGGGCGAACCTGATTTTCGGTTTGCACGTGCATGTCGGGGTGGAGGACCAGCGCCGGAATCAGCAGGATCGCGAGCATCTCGAGAAAATTGGAGAGCGGCGTCGGGTTCTCGAGCGGGTGCGCCGAGTTGGCGTTGAAAAATCCGCCGCCGTTGGTGCCGAGCTGCTTGATGGCGATCTGGGAAGCTGCGGGGCCGACAGCGATCACCTGTTCCTTCTGCGTCGCCTTCTCGGTGACCGGATTGCCCTTCGTCGTCCTTGATCGGCTGGCCGGCCGCGTCGAGCTTCGGGTTGTCGTATTCCACCGATTCGACCAGCGGCACGGTCTGATAGGCGGAGAACGTCTGCACCACGCCCTGCGACACGAGAACCAGCGCCAGGATGAAAGCGAGCGGCAGCAGGATGTACAGCGTGCCGCGGGTCAGATCGACCCAGAAATTGCCGATGGTCTGCGCCGACTGGCGGGCGAATCCGCGGATCAGCGCGATCACCACCGCCATGCCCAGCGCCGCGGAGACGAAGTTCTGCACCGTCAGCGCCAGCCATCTGGGTGAGATAGCTCATGGTGGACTCGCCGCCGTAGCCCTGCCAGTTGGTGTTGGTGACGAAGCTCACCGCGGTGTTGAACGAGGAGTCGGGCGACACCGCGGCCATGCTGGCGGGATTGAGCGGCAGGAAGGCCTGAAGCCTCTGCAGTCCGTAGACGAGCAGCAGGCCCACGAGGCTGAACACCAGCGATGCAATCGCGTATTCCGTCCAGCGCATTTCCTTGGACGCGTCGACGCCGCAGAGGCGGTAGATCAGGCGCTCGAACGGGGCGCCGATGCGGTTCAGGAATGCGGGCTCGCCCTCGTAGATGCGCGCCATGTACGCGCCGAGCGGCTTCGCCAGCGCCAGCAGGACGACGACGTAGAAAACCAGTTGAAGATAGCCGTTGGCAGTCATCAGAATTTCTCCGGCCAAAGAAGTGCAACGATCAGGTAGACGAAAATCGCGAGCGCGACCAGCCCGCTCAGGGCATAGACCCAGCTCATGACGGCCTCCGCAGGCGTTCGAAGGCGTAGACGAGCGCAACGCTGACAGCGACAAAGCCGACCATCAGACCGATATACAGAAGATCCATCATGGCAGTCTCCAGTTCGTGAACATGCATGCAGCACCGACCGTTATCGTGCCCGGCCGTGCATAAAGATTGCGTAAAGATTCGATCGGCGCCGGTAAACGCGGGGTAAAGATTTCGCCGGACGCTTGGCAAAGCGAACGCCTTGCGCGGTGTGACGCCCGGGACATGCAGAGCGAGCGAGGCTTGCACACAATAAACCCCCGACTCCGTAAGCGAACACACGCTACGGCCCGCACGCTCTCCGATTACGATTGGACGCCTACCCGCGCGGATGTGCTTGACGCAGGTCAAGCGTGGCGCACTGCGGGCATCAGTTTTCTCGTTCCCAGGTGACGATGGCGCGGGCAGAGCGGCCGCCGGCATTCGTGAGACAGGTTCTGCGGAAGTTCCATGCGCAACCGGTTGGCGTCAAACCGGTACGGCGACGCCAACTCGGTTCCGATGACGCCTGACACCCGCCCTGCTTCGACCTTGATGAGGACTTTCCCTCTTTCCAGACGGTACTTGCCGGCAAATGCGATCACCGGCCCGGAGGCCGCCACGCCCGCGTCGCCGCCCGTCATGGCGCGGCGCGGCTCGTTCGTGATGAGCGTCATCCACCATCCTTCAGGCGTTGCGATCTGGTACCCCTTCGTGTTCTCGCCCGGCGAAGCAACCCTCTCGCCCGTCACTGCGTCCTCGTAGACGATGGAGACGAGCCTCCAGGTGCCGGCCATTCGCTGCGCGTCGCCGACGTAGATAAGGCGCGGCATGAGCCGACACCACGACGAGGAACAATATACCTATCGTCAGTGAGCGCATCGTGTTCGCCATCAAATTCATTCGCGGCATTGCAACCAATCCGAATTCCTTGCACCCCATTGAACACGATGCAAGGTAAAGATGGCGTAAATTCCTCGCCGTCTCGTGTAAAGAATCCGTAAATATTCCAGCGCGCAGCGAGGCAACCCTCGCCATGCTGAAAGGGCTGCCTGGATCGCGCAAAGAAGATCGCCATTTCGCCGCCGGTTCCCGGGGCGATTTCCAGTCTGAGTCAGAACGGCATGAAGAATTTACGAATTCTTTACGCGCGAGTATTGAAAGATTACGCCGCCTTTATGCCGGGCTCCCTATAGTGGCAGTGCAAGATGATTTTTCGCATGGAAGGTTGACTATGAACAGACCCTTGGTCGCTACCGCAGTGGCAGGTGCCTCACGGCTCTCCCATGTCGGATGCATTCGAAGTCGCCGTTAGATTGAGAACAGGCATGCAAGCCATATCGCTGCGTCCTCTGAGCGACGGTGATTCACTGGATGAACTCACCGCAATGCTTCACCGCGCCTTCTCCCGCTTGGGGCAGATGGGTTTGAATTGCACCTGCGTCGACCAATCCGTGGCGGTGACCCGTGAGCGCATCGAAAAAGGTGCATGCTACGTCGCGGTCTGTGATGGGCGCCTGGTGGGGACGATCACGCTTTACGGGCCCGATCCCGGGATCGGAGAGTGCCTGGTACCATCGACAGGCAGTTGCCAGCATCCACCAGTTGGGTGTGGATCCGGAATTTCAGGACAGGGGCCTGGGTACGGAATTGCTGAAATTTGCCGAAGGCTGGGCTCGAGAGCATGGCTATCGGGAACTCGCCCTCGATACCCCGCAACCCGCAGAGCATCTCGTGGCGTTCTACATGGGCCACGGATACCGACCCGTCGAGTCGGTAAGGTTTCAGGGCAAGCACTACCGCAGTGTCGTTCTGAGCAAGGAGGTGGCGGAGCAGGACAGCACTCGTGCATTTGTGCCGTCGCGCCTCTTTCCCGGCTACCATCGCGTACAGTGGCCCAGATCTGGCCGAATCGCACCGGTTTAGGGCACAATGGCTCAGACGTTGCTCGACATGATGTTCGGCAAGTCGTCAAAGCAAAGGGCGTATGCTGGAAATGCCTGGGAGGCCAATCGGGAACGTCCCGCTACCGAGTATGGGACGGGGCACAATGACTCAAGGGAGATCGTCACGCATGAATCCCGTTGCCCAACTGCTGTCTTCCGAAGACATCCTGCTCGACTTGGACGTCTCGACCAAGAAACGCGTATTCGAGGAAGTCGGCCGGCTCTTTGAGCGGCGCCATGGGCTTGCCCCAGGCGCAGGTGGTCGAGAGCCTGAACGCGCGCGAGAAGCTGGGTTCCACCGGATTGGGTCAGGGGGTTGCGCTTCCGCACGCACGCATCAAGAACCTGCCGCAAGCGGTGGCGGCTTTCGTACGGCCCAAGCTGCCGATACCCTTTGACGCACCCGACGCGAAACCCGTGTGGGCCATGCTGGTACTTCTTGTCCCCGAGCATGCGACCGAGGAGCATCTGCAGATTCTCGCGGAGCTTGCGCAGATGTTCGGCGACAGTGCACTTTCGCGAACAGCTTCGAATGTGTGACGACGCCGGCGCCGTGCACCGACTGATGTCGGATTGGCCAACGCTCCTGATTGACGAGTAGCCGCGCATGTCTCTTCCCCGGATCTCTCTGGCGCACAAGGCGCAGGTACTGGCGGAAGCCCTGCCCTACATCCGGAGTTTCCACGGCAAGACCTTCGTGATCAAGTATGGCGGCAACGCCATGACCTCCCCCGAGCTCAAGGCAGCCTTCGGGCGCGACGTTACACTGCTTCGACTGGTCGGGATGAGTCCGATCGTGGTGCACGGGGGCGGAGCGCAAATCACCGATCTGCTCGACAAGATGGGGGTCAAAAGCGTGTTCCGCCGCGGTATGAGGGTGACCGACGACGAAACAATGAAGGTCGTCAAGATGGTGCTCGGTGAACTCAATCAGGAAATCGTCGGGCTCATCAACCAGCACGGCGGCAAAGCGGTGGGACTGAGCGGCCAGGATGGACACTTCATCCACGCCAGGAAAATGCTGTTGCCGCCCGAGGCCGATGAAAAGGCCGACGTCGATCTTGGTCTGGTGGGTGACATCGAACGCATCGATCCGGGGTCATCGATCTGCTGCGCTCCGGGGGCTTCATTCCCGTCGTGATGCCCATCGGAGTGGGGCCGAGGGCGAGGCGTACAACATCAATGCCGACGTTGTCGCAGGCAAGCTCGCGGAAACCCTCAGAGCGGAAAAGCTGATCCTGATGACCAACACCCCCGGGGTTATCGACACGCAAGGCAGACTGATCACCGGGCTGACGGCGAGCGAGATCGAAAGACTGTTCTCGGAAGGCGCCATCCACGGCGGAATGCTGCCGAAACTCAGCTCGGCGCTCGAGGCGGTCAAGAACGGCGTCAGGGCAGCTCACATCATCGATGGCCGTGTACCCAACGCGCTTCTGCTCGAAGTGCTCACCAGCGAAGGGGTGGGAACGGCGATCCGCTCGGACGCAGGACCGCATTTTCTCGCGGACACCCGACGCTACCTTTCAGAATCAGCATCGGCAACTTGATCCGCGGACCCGGATTGCCCGCAGGCTGCGCCCTGCAATCGTCCGGGTCTGTCACTTCCTGGGCTTGGCCGATGCCGCGGCTGCGCCGCCCTTCGCCTTGCCCTGGCCCTTCTTGTAGTTGTCGGCGGCCTTGTCCTGGTACTTGGCCAGCAGGCCGGCCTCCTTCTTGGCGTCTTCGGCCGCCTTCGCCTTGGCCGCCTCCGCCTTGACTTTCTGCTCATCGGTCATGGGCGGCGGCGCAGGCAGCTTCGCCCACGCCGTTCCCGCGAGCAGCACCATCGCAATCGTGGTCAGTGCAACGCGTTTCATCATGTCGGTTCCCCCACTCCGTGCAATACCCGGCGGCGCCTCGGGCGAACGCTGCGGCGCCTCGGGCAAGCCCTCGGCGAATTCAGTCTTGATCTTGCCCGACTTCACGTCCTGGTACCAGAACTCGTGATGTTCCTTCGCGTAGGTCTCATCGACATACCCGAAGCGCATCCCCTTGTAGGCGCCTTCGACGCCGATGGTACCCATGTAGATGTGGTAGAGCGAAAGCGCCATGATGAGGCCGGCGAACACCGAATGAATGACGTTCACGTAAATCATGGTGGACCGGGTCTGGTCGAAATTCGGAAAGTCCATGATCGAGGCCGGTGACCCCGAGGATGCTCGACATCGCGACCACGCCTCCCCAGAACCACATTTTCTGCCCGGCATTCATCTTGTGGGACGGGATGTCCTCGCCAGTCAGCCATCCGCCCGCCTTGATGAGCCAGGTGAGATCGCCCGCGCGCGGCATCGCTTCTTTCACGAAAAGCACGATGAAGACCACGATGCTCACGACGAAGACCGGCCCGACGAAGTTGTGCAGAAACTTCGCCAAGTCCGCCAGCCAGCCGAACAGCGTGTAGCCGATCACCGGCAGGAGCACGTACTTGCCCACCATCATGATGAGGCCGCTCACGCCGAGGATGCAAAAGCTGATCGCCATGGTCCAGTGCGCCGCGCGCTCGAACTAGTGTGAAGCGCTCGATCAGCCGCCCGGTCGGCTTCGCGCGCAGTTTCCACGGACCGCGCGTCAGGTAGTACAGCCCGAGAACGCATGCAAATGCAACGAAGAACCACCCTGCTATCGGCACGATCCAGCCGTTGCGCAGTTCGCGCCAGGTTTCGCCCAGGCTCTGGATCAGAACACCGGTTTCCCGGCCCTTGATCGAGGTGTAATGCTCCTGGCCTTCCTTGCGCACCTCGCGCCAGACCGGGGCGTTGTTGCCCGGCTGCACCTGCTGGCGCTGCGCCTGCGTCTCCTGCTGCTGCGCCATCGCTACCCTGCTGCCAAGCACCAGCGGCAGCGACAACGCGAGCAGGAACTCGCCCCGCCCAGGACGATAAGACCGAATACGCACCCATGCGCTCCTCCTTCATTCCGCCCGGTTGTATTCGTTCTGGGTCAGGTTGCGCGTCCTCAGCGCTGCCTCCCAGCTCGTCCTGGTCGCCGCCCTGTCCACTTGGAGGTGGTGTAGAGGGCCGCACCCGGTTCGTTCTCCCAGGGCTTGGTATCGGTCTTGCCCTGATACTTGCCGCTCTTGTAGACGACCACCTGCGCTCGCTCGCCGCACCCGGATGCCAGGCTCGCAGCCAGCACGACGACACCGGCCACCAATACTTTGCCTGCGGTTCTCATGACTTTGCTCCTATCCTCTCGGGCGGCTGCGCCTGAGGATTGTCGGGTTTGCCGTAGGCCGTGCCCCAGCCCCAGACTTCCGAGCCCTTGCCGCGCTTGAGCACCCGGGTGCGGAAGATGTCGGCGACGACGTCGCCGTCGCCGCCGAGCAGCGCCTTGGTCGAGCACATTTCGGCGCAGGCGGGCAGCTTGCCCTGTGCCAGGCGGTTGGATCCGTACTTGGCGAACTCCTCCTTGGACAGGTCCTTCTCCGGGCCGCCGGCGCAGAACGTGCACTTGTCCATTTTC
>CAWJAA010000039.1:0-13473 GCA_963840615.1 Terriglobia bacterium
AGCGCGCGCGGGTGATGCGCGGGGACGAGATCCTGCCGGGGGTTCGCTATGCGGTGGATGCTTACCTGGACTTGGTAAGGAATCGCACCTTCCTCGAGGCGGTGGCTTCTTCGTTGACGGAAATGTTTTCCCGCGACCTGATCGCGCTACGTATGGACCGTCTGCGGCAGCATTATCCCTGGCTTTGCGGAGGACTCGACTACTTTACCGCGCGCCTGGAGCAGGCCCCCGAGGATGCGCAATTCGCGCTGCAGTGGGTTACCGAGCATGCCCGCGACCGGGCCGAACAGGAGCTTGCCCTGGCGGCGCTGCGCACGAAGTGTGACATTCTCTGGGCGCAACTGGATGCGATTTACTTTTCCTATGTTCAGCCAGGATGGCCTCCGCCGGGCGCCTTCCGCATGCAGGAGGAATGATCGTGGCCACGCCTACCGATGAGAGTCGCCCGCGATTGGCCACAGGATGCCGCTGGGGCTCGCACGGCGACGAACCGGTCATCCTTTATCCTGAGGGCATGATCCGGCTGCAAGCCACAGGGCGCAGCATTCTGGAACTCTGTGATGGCAAACGCACCTTTGCTGAGATTGTGGCGTCGCTGGCATTGCGCTACACCGGCGCGGATCCCGCCAAAATCGGCTCCGATGTTTCCGTGTTTCTGGACAGTTTGCAGCAGAAGCGCATCGTGGATTACTGATGATTCCCAACCCTCTGGCACTCATCGCCGAGATCACACATCGCTGTCCGCTGCACTGCGTCTACTGTTCGAATCCGCTGGAGATGGTCGCGGCAAAGTCGGAACTGTCGACCGAAGAATGGATCCGAGTTTTTCAGGAATCCGCCGCCCTGGGGATTCTGCACGCCCACCTGACGGGCGGTGAGCCCCTGGCTCGTCAGGATTTGCGGGAGCTGATTGCAGCCGCGCACGCCTCCGGTCTCTACACCAATCTGATCACTTCGGGCATTGGCCTCTCGGAGGAGCGGTTAGCCCATCTGGTAGATGCCGGGTTGGATCACATCCAACTTAGTTTTCAGGATGGCCGGGAAGCGGAAGCGAACTGGATTGCGGGAAGCAAAGCGCATGCGCACAAGGTCGCGTTATCGGAAGTCATTCACAAATTCCGCCTTGCGTTTACGGTGAATCTGGTGGTGCATCGCCAGAACCTGGATCACCTTGGGGAGATGATCGATCTGGTTGAGTCGTTGCGGCCCGATCGTGTGGAGATCGCGCACACGCAATATTACGGCTGGGCACTGAAGAACCGTGAATTTCTCATGCCCACCCGCGAGCAAGTGGACGATTCCATGCGGATGGTTGCGGCGGCACAACAAAGGCTCGCCGGCAAGATGAAAGTGGATTGCGTTGTACCTGACTACCACGCCCGTTACCCGAAAGCCTGCATGGGCGGATGGGGACAGCGAGTGCTGTTGATTGATCCCTCCGGTCAAGTGCTGCCGTGCCACGCCGCCGGGGTGATCCCCGGGATGAAGTTCGACACCGTGCGCGAGCACCCCTTGGGCTGGATCTGGAGAGAATCCGCGGCGTTTCAGCGCTTCCGTGGCGAAGACTGGATGCAGGAGCCATGCCGCACCTGCGACCGCCGCGGCGAGGATTTCGGCGGCTGCCGCTGCCAGGCATTCCTCCTTGCCGGAGATGCCAACGCCACCGATCCGGTGTGTTCGCTCGCGCCCACACATCCCCTGGTTGAGCTGGCACGAAGCGCTGCGGGTCGCGATCTGATTCGCGTGGGCGAGGTCAATTGGACCTACCGTCCCAATCCTTCCTGACCCCAACAGCACGGGTAAACAAGCTGAAAGCACCTTGCGTTCAGAAATGGAATCGCTGATCCGACGGGCTTGTCTTCGGCCTGTCTCGGGGTTGTAAAAAGATTGTCAACATTTTGATCGAAAGGGACTTAGGGATGCTTGCCGGTAGTAAGCTTGACCCTGATCGCAGGCCAAAGGCATCCCACGTGTTTGCGGAGGATTATATGATTAGGATAGAAGGAAGCCGAGGTTTGGTCCCTGAGCGGCCGCCGGGAACACTGAGTGCAGGGCTTGATCACGTCGAACCAGGAGCGTTCGCAATGGAGCGGATTCTGGTAGTGGAGGACGACCGCGCGGTCCAGAAAGCGCTGCGTCGTCTGTTTGAGGCGGAAGGCTTTGCCGTGGAGATCAGAGCGGACGGGAAGTCCGCGCTCGACGCATTTCGCAACACGGCGCCGGCGGCGATCGTGCTGGATTTGCGCCTGCCCGCCATGTCTGGCCGGGATGTTTGCCGCGAAATCAAGACCCAGTCGCCCGCGATTCCCATCATCGTGTTGAGCGCCGCCAGCGATGTTTCCGACAAAGTGCTGCTGCTCGAACTGGGCGCAGACGATTATGTGACGAAGCCTTTCAGCCCGCGCGAACTGCTGGCCCGGGTGAGGGCCGCCTTGCGCCGCACCGTACGAACCCCGGCCGGCGATGTCTTTGCCTTCGATGGAATTTCTGTCGACTTTACCAAGATGGAAATTCTGCGCGACGGCCAGCCGGTGGGGCTCACCGCGCAGGAGTTCAAGACTCTGAAATTTTTTATCCAGAATGCCGAGCGGGTGGTCTCGCGCGATGAGTTGCTCAACGAGGTGTGGGGTTATCAAAACTATCCTTCCACCCGCACCGTGGATAACCACATCCTGAAGCTGCGGCAGAAGCTGGAGAAAGATCCCGCGAACCCGGTGCACTTCCGCACGGTTCACGGCATGGGATACAAGTTTGTCCGCTGAAGTTGCGGGAGGAGCGAGGGCATAGCGCTGGCGCTGCTCTTGCCAGAAAGTTTGCCAGGCCCGGTGAGGAACCTGGATTTGAGGTAGTTCATGTCCTGGCGTCATCCTGAGCCCAAAGGGCGAAGGATCTGGCGTGGAGTGGCAGGGGTCTCGAGTGACTTGAACTGCGCGCCAGATCCCTCAGCCGGCTGGGCAGCGCCGGTTTTCGGGATTCAGTAAGGGGAATGGAATCCAGACCAAGCCAGGATTTTTCGGCACGACTGAAGTCGCGCACTTTTTACCGGACCGGTTTTGGAGTTTGGAGAGCGAGCATGGTGAAACTTCGGATGCGCACCAAGTTTCTGCTGTCCATGCTGCTGATCTCCGCCGGCCTCACCTGCATGAGCCTGCTGCTGGTGCGCAGCAGCGTTCAGGGACAGGTGAAGAAGGGCATCTTCGCTGACCTCGAGAACTCGGTCAGCACCTTCCAGAACTTTCAGCGAGAGCGCGAACTCACCCTCACCCATTCCGCTGAGTTACTCGCCGACCTGCCTAACCTGCGCGCGCTGATGACGACCGAACACGAGGCGACGATCCAGGATGCCTCGAAAGATCTGTGGCGATTAGCCGGAAGCGACATATTTGTGCTTGCCGACCGGGCTGGCCGGGTGGTCGCGCTGCATACGGCTTCTCCTGGCCTCGAGCGCGACATGGCGCAGGCAGCGCTCGCGACTTCCCTGGCCCAGGAAGGACCGGAGCACTGGTGGTTCGGCGGACAGCATCTCTACGAGGTTTTTCTCAAGCCCATTTACTTTGGCCCCGCGTCCGATAATGAGTTGCTGGGTTTTCTCGTGATTGGATATGAAATTGACGACCGCGTGGCCTCGCAGGTCAGCCGGATTGCGGCCAGCCAAGTCGCGTTTTATTACGGAGACAAGATCGTTCGCAGTACGCTGGCTCCAGCGCAAGAAGCGGAACTGGCTCGTCAGCGCGCGGTGCGCACGGCTCCGCTTACCTCCGAACCGGAGGAGGTTCAGCTTGGGGACGAACGCTTTCTCGGCACTTCTCTGGAACTTGCCACCGGCAAAACGCCTTCGGTGCGGCTGAGCGTGCTGAAATCCTACGATCAGGCGACCTCATTTCTGGACAGCCTGAATCACCTGCTGCTGGCGCTGGGCCTGGTGGCGGTACTGGGTGGTAGCGCGCTGGTGTTCTTCATCTCGCACACCTTTACCCGCCCCTTGGGAAGCCTGGTGGAAGGGGTGCGGGCGCTGGAACGAGGAGATTTTGCTTATCCGTTAGACCCTCACGGCGGGGACGAAGTGGCCGAAGTAACCGGGGCCTTCGACCGCATGCGCAACAGCCTGTTGAAGACGCAGCAAGAATTGCTGGAAGCCGAGCGTCTGGCCACCATCGGACGGATGGCGAGTTCGATCTCGCATGACTTGCGGCACTCCCTGGCTGCCATTGTCGCCAACGCCGAGTTCCTGTGCGAAAGCCGGCTGACCTCCGACCAGCGGGAGGAGCTTTACCAGGAAGTGCGGACCGCGGTGAACTCCATGACCGATCTGATTGATTCGCTGCTGGAGTTTTCCCGCACCCGCGAGTCTCTGCGGCCCAGTTACGGTAGCGTGAAAGAAACCGTGGATCGAGTGGTGCAATCCATCCGCACCCACCCGGATTTTCACCGGGTGCACATCTCCGTAACCCATGTAGGCAACAGCGTCGGCTGGTTCGATCCCAGAAAATTCGAGCGGGCACTCTACAATCTCCTGCTGAACGCCTGCGAAGCAGTGAGCGCGGACTGCGGACACGTGGAGGTGCAGTTGCGGGAAATCCCGAACGCCGTGGAGGTTCGGGTGACCGACAATGGGCACGGGATCCCGGAGTCGATTCGCGACCGCCTGTTTGAGCCCTTTGTCAGCTATGGCAAGGAAAATGGCACGGGGTTGGGACTGACCGTGGTGCATAAGATTGTCCAGGATCATGGCGGGGATGTGACGGTAGAGAAAACGTCTGAGACCGGGACCATATTCCGAATTGTCCTGCCCCTGGTTTCCTCCGTCGACGGGGTGCGCGAGATTCGCGGGGACGGAAAGCCCGCCCCTCCACGCCTGGCGCCGATGAAAAAGGCGCAGTCGGAGTAGTATTTCCGATCAAGGTTGAGCCGTAGTCTACGCGTATATCCGTCTCGCCGAGTTCGCGGGTGGTTACTTCCAAGTCTTCTGCGGGAGGCGCATTGTGAAGCAGGGGAATGGTTTACCTGACAAGATTGGAAAGACGATCGGGATGCTGCTGTTGGTGCTGATGGGGAACCTGGCGGTGCGGGCGCAACAGGCAAATTCTCCCCAGGTTTCGTCGCCAGCGGATGCGACCACTGCCGCGGTTCGTGAGTTGCAAGAACAGGTGAAACAGCTGCGCGAGGCGGTGTCGGAGATCCGCTCGGAGTCGGCGCAATATCGCGCGGAGACAGCGGAACTGCGCCGTGAACTGGAAGAAACCCGCGGCCAGTTGGCGGCGACGGCGCAGACCCAACCATCGTCGGCACCTGCTTCCCCAGCGCCGAACGCAGCGAGCGCTTTGTCGGCTTCCCAGCCGGCGTCGCTGGATGAGCGCGTCGCCTCGCTGGAGGACACGACTCATCTGCTGGCCGCCAAAGTCGACGATCAGTATCAGACCAAGGTCGAGAGCGCGTCGAAGTACCACGTGCGGCTTTCCGGCATTGTGCTGATGAACCTTTTCAGCAATCGCGGGGCGACCGACAACCAGGATGTTCCCAACTGGGCCGTGGGTTCGGGACCGTTGGATCCGAAGGGGAACTTCGGCGCTACCCTGCGGCAGTCGGAGATCGGTTTGGAAGCATTTGGTCCACGGGTCGCCGGCGCAAAAACCAGCGGCGATCTACAACTGGATTTTTCAGGCGGATTCCCCCAGACCTCGAACGGAGTGAATTTCGGTTTGGTGCGGTTGCGGATTGCAAGCTTGCGGATGGATTGGGAACACACCTCGATTGTGGCCGGCCAGGACAACTTGTTTTTCTCGCCGCTGTCTCCCACCTCGTTTGCCTCACTCGCGGTTCCGACATTTGGCTACGCGGGGAATCTGTGGGGCTGGACTCCTCAGGTGCGGGTCGAACATCGCTTTGATATGGGCGACGGCCAGAACATTACCGTGCAGGGCGGAATACTCGATAACCTGACTGGAGAGCCTCCGGCTTACCCTTATGCGCGTGCGCCGCAGGCTGGCGAGGGTTCCAGCCAGCCAGCCTATGCTGCCCGAGTGGCGTGGACACGCAACCTGTTCGGCCAGCCGCTGATGTTTGGAGCCGCAGGCTACTATAGCCGGCAGGATTGGGGGTTCAACCGTCATGTGGACGGTTGGACCGGTCTTGCGGACATGGCAGTTCCGCTGACCTCGAAGCTGAGTTTCTCGGGAGAGATTTATCGGGGCAAGGCGGTTGGTGGCCTGGGAGGCGGCATCGGTCAAACCGTGCTCACCAGTGGCAGCCTGATGTACTCCACATCCATCGTCCGCGGACTCGACTCGGTGGGTGGCTGGTCACAACTGAAGTTCAGAGCGACTTCGAAGCTGGAGTTCAATGGCGCTTTCGGCCAGGACAATCCCTATGCCAGTGATGTGCGGGCGTTCAGCAACACGCAGGGCTACTCGGCGTTTACACTGATACGGAATCGCGGCTCGCTGGTGAACTTCATCTACCGGCCGCGCTCCAACCTGTTGTTCTCCGCGGAATACCGTCACCTGCGAACCTTTGACATCAGCAATGGAAGTTGGACCGCCGACCAGGTGAACCTGATGATGGGAATTCTTTTCTGAAATGAGGAGAACGCTACTCCATCTCGCATGGTTTTCTGTGCTGCTGCTGTCGGGCCGCGTCAGGGCGCAAGAGGTGACCCTGACGGCGCGCGTGACCTTGCGCAGCAACCATGCGAAATCAAGCCGTGAATCCCAGGCCGGGAACGTGGTCTTATGGCTCACGCCGGCGGATGACTCAGTCCGTATCTCCCCTGCTTCTTACACCCAACAGCACCCGCGGCTGGTACAGCTCAACAAGAGCTTCCAGCCGCACATTCTGGTGGTGCCGGTGGGGTCGGTCGTGGAATTTCCGAATCACGATCCCTTCTTTCACAACGTCTTTTCCCTGTTTGAGGGAAAGCGATTCGATCTCGGCTTGTACGAGGCTGGCACCACCCGCGACGTGCGTTTCGACAAGCAGGGGGTTTCCTACATTTTCTGCAACATCCATCCGCAGATGAGCGCCGTGGTGCTGGCGTTGGATACTCCTTTCTACGGAATTTCCAACCGGCGTGGGGAAGTCGTGATCCCGAAAATGCCGGCGGGCCGTTATACGCTGCACATCTGGTACGAAGCTGCCCTGCCGGATACGCTGAAAACCCTGGCACGCGACGTGACCGTTTCGGCCAACAATTCCACCCTGGGCGTGCTTCACCTGATTGCCGACAATGTGCCCCAGACCCACAAGAACAAATACGGGCGCGACTACGACACGCCGACTCCGGCGCAGAATCCGGCGTACGACCAGCCTTAGCGGTCTGGCTTAACAATAAAATGACAATTGTTTGATCTGCCCGTGACAACTGGGGGTCGGGCATGGACTATGGTTGAGCCAACTTGAACGGGTGCCGCTGCTGGCCCGTTCTGGATGATTGGTCCCGGGACTTATCCGATGGAGGCCGCTTCAGAGACGCGTGGTTTTGTTGGTATGCCAGTTCCTGAGAAGCTGAAAGGCCAGCCGAAAGGCTGGCCTTTTTACTGGTTCACGTACCGCCACTGCAATCCGCTTCACTTCACACTCGCGGTCTTGTCGTGCCCGTAATACTCGTATGCGGACATGGGTTTTTCTCCGCCCTTTTTCCATATCCGTTGATCGTCGGGTAGCTTGCCCAGGGCGCGAGCCATTTCACGCACATGGATCGCGACCGAACCGCAGCACGAACCAATGTAGTTGATCCCCATATCACGTGCGGCGACCGCATACTGACCCATCTCTTTGCGCGTGAGTTGCAGCGGATCCAAGGCAAGGGGAAATGCGGGCAGGCTGGTGAAGTCGGGACGGTCCTTGGGAGTGTGGTAGCCGACGGGTTGGCACGCCAGGTAGCCTGAGACCGCCCGGCGCATCTCTTCCATGGGACCTAAGATGTGCTCCGGAGGGCGCAGGCAGTTCATCCCTACGATGTCGGCTCCGGCATCTACTAAGGTCCTGGCTGCCTCGGCCGCGCTCTTTCCGTCCGCAGTTTCGTCCTTGTTTTCGAAGCAGATTGTGACCATCACCGGAAGTCCCGTTTTCTTGCCGCGCTCAACCGCGAGCAGGGCCTCGCCCAGAAAAGAGAAAGTTTCTCCGATGATGAAATCGACTCCTTCATCGACTTGCACCGCGAGTTGCTCGTCGAAGGTTTTGCGGACTTTATCGGCAGCGGACGGGCTATTCGGTTCGTACATCCACGTCAAGCTCAGGTTGCCTGCGACCAGGCACTTGTCACCTGCGACCTCGCGTGCGATTCGGACGGCGGCCCGATTCAAGTCCTCGAGCCGATTCTCCAAGCCAACGGTAGCGAGCTTATCGCGGCTGGCGTAGAACGTCAGTGCCTGCAATACGTCGGTGCCGGCTTCGCGAAATTCAGTGTGTAATTCGCGCAGAGCATCCGGATAAGTCAGAGCCACTTCGGGAGTGAACGGACCCGCGCGCACCCAGCCTCGCTTTTCGAGTTCGAGCAGATATCCGCCGTCGCCGAGCACCGGCCCTTCCTGCAAGCGTTCGAGAATGCCTTTCTTCTTCATGTTCCCTCCTTGCTACGGTAGAAGACGCAGCCGAGCTGCGTCTCTACGAAAAACAAAAATCGGGTGTTACTAATCGTCCACGTATTCGAACTCGGCCTTAATGGGCGCGCCTTCGGCGAACCGGTTGGGCCGGAACGAGGTAATGTCCACGGTTTTGCCACGACCATCCAGCAGCAGTTCGGACATCACCAGTCCTATCGCGGGAGAGATTTTGAATCCCATGCCCGAGAACCCGGCGCAGACGTACAGGCCGTCGACGTTTGGAATCCCGCCCAGGATGGGGCGGGAATCGGGAGTCATGTCGTACACTCCCGTAACCCCGCGCATCACTTCCGCGTTCTCTAACTTCGGTACCCGGCGGCAGGCACGTTCGATGATTTCTTCCAGGCATTCGTCGGACGCGCGCTGCGGAAAATCATCGGGATCGACCGGGCGCTTGCCATAGAAGTCACCGACCAGGAATTTGTCATGCGCGTCGGAGCGAAAATAAGTTGCGGTCACGGAGTCAATGCAGGCGCAACCGCCGCCTTTCATGTCCGGCGCATTCTTCAGGATTGCTACCTGGTGAAATTCGGGCTCGATGGGCAGGTCGTAACCCATGGGCTGAAACAAGGGCCGTGTCCACGGCCCGGTGGCCGCCACCACCACCGGCGCGGCAATCTCACCGTGGTCGGTGATCACTCCACAAACTCGGCCGGCTTCGGTGCGGAAGGCGGTGGCCTGGGTGCGCGGCAAGTAGGTTACCCCGAGCTCACGAGCGCGAGTGAGGAAGTCACTCGCTACCCCGGCGCCATCGCCGTAGCCGGAGTCCGGTTCGTAGGCAGCCAGTTCGACCTCGTCCACGGACCAGTCCGGTTCCATTTCCTTTAACTGGTGGCGGTCAACGACCAGCCAGCCAGGTGAGCGGCGAGCCAGGGTCGCAAACCCAGCGCAACAGGTGCTGCGTGGTCTCGACGTGGCAGGTGGACGACATACCGAAAAGGCGCGGGCCGTGATCGAGCACGACAAAGGCGATCGCCCATAGCGCGATATAGCCCAGCCCGATCTGCCAGGCGATGACACCCAGATAACCCTTCAGACGCTGCATCGCGCATGTCGCTCGAATGCCGTTCCCGAGGGGCAGGCTAGGCGCGAACGGTTACGCGGACGTCGCCGAACTGCGAAGGATTATAGCGATCCCGGCCTGAATCGCTTGGAGCATGACGTCGTGCGGAAACCGCTTCACATCCCGGATCGAATCCGGGGCAGGCTTTTTCGGCGTCATGCACCGGCCGCTCAGCTGCCGCGAACCGGAGGCATGACGACCTTTTCGTTGCGGCAGGAGCGGCGGTCGATTTCCGGGCAGCCGCGGAAATTCAGATCCTTCGACATGCAGATGCGAACCTCGCTCAGGCGGCGGCTGTCGCAGGTGACGGCGATGGCGTCGCGCGACAGGCCGGGATTGGCGGCGACGAAGGCTTCCTCGACCTCGTCGGGAGTGACCATTTTGTAATCGGAAACTTGCTCGAATTGCGCCGGGATTTGCACGGCCTCGCGCGCCTTGCGCACGGTCTCGAAAAATTGCTGGCCATTGAGGCCCGAACAGGTGCCGTGGCGGTCCCACTGATTGAACGACCAGCCTTGGGCTCGGCATCAGATCGAGCATGGTGTCGACGATCGAGCGGGCGAGCCGCGGCGCCGGCACCTGGCAGTCGCGCGGGAAACCTCGCTCATGCTGCGGCCACAGGCCATGCACCACGAAAGAATAGGGCCGGCTGCCGCATTGCTGCTGCTGCGAGCGGCCCTGATTGCGCTCGCGCGAGGTTTCGCAGAAGGACGGCGACCACGACAGCGCCAGCACATAGAAGTCGAAATGGCCGGGCTGGTTACGCTGATCGAAATTGCGGCCGCGCTGGTCGGAGCGCTGGAAGCGGTCTTGAGCGAACTCGGTCTTGTCCAATCCGGTCTTGTCCGAACGCCCGGTCTTGCCCGAACCGATCCGCGCCGGACTGAATTTGCGAAAGGTCGCTGTCACGCGAGTCCTGCGCGAAGGCGGTGATGCAAAGGATCAGGATGAATGCGGTCATGGCCGCACAGCGGTAGACGATTTCACGCATGTCACGCCCCAACATGTCCGCCCATCAAGTTTGCGGCCAAAACCGGTGCCGGAGAGCCGATGCGCTCGATTTTTGGCACACGATCTGGCCTACATGGCGGGAGGAACTCTACCAGAGGATAGGAACATTACAAGAACAAAACAAAAATAAACCCGGACCGCCTGTGGGCAGTCACACTCGGTCCTGCGAACGACCTGTCGAAACGCGATTGATCCATTCTGAAAAGACTGGCAAGAAAGCCAAAGCGCCGTGCCCGGTCAGGGCCGCATCATCCGGCAGGCCGGGTTGTTCGACCAGTTGCGGTCGACGCCGACCACGCACCATTCCACGTCCCAGGTGGCGCCGATCATGCCGATGATCCTCGCCGATCAGGTAATGCACCGGCCGCCACACGCCGTCGGAGAGCAGCGCGCTGGCGCTGCAGAAGCGCCGCGGGATGGTGTCGTTGGCCCAGGGTCGCACGCCGGTTTCCTGCACATTGGCGAACTGGATGATGCCGAGCTTCGAATTCCAGAAATCGTGTTCCTTGTTTCCGAAGCGGTTGCGGATGATGCCGAGCGCGGTGCCGTTGTCGCATTCCGGGCAGGTTGCCGCTATAGCGCGGGCCGCTCATCCAGAAGTTCATTTCGAACCAGTCGGCGGCCTTGGCCGGCACGGCCGACAGGCCGAAACCGAACCCAATCGCGAGCGCGATGATGCAACGCCTGACGGACATGAAGACCCCCACCTGATTGTGGCAACGGTGCCCAGCCCAGCGGGCGCGGTCAAGGGCCTCGACCGGCAGACGGGCCTGTTCGCGCAAAGTTCCGGAGGCTGTGTCACGCTGTGCACAGGTAGGGTCGTCGGCCGCCCCTCCCGGCCGGTCTGCCGCAGCCCGATCGTCCGGGGTGGCCGGAATTGCGCGTAGTTGCCCGGCCCTGGGTTGGCAGCCGGTGCGGGTGTCGCGCCTTCCGCCCGCATTATCGAAAATTCAATCACTCGGCCTTAGAGACTGGGTCGAGACCAAAACGGCGGCCGCGTGGCCGCCTTGCTTTTGACAGAGGGGTGCGATGTGGCGAACGGGAAGGGCCTGCGACTGATCGGATGGACCTATGGCGCGCTGACCATCACGGTCGCGCTGGTCGCAGCCATCGTCGTGAGCGCCCAGATCAACAGCCCGGTCGAAGCCCGTGCCGGCGCTGACGTGAGCGTCGCCCGTCTTTCCAGATAACGGCGGTTACCAGGAGCGCTTGAAACGCGCGGTCAGGCTGCGGTCATGGCCGCCGGCCGCGTTGTCGCTGACGGTGCCGGAAAGGGAAATTCCGCCCAGCAGATTTGCTCGGCACCGACCGAATTCAGTCTTCGGTCGTCGCTCGATGAAATCTTCGAGCCGGCGAACACGCTGGTGCCGAGCGGCAGAAAATTCAGCCTTGCCTGTTGCTCGCTGTCGAGCACCTGCGCAGGTGGCGCAGCACCCGCGGCCTGTCCCGCCGAGAAGGCTGGCTGAAGCCAAAGCCATTCTGCACGGTGACCGAAAGCCCCTCGTGAGCGGGATCGATTTGGAAACTCGCGCGCCGAATTTGCGCTGGTCGGCATCCGGATCGAGACGCGCATCGAGAACGGTCTGATCGATCAGCCCGGCGCCAGGGATAGAGGCGCTTGCCCATCCGGCGCCGCTCGAAGGCGGCTGCGTGCGGCCGGGCGGCGACCAGCCCTGCGGAGCGCCGACGCCGTCGACCCCGACATTGGTGGCGACGCCCGGCGCCCAGGACCGCTTGAGCGCAACATTCGCCGAGCCGTTCTTGTTCTCGGTGCGATTCCAGGTCGGGGCTCATCGCCGTGCGCCGCCGCGCTCGGCGCGGGCCTGAGGATGAAGGCAATTCGCGCAATCAGACTGAGCGCGTCGATATTGATCCGGCTCCAGTCGATGTCGGCGGCTTCGTCGCTTGCGGGTGCTGCCGCCGCAGCCTCAGGCTGCTGTTCGGTGGCCGCAGCCGGAATTTCGGTCTCTTCAGCTGCAGTCGGAGTCGCGAATGCGATCAGCGCCGCCACGCAAAGATCGAGCGATTTCATGGATCGGCATTCCAATTCGTCCGGCCGATTTCATCGCAGCCGCTCATGGTCTTTGTTTGGCAAAGCCATTTACGAATTGTTTACCGAAAACAAGCGGGCGCGATGCGATGTTCGGCGTCGCGCCGGTTTCAGCGGCAGGTTCACTTCACTTCGATCTTGCCCTTTATCGCAGGATGCAGTCCGCAGATGTAATCGTAGGTGCCGGGCTCGGCGATCGCGAGTTGCGCGGTCTGGCCTTTCAGGATCACGGCGCTGCGCTGAGGCTTCGCACCGGTGATCGCCACCTGATGCGGCGAGCCGTCGGCATTGTGCCAGGTGATCGACGTGTTCGCCGAGATCGCGACCGTCTCCGGCCCGAACTTGAAATCGGCGATGGCAACGATCCCGGGTCCGGGACGCGGTGCCGCCATGTCCCCCGGCGAGGTGCCTTTGAAACTCGCGAGCGAGATCACGAAATCCTGCCCGGCATGCGGCTTATGGCATTGGAAACAGGCGGTGAGATTGGCCTTGGCGTTGACGGCCTTGTCCGGCCCGAACACCTGATATTCCCATTCGCCGTTTCGGATGTCGTTCGGATATTCGGATTCCAGCCGGTGCGTTTCTCCATCACCGTATAGGCTACGAGATCGCCCTTGATGAAGCGACCGTTGGCATCCTTCGCGGGCTTGCCGTCGGCGCCGGGCTGCGCCTTGTATTGAACCAGCGTCAGCACCGTGCCGCTCGGGATCGGCTCACCCTTGCGAATGGCGTCGACCGCGGCCGGCGTC
>CAWJAA010000040.1:0-100497 GCA_963840615.1 Terriglobia bacterium
GAGGGAATAAGTCCGGCCAGAGACCGGACAGTATCCGCTGGTTCTTTTATCGCTGTCAAGCAATCGATTATGTTCGCAGGGGAAGGGAGGAGCGGCTTGGCTGGTGCGCAAAGTTTTTCATTCTGGTCACGGTCTTCAGCTCTGTCTTAGTGATTGAAACTCAGTGGCCAGACACGGCATCGACGAGAGACCGGTGGTTGGCAATTACACTCATAACCCCCAGTCATCGGGTCAGTGGGTGAAATGGCGATTTTGCAACAACTACCGAGAATTAGGCCGACGACGCGTTCGCGTGCGATACATGATCCAACCGTTCCCGGCTGTCAGCAGCAAACCAAATGCTGCGAGACTTCCTTTGAGATGATAACCGTACAGGCCTTGCGTGACTGGAGCGTAGTAGGCGGCCACCAATAACAAAAGCCCAAGGCAGAAAGCACCCAGTCTCGTGAGCGGCGATGGCACAGGCCGTTTCATTGGCTGCCCCGAATTCAGCGTAACGCCATCGTACGCGGTTCGCATCACTCGGTTGTCGCAATCAGGCGTCTACACTCAGAACCCCCAAGGGAGAGTTTTTCGGCCCTCAGGGGGGATGATGAGTGTAATGATTCCATAACAATGTCGGCTCCCACGCCCGAGTAGACTTTGGAGGCGCAAACCAACCAAAGGGCTCGGAGGAAAGGAGCCGAACATGCTGATTATAGGGTGTGACTATCATCCGGGCTTCCAGCAAATTGCATTCGTGAACACGGAGACAGGCGAGTTAGAAGAACGACGTCTGGCTCATCGCGAAGAAGCCGAGCGGTTCTATGGCGAACTCAAAGAGAAAGACCTGAGTGCGCGAGTAGGGATGGAAGCCAGCGGGCACTCGCGCTGGTTCGAGCGTTTACTGAGCCAGTTTCAGTTTGAGCTGTGGATCGGAGACGCGGCGGAGATTCGCACGAAGCGGGTGCGCAAGCAGAAGACGGATCGTCAGGATGCGCAGTTGTTGCTGCGACTGATGGTGGAAGACCGCTTTCCGCGGATCTGGGTGCCAGACGCAGCCAATCGGGATCTGCGGCAACTGCTGTGGCATCGGCATCGCTTGGTGCAGATGCGCACGCGGGTGATGAATCAGTTGCATGTGGTCGCACTCAACGAAGGTCTACGGCGCAAGAAGGCGCTGTGGCGGCCGGCAGGTCGTAAGGAACTGGAGTCGTTCGTACTGGCGCCCTGGGCCAGCCGACGACGCCAGGACTTGCTCGACATACTCGACCAACTGACGCCGAAGATTCAGGAGTTGACTCACTCCTGGAAGATGAAGTGGAGAAGCGTCCGGTGGCGAGACGCTTGGCGACCCACCCCGGAGTGGGGCCGCTGACGGCACTCGCATTCGAACTGGTAATCGGAACGCCGAAGCGTTTTGGTTGCGGCAAACAGATCGCCAGCTATGTCGGTCTGGTTCCGTCAGAAGAGTCCAGCGGCGATCGACGCCGGCTGGGACACATCAGCAAACAAGGCAACGTGCTGCTGCGTTTCCTGCTGGTGGAAGCGGCGCAGGTTACGGTGCGCAGCCAACCGGAGTGGCGCAGCAGGTTCTTCCACCTGGCCATGCGGCGTGGGCGGAAGATTGCTAAGGTAGCGATGGCTCGGAAGCTGGCGGTACATCTGTACTGGATGTGGCGCCAAGGCTGCGACTACGGCCCGTTGCAGAAGCTCGGTTCGCACGCGGGAGAGCCCGGACATCCCGATGGTGTGCGAGTAAATCACCGACGTAATGATTGGGCATCCCGCTCCCCCTTCGCAGGGGAGTTCGAAGTAGTAATCATGATCGCAGTTGGGGATCGAAGAGATGGCTGGGTCGGACTGAGTTCCTGACCCCAACGATTAGAAGCGAGCCCAGGTTGGAACGCGCAAACCATCTTCGAGAGCGAAATGGCGCTCTTCTATGAGTGCATAGAGAAGTGTGCTCGAAAACTGCTTGACACCGCCGACATTGTTAGAGATGGCGATGTTACGTCAACTGGCGAGCACAGCCCGCTTTGCCCGCGCAAGCAAAAGGGATATGAGTGCAATAGACCATACTATGGGAGTAAGAAATCTCAGGATAAGCAGAGCCGTGGAAAGATCGAAGTATCGGTAGTCAAGCCCCAGCCTAAAAACGCTGCGAACAGCCACTGCTGCCACCACAACAGCAGGGAGACAAGAAGGACAACAAGCATTCCAAAGAGCGGCCAGCGTGCCAAACCACGATCAAGTGTCAAGCCCAAGAACCACCACCAAATCAAGAAGGCAGGAACGACCAAGACGATGTGCGCGGGGGCTCCCAGTCTCAGCAGGTTGGTAATAGGCATGGCGATGGAATATGCAGGGCCATTTAACAGCCTCAGCAAAATGTCAGAAGCTTGATATGGCCAAATTGGCGCGCCCATGTCCCAAGCCATTCCCATCGACTCAATCACCCGGGCGTTATGGATGTCCCAGAGCACTAGAGGCAGGCTGACGATGCCCATTACTGACGGCAGGACGATTCTGAGCCGCTTGCTCATGCCCTATTAGACACCGTCATCCGCCTTGATAGTGTTGTAAGCAGGCGTGGGTGTTGAAAAAGTCACATCGATTAGCGGGATGAGATTCAGCAGAAGCATGCTAGAAGAAAGTATCTGCTCATGCTCTGTTTGATTCTGATCGTCGGAGGCCTGCTGATCATGATGGGGCAACACGACCGCTCTGAAGCGCTGTTCTACTACTTCCGCCTGGAAGATCAGGTTCCAGAGACTCATCTGCTGCGGCTCATCGAAAAGCACATCAGCTTTGCCTTTGTACGGGAGAAGCTGAAAGCGAGTTACAGCGATACCGGCCGTCCTTCCATTGATCCCGAACTTCTGCTGCGCATCCTGTTGATCGGCTACTTGTATGGCATTACTAGTGAGCGGAAGCTGGTGGAGGAACTGCGCATGCACCTGGCGTGGCGCTGGTTCACCGGTCTGGGCTTCGATCAGGAGATTCCGCATCACTCCACGTTCTCGAAAAACCGGCACGGACGGTTTCAGGAATCGAAGTTGTTCGAGCAGTTGTTTGAGCAGATCGTGCGGCAGTGTGTGGAAGTGGGACTGGTGCAGGGGACGCATTTATCGGTCGACGGCAGCTTCGTCGAAGCGAATGCGGCCAAGGCGAGCCGCATCCCGCGCGAGCAGCTCGCGGAAGCGGCCCAAGTTCATCACACCGTGCGGCAGTATCTGCGGGAAGTGGAGGAGCAGAATCCGGTGGAAGAGCCGGTGCATGAGCAAGACCAGGTATCGACGACCGATCCCGATTCCACTTACGCCACCAAGGGCGGCACGCCGGCTCGGCTGGGATACTACGACAACTATCTGGTCGACAACCATAGTTGTGTGATCGTGGGAGTACAGGCCACCGCAGCACGCATGAGTCAGGAAACGGTAGCCGCGCAACACATGCTCCGCCGTTTCGCGCAATGGCAAGGACGAGAACCAGAATCGGTGGCGGCCGACACGACGTATGGCAACGGCGAGTTTCTGCAATGGCTGGCGGATCGGAACGTCACTGCCTACATGCGAACCCGCGACAGTGCTCTGAGAAAGAACAATCCCGGCTATGGCCCGGAGCGATTTACTTATCAGCCCGAGAGCAACACCTATCGTTGTCCGGCAGGAGAGCAACTGAACTACGTGGGGCTAAACGTTCGCAATCGAGCCCATGCCTACATCGGCAGCGCGAAACGTTGCGGAGCATGCGCACAAAAAGCCCAATGCACGAATGGACGATACAAGTATCTCGCCATCCACATTCATGAGTCGGTACGACAACGCGCTCGGGAGTTGGTCAACACCCCAGAGTTCGCGAAGGCACAGCGGGAGAGAAAGAAGGTGGAAGCCCTGTTCGCGGAACTCAAGAATCAGATCGGACTGCGGCGCCTACGCCTGCGGAGATTAAGGTTTGTGCGGGAGCAGTTCTTTCTGGCGGCCGTGGCCCAGAATATCAAGCGACTCGTGCGGTTCCTCAGCCGACCGACGATACCCACTGTGGAAGCCGCCTCTTAGCTGAAGTGACAAGAACAACTCGACCGCCGCAATCTTTACGGCCCGAAAGACATTCCGATCACGGACTTTTTCAACACCCACAGGCGATTGCACTCAAAACCTCTATACAGTTACTCCTCCCTCCACCCTCCCAGCGCCCGCTTTGCGTCCACTAATTGCCCCAGGTGATACGCGTTGTGATCGGCCACCAGCAGGGCCTCCCGCAGAATCGTCTGGCCATCGCCTCCGGGAATTTTGGCAAATAAGTCGGTCTTCGGATCGTCCACTAAATCGCGCATGGCTTTCAGATCCTTGCGAAAGTTCTTAAGGCTTGTCTCCCATGCCGACGCGCTCGCCGGAGCCTGCGTCTTCGGCCAGTATCCTTCCGGCCACTCCGGAGACTCGTGCTTGGGGTTGCGGCTGAATTCGAGAATGTCCCATTGCGCCAGGCGCATGTGTTCCAGCAGCATCCAGGGAGAATGCGGCAGTCCTGCAGGCTTCTGGCCGCGCAACTTCACGGGAAAGTCTTTCACCACGTCGTCGAATTTCGTGTGCGCACCGCCGCCTTCGAGCATATAGATGACGTGCTCGCGGAGCAGTTGGTCGCTTGCGTCAGGCATGTACCGGCTCCTTAATGGTGCGATTTTCGAGAATTCCGTCGTCCCTCCGGGACTTGTTCTCTCGCGTCGCTGACCCGGCGTTGAAACACCGGTTATTGGCCAGCGTCCCTACGGGCCCAGGTCATCGGCAAACTTCGAACCTCTCTCCGAATTCTTACGTGTCCTCTACCCTTCACGCCAGCGGGGATTGCGGCGGCGTTTCTTCCGGTTGCTCTCCCTTATAGACGCGCGAGATGCCCCTTACGATGCGGCGCATGGGGAGCGTGCCCTTGTCGTCCGCAAAAAATATTTCGCCCCTGCGGCTGCCGCGATAGTACCAGCGCTTCAGAAGGGCGAGATGCTCGATGGTTTCGATCGAAGTCGAAACGTCTTTCGCGGGCAGGCCATCTAACGCTTCCTGCACCCGGCCTTCCATCGATTGTGATTTGGTGTGTTCTGACGATTGAATGGGAAAGGTAAGAGGGCCGGCAAGCAATCCGGCATCAATTCGGAAGAAGACGACGCACTGGGGGAGGGCGCTGGGTTGCACCATGAGGCCGGAGAGGCGGTCGATGCGGTGAACCATCTCAGGAAGCGTGGACAGCAGTGGTTTCAGCTTTTCCAGGCGAGCGTGATGGCTCGCGGCATTCTCGAACTCGAGACTGCTGGAGGCCTGGTCCCGCTGAATGGAGATTTCGCGCACGAGGGATCCCCCTCCGGAATCGAGGAAGGCTTGCACCCGCGCGACCTCGCCCCGGTATTCGTCGTCGCTGCAGCCTTTGAAACAGGGCGCCAGGCACATCTTCATTTCGGAATAAATGCAGCCGGGGAAATTCGGGTCGGGATGGAGATCGTCAACGCAGCGGCGCATCTTGAAGAAGTCGAGTGAATCGTTGGCAAACTTCTCCGCCGCCGCGCGCGAAGCAAACGGGCCGTAATAAAGAGAGCGACCCGTGAGGCGCCCCAGCCTGGTGGTGATCGAGGCACGGGGATATTCGTTGTCCATGTGCAACTTGACCAGCGGGGCGGGACGCAGGCGGAGACGGTCGGAGTAGGTTTTCGAAAAGATGGTACGCAGGAGCTTGTAGAGCAGGAACCCGGACTCGAAATCTGAGCCGCTGAGAGAAAACTCAATCCAGCGCGCGCGATGTCGCAGGTTCAGCTTCCTGGTTTGTTCAGTGGGAGCCGCGAGCAGGCGTTGCAACCGCCGCCGCAGATTGGCGGTCTTGCTGACGTAGGGTTCGGAATTCGCGTCGTCTCCGCGCAAAAGAAAAACCGCAGGCGCAGCGGGAACGGCGGCAAAGAGTTCTGCATCATGGGCGGGGACGAACTCCAGACGCTCGGTCAGCACCAGGACATTCTAATGGGATTGTACGAAGTTCGATTTACGATTGTCGATTTGAAAATCCCTTTGCGCCATCAATCTTCAGGGGGCCGGGGTTTCAATCGTCAATCTAAAATCGGCAATCAAAATTTCCTTACCGGAAGCTGGCGCTGCGCAGGGTCTGGCGGAAGTCCTGGCCTTCCATCTTTACGATGCGGCACATCTCGTGCAGGCGCGAGCGCATGCGTTCTCCAATGCGGTCGCCCAGAGTCTCTTCGCGGGCGGCGCCGCGAGGGCCGGCGACAGTGCCCGCCGGTTTGTCATCGAAGTTGGTGGTAATGATGGTCGTGCGGTTGTCGTTGTAGCGGGTATTCAGGATCAGGCTGACCGTGTCCCAGACCCATTCCGTCGGTTTCACCGCGCCCAGTTCATCGAGCACCAGGATTTCGGTGTCAAACACCGGACGCAGGACGTCGAGTTCCGTGGCATGGACGGAATCGTTATAAGAATTCTGAATCTGCTTCAGCAGGTCGCGGTAGTCGTAGAAGAGGCAGGCGATGCCCTTGCTCAAGATCAGTTCGCGGATGATTCCCACCGCCAGGTGCGTCTTGCCTACGCCGATGCCGCCGATCAGCAGCAGGCCCGTGCTGTCGACCGGGTACTCCTCCACGAACTTGCAGGCCGCCATGCGAGCTGAAGCCAGGGCGCGGTGAGGCCCGTCGAACTCAAAGTTTGAGAGCTCGCAATGTTCATAGCGTTTGGGAATGCGCGCCGCGTCGAGCAGCGACTGGGTGCGCGCCTGCAGGCGGCAATCACAGCGGGTCACGCGGCGGTCGGGACCGGTGGTGACGGTTTTCCATCCCGTCCCCTGGCACTGAGAACAAACTTCTGCTGCAGCCTTCATCCTGACTCGACTGTGCACCGGGGGGTGGAGTTTGCGCAAGTGGAAAAGCCGGTGCCTCTGTGCAGATGTTGTGGAGATGTGGGCCGGGTTGTGGAGAGCCGAGGAAAAGAAGACTCTCCCGCGCCCGGCCGCGCTCGCTTTCCAGGCTTCATTTCGTCGGAATCTCTTTGATGGTTTCGCGCACAATGCGCAGGAATGCCTGGGCTTCGCTGCGCAGCGGACGGCGGCGCGGGTGAATCACGTCGAGACTGCGGCCCAGCGGTTCCGCATCCAGAATCTTGACCGTATTCAACTTTCCGCGCCGGATCTCTTGCCTGACCGCCATCTGGGGAAGAAACGCCATGCCTAAGCCGCGTTCCACCATGCGCTTCGCGGTTTCAATGCTGTCTACCTCCAGGGCCACGTTGGGCACCAGTCCGGCCCGGCGAAACAGGCCGGTGGTGAGAGTCCAATCGCTGGAGCCGCGCTCGTAGAAGATGAGCGGCCAGTTGGCGACCTGCTCCAGGCGGGCGCGGCGGGCGTGCTTTGGGCCCTGTTTGGGATTGGCCATCAGCAACAGCGGATCGTCCCCCAGGCTGATGGTTTCGACCTCCGGATGTTGCAGCGATCGCGCCAGGCCGATCTCGACTTCCTCGCCCAGCACCATGTCCAGCACTTCCTTGGAGTGTCCGGAACGTATGGTGATCATGATCTTGGGATGCACGCGGCTGAATCGCTTGAGCACGTCGGGCAGGAAATAGACGGAGATGGAGAGCGCCGCGGCGATTTCGAGCGGGCCGGCTTTCCCGGGTTCCAGTTCGTGCACTGCCTGGCGGGCCAGCGAGGCGGTGCGCAAAAGTTGCTCGGCATAAGGACGCAGGGTGCGTCCGGCGTCGGAAAGAGTGAGCCCGCTTCGCGACCGGGCAAAAAGCGTCACCCTCAATGACTGCTCGAGGGCCTTGATGCGGGCGCTGATGGCGGGTTGGCTGACCCGCAAGGCCTCGGCGGCGCGGTGAAAGCCGCCGAAGGTGGCGACCGCCAGAAAGGTTTCGAGCTGGTCGATTTCCATGGCCGGGTGATCCTGTGCCGCGATCGGGCTAACAATCACTTTCTATCGCAGATCGGACCTTCGATCAACATTTTTTATCAGGGTGATAGAAACATTCCGTTTGACCGGAGTGCGCTCCTCCACCAGAATCTGCTTCACGGTATGTGGGGGCCGGGTCGTACCCGGCGCTAGGAGCGGGTTTAATACCGAAGCCGCGGGGCCATGCAAGGCCCGGCCAACACAAGGGATGCAGGTTGGGGGCGCCGGTCGCCCTCAGGCTGGGTGGGGTCATCAGCGGGCGCGAGAGGGGTTCCGCGTCCGGCAAGAATTGCTCCTGACGGTTTCGCAAGTAAGCAAACGCCTCCCTCGAAAACAGCATCCCAGCCGCGCAACGAAGGTGAGGCAATGGCGATTTCAACGATTGGTGCAGGTCCCGAGGTTGGTTTCCATCTCAATTGCCCGCCCGCGGGCTTCGCCGCGGAGCGCGACCTTCCGGAAGGCTTCCTCGATTTTCTGACTGTCTTGCATCACCAGCTTGCCCCGCGGCAGCGCCAGCTCATCTGCGAACGAAAAACCGTGTTGTCGGACTCTCATCAGGGCGACAAACCCGCCCACCAATATCCGCGGGAAGCGGTCCGTAACGGCTGGCGCGCGCAGCTTCCGGAGTGGTGCCAGGATCAGCGCAACCAGATGACCGGCCCGGCTGACGACGCCGAGCTCGTCGTAAAGATGCTGAACTCGGGCGCCCCGGGAGTGATGCTCGATCTGGAGGATTCCACCGTCAACCAGTGGGATCATCAGACGCTGGGCGTGGAGAACATCCTGGCGGCGTTGCGCGGCACCCTGACCTACTTCGACAAGAAGCGCGACCGCGTGGTGGGGATTCAGCCCAGCCCGACGGTGATTTGGATTCGGCCGCGCGGATTGCATCTGCACCAGGGCGGGCTTTTTGACGAGCTCACTCCCGCGTCGTTGTTCGATGTTGCCCGCTTCGCGTTTCAGGTCGAGCCCGCGGAATTGAGACATCCGCTGGCGTTTTACATCCCGAAATCAGAGTCGGCGGATGAGGCGTTATGGTGGCGCGATCTGTTCCAGGCCATCGCCGAACAGCGCGGCTGGCCGCGAAACTACATCAAGTGCATGGCGCTGGTGGAATCGCATCCCCTGGCCTTCCAGATGGAAGAGTTCCTCTACAACCTGCGCGAGCACATCGTGGGATTGAACCTGGGACGCTGGGATTACATGGCCAGCCTGATTCATTTCAATCTGGCCGATCCCGAGTGGGTGCTGCCCGACCGCAACACCATCCCGTACAACGTGCCGTTCTTCCAGAACCTGCGCGAGCTGCTGCCCGAGATCTGTCACAAGCGGGGCATGCTGGCGATCGGCGGAATGACGGCGCTCTATCCCAGCCGCGAAGATGCCGAACTCAACGCGCGCGCGCTCGAGGTGCTGGCAAAGGACAAGAAGAACGAAGCCGACTGCCGGATGGATGGCGCCTGGACCGGGCATCCCGATCAGAACCAGATCGCGCTCGAGCAGTTCCCCTTTCCCAATCAGTTGCAAGCGCCGCCGGGCGCATGCCGAGCGCTATCCCGACCTGCGTCCGGCCCCGAAAGAGCGTCGGTCAACGCACCCTGGCGGGGACGCGGGCGGCCATTCGGACCGTGATTCGTTACCGCAATGGCGTGCTCAACGGCAAGGGCGCCAGCCTGCTCGACGGCTACATGGAAGATCTGGCGACGGACCGCATTTACCGGCTGATGATTGCGCAGCGCATGCGCCATAGCGGACGCGTGCCGATCGTGGACGAGTCGGGAATGCCGGTTGCGCACACCCCGCAGCGGATCACAGAGTTGTTCGACGAAGAGTTGCAGAAGCTGATCGCGCACCCCGGGAAAGATCTGGGTACGGAAGAGACGTTTCGCGAAGCCCGGCGCATCAGCGAAGCGATGGTCATCAGTGGGGAATTTGATCCCCACTAGGAATTTTCAGGTTTCGCGGAAGGGCAGCCGCCCTTCCCAAGACAGCCGGGCAAACAGCCGGCATTAGTAGAGGAGCCCATGGCAAACAACGGAAACGGTTCGCAACCCACAAACGGCAAAGCAAACGGTCGCTGGACGGGAGTCACTCGTCCCTACACCCAGCAAGACGTCGAAAAACTGCGCGGCTCGATCCAGATCGAGTACACGCTGGCCCGCCAGGGCGCGGAACGGCTATGGGACCTGCTGCAATCGGAAGCTTACGTCCCGGCGCTCGGCGCCATGACCGGCAACCAGGCGGTGCAACAGGTGAAAGCGGGACTGAAGGCGATCTACGTGAGCGGTTGGCAGGTGGCTGCCGACGCGAACGATGCCGGGCAGATGTATCCCGACCAGAGCCTGTATCCCGCTGACAGCGTGCCCAACCTGGTGCGGCGCATCAACCAGGCCTTGATGCGCGCGGATCAGGTTCACCACGCCGAAGGCGACGACGCGATCCACTGGTTCGCGCCCATGATTGCCGACGCCGAAGCCGGGTTTGGGGGCAACCTCAACGCTTTCGAACTGATGAAGGCCATGATCGAAGCGGGCGCGGCTTGCGTTCACTTCGAAGACCAGCTCTCCTCCGCCAAGAAGTGCGGACACCTGGGCGGCAAAGTGCTGGTGCCGACCGTGGAAGCCATCCAGAAACTGGTGGCGGCGCGGCTGGCGGCCGACGTGATGGGCGTTCCCACGCTGATCATGGCGCGTACGGACGCCGACAGCGCCCACCTGCTGACCAGCGACATTGATCCGCGTGATCGTGAATTCCTCACCGGCGAACGCACACCCGAGGGCTTCTTTTGCATTCGCGGCGGGATCAAGTCCGCGATTGCCCGCGCCATTGCCTACGCGCCCTACGCCGACCTGCTCTGGTGCGAGACCTCGCACCCGGACCTGGAAGAGGCACGGCAGTTTGCCGAAGCGGTGCATGCCCGGTATCCCGGCAAGATGCTGGCCTATAACTGCTCACCCTCGTTCAACTGGAGAAAGAATCTGGATGACGCCACCATTGCCTGCTTCCAGCGGGAACTGGCGTCCATGGGATACAAGTTCCAGTTCATCACCCTGGCCGGCTTCCACGCCTTGAACTTGAGCATGTTCGAGTTGGCGAGAGCTTACAAGGTCGACGCCATGACGGCTTATTCCCGGCTGCAAGACAAGGAATTCAGCCGCGAACGCCAGTACGGCTACGAAGCGGTGAAGCACCAGCGTTTTGTCGGTACCGGATACTTCGACATCGTCACCCAGGTGATTGCCGGGGGGGCTTCCTCCACCACCGCGCTTGCGGGATCGACGGAAGCCGAGCAATTCACCCCCAGCAAGGAACCGGCTTATGCGGGAGTGGGGCCGAACCCGGCCTGCCAGCCGATTCTGGGCGATTGCCCATCCTCGATGGTGTCCACCATTGCCAAGGAAGCCTCGCAATAAATTTCGGCCGGACCGAGCCGCTCTTCCCGCGACCACCATCGTGGCAAGAGCGGTTTTCTTTTTGTCTGAAACCTGGACGCGAGGTGAACCTGGCGGCGGGAGCCTCAAACAAGGCATCTGTCGCGGATTTTCACAGTTGACACAGTGGGTTAAGGCGGAGCTAAATAGGGCCGCCAGGTTTCCATCGCGGCGAGCGCTGATCTCCCTCCCCTGTGTCCGCTGCGGGCAACAGAGAGAAACCTGCCAGGAGAGAAGATGAATAAAGCCGATCTCATTGACCGCATTGCAAGCGGTGCCGGTATCAGCAAAACACAAGCAGCAGCTGCCATCGACACCTCGGTAGACAGCATCACGGCCGCTTTAAAAAAGGGAGATCGAGTGGCCTTGATTGGGTTTGGTACGTTTTCCGTGTCCCAGAGAAAGGCCCGCAACGGACGCAATCCGCAGACAGGCGCCACTCTGAAAATTGCGGCTCGCAAGGTCGCGAAGTTTACTCCAGGCGCAGAGTTGAAAAAGGCTGTCAACCGCAAGTAGGGGGCCCAGGTTTCAAAGTGTTAGGCGGCACGGGGTCGGCCCTGCCGCCTTTTACCATTTTCAGGGAAGACTTAACCACGGAGGTCGCGGAGGATTACAGGGGCTTGAATTACCCATGCTGACGTCATCCCGAAGCGGCGGAAGCCGTTGAGGCTGGCGCGCGTAACCTGCCGCCGTTCCGTTACACGCGAGAGGCTTCGTGGCCCGCGGCTGCTTAAGATGATCGGGCCGGACGCCGACCCCGGGTTGCTGAATCCAACAGGCCTCCGGTAGAATCTAAAGGTTCCGAGAAGAGGTCAGGTACCCATGAAGGCAGCAATTCACCCGAACTACAACGAAATACGCGTGATGTGCGCGTGCGGAAACAACTTTACGACCCGCTCGACCCACAAGGGCGACATCCACGTGGAAATCTGCTCGGCTTGCCATCCCTTCTTTACCGGCAAGCAGAAGCTGATGGACACCGCAGGTCGCGTGGAGCGGTTCCGCCGCAAGTACGCCAAGAGCGATGCCGCCAAGGCGGAAGCCGCCAAGAAGTAAGTCTCGCTCGAGCGTCACAGAGTTCAAAAGCCTCCGTTTGCGGAGGCTTTTCTCTTTGCCAAAACCCCTTGTCATGCTGAGCGAAGCGCAGCATCCCTACGTCCGCCGCCATTCTGTAAGGGATTGGTCGCTTCGCCTCGGAACGACAAGGTGTTAGCCAGAGGGCAGCCCGTCCCTAGTCGTCGTCCATGGTGATGGGGTCGCCCACAATGTTGTAGAAAACTTCTTTGGGCGGCTTGGGCTTCTCGGGCTTGGGCGGCGCCGCGGGTGCCGCCGGCTTGGCTGCCGCAACCGCGGGCGCGACCGGCGGCGGTGCGGGTGCCGCCTGCACCGGTTTGGCCGGAGGCGCAGCAACCGGAGGCGCAGCAACAGTCGGGGTTATCGCAACCGCAGGTTTCGGTGCGGCCACGGGTGGGGTGGGAGCCACCGGCGCGGCCTGAAGTGACAACGAACCCGGGCTTGCCACCGCTTTCCGGCGCACCGTCTTCGGAGGCTTCTGCACCGACGAATTCAGGATGACGGCCACAATTCCAGCCAGGCAAAATTCCACGATCGACACAAACAGGGGTGGAATGTCGATGTCCCCTTTCCCCAGATAAAGCGGAGAGTTAGGATCATTGCCCATGACCCGGGCGGTGAGGGGCACAATCAGGTTGCTGGTGAGAGATACCACCAGTCCCCAGATAGCTTGCCCCAGGACCAGGGCCAGAATAATGCGCAGGATCCACTTCTTCGAATCCGATGGGGACAGCTGGGAGGAAGGTTCTTCCATGACGGGGTGCCTCAGTTACCAGGATTGTGACACATCCGGTGACGGCGGGGAAAGGCAGTAAAATAGCCAGGTGCGCAAGTATTGGGAAAATCCGGCGGAGATGAGAACCGGAGAGCACCCGGTTCCAGCCTCGGTGGTGCTGGGCGGAGTGGCCATTGCCCCCGCCACCGTGCTCGCGCCCATGGCGGGCGTGACCGACACGGTGTTCCGCCGCTTCATCCGCAACCTGGGCGGGTGCGGCCTGATCATGACCGAGTTCACTTCGGCCGATGGCATCCTGCGCCACAAAGACCGGAAGGCGCAGCGTTACCTGACATTTTACGGAGACGAGCATCCCATTTCGGCGCAGCTTTTCGGCAGCGATCCCAGGGTCATGGCGGACGCGGCGCGAGTCGTCGAGGGACTGGGCTTCGACCTGGTGGATTTGAACCTGGGATGTCCCGCGAAAAAGGTTGTGAAGTGCAATGGCGGCTCCGGCCTGCTGCGCGACCTGCCGGCGATTGGGAAGATTTTTGAAGCCGTGCGGGCGGCGGTGAAAATTCCCTTCACCGTGAAGTTCCGCGCGGGATGGAACGACCAGGAAATTGTTTGCGTGGAACTGGCGAAGATGGCCGAAGACTGCGGCTTGTGCGCGGTCGCCCTGCACGCCCGCACCCGCGAACAGGGCTACAGCGGGCAAGCACGCTGGGACTGGATCGGCGCGGTGAAGCAGGCGGTGAAGATTCCGGTGATTGGCAATGGCGACATTCGCACTCCCGAAGACGCCTGCGCCATGGTCACCCAAACCGGCTGCGACGCGGTGATGATCGGGCGTACCGCCGCCTCCAATCCCTGGATCTTCCGGCAGATCGCGCAGTACACCACCCGCGCCGCGAGCATGGGCACGGGCGCCCGCCCCTCCTCAAATCGTCATCCTGAGGAGCCGTCCTTTGGCGGCGAAGGATCTGGGCGCACCACCAAGTCCGACGCACCGCTCTACGACGAACCCACCGAATTCGACCGCTACCAGATGATCCGCACCTATTTCCAGATGCTGGTGGAAGAAGAACTACCCGACGCGCCGGGCAAGATGAAACAGTTCGCTTCGTGGTTCACGCATGGCGTGCCGGGCGGAGCCGGGCTGCGCAAGGCAATCTACGAAGCCAAGCTGGCGCCAGAGATTCTAAGCCGGGTGGAAGAATTCTTTGAGGCGCGCCTGCAGGCGGAACCAGCGTCCTCTGCGGTTCCTACATAGACGGCGGCGCCTTCGCCACCATCTTCCCCATCGCATCCCTCTCCACGTACGCCCACGGCATCTTCGGATCATGGGTGAACATGGTCAGCCATTTCTCCGGCAGCGCTTCGAAATAATAGCGCTTGCGGCTTTCGATGGTTTCAAGGGGATACAGATCAAACGCCATCGCCCAGCTCACGTCGAGGTGGGCGCTGGTCGGAATCAGATCAGAGATGTAGCAGGCGGTCTGGCCGCCGCTGCGCAATAGAATCGCCTGCATGTCGCGGGTGTGGCCGGGATACACCCGCACGGAAATGCCCGGAACAATCTCCGCATCGCCCCGCAGCAGCGTCATCTGCCCGCTCTCCACCAGCGGATCGTAATTCTCCGGGAAATAGCTGACCCCGTCGCGCTGGTTCTCATGCGCGTGCTTCCACTCGCCCTCTTGCACGTAGTACTTGGCCTTAGGAAAAGTGGCGACGACTTGCTCGCCTTTGCGAACGGTGTTCCATCCGCAGTGATCGAAATGCAGGTGGCTGTCGATGACAATATCGATATCTTCGGGCGCAAAGCCGGCAGCCGAGAGATTGTCGAGCAGTTCCGCCGGCTGTCCGTAAATCTTTACCATTCGTTCCGATCCCTTGTTGCCGATACCGGTTTCGATCAGGACCGTCTCGCGCCCCGTCCGCACCACGATGGAGTTCAGTCCCACCGGAATCAGGTTGTTTTCATCCACCTCGACCCGGCGTTTCCACAGGCTCTTGGGGACGACGCCGAAGAAAGCTCCGCCATCGGAGTGGTAGATGCCGTCGCTGGCCGCCGTGAGTTCGAAATCGCCAAGGGTCAAGCGCTGCATGCGTCCTTTCATGAGCCGGGGCGGCTGGGCCCGCGCGGTTTACTTCAGCTCCCGCTCCAGGTGATCTTCAATCAGGTGGAACAAATGAATGCGGTCGGTTGCCCCGGCGATACCGTGGGTTTTGTTCGGGTACGCCATGAAGCGGAACTGCTTGCCGGCTTTGATGAGCGCTTCCGTCATCTGGATACTGTTCTGAAAGTGTACGTTGTCATCGCTGGTGCCATGCACCAGCAGCAGCGAGCCATGCAGAGCCTCCGCGGACTTCACCATTGACGAATCGGCATACCCCTTGGCATGGTCGCCGGGCAATCCCATGTAGCGTTCGGTATAGATCGAGTCATACAGATGCCAGTCGGTGACCGGAGCCACGGCAACCCCGGCCTTGAACGCGTCGGAGTGCGTCAAAGCGTACAGCGTCATGGACGCGCCGTTACTCCATCCCCAGATGGCGACGCGGCTCTGATCGAGCTGCGGATATTGCGCGAAAAGCTGATGCAGGGCCGCCAGCTGATCTTGCAATTCAATCGCCCCGAACTGGTTGCGGATGGCGGTCTGGAATTTGCGGTCCCGCCCCGGGGTGCCGCGGTTATCCACGGTGAAGATGGCAAAACCTTTTTTGGCCAGCATCTGCAGGAAGAGATCGTCGGAATGGCTTCCCGCCGCGCCCCATGCGTCGCGGACCAGTTGGGCCGCCGGTCCTCCGTACACGTGAACGATGACCGGAAGATGTTCCTTGACCAGGTTTGCCGGAGGCAGTAAAAGCTCGCCGTACAAAGTGCTGCCATCGTCGGCTTTGAGTTCCAGGAACTTGGGCGCGATCAAGTCGTACCCCGCGACGCTGCGCGATTCCCACACCGTGGTGCACTGCCCGTCCAGCCCGCACAGGGAAAGACGCGGCGGCCTGACCGTGGTAGAAAACGTGTCGAGGTAGCGCCGGCCATCTCCGGAGAATTGCACCTCGTGCGTCCCGTCCTCGCGCGAGACTCGCGTCATCCCGGAGCCGTCAAGTTTTGCGGAGTAAAGCTGGCGTTGGCGAGGGTCGTCTTTGTTGCAGGTGAAATAAACCACCCCGGCCGCTTCATCCACGGTCTCGACCCCGAACACCTCGAAATCCCCCTGTGTAATCTGGTGTTCCAGCCTGGCGTCAGAGGCGAGAGGGTTCCGCTTGTCGAAGCTGTAAAGATAGAGGTGCGTATGCCCATCGCGCCAGCTGGACCAGAGAAATTGCTGCGCCGGAACCGAGAATCTGGAAATCATCGTTGACGTTGACCCAGCCGTCCTTGACGGTCTCCGCCAGCACCCGGCTCGATTTCCCGGTGCGCGTGTCAACGAAGTAGAGGTCCAGCGAGTCCTGGGCACGGTTCAGGACTTCGGCCCAGAGCAGGCCGTCGCGAATCCAGCCGAAGCGGGGAATGTAGATGTCGTCATTCTTGTCCTGGGTGAGCGACATCCACCTGGGTTTGCCCGCCTTGGCATCCACCACCCCGATGCGCACCGTGGGGTTCGGATCGCCCGCCTTGGGATATTTCTCGAGATCAACCTTGGGGTGGGTGACCAGCCAGTCGGTGATGGGGTAGGTGGGAACCTGAGCCTCGTTGGTCTGCAGGAAGGCGATTTCGCTGCTGTCGGGCGACCAGAAGTAGTTGCTGCGAACGCCCAATTCCTCCGCGTAGACCCAGTCGACTTCCCCGTCCAGCAGATTCTCGTCTTTGTCTTTATCTTTGGTGAGCTGAACCTGGTTTGCGCCCGATACCGAGTGTGCATAGAGATTATGTTTATAAACGTAAGCAATGCGCGTGCCGTCGGGAGAGAACTTGGGATCGAAGTGAGGTTCGGGATCGGAAGTGAACTGAACCCCAGTGCCGCTGGCCACGTCGTAAAGCCAGAGCTGTCCCCGCGGACTGAACAGCAGGTGGGTGGAATCGGACGACCAGAGGTACTCCGCGGCGTGATAGCGCGTGACTCGCTCTCGTTCGCGATCGTCCCGGAACTGGCTCAGCGGGGGCGAAAGCGGGGAAAGCCTGGCTTGGTTGATGAGCACTCTTTTTTCACCGCTGGTGGCGTCAAACATCCAGAGTTGCCCGCGCTCGCCTGAGTCGTCACGCTGGACGAACGAGAACCTCTTGCTGTCACGGTTCCACTTCAGGTTTTCCGGGGCGCGCCCGGTCAGGCCGCCCTCCGCAAAAATCGATTCGATCGTCAGCCTTGGCGGGCTCGGGGCTGGGGACGACTGGGCGGCGGCAAGGGCAAGCAGCAACGGAAAAACAAAGGCGAGGCGAGTCATGGGTTTTCGAACCCGGCTCCACGGGAAATTCGCCGCAGAAGCCGGGGCTCAAAAGTTTACACCGGGGAGGCGAACGCCTGCAGGCACGGCCATCACCAAGTCCCGGCCGCCTTCCAGCCACGCTGGCGGCAGGATGCCAGGTGGGCCGCAAAAGTGCCGGTGATTACGTGCTAAAATCACTGTACTCACAATGCCTTCCGACGTGCAAAAGCTGTTAGAGCTCCAGGAAGCCGACCGGCACATTCTCCGCCTGAAAGACGAAATCGCCTCGCTTCCCAAAAAAGTAGCCGCCATCGAGCAAAAACTGGCGGGCACCAAGGCCGTGCTGGAGAACGCCAAGACCGCCGTGAAGGCCGACGAAGCGGCCCGCCGCAAGTACGAAAGCACCATCCAGGACCTGCAGGGAAAAATCTCCAAGTATCGCGACCAGTCGCTGGCGGTAAAGACCAACGATCAATACAAGGCGCTGCTGGCGGAAATCCAGTTTGCCGAGCAGGATATCCGCGCCCAGGAAGACAAGATCCTCGAACTCATGGTGAATGCGGAAGCGCGGGAAAAGAGCGTGAAAGCCGCTGAGCTTGAATTGAAGGCCGAAATGGCCGAGATCGAAAAGGAAAAAGCCGAGGCCCGCGAGCGCACCGCCATCGACGAGAAGGAGCTGGCCGAGTGGAGCGCCCGGCGCGAACAGTTGCGCACCGGGGTGGATGCGGATCTGTTGCGGCATTTCGAGCGGGTCGCCAGGTTCCGGGGCAGCGGGGTTTCCGAAGTGCGTGATCAGAAATGCATGGCGTGCCAGGTCATGCTCCGTCCCCAGACTTACAACGACGTCAAGAGCGGGAAAGTCATCGAGTGCGAATCCTGCCAGCGCATCCTGTTTTTCGATCCCAGCAAAGAAGTGGCCGCCGCCCCTTCCACTGCGCCCCATCACCGCCGCCGGGTGCGCCCCAAGTCCGATGCTCCCCAGGCCTGGTTTTATCGCCCCAGCTACCCCGAGCACGGCGAAGTCTTGCTGGTCTTCAACAACGAGTCCGGCACCTCCAGCCGCCGCATCTATGATTTCAATAACGGGCGCGAAATTGGGGACGCGCTGATTCGCGAAGGCAAGTACATGCTGGCGTTTCCCGAAGATATGACCGAAGACACGGTTCGCCTGAATGGCAATTGGGACGACGAAGAGCTGGAATCGTGGGGCTCGGAAATGCCCATGACCGTGCTTGATGCCCTGCACACCGATCTGCAGTCCGCGCGCGCCGACGCCAGCCCTCGTAAGAAGCTTCATCCCGATGAGGCCGTGACCTCGGAACATCCCGCCGCCAGCTGAAAATCCAAGGCTTCCGTCGGCAGCCAGAACCGCACCAGTCCTCTTCAGCGGACGGCAAACTCGCGCGGCTGGGTTTACCATCGAGGGCATGGCTGACCTTCCTACCGTCAAGATCTCCCGCCGCGGCGCCAATCGCCTGAAAGACGGACATGTCTGGGTCTATCGCTCCGACATTTCCGCCGATGGAATTCCTCCGGGAGCCCTGGTCAACGTCGCCGATGAGCGCGGAAAGCGTCTGGGAACGGCTCTCTACAGCAGTTCCTCGCAGATCGCGATTCGCATGCTTTCGACGGGAAGCGTCAAGGACCTGGCCAGCCTGATCCGGGAGCGGATTCGGGCGGCCATCACCTACCGCGAGAGACTGGTTGAGAATACCAATGCCTACCGCGTGGTCTTCAGCGAAGCCGACTTCCTTCCCGGTTTGATCGTCGACCGCTACAACGACCTTCTTTCCCTGCAGATCCTTACCCAGGCGATCGACACCGAGACGGTGCGCGGGGCGATCGTCGCCGAACTGTCCGGGAGTTTGAAACCGGAGGGCATGGTGGAGCGGGTCGATCCCCGCGTGCGCGAGCTCGAGCAGCTTCCACCACGGGCCTCAGGCTTGCTGCAGGGGGAGAAGAGCAAGACCGTCTTCTCCATGAACGGCGTGCGCTTCCAATTCGATGCCCTGGAGGGACAGAAGACCGGAGCGTTTCTCGACCAGCGGGAGAACTACGCCGCAGCCGCCCGCTATGCGCGAGGCGAAGCGCTGGATGTCTTTTGCTACCAGGGAGGATTCGCCCTTCACCTGGCCGAGCACTGCACCAAGGTGACCGGAGTCGATAGCTCCCGCCCTGCCTTGGAGGTCGCCGATCAGAATGCGACCCTGAACGGCCGCGAGATCGAATGGGTCGAGGCCAATGCCTTTGACTTGCTCAAGGACTATGCCAGCGCCGGCCAGCAGTACGACACCATCATTCTGGACCCGCCCGCGTTTGCCAAGAGCAAACAAGCCCTCGATACCGCCTTGCGCGGCTACAAAGAACTCAACCTGCGCGCCCTGAAAATGCTGCGGCCCGGCGGGATCCTGGTCACCTGCTCGTGTTCGTACCATGTCAGCGAGGCAGAGTTTGTCGAAGTGGTGGCCGCGGCCGCGCGAGATGTGCACCGGTCGGTACGCGTGCTGGAAAAGCGGGGCCAGTCCAAGGATCATCCAGTGCTGCTGACGGTGCCAGAAACGAGCTATCTGAAGTGCCTGATATTGTCTGTAAGCAATTGAAAATATGAATAATACTTAACTTGACAATAAAACACTCAACTTTTATGATCCTTTTGAGCTAACCGTAGCATCCAAGGGAATGAAGCGGTATAGCCAAAATCTTTGAAGGAGGAAGTTGCATCATGACTGTAATTACCCGTTGGGATCCCTTCCGTGAGTTCTCCACCTTGCAGGACCGCATGAATCGCTTGTTCCGCGACTCCTATGGCCCCGAAGGCCGGGAAGAGGCGCTGACCACCAGCACTTTCGCGCCCGCCGTGGATGTGTACGAGGATGAGCACAACGTGAGTCTGAAGATCGAAGTGCCGGGAATCGATGAGAAAGACATTGATGTCCGGATCGAGAACAACACCCTGACCGTGCACGGCGAGCGCAAGTTCGAGAAGGAAGAGAAAGAAGAGAACTACCGCCGTGTGGAGCGCAGCTATGGCAGCTTCACCCGCTCGTTCACTCTGCCCAACACGGTGGACGTGGAGCATGTTTCGGCCAACTACGACAAGGGCGTGCTGAAGATCGCGCTGCCCAAGAAGGCGGAAGCCAAGCCCAAGCAGATCAAGGTCAACGTCGGCGGCGAAAAGACGCTGGAAGCCAAAGGCCCCGGCAAAGCCGCATAACCTGCCAGCAAACACGGGGAGACAGCCGGGCGAAGTCCGGCAGCTTTGACGGGAGGCGGCCGAGGTGACCGCCTCCTTCATTTTTGTAATTCAGTAATCGGGGAAATTGGTAATTTCAAGAACAGCTCCGGAGGAGCGACTGCCAATCGCCCGGCGCTTCAGCGCCGGGAAAAACTCCCGTTCTTGATCTTGGGCGGCAGATTGATGCGAAACGCTTTTCGACATTAGACAGTTTTGCGATCTTGTAAGCGGGCAATTCGCAAATTACCAAATTCCCCGATTACCAAATTACAAAATTTCTGTTAGGAGTACCCCATGGCTATTCGTTGGGACAAATTCACGGTAAAAGCGCAGGAAGCGGTGCAGCGCGCCAACCAGGTCGCATCCGAGAACGGCAATCCCGAATTGTTGCCGGCTCACTTGCTGATTGCGCTGCTCGAAGACCGCGAAGGCATCGTGCCTCCCATCCTGGAAAAAATCGGGATCGGAACCCAGGCGGTTCTGAACGACTTCAACCAGGAAGTGGAGCGTCTGCCGAAAGTGTCGGGAGTCAGCGGGCAAGCCAGCCTCTCGCCAGCCATGAACCAGTTGCTGGAGCGCGCCTTCAAAGAGGCCGACAACTTCAAGGACGAGTACGTTTCCACCGAGCACCTGCTGCTGGCAGCGACGCAACTGAAGCGCGATCCCGCCCAGCAGATTCTCGCCCGTCATGGCGCCACCTATGACGCAATCCTGAAAGCCTTGACCTCGGTCCGCGGTTCGCAGCGCATTACCGATCAGAACCCGGAAGCGAAATATCAGGCGCTCGAGCGTTACGCTCGCGACCTGACCGAACAGGCCCGGCGCGGAAAGCTCGACCCGGTGATTGGCCGGGATGAAGAGATTCGCCGCGTGGTGCAGGTGCTGTCACGCCGCACCAAGAACAATCCGGTGCTGATCGGCGAACCCGGCGTGGGCAAGACCGCGATCGTGGAGGGTCTGGCGCAGCGCATCATTTCCGGCGACGTGCCGGAAGTCCTGAAGAACAAGCGCGTAGTGTCGCTCGATCTGGGTTCCATGCTGGCGGGTGCGAAATATCGCGGCGAATTTGAAGACCGCCTGAAAGCGGTGCTGAAGGAAATCGAAGACTCGCAGGGAAAGATCGTTCTGTTCATCGACGAGCTGCACACCCTGGTGGGTGCGGGAGCGGCGGAGGGTGCGATTGACGCCTCCAACATGCTGAAGCCGGCGCTGGCCCGCGGAGAGTTGCGCGCCATCGGCGCCACCACCTTGAACGAATACCGCAAATACATCGAGAAAGACGCCGCGCTCGAGCGGCGCTTTCAGATTGTCTTCGTGGGCGAACCTAATGTCGAAGACACCATCGCGATTCTGCGTGGACTGAAAGAGCGCTACGAAGTGCACCACGGCGTGCGCATCAAGGATTCAGCCATTGTCGCGGCGGCGACCTTGTCGCATCGCTACATCTCCGACCGCTTCCTGCCCGACAAGGCGATTGACCTGATTGACGAGGCCGCGGCTTCCTTGCGCATCCAGATCGATTCCATGCCCACCGAGATCGATCAGCTCGAGCGCCGGGCCACGCAACTGGAGATCGAAAAACAGGCCCTGAAAAAAGAAGACGACGCGAATTCACGCGAGCGGCTGGCGGTTCTGGAGAAGGAACTGGCGGAAATCCGCGAGAACTCCAATGCGTTGAAAGCCAAGTGGAAGCAGGAAAAGGAACTGATCTCGCAGGTCCGCACGCTGAAGGAAAAACTCGAACAGCTCAAGACCGAAGAACAGAGCGAAGAACGCAAGGGGAACCTGCAGCGCGTGGCCGAGATCCGCTACGGGCTGATCCGGCAGACGGAAGAGGAACTGAAGAAGCTCACCGCCCAGATGGAACGCTCGGGCGCCAAGCGCATGCTGAAGGAAGAAGTGGACGAAGAGGACGTCGCCCGCATCGTCTCCAAATGGACCGGCATCCCGGTCTCGAAGATGCTCGAAGGCGAGGTCAAGAAACTCATCACCATGGAAGACCGGCTGCGTCATCGCGTGGTGGGACAGGATCCCGCGCTGGAGCGTGTGGCCAATGCCATTCGGCGTTCCCGCGCCGGCTTGAGCGATCCCAAGCGCCCGATTGGTTCGTTCATTTTCCTGGGGCCGACGGGTGTGGGCAAGACCGAACTGGCCCGCGCGCTGGCGGAATTTCTCTTTGACGATGAGAACGTCGCTGATCCGCATCGACATGTCGGAGTACATGGAGAAGCATGCGGTCTCGCGGCTGATTGGCGCGCCTCCGGGATATGTCGGCTACGAAGAAGGCGGGCAACTCACCGAACAGGTACGGCGGCAGTCCCTATGCGGTGGTGCTGTTCGACGAAATCGAAAAGGCACATCCCGACGTGTTCAACATTCTGTTGCAGATCATGGACGACGGCCGCCTCACCGACGGCAAGGGCCGCACGGTTGATTTCCGCAATACCGTCATCATCATGACCTCGAACATCGGATCGGTGTACCTGCAGGCGGAAAACATCCGCACCGAGGCGGACTTCGAGAACGCCGGCAAGGAAGTTGTCAATGCCTTGCACGGCCACTTCAAGCCTGAGTTCCTGAACCGGGTGGATGACATCATCGTCTTCCGGCCGCTGGGCAAGGAACAGCTGGTGAAGATCATCGAACTGCGCCTGGAAGATGTGCGCCGTCTGCTGGCTGATCGCAAGATCTCGATCGAGCTGACCGACGCGGCGAAGGAACAACTGTTCAGCGAAGGCTTCGACCCGGCTTTCGGAGCGCGTCCGCTGAAACGGGCGATTCAGAAGCTGGTGCAGGATCCGCTGGCGATGAAGATTCTCGACGGCGAAGTGCTGCACGGCGATCACGTCGTCGTGGATGCCGACAAGAAGACGGGGAAGATGGGGTTCACGGTCAGCAAGCGGGTAGGCGAGAGAGAGCCGGCGAAGCCCAAGCGGTAAAGCGCCCGCCCTCTCGACGTCATCCCGAACCGGCGCCAGCCGGTGAGGGATCTGGCGTGGACGGCCGGCGCACTTGCCCACGGTACGTGCGGGTAGCCCACAACTCTCCTGTTTTCATAATATTATCTGCAAGTTATTGAAAATACGTTGAGGCAGAAGGGGAGTAGAGTGCCAGCTTAGCGTCCCGGCCATCGCCTGCGATGCCCCGCCCGAGCGTTCTAAGGGCCCTGCAGTGCGCGACCGTGCCCTGGGTGGACCCAGAAGAGCCATCCGCGACTCGCGCAGGGCATAAATCGCGTTTAAATGGAAAGTTAGCTTTTAGCAATACTTCATTAGCTGGGTGCTATAGTTCTGGCAAACTTTTCCGGGAGTGAGACGGGCCTTCACCGTCAGAGACCCTGAGGTTGACCAAGGAACATTTGCGCCACCGGCTCCTGGTACAGGTACCAGACGATCATCACCCGCAGCATCACCCCGAGCCCGCCGAAAGCCAGAGCCTTGAACTGGAAGCCGATGACGGCGCTGGAGACCGTGGGAACCAGCATCACCACTCCGATCATGGCTAGCAGGATGGCGGCTCGCCTGGCCCAGGGGTTGAGCCGCAGCAGGCCCCAGCCGACCAGCCCGCCGGCTGCGCCCGTCAGCAGAAACATGTAGGGGCCGGCGAGTTCCAGTCCGCCGAGCAGCGGTGCGCCCAAAGCCATGGACGCGCTGCCCGGGCTGAGCAACATGAGCAGGCCAATCCCACACAGGTATCCGGCAACCGCGAAGAAGAGACTCGCGATGGCGGTGACTCCGGCGGGACGTTCTTCCAGCGCAGGCATAGGTGAAATTCTGCGGGGAAGGTTTCAAAGTTGCAAGCTGCTTCTCAACTTTGCAACCCGCTTCTCTTTACGCCAGGTCGAACAGCAGAATCTCGGCGTCTTCGGTGCCTTTGATCTGCAACTTCGGTTCGTCGCTGACGGCGGCGCCGTCGCCTTGAGTGAGAGCCTTCCCGTTGAGTTCGACCGCGCCCTTGGCAACCTGCAGCCAGGCATGGCGGCCTTTACTGAGCGCGTGCGCGACCTCCTCACCGGGGGCCAGCAGCGAGACGTAGAGCTTCGCGTCCTGATGAATGGTCACCGAGCCGTCTTTGCCGTCGGGTCCGGCGATCAGGCGGAGCTGGCCGCGCTTTTCGCTTTCCGGGAACGTCTTCTGCTCGTAGCTGGGTTCATGTCCCGGGCGGTCGGGCATGATCCAGATCTGCAGAAGATGCACGGGATCGCTGGGGGAAGGATTCGCTTCGCTATGGCGAATGCCGCGACCGGCGCTCATGCGCTGGCCATCGCCGGGACGGATGATGGACCCCGTTCCCAGGCTGTCTTTGTGCTCGAGCGCGCCTTTGAGGACATAGGTGATGATTTCCATGTCGCGATGCGGATGCGTGGGGAAACCCTGGCCGGGCGCCACCCAGTCTTCGTTGATCACGCGCAGGGACCGGAATCCCATGTGTTCAGGGTCGTAGTAGGTGTCGAACGAAAAACTGTGGCGGGTGTTGAGCCAGCCGAAATCGCCGCCGCCGCGCTGCTTACTGCGCCGAAGGTTGATCATAGGGTGAAATCCTCGTTATAACGACTATCGAGGAGTTAGATGCGATGGGAAGGGAAACGATGCAGGGCGGAACCTGCCGATTCTTCGCGCTGCCCGGAATGACAATTCCCTGGTTTTTGTTACAGATGCAGCGAAGGGCTACTTTTTCTCGGCGGCTTTCTTCCTGGGCTTGTCTTCTGCCTTGGGCTTGTCGTCTGACTTCGGCTTTTCCTCGGACTTCCCTTTGTCGTCGGACTTGGCTTCCTTTTTCGAGTCGCCGTTGGCAGAGGCCGAATGGGGCTTATGGGAGGTGTTCTTGCCGTAGTCGGTGACGTACCAGCCGGAGCCCTTGAACTGCACCGCGGGCGCGGAAATGACTTGCTCAAGCGCACCGCCGCACTCGGGGCATTTCTTGATATGCGGGTCGGAGAACTTCTGGATGCGCTCCAGGCGGTGATGGCACTTCTTGCACTCGTACTCGTAAAGTGGCATGGATTCGGTTGATACCCCAGGCAATCTAACTTGTGAGTGTAATTCTAGGTTTTGCGCGGCGTCACGTCAATTTGTGACGATGGTAGACTCGCGGCATGAAGGCGGCTGCAGCCAGCACCGAAGCGGGTTCGACTCTTGCTCCCGGCCTGTACCTGGTGGGAACCCCGATCGGGAATCTCGAAGACATCACCCTGCGCGCCGTGCGGGTTCTGAAAGAAGCGGACCTGATTGCGTGTGAAGACACCCGCCAGACGCAGAAACTGCTCAATCATTACGGCATTGTCAGCAAGACCACCAGCTATCACGAACATAACGAGATGACCCGGGCGCCGGAGTTGGTGCTGGAGTTGGAACAGGGCGCGCGCATCGCGCTGGTCAGCGATGCGGGCATGCCGGGGATCTCAGACCCAGGGTTCCGGCTGGTCTCACTGGCGATCCGGCATAAGATTCCGGTGGTGCCGATTCCCGGCGCTTCGGCGTTTCTGTCGGCGCTGGTAGCCAGCGGCCTGCCCACCGATGCCTTCCGCTTCAGTGGATTTCTGCCGGCCAAGCGCGGCCAGCGGCGGGACGTCCTCGAAAGCGTCAAGAACTCTCCGCGCACCCAGGTGTTTTACGAGGCGCCGCACCGGGTGGTCGAGGCGGTGGCGGACATTGCGGAGATTCTGGGTCCGGAGCGGCAGGTGGTGATCGCGCGCGAGGTGACCAAGCTGCACGAAGAGTTTCTGCGGGGAAGGGCAGGCGAAGTTTTAGAGAATCTGAAGGCTCGTGGTGACGTGAAGGGTGAGATCACGCTGCTGATCGGGAAAGCGGAAGGCGAGAAGCCGAAGGTCGAAGCGGTGAACCTCCGTCAGCGGATGGAGCAGATCATGGCCGAGGAAAATCTGGACGAGAAAGCCGCGCTGAAGAAGCTGGCGAAAGAGATGGGAGTGTCGAAGAGCGAGGCCTACCGGGAATTACAGAGAAGCAAGTAAACACGTGGGGACAGCCGAGGGCGGCTGTCCCCACGTGAGTTGGGGTGATTCCTATTTTGGCGTGAGTTGTTTCTTCACCGCTTCACTCACCACTTTCCCGTCTACCCGCATGCCCGCGGCGGCAAATTTTGCCATGGCATTTTTCATGACCGTGCCCATGTCTTTCATGGTGGGAGAGCCCATTTCGGCGATCACGGCTTGGACGCCTGCGACGATTTCGGCTTCCCCCGCGGCTTTGGGCAGGTAGGACTCGATCAGCGTGATCTCGGCGGCTTCCTTGTCCGCCATCTCTTTTCTTCCGCCTTTGAGGAATTGCTCGATCGACTCTTTGCGCTGTTTGATCAGCGTGCTCAGGACCTGCTGCGATTCTTTGTCGTCAAGCGGAGCCATCTTGTCGATTTCACGGTTCTTGAGCGCGGTCTTGACCATGCGCAGGGTGGAGAGGCGGTGCTCGTCGCGCGCCTTCATGGCCTCGGTGATGTGCTTCTGGATGTCTTCGATCATGCTCATGATGCGGCCATTATAGTCGGCGCTGCGGGGTTCGGGCCCAATTCGGGAGCGGCCTCTGCGGGTCAAGGTGCCAGGTTCGCGGACTTCCCTGTAAACTAGACGGCATCCCCAGTGCAGAGGAAGCCAAAGGAATGTTGCGCAAGCATCGTCTGTTTACCCCCGGCCCGACCCCGATCCTGCCTGCCGCGCAAACCGCGATGGCGTCGTTCGCCATGCATCATCGTACGGCCGAGTTTCGCGCGCTGGTCGCGCGCGTGCTTTCGGATATGAAGGAGTTCATCGGCACCCGGAACGAGGTGCTGGTGCTGGCGTCTTCGGGCACCGGAGTGATGGAAGGTTCGGTGTCGAACCTGACGTCCCCGGGCGACAAGGTGCTGGTGCTCAGCGCGGGCAAGTTCGGCGAACGCTGGCGCGATCTGGCGAAAGCTTTCGGATGCGCGGTGGAACTGGTGAGCGCGCCTTACGGCGAAACCCTGGCGCTCGATCAGGTGCGAGCCCGGCTTACGCCGGAGATCCGCGCGGTGTACGTGCAGGCGACGGAGAGTTCCACGGGCGCGCGGCACGATATTCAGGGCATTGCGAAGCTGGTGCGTGCCCTGGGCGACGACACCTTGCTGGTGGTGGACGCCATCACCGGGCTGGGCACGACCCACTTCGATGTCGACGGCTGGGGGATTGACGTCATCATTGGCGGCTCGCAGAAAGCGCTGATGATTCCGCCGGGCCTGGCTTACTGCGCCATCAGCGAGCGGGCGTGGAAGCGCATGGAGACGGCGAAGTCTCCGCGCTATTATTTTGACTTTCGCAGGGAGCGGAAGTCGGCGGCCAAGGGCGAGACGGCGTATACGCCGGCGACTTCGTTGTTTGCCGCGTTGGGAGCAGCGCTGGATTTTGTCCGCCAAATGGGGGATGGCGATCTGGCGTCGGGACGCGAAGCGCTGGTGAACAATGCGGAACTGGCTGCGGCGATGACCCGGGCGGGAGCGCAGGCGCTGGGACTGAAGTTGTTTGCGCCGTCGGCTCCGGCGGCCGCGCTTACGGCGATTCAGTCGCCCGAGGGCGTGGACTCAAGTGCGATGGTGAAAGAATTTCGCGAGTCGTTTGCCGCTGTGGTTGCCAATGGACAGGGCGAAATGAAAGGCAAGCTGTTCCGCATTGCCCATCTCGGGTACTACGACTATCTCGACACGGTCGGGATTCTGGCTGCTTTGGAGCAGGTGCTGGGCAGGGTTTGCGGGAAGCAAGTGGAGTATGGAAGCGCGGTGCGGGCAGCGCAGGAAGTGTACGCACGCCAGGGGCGCAAGCCGGCCGAAGCCGTCACCGCGCGCTAAGCCGTGCGTTTGGTTGGCAGTGAGTTGGGCCAAAGGACAGAACCCAGGATGAAAGTTGTGGTTGCAGAGAAAATTTCTTCTTCCGCCGTGGACCTGCTCCGCGAGCCGCGGTGGACCGTGGTTACGCCCGAGCAGATGGACGGGAAACTGGCGTCGCAGCTGGAGACGGCGGATGCGTTGATCGTCCGCTCGGCCGTGCAAGTCAATGCCGGGTTACTGGCGCATGTGCGGAAATTGCGGGTGATCGGGCGCGCCGGGGTGGGCGTGGACAACATTGATCTGGATGCCGCTACCCGCAAAGGCATCGCGGTGATGAATACGCCGGGCGCGAACGCCGTGGCGGTGGCCGAACATACGCTGGCCATGATGCTGGCCATGGCGCGCCAGGTATGCCGCGCCAACGAATTGATGCACGCCGGCAAATGGGAGAAGAAATCGCTGCAGGGATCGGAGCTTCGTGGCAAGACTCTGGGCATCGTCGGCCTGGGGCGGATTGGCATGGAAGTCGCGCGCCGGGCGCGGGCGTTTGGCATGTCGATCGTTGCCCATGACCCTTTTGTTTCGCTGGTGGTGGCCAAAGAGCAGGGTATCCAGCTGGCGAAACTGGAGGAGCTCTATGCGGGGGCGGACTATCTGACGCTGCATGTCGGCCTGACCCCGCAAACGATGGGCATGATCAATGCCGGCTCTCTCAAGCAGATGAAGAAGGGCGTTCGCCTGGTGAACTGTGCTCGCGGGGAGTTGGTGGATGAGGCGGCTCTGGCCCAGGCTCTCAAACAGGGGCAGGTCGCAGCCGCCGCGCTGGACGTATTCATCGAAGAGCCGCTCAAGAATTCAGCTTTCACCGCCATGGAGAACGTGCTGCTGACCCCGCACATTGGAGGCTCGACCCACGAGGCGCAGGAGGCGGTCGGCTACCAGATTGCGCTGCAGGTGAAGGAGTATCTGAAACACGGGGTGATTCAGAACGCGGTCAACGTTCCCTCGGTTTCGCATGACGAGTATCTTGAATTGCAGCCTTACATCGTGCTGGCGGAGCGGCTGGGGTCGTTCCTGGTGCAGGTCAGCGAGGGACCGTTGGAGGAAATTTCTCTGCGTTATAGCGGGCAGATCGCGGAATGGAAGACGGAGTTGATTCGCAATGCCGCCATCAAGGGTATTCTCAACCAGACCCTGGATGAGAAGGCGAACCTGGTGAACGCGGAGGCGATCGCCACCTCGCGCGGGCTGCGCATCCATGAAGCGAAAAAGGCGAAGAGTTCCAGCGGCGGCGCTGGAAATGTGCTTTCCATTCTTCTGAAGACGGGCCGCGAAGAGCATCTCATCAAAGGCGCGGTACTGCACAAGCATGCGCCGCGGCTGTTGAACGTGGACGGCATTGACGTGGAAGCTCCGCTGGAACGGAACCTGATCTACCTGCGCAACCGCGATGTGCCGGGAGTGATCGGCAAGGTGGGGACGATTCTGGGCAAGCACAAGATCAACATTGCGGATTTTTCCCTGGGCCGCCGCGTGGGGAGCGGAAAGACGACCCAGGAAGCGATTGCGGTGGTGCACGTGGATGGGCGGGTGCCGGATCCGGTGTTGGCGGAGTTGAGAAAGATCGATGCGGTGGAGCAGGCCAAAGCGATTCGCCTGTCCTGATTCGACCGGGAATTTCGATCGCGGTGGGGGCGTCGCGGAAAATTTAGAGGAGACTGAATGCTCAAAAACGGAGCGATCCTGGCGGTATTGTTTTTAGCGGTGTCTTTTGCGGCAGCGCAGGAGTATCCCTTTGATGTCTCGGTCGGCGTCGGTCCGGCCTTGAGCCGCTCGACTTCGGACAACCAGACGACCCAAACCGTGACCGAGTCGTACGTTGCTCTGGCCACGTTTCGAGTCAACCTGTCGCGCAAGAGTTCAGCGGAGTTCACCTACGGCCGTATCCGCAATACCCAGGAATATTTTTCCACTCCCAACCAGTACCGCATTCAAGACAAGCTTACCGAATACAGCGGCGCCTATATTTTCCGGCCTTTCAAATGGAACAAGCTTCGGCCGTTCGCGCTGGCCGGGGGCGGCGTTCTGCGGTTCTACCCTGATTACAAAGGAACCACCATCAACCAGATCCTGACTCCGCTGGGGGCGGTGAACCAGACGCGGCCGGCATTTCTGTTTGGAGGCGGCTTCGATTACCGGGTGACCAAGCGATGGGGGGTGCGCCTGCAGTATCGCGGCTTCCTCTACGAGGCCCCGGATTTCAAGGTAAATAACCTGTTCACGGGGGCGACGGGCACCTTGTCTGAACCCTCGCTGGGGCTGGTCTTCCGTTTCTGAAGGCGGGCGGTTTCAGGAGTTGAGAGCGGCCTTGCGCAGTTTACGGCTCTCCGCCAGCAATGCCATGGAGTGCATCAGGTTCTGCAGGGTCACGATGCCGATGAGGCGCTGGTCCTCGACCACCGGGATGATGCTGAGGTTGCGCGAAGTGAGCTTGCGGAAGGCGGAGGCCAGCGACTCTTTCTTCTGCGCGACTTCGAAGATGCGGTTCATCACCGCCTGGACGTAGCCGTTCCCTTCCACGCGCAACACTTCCAGAATCTTCTGCCTGGAAATAACTCCCACCATGTCGCTGCCCCGAATCACGGGGAAGTCGTCCTGCAGGGAGTGAACCGCCTTTTCCAGCGCATCCTCCAGCGTGTCGGCGGGGGAGAGGGTGGCGAAGTCGGTGAGCATCACATCTTCCAGACGCACCGTCTCGAGCACCGATTGGAATACCGCGGAGCGGTCTTCCAGTTGGGCCGCGATGAACAGGAAGAAGCCGATCATGGTCAGCCAGATGTTCCACAACATGCCGACCAGCATGAACAGGGTGGCAAAGGTTTGACCAATCGAGACCGCGCGGCGGGTGGCGGTGACGGCATCCATGCGGCGGCTGAACAGGGCGCGCAACACGCGGCCGCCATCCATGGGATAAGCCGGGAGCAGGTTAAACAGGGCCAGCCACAGGTTTGCCCAGACCAGGCTGCGCGGCAGATCGGAGGAGATGACGTAGGGCTTTCCCCAGAGGTGGGCTTGGGGCAACAGTATGAGAACTACGGCTCCGGCGACGAGGGCGATCGCCAGATTCACCACCGGTCCGGCGAGCGCGATGCGAATGTCGCGCTTCCAGGTCTGGCTGCCGGGCTCAAGCGTCTGCCGGGTCTCGTCCATCAGGGTCACGCCGCCGATGGGCAGCAGGATAATGGCTTTCGCCGGAATTCCTGCGCGATTGCCCATGAGCGCGTGGCCTAGTTCATGGAGAATGACGCTGCCAAAAATGATGCCGACCAAGGCCAGGCTGCGTATGGGATTGGTGGCGGTGTGAGCGGCGAGCTCGGTGAAAAAGATGAAAAGCAGCAGAAACAGAAACGTCAGATGGATGCGGAGTTCGACTCCGAAAATCCGACCCGCCGGAATGGACCAACTCCTCATCCCCGATCCTCTACTCATATTCTATATATTAAACGGCAGGACGACGCGGGAGTTGCGGGCCGGCGTCGAAACCAACGTGCTAGACCTATCCCAATGAGAGTCATTGCCGGCCAGTACCGCAGCCGTCCCCTGCGCTCGCTGCCGGGCATGGACCTGCGTCCCACGGCCGATCGCTTGCGGGAAACCCTGTTCAATATCCTGACCGCGGGCAACCCCAGCGCGCTGGAAGGTTCGATATGGCTGGATTTGTATGCCGGAACCGGGGCCGTGGGGATTGAAGCGCTGAGCCGGGGGGCGGCCAAGGTATTCTTCGTCGAATCCTCGGCCCAGGCCGTCAACTTGATCAGGGGAAACCTGAAGTCGCTGGCTGCGGAAGCGGGAGCGCAGGTTCTGCAGCAGGAAGTGGGACGATCGCTGCGCAACCTGGAAGCCCAGGCCGTGGTCGCGGACTACGTGTTCCTTGATCCTCCTTATCGCCGGGAAGAGGAATACGCGCGGACCCTGGCATGGCTGGCGGCCGGTTCATTGGTGCAGGGGCGAACGATGGTTGTGGCCGAGCACCACAAGAAGTTCGATCCCGGAGAGGCGTTCGGAAGTCTGCGGCGGTACCGGAAGCTGGAGCAGGGCGACGCAGGGCTCAGCTTCTACCGCAAGACTTGAGAAGAGGTCGAGTCTTCCCGGTGGGCCGGCGGCGCGAAGTTCGCTCCCGGCGCACCCTCGCTTGGCTCGGTGGACCGCCGAGGCGGCTGTCCCTGCGTAGTTTTTCTACATCAGCAGTTCGGTGGCGCGCCGGACAATGGGATGCTGCATTTCCTGCAGGTCGTTCTTCACCTGGTTCAGGCCGTAGACACACTGTTCGAAATTACGCGACAGGTTGGCGAACAGGGGAGCGACTTTGGCGTATTCGAAATGTTCGAATTTCGAAACGATGAAGTAGCTCTCTTTGCCGGCTTTCATCCAGTCAATGAAGCCTTCCAGGCGATCACGGCGCAGCCGGAAGTGATTAATGCTCTCGGGGAACATGCCGGTGAAAAACAGGGTGTAGTCGCCAATATGCTTACGCACCTGGCGCTCGCGGTCGAAAGAAGGCGCGGGGCCAAAGATGGGGTTTGACTCGATCAGCATTTCGCCGACGTCGGAGAGCGGCTGCCCGGCGGTGTTGCGGACCTTGAAGAGCTGTTCGGTATCGCAAAACTCGGCCAGCAATTGGGCGACATAGTTCACGATCTGGGGATCGCGAATGCCAATTTCTTCGGCGTAGTGTCGTCCCACCAGTTCCAGGAACAACTGCTGCAGCGGATGCGATTCCGGAATCATACTGGGCCCCCTGAAAACCCGAGCTCCTTACGGGTTTTCATCGGTAATGTTGCGCATTGTTATCTCAACTTCCCATCGCGCACAAGTGACTTTCGTAAGGCAGCGGCAAAATCTTTCTACTCCTTACGGTTTGGCAGCCAAGCGCCCCCAGTGCTAATCACTTCGCCGACTCCCATTACAATGATCGGCCTGGGAGGAACTACGCTTATGGAACGGAAGAACATCTCGGGCAACGCCCCTTGGGAGTCGGTGGTGGGATATTCGCGCGCGGTCCGAGTCGGAGCCCAGGTGCATGTGGCGGGTACGACCGCGACTGGGGCAGACGGCAGGATTGTGGGAATGAATGATCCCTATGCGCAGGCGATGCAGGCGCTCCAGAACATTGAAGCGGCTTTGCAGAAAGCGGGTGCGAGCCTGAAAGATGTGGTACGCACGCGGACGTTTGTGACCAACATTGCGCACTGGGAGCAGATCGGCAGGGCCCACGGCGAGTTCTTTCGCGACATCCGGCCGGCCGCGACCCTGGTAGCGGTGAGCGCGCTGGTCTCGCCCGACATGCTGGTCGAAATTGAAGCGGATGCGGTCATCGCCGGGGCGTAGAATCTCTGCCACTCACGAACTTCGGCCGCTTAGGAGAACTGGAATGAAAAAGGTTCCGTGGATTTTGCTGGTGTCGATGACGCTGCTGCCGTTTGGGCTGGCACAAGAAAAAGACGGCACGCCCGGCTTGCGTGCTTTTACCGTGATTCGCGCGGGAACGCTGATCGATGGCAAGTCGGACACGGCGCGCCACGACCAGGTCATTCTCATCCGCGGCAATCGCATTGACCGTGTCACCGACGCGGCGAACGCGCAGATTCCCGCCGGGGCGAAGGTGATTGATCTCTCGCACGCCACCGTACTGCCGGGGCTGATTGATTCCCATACTCACATTTTTTTGCAGGGGGAAGATCCGGCGCAGGGAGGCTACGACGTCAATATCCTGAAATATCCGCTGGCGCTGCGAGCGGCGCGGGCGACGGTCGCAGCCCGCAGGGCGTTGGAGCAGGGCTTCACCACCATTCGCGACGTGGAAACCGAAGGCGCGGGTTACGGCGATGTGGGCATTAAAGAAGCCATTGAAGGCGGGTACATTCCCGGCCCGCGGATGTTGGTGGTCACCCGGGCGATCTCGACCACGGGCGGATATCCGCTGGAAGGCTACGCTCCCGAGCTCGACCTGCCCAAGGGCGCGCAAATCATTGACGGGCCGGTCGAGGCTCGCAAGGCTGCCCGCGAACAGTTGGATCATGGGGCCGATTGGATCAAGGTCTACATGACGCACCGCTCGTGGGTGGGCAAGCAGGGCGAACTGGCATCGCAACCGACGCTGACGGTGGAGGAACTGAAGGCGATCGTGGATGAAACCCACGGTTGGGGAAAGAAAGTCGCGTGTCATGCCTACAGCGGCGTCGGCTTGCAACGCGCGCTCGATGGTGGCTGCGACTCGATTGAGCACGGCTTGCAGATGAGCGACGCGCAAATCGCGCAGATGGTGAAGCAGGGCACGTGGTATTGCCCGACCATCAGCGTCTATTACACCGACTGGGCTGCCGCGGACACGCCCGACGGACAGCGGGATCGGCTGCGCGCCTCGGCCCACGAAGAGTCGTTCCGCAAGGCGCTGAAAGCCGGGGTGAAGATTGTCTTCGGCACCGATATGGGTGGAATCCCATGGACCGAGCCCATTGCGCAGGAATTCCCGCGCATGGTGGACCTGGGCATGACGCCGATGGATGCTATCAAGAGCGCCACTTCGCGGGCGGCGGACATGCTGGAAATGGAAGGCCAGATCGGGGTGCTGGCCCCCGGTGCTTATGCGGATATCATTGCGGTTCCCGGCGATCCGTTGAAAGACATCAAGCAGCTGGGAAACGTGCAGTTTGTGATGAAAGACGGGAAGGTATTTCGAGCGGAGGGGAAATAGGCTGGTTTTCCCTTGACACTCGCTGGTCGCGGGTCATAATCCCTATCTCGGTGAAGCGTGACGCACTTCGGCCAGAGCCCTCGGCCGTTCGCGGGGGTGACCGGTTTGTGGGGAGGTGCCTATGGTTGTGCTTGACTTGTGTGATGCGGAGACGGCTGCGATTTCGGTGGAAGCCAGCGTGGCGGACGCGGTTCGCCTGATGCTGGACCGCCACGTGGGCGCCGTCGGCGTGGTCGACAGCGAGAAGCGGGTGGCGGGCATCTTCACCGAGCGCGACGTGCTGCGCAAACTCGCGCTCGCCGGGCGTGATCCGGAGAAAACTCCGCTGCGTGAACTGATGACAACTCCGGTGGAAATGGCGACGCAGACCACGGGGCCGGGAGAAGCCCTCGCGACCATGGTGGAACGTCACTTCCGCCATCTGCCGGTCGTTGACAATGACGGACACCTGCTGGGAATGCTTTCCATTCGTAACGTGCTGCAATGGCGAGTCGACAGCCTGGCCCAGGAACTCGACTCGATGGAACAGTACATGGCCAACGACGGGCCGGGCGGTTAGCAGTCCCCAGTACTTACTGCTTTTGCCTTCCAAGACCAAGCGGTTTCATCTTCCAATTTGCTTACAAGGAGACTCATGAGGACGAGAGTGTCTGCGCCAGCAGTCGCGGTTTTCAGTGTGATGCTCGCGGTTTGTGGACCTGCCTATTCTCAATCCCATGCGAATACGGCGCGGCGCGTGGTGGTGCGCGCGGGACATGTGCTGGATGTGAAAACCGGGAAAATGCTTTCCGACCAGGCGATTGTGATTGAAGGTGACAAGATTGTAAGCGTGGGCCCGACGGCGGGAGCGCCGGGTGATGCCACGGTGATTAACCTGCAGAACGCCACCGTCCTGCCGGGATTGATCGACGCGCACACCCATCTGACCATGAATCCCAGCTTTGGTTATCAGACCCTGGGGATCTCGATTCCACGCCAAGCCTTGATCGGAGCGCACAACGCCCGGCTTACCCTGGAAGCGGGTTTCACCACGGTGCGCAACGTGGGAGCCTCGGGCTTCAGCGATGTGGCTTTGCGGGATGCGATCAATGCGGGAGACGTGCCGGGTCCCCGCATGCTGGTGAGCGGGCCGCCGCTGAGCATCACCGGCGGACACTGCGACAACAATCTGCTGCCCTTTGAGTACCACGCCAGCAGTGATGGCGCGGCCGATGGGGTTGCAGCGGTGCAGCACAAGGTCCGCGAGAACATTAAGTATGGAGCCGACCTGATCAAAGTGTGCGCCACCGGCGGCGTGCTGTCGAAAGGCGATGATCCGCAGGCGTCGCAATACACCCTGGAAGAAATGAAGGCGATTGTGGCCGACGCGCACCGGTTGGGACGCAAGGTGGCCGCGCATGCCCACGGGGCGCAAGGCATTCTATGGGCAGCGGAAGCGGGTGTGGACTCCATCGAACATGATTCCTACATCAATGATGCGGGCATCGCCGAGATGAAGAAGAACGGCACCTACCTGGTGCCCACGCTGTACCTGGGCGACTGGTTCCTGGAAAACGCGGACAAAATCCATGTTCCCGATTTTCTGCTGGTAAAGGCGAAGGCGGTGATGCCGGAGGCTCGCAAGAACGTGGCCCACGCTTTTGCCAGCGGCGTGAAAGTGGCGTTTGGCACCGACGCCGCCGTGTATCCCCATGGCTTGAACGCGCATGAATTTGCGGTGATGGTGAAGTTAGGACTGACTCCGCTGCAATCCATTCAGGCGGCAACCATCAACGCGGCCGATCTGCTGGGATGGTCCGACAAGGTGGGCACGCTTGAGCCGGGTAGGTGGGCCGATATCGTGGCTGTCGATGGCGATCCCTTGCAGGATGTAACGACTCTTGAGCGCGTGAAGTTTGTGATGAAGGGCGGCGAGGTGGTGAGGAATGAGTACGGGAAGTAAGAGAGTTCCCGGAAATCAAAAGGCCGGCTCAAGAGCCGGCCTTTTTTCGCGGGCAGGAGTGCCCGCGCCACATGAACACTTACTTCTTGGGGGCGATCGCGTCCTTCGCGGACTTGGCGACGCGGAACTTCACCACGGTCTTGGCCTTGATCTGAATGGGTTCACCGGTCTTGCGGGTTGCGTCCCATGCGGGCTTTGCGATGCGCTTTCACGAGGCGGCCCAGTCCGGGCACCACGAATACGCCGTTCTTCTTGGTCTCTTTGATCGCGGTGTCGGCGAGGGTCTCGAGAAACGCGGCGGCGGATTTGTTATTGGTCTCAAGTTTCTCGGCCAGATGGCGGACGAGTTGAGTTTTGGTCATGCCTGATGCCATGAATCCTCCTGTGATGACTACTCTGATTTTTCCTGCGAGGGCCTTATCTTATACCACCTCTCCTGTGGAAAAGAAGCGCTTGTCAGCCGCATTTTATGCGGTTTTTGGCACACTGCGCGTAAAAAACGCTGGGAAAATGCTGGTTTCGGAGTTTGCGGTCCCAGATTGGCCCGTCTGCGCGGCTTTTGACGGGTACGATTTACGCCGGGGCGGACGCCCTCGTTCACCCCGGCGAGCGCAGCTCGATGTCTCTTTCCGTCCGGTTCCCAGGCTTCCGCGCACCTGAATCTTGCCGGGCGCGCGTGGGATAATGGTTGGAGGAGAATCCTGATTTGAGTTGCGCCATCTGCGAAAAGCGCAAGGAAAAGCGTTTCTGCCCGGCGGTGCACGGGCGTATCTGTGCGCAGTGCTGCGGCGAGCAGCGCGAGGTCACGCTGGATTGTCCCAGCGACTGCGTCTATCTGCAGCAGGCGCGCCAACACGAAAAGCCGCGGGCGGCCTCGGATCTCGACCCCTCGCTGCTGTTTCCGCAGGTGGAAGTGGGGGAGCAGTTCATCTACGAGCAGGAGCACCTGATCGTAGGGCTCAGTTATGCCCTGGGGAAGGCGGCGCGTAAAGATCGCGCGCTGCACGATTCTGACCTGATCGCTGCCCTCACCTCGATGGTGAAGACGCACGAAACCTACGTGAATTCAGGTTTGCACTATCAACTGCCCATCACGAATATTGCGCAGCAGGCGGTGATGGCGGAAGTGCAGCAGATGGTCAAAGAGTACCGCGAGGCCGAGCAGAAGCAGTTCGGGCAATCCCGGTTGCGCGATGTGGAGGTCCTGCGGGCGCTGGTGTTTCTGCTGCGACTGGCCTATTCCCGAACCTCGGGACGACCCAAGGCGCGGGTGTTTGTGGATTTCTTATTCTCCCAGTTCCCGGAGAAAGATTCCGTCATCGCGAGTCCCGAGGAAGCCGGCAGCCGGATCATTACGCCGTAGCCGTCAGCCTGCAGAAGCCTCAGGGCCGCTCGCGAGTTTGCGCACGGCTTGTCCGGAAGGCAGGGCGTCCAATAATTCGCGGATGGTCCGTTGCAAGACCGGGTGACGGAGGCCGGGAGCGATTTCGGCCAGCGGTTGCAGCACGAACCTGCGTTCGTGCATGGCGGGATGAGGCACCGTCAAGCCCGGCATATCAATGACTGAGTTCCCAAACAACAGGATGTCAATGTCAATGGTGCGGGGACCTTTTTTCCGGGTGCGCCGGCGGCCCATCTCCTGCTCCAGGTCAAGAACGGCGGCGATCAGTTGGCGGGGCATCTTCGCGGTCGCAATCGCCACCACGCAATTGACGAACCAAGGTTGAGAGGTGACATCCACCGGTTCGGTCTCGTAGAAGGAGGAAACGGCTGCAACTTCGCCCAGAGAGTGCAAGCGCTCGATCGCCAGACGCAGGTTCGCCATTCGATCTGCGAGATTCGAGCCCAACGAGAGGTAGACAAGTTTCTTCAAGATGAGTAGTTTCCCGGTTCCGGCGTCCAGATTCCAGAACAAAATCCAGAGTCTGGCCGGTCCATGCGGACCATGACCTTTGTCACTTTCGAGGAAGGTTGAAGTACGGCTACCATCAAGGCTGCCATGGGCCTGCAATCCCTGCTCGTCAGCCGTGACCCGCAAGTCATTCGTGTTTTGCGTCCTACGCTCGAGCAACTCTCGATTGCGGTGGAGGTGTGTCGCGGCGCCCGCTCGGGGAATGAAATCCTGCTGACCGAGAAATTTGATGGAGTGATCATTGATTGCGATGATTTGCAGGGCGGGTTGGAGGTGCTGGGAGGGCTCAAAAAAGGGGCCAGCAACCGGAATTCGGTTGCGTTCGCGATTCTGAACGGGACCACGACGCAACGCGCATTCGAATTAGGCGCGAACTTTGTTTTGCAAAAACCAGTCTCACCGCTGAATTCCATGCGCTGTTTCACCGCCGCCGTCGGATTCATGATCCGGGAGCGCCGCCGCTATTTCCGCCATCCCGTGGATATGAATGTCAAACTGGTATTCGGGGATGGCAAGGAAATCACCGCCACTGCCACCAACCTGAGCGAAGGTGGAATGGCGGTGCATTATGGCGACAAGCTACCCAAGCGCGGATTCAGCAAAACGGTATTCACTCTGCCGGGCCGGTCGGCGGCGGTGGAGTGCAAGGCGGAAGTAGCCTGGGCGGACGGTAGCGGCCATGTCGGGGTCCGATTCAAAGAAATATCGTCGGTGTCGCGCGAGCAACTCGATCGCTGGCTCTCGGAACAGATGGATAAACTGGATCAGGCCACGCGCTAGTTCCCGTCCCCCGTATCCAGCTGGTGACTTGCCGTTTTCCCAGGCCACCCTCAGTCTTTTAACAGGCTGCCGAAAAGTCCAAATCCAAAGTCGCCCCTGCAAGGGCCATTGACACGAAGCCGGCGGACTGGCTGCAAGCGGCGGCTTTTTTCAGCAGCCTGTTTAGGAAATCTACAAAGAGGCGGACCTTATGCTTCCGATTGAGCTGCGCATCCATCGCGCCCAACGCCTTCTCCGAATGCTCGAGGAGGATGCGCCGTTGTTGGCAGTCCGCGTCGCCGAACTGACGCCGGAGCACCGGTACGCCGCTCAAAGCTACGCCGCCGAATTAACCGCCCTTGCCCGGGCGGAACTCGACCGGCTGCGGGAACAGGTGTATTTCTGGGACTCCAACGATCCCAGCCCGGAAGCGGCCGATTGAGATTCGAGCGGGAACGGAAAGCTGCGCTGGGAACCGCGGTCAGGCCATCTGCTGGGCCGCGGCGCGCACCAGCGGGGCCGGGGCTTCGACTTCGTCGTCAACCGTAGTTTCTTCCCACAACGAGCGATCTCGCAGAATGCGGGAAACCAGAGCGGTGTGCATGGCGTGCCCGGCGCGGTCGGCTACCACGTTGCCGAGAATCTGTTTCCCCAGCAGCGCCAGGTCGCCAATCAGGTCCAGCACTTTGTGACGCACGAATTCATCGGGGAATCGCAAGGGTGGATTCATCAGCCCGTCGCGGGTAAGCACAATCGCATTGTCGGCGGAGGCGCCCCGAATCAATCCTTGCTGGCGCATGGCATCGGCCTCATGGAGGAACCCGAAGGTGCGGGCGGAGGCAATTTCCGAGAGATAGTTGCCGTCGGACAGATCCACGCGAAAAGTCTCTTTGCCAATCAGGGGATGGGAAAAATTGACGGTGTAGGAAACCGAGTAGATATCGGAAGGATAGACCGCAATAAACTTGGGCCCTTCCCGCAGCTCGACTTCGCGACGCATCCGCAGGTAGGTCCGCGGGCGACGCTGCTTGCGGATGCCGACGCGGCGAATCGCTTCCACGAACGGCTGGGCGCTGCCATCGAGGATGGGCAATTCCAGGTTATCCAACTCGACGATCGCGTTATCAATCCCGGTGCCGATAAAAGCCGAGAGCAGGTGCTCGGTGGTGGAGATGAGCACGCCACTCTTCATCAGGCTGGTGGCATAGCTCACCCGGGCGACGTTGCGGCTGACGGCCTCGACTTCAAAGTCGTCAAGATCGGTCCGGCGAAAGACAATTCCTGAGCCCGCAGCCGCCGGTAGGATGCGCAGATGAACCGGGGCTCCGCTGTGCAGACCCACGCCGCGGAACTCGACCGGCGTGCGGATTGTTTGTTCCTGTCTCAAACAGACCTTAGCTATCTATCGGATGCTTGCGAGCTTACAGGGATGTCCAAAATTCCGTATGTGGCAGATTTACCACACAACGTGCGCGAAAAGCACTGCGCCGCCGGGAGCGGATGGAAAGATATCTTGAAAACAATGACTTACAGGATGCGTGCCACTGCGTCGAATCCGTGGTCGTACACCAAATGGGTAAACAGCGGCGGTGTGGGACGGGTCTAGCGTTTGTTGGGGTCGTAGGTTACAGAGACGTTGAACAAAGCATCGCTCAATCCCTTGTTGTAGGTGACAGAGGTGAGAAACCGCTGGTTCGACATGTCTCCGTTGTAATAGCGGGTGATGGTGTACGGAGTCATAATGCCCTGCGCCAGCCGGTAGTTGTCATAAACCTCGTCCTCCACGTTGCGCTCTTTGTCGGTGGGATCGCGCCAGGAGAAAGTTTTCTTGACCGGAAGATGGGTGTCCAGGTCGGTGAAGAGGGTAACGGCCTGGTTGTGGCTGTTCAGGATGGTGACCTGGTCACAATTTTTCTGATCGGCAACGGCCTGGCCCTCGTAGAAAAGCGCAATTCCGGGTTCCTTCAACCAGTGCCGCAGCACCCCGTCAAGCGCGTAGTGGCGGCGGCGCAGGTAATCTGCGACGCTCTTGGGGTCGTCCGTTCGCGTCCCTTTGTAGGTGATTTCGTAACCGTTGTCGCCGGTGTAGACGTACGCCACATCGCGTTTCTTGGTGAGCTCGATGCGATCCTTATCGGGGTAGCGATAGAAGCGCCAGAACACGGTTCCGACACTGTTGGGTTGGCCGAGATGGAAGCTATAGGTGCGGCCCTCCTGGCTTATGTCCTGGATATTGAGATACGCGGCACCGCCGAGGGCCTGGATCGCCTGGTCGAGAATGGCTTTGGCTTTGCGGACGCTCTCCTGATCGGCGGGGACGGGGGGAGGAACGGCGCTGGTTGGGGCGGGAGCGGTCTGTGCCAGACCACACGCCGCGAGCAGGAGAATCAAACAGAGAGGCTTCATGGGTTTCGTCAAGTTAGACGCTGCCAAGCCTCATTGTAGCTGCCTGGCCCGGGCGCTATCCCGCCAGCACCGCCCCGCCGTTAACGTTGAAAATCTCTCCGCTGATGAATCCTGCATGCTCGGTACAGAGAAACAGAATGGGCGCGGCGATCTCTTCCGGGGTACCGACCCGGCCCATGGGAATGGTGCTGAAGATTGCGTCCCGGGTGGGTGGGTGATTGAGCGCCGGCATGGACATATCGGTGGCGACCCATCCGGGGGCGACGCAGTTGACGTAAATTCGGTCGCGGGCGAGTTCGGTCGAGAGTCCCTTGGTGATGCTGATGAGGGCGCCCTTGGTGGCAGAGTAGTCGCAGTGGAAAGCTTCGCCGCGCTGTCCCGAGGTCGAACTGACGAGCACGATGTGTCCGGCCGCGGCGCCTGTATTTCCCTGTTTTTTCATCTGCGCGACGGAGTGCTTGATCAAGGCGAAGACGCTGTCGAGATTAACCGCAAGGGTGGTGCGCCACTGTTCGTCACTCATGCGGTCGATGGGAACATCTTCCGGAGGCCACACCCCGTGATTGGCCACCAGAATATCGAGGCGGCCAAAGCGCTGCACGGCGGCTGAGACCAGGGGCTGCGCCGTCCCGGTACCGTTGAGATCGCAGGGGAACGCCGCACAGCGGTCGTCGCCGAGTTCCTTTACCAGTTGTTCGGCCTGGGCTCGCGCTTTCTGATAATTGAAGGCGACGCGAGCGCCGGCGGCGGCAAACATGCGAACCGTCGCCTCCCCGATGCCACGCGAGCCCCCGGTGATGAGAGCCGTCTTACCAGCCAGAGAAAGGGAAATGGACATGGCAAATAGTTTCAAGGCTGGCGTGGGAACTTGCAAGCGGAGTGAGCGCGGGATGCGCGGAGCGGCTACTTCTCAAGCCGGGACGAAGACCTTTCGTGTTTGAGCTCGCGCATCAGAATGCGCACCAGCATTCCGTCGTAACGGGTGCCGCTCAGCTTTTCCAATTCCGCCAGCGCCTGCTCGCTGGTCCTGGCCAGAGCAAAAGACCGGTCGGTGATCATGTTGACGTAGGCGTCGGCGATCGACAAGATGCGCGCCCAGAGCGGGATCTGCTCGCCGCGCAACCCGGCGGGATAGCCCGTGCCGTCGAACGACTCGTGATGATGTTCGATCGCCTTCTGCATGGTTTCGCCGCCCGGCAGGGTGGATAGAATCTCGGCGCCGACTCCCGGGTGCATCTTGATGAGGAAGAATTCCTTTTCCGTGAGCGGTCCGGACTTGTTCAAGATACGTTCGGGGAGGAAGATTTTGCCGACATCGTGAACCCGGGCGGCATAGGCAAGGTCGGAGGCATCTTCGGCAGATAGGCCCAGAGCGCGCGCCAGCATCTCGCAGTAGCGCGCGACGGCTTCGCCGTGGCCTCCGCCACTCAGTTCGCGCAATTCGGCGGCGCGGGTGAGCGCTTCGATCGACTCGCGCAGCACGTGCGCATCGTAGTCCTCGTCACCACCGCTCAACTTGCGCAGGGTGTTGAGCAATTCTTCCAGGTGTTCCGGGCCGGTGTGTTCGCGCTGCAGGAAGCCTTCAATGTATCCGGAGATGAGTTGACGCTGCACCGCCGCGGTCTCGCCTTCGGCGAATTCCTCCGCCGTGGAAACCCGGTCGCCGCCGGCGTGCTTGGAAACATACATGCCTGCGTCCGCCACCCGGATGATGTCTTCCACGGAGTAGCCATGCACGGGGAAGCTGGCCACGCCGAAGCTTCCGGTGATGCCGTGCTCGTGCAGCATGGTGTCGGTGGAAATCCACAGCCGCAAGCGTTCGGCAAGAATTTGCGCCTGCTCGATGCCGGTTTCGGGCATCAGAATGATGAATTCATCTCCGCCGTAGCGGGCTACGACATTGGACTGGCGGCATTTCTGTTCCAGCAGGCGGCCCACCCGGGCGAGCACCAGATCGCCTTCCAGGTGACCCAGGGTGTCGTTAACGCCCTTGAATTTGTCGAGGTCCATGAGCACGACGGAAAACGGCCGGCCGGAGCGGGAAGCGCGCCTCCACTCGGAATTCAGAGCCTCCCAGAAGAAGCGCCGCGTCTTGATGCCGGTCAGTCCGTCGGTGATCGACTGCTGCTGCAGCTTCTGGAAGACAAACGCGTTGTGCAAGGCGGTGGCGAGCAGGTCGGCCAGGGTGTTCATGATCAGACAGTCCTGGGGAGAAAAGGCGTCGTCTTCCTTGCTCTCCACGTTCAGCACGCCCAGCAGGGTGTCGCCATAGGCAATGGGGATACACAACACCGAACGCGCGTCGGAAAGCACACCCTGCAAGACTCCTTCGCTGCTCTGGATCAGCGCGCTTTCGCAGCTGCGGGCGACGCGCCCCAGAATTCCCTGCCCCAGCGGAATCCGCTTGCCCAGCGCCTGGGTCGTGGCCCCGGCCTCGGCCTTGATCTCGATGTCTTTGGTGATGTAGTCGAGAATGCCGATGCCGATGTGGTCGAAGCGGAAGTTCTTCTGGATCTCGGCCACGATTTCGGCCAGCATCTGTTCCGCGTCTTCGCTGGAAATCGCGGTTTTCGAAATGTTATTGAGGAAGGCGAACTGGCGCGCGCGGCGTTGCTCTTCGGCAAACAGGCGGGCATTCTCGACGGCTACGGAAACCTGGCCCGCGGCGGTCTGCATCACTTCCAGGTCGCGCGGTTCAAAGGCAAATTCACGCTCGGTGTTGCGGGCGGCCATGACGCCCGCCGGTTTTCCTCCCAGCAGGATGGGTGCAGCGCAGAGACAGCGCGCCGGGTTCCCGGGCAAGAACGTGACGCCCAGCCGTTCGCGGGATTTCTCTAAATCAGAGCGAATCAACAAGGGCTGTCCGGTGCGGATGATGTACTCGGTCAGGCCGTTGCCGGCCGGGCGGGAGCGCTTGGGCAGAACCCGGCCTTGTTCGACCTCCAGTTCGAAGCGGATTTCGTCGCCTTCCTGGAAGGCGATATAGAAATCACTGGTATCAAAAATCTGCCCCAGTTCCTTCTGGATGGCGCGCAAAATCTCGTCCTGGTCCAGGCGGGAACTGATGGCCTGCCCGATCTGGGTGAGCAGTTCGTACTCCTTGGTGCGGCGCTGGGCTTCGTGCATTACCACGTAGTTTTCAAGCGTCAGCCCAATCTGCAGCGCCAACCCGATCAGCAAGCGCAGGTTCGACGCCCCGAACATGCGGCGTTCGGCGTGGGGAAACAGGATGACGCCGAAGTTGTGTTCGCGGGTCTGCAGACTCACCGCGGTGACATCGCGGATATTTTCTTCCGCCATGACCTTGCGGAATTGCTCAAACCGCCCGCCGGGAAACGCCGGCAGCGGTTCGCTCATGTCGGGCACATTGCGAAAAGTCACGAAACCACCGCGGCGATACGCCAGTTCGCAGATGTATTCTCCGGCGCCGGTTTTCTCCAGTTTGGCGATCAGTTCATCGGAGAAATCTCTCTGCACCGAGGGCAGCACCGCGCGCCAGCGTTCCGACATACAGATGACCGCGCGGCCGGTCGGCAAAGGCGCGACCAGGCGATCCAGAATGTTCTGCACACTCGGCACCAGATCGCGGGCGCCGAGCAAGCGCATGGGGTCGACTCCCAGGGTCGAGAAAGCAAGCGCGTTTTCCTGCACGGCATTGCGCTCGTTCTCGAACAACACCATGACCATGGCGATCCCTAGCAGCATCTGCGGGACGGGGCCCAGCAGGTCTCCGCCCGCCCCAAAGATTTCCAGGTAAGGACTCTCAAACTGGCCGAACATCATCAGCGCGGCCCACAACGCCAGTGCCATGGCCAGCAGCCGGAAGGCCAATGAATTCTTGCGATGGGCGTAGCGATAGAAATAAGCCGAACAATACAGCAGCACCGCAGCCAGCGCGACTTCGAGACGGAAATGCAGATTGCCATCCGCGGCGGGATGGAACACCCCATCCACCATGCGCATGCGCACGTTCCAGAAGGCCAGAACCACACCCGCCAGGCCAATCACCACGTCGTACCAGAGCAGGCGGAATCGGGTCCGCATCAATCTGGTTGAGATCAGGATGCAGAGGGCCATGAAGACCAACAGCAGCGAAGCGGCAAAGGCCAGGGCCGCCGACGGCGTATGATGCACGCTCCAGCCGTCCAGTCCATAGTGCGCGGTATACGCTCCCCAGGCGAATTGCCAGGCGCGGAAGTAGGCTTGTCTACTCTGTTCGTAGAGATAGGTGAAGACGAGGAACAGCAGCAGGGCGACGATGCCCGGAACAATCACCATTCCAATCGTGAGACTGCTCATGGTGTTGAAAAAGCGCCCCGTTGGCCACAAAGCACTGAAGAGACAGCTCTGCTCATGTTTTCATACCGCCCCCCCCAAGACAATAGGTTTGAAAAACGAAAGTTCAATGAGGAGGTGTCATTCTTGGCCCTTCTGGTCCAACAGCTTAGCCGTCCTGCCACGGGCGATCGCGGCTTGACGGCGGTTTTCCCCCACCCGTAACATCGAAATCAGTTACCTGCCATGAGCCACTCCGAAAACCTGGCCAATCCCGCATTGCGCGTCCGCTTTGCCCCGTCGCCTACGGGGTTTCTCCACGTAGGCAGCGCGCGCACCTTCATTTTCAACTGGCTGTATGCCCGCCGGAACGGCGGGACCATGATTCTTCGTCTCGATGACACCGACGTCGAGCGCAACTCCGATGCCTCGGTGAATTCCATCTTTGATGGGCTGAAGTGGCTGGGGCTGGGGTGGGACGAAGAGTACAAGCAGTCGGAGCGGCTGGCGCTGCATCAGAAGACCGCCTGGGACATTTTCGAGAAGGGCCTGGCGTATCGCGACTTCACGCCCGCGCACGCTGGCGACGGCGACAAATCAAGCGCCCAGGGAGCATGGTTGTTGAATCCCGGAATGCGCGAGCTTTCGCGCGACGAAAGCGATCGCCGGGCCGCTGGGGGAGAGACGTTTGCCTTGCGTTATCGCGTGCCCCGCGAAAGTGGAGAGGAAGTGCGGTTCGTGGATGCGGTATACGGAGAGCAGAGAAAGGCGGCCGCGGATATCGAAGACTTCGCGTTGCTGCGTTCCGATGGCATGCCCACCTATCACCTGGCATCGTGCGCCGATGACGCGGACCTGAAAATCAGTCACATCATTCGCGGCCAGGACCATCTCACCAACACTTTCAAGCATGTTCTGATCTTCGAAGCCGCCGGGGCGAAGCCTCCGCAATTCGCCCATTTGCCGCTGCTGGTGGCGCCCGACGGAACCAAGCTCTCGAAGCGCCGACACGGGCCGGTAGTGAGCGTCACCACCTACCGCGACGCCGGTTTCCTGCCCGAGGCTTTCATCAATTTCCTGTGCCTGCTGGGCTGGTCGCCCAAGAACGACCGCGAGCAGATGAGCCTGCCGGAGTTGACCGAGGCCTTTTCTCTGGAGGGCATCAACCGTGCCAACGCGGTGGTGAACTTCAAGGAGCCGGCGCCCACTCCGGATGACACCTTCGATCCCAAGGCGATATGGCTGAACGCCGAGCACATCCGCGGAATGTCCATTGAAGACTTGAGCGCGCGATTGTTGCCGGTCGTGCAAGCTGCGGGTTACAACGTGGAAGCCGCGCAGATGTTGAAGATCACGCCACTGATCCGCGAGCGGATTCGATTATTGCGCGACGTGCTGACCGCGGCTGACTTTTTCTTTGTCGAGCAACTGCCACCCTATGACGCGGCCGAACTGATCCCGCAAAAGGGAGACGCGGCCATGGCGCGCAAAGTACTTACGAAAGCGCAGGAAGTGCTCCCCCATACCGACTTCACCCACGACGCGCTTGACCAGGCTCTGCGTGCCGCTGCTCAAGAGTTGGGAATCAAAGCGGGACAGATGTTCCAACCCATCCGCGTGGCCGTCTGCGGCCGCAAGAACGCCCCGCCTCTGTTCGAAACGCTGGCGGTGCTGGGGAAAGAGACGTGTCTGAAGCGGATTGAGCAGGCGGTTGGGAAAGCGGAGTAAGGCGTCACTTCCAGAATTCCGCTTGCTCCCAGCAGCGATCCTGCGGCTGGCTGACGTACGTCCACCACGGCATCACACACTGTTCCACGGTGAACAGGGTTCCGCCCTTCACGTTCTCATAGGCGGCGAGCAGGACGTGGCGTTTGTACTGCATGGTGCCGTTGACGTAGATGCTGTCGAGCCATTGCTGGTCGATCTGGGTGGAGCGATCCTTGGGTCCGGAAGAGTTGATCTTGCAGGTCACGGTGCCTTCCAGGATAAGGCTGCGATTTTCCCGCTGGCCGTCGAGCGCGCGCAGGGTGGCTTCGGAAGGGCGTTCGGCGGTGGGTACGCAATCGGCCGGAAGCGGCGGAGGCAGTTCGCTGGAATTGAGAATATCGCCCACCAGAAATGGCGTGCATAGCGTGGAAGGAGCAACCAAAGCCAGGACGGCCAACGCTGCCGCGATGACTCCCAAGACCAGCAGTGACAGGCGGATCCGGCGCCTGGGAACCAGACGCGGCGCAGCGGCCGGCAACTTCCTTACCGACTCCACCCGGTTTCCGCCCTGGGCCTGGGCACGATAAAGCAGGCTGCCGAGTTCGCGGAGCAGCTCTTGTTCGCTGCGGGAAGCGCCATCCGCGAGCGCCAGGCTGACCGTCACCGGAAAGGGAGTTCCCGCCGCTTCCACCGGAGATTGCGCGGCGGCTTGCCGCAGTTTCTCGGCCACGGGAAGCACGCTGGCAAGGCTGCAACCCGGGACCACGACCAGAAGCTGGTCGGCGCCAAAGCGACCGACATGATCGTAGGGGCGCAGCAAGGCGCTGAAGCGTTTCGCGATCTCGCCCAGCAGAGAGTCGCTTTGTGCCTGTTGCTCCCGGTTGGCGACCTTGGGGGGATCGAGTCCTGCCAGCATTACACACAGATCGCCACCCTCACGCGCGGTTCTCGCCAGCTCGCGAGTCAGGAGTTCCAGGATCGAGTCTTGATTCCAGATGGCTGTCGGCCGAACCATGAGTCGCCCCGATAATACTCTGGATGTGGGCTCGAGGCAGCACCTTCGGTGCACTCAACGCTCCCCAAGCCTTCCAGGCGGGTGCTACCGTCATTGCCCAGCGTTGGATCGGGGTCAGGCGTGCCGCAACCGGGCGATCCATGCGGTTCGAGGCGGCCGTCCTCGCATGTCAGCCAGTCGCAACGTGCTAGCATATTCTCTTACTTATCGTTTGCTTTCCTCCGTTATGAGCACAGCCAACCCCAGAACCGAACCCAATACCAACGCGGCTCCCACGCCCGCGCCCTCGAATTTCATACGCGACATCATTCTTGAAGACCTGAAGACCAACAAGTACCAGGGGCGGGTGCAGACTCGCTTCCCTCCCGAGCCCAATGGCTACCTGCATATTGGACACGCCAAGGCGATCTGCCTCGACTTCGGATTGGCCGACGAGTTTCACGGACATACGAATCTCCGCTTTGACGACACCAATCCCACCAAGGAAGAGACCGAGTATGTCGATTCCATCATGGCCGACGTGCGCTGGCTGGGGTTCGAATGGGAGAACCTTCACTACGCCTCCGACTACTTCGATCAGTTGTATGCGTGGGCGGTGCAGCTGATTCAGGCGGGCAAAGCCTATGTGGACGACCTGACCGCTGACGAAATCCGCGAATATCGCGGGACTCTGACCAAGCCGGGGAAAGACAGCCCCTACCGCAACCGGTCGGTCGACGAGAATCTGGACCTGTTCGAGCGCATGCGCCAGGGCGAGTTCCCGGACGGCTCGCGCGTGCTGCGGGCCAAGATCGATATGTCTTCGCCCAACCTGAACCTGCGCGATCCGGTGATGTACCGCATCCTGCACGCCGATCATCACCGCACCGGCAGCAAGTGGTGCATCTATCCCATGTACGACTATGCGCACGGGCAGTCGGACTCGCTCGAAAACATCACGCACTCGATGTGTACGCTCGAGTTCGAAGACCATCGGCCGCTGTACAACTGGTTCATTCAGCAGCTGGGCATCTTCCCTTCCCAGCAAATCGAATTCGACCGGCTCAACCTCACCTACACGTTGTTGAGCAAGCGCAAGCTGCTGCAACTGGTGCAGGAGAAGCGGGTCAGCGGGTGGGACGATCCGCGGATGCCCACGATCTGCGGCATCCGGCGGCGCGGCTATACACCTGAAGCGATCCGTAATTTCTGCAACGCCATCGGCGCATCGAAGACCAACGGATCGATCGAACTGGCCATGCTCGAACACTTTGTGCGCGAGGATCTGAACAAGCGCTCGCCTCGCGTGATGGCGGTGCTGCGTCCGCTGAAGGTGGTCATCGACAATTATCCCGAAGGCCAGACCGAGGAGATGGACGCCGTCAATAATCCCGAGGATGCGAGCGCGGGCTCGAGAAAGGTGCCCTTCTCGCGGGTGCTCTACATCGAGCAGGACGACTTCCGCGAAGTGCCGCCCAAGGGATACTTCCGGCTCTCTCCGGGAAAAGAAGTGCGCCTGCGCTACGGCTACTTCGTCACCTGCACCGGAGTCACGAAGAATGACAATGGGGAAGTGGTCGAGGTGCATTGCACGTACGATCCGGCCACTCGCGGCGGCAACGCTCCCGACGGGCGCAAGGTGAAGTCGACTATTCACTGGGTATCAGCGGCTCACGCCGTGGATGCCGAGGCGCGTATCTACGAGAACCTGTTCTCGAAAGAAGACCCCAGCAAAGTGGAAGAGGGCCAGGACTTTCTCTCGAACCTGAATCCCAATTCGCTCGAGAGAATCAGCGGCGCGAAACTTGAACCGTCTGTTGCCAACGCCTCGCCGGGAGCGCGCTACCAGTTCGAACGGTTGGGATACTTCTGCGTCGATCCCGACTCGAAAGCGGGCAAGCCAGTCTTCAACCGCACGGTTGCGCTGAAAGACACCTGGGCCAGGATCGAGAAAAAACAGACCGGCCGATAAGCGACGCGGGGAATCAGGAGCCGGGCCGGTTTACTGGTGCGCGTGCGGACTCTGGGCGGGATTGCTCTTGTGCACGACGACCTTTGCCTTTTCCACTTTCACTTCAAAATTCACCGGCGTGGTTTTCGGCGGGTAGCACGCGGCATTGTCGCAGGCCTGATAACGAAGGGTGCCGTGAAATGCATACTTCCCGGGAATTACGCTGGCGAGCGGCCGCACCGCTACCCTCAACTCAAAATCTCCGCTATACACGTTGAGCTTCTCGTCCGGGGCGAAAGGGAAACTGGCATCGGTGCCAGGTGGGTACGTGATTCTCCCCACCACGATGTCGGTGGGCGGGTTGAGTTTGAGTACGGTGGGGATGAGAAAGTCGGACTTGGGCGTGTTCGAGTTGATGTGGAAGCCCGAGCCTACACGGAATTGCAGATCGACCGTCCCCGACTTGCCACGGGTGACGGGGGTGACTCCGGCGGGAACCATGGTCACCGAGGGAACTCGCCGGCCAGGCGAATCCTGCGCCGCCCCAAAGGCAGTCAGCAGCAGCAGGCCAACCCCGAGTTTCCGCAAGCGATGCATGTGAACAGAGACTAAACCGGTAACCACTTGATTGCCTATATTACCGACGCCCCGGCTCGAGACTGACCGGAAGATCAATGCGCCCCTACTTCTGGGCCTGCACGCTGCCATTCTGGCCCAGGATTTTCTTCACGTCGTCTTCGATTTCGCCGCGTCCTTTGAGACCGAAGATCTTGTCCACGACTCTGCCCTGGCGATCGATGTAGAAGGTTGCCGGCAGGAACTGGACGCCGCCATAGGAGTCGCCCACCGCTTCTTCCCGATCAGGATGGGATAGTTCACACCCAGATTCTGGGCGAACTTGGCGATGTCCTGCGCACTGGCGTCATCCATGGCGACGCCGACAATCTGCAGGCCTTCGGGCCCGTATTCTTTCTGCAGTTCGACAAACCAGGGCATCTCGATCTTGCAGGGTTCGCACCAGGTGGCCCAGAAATTCAGCAGCACGGCTTTGCCGCGAAAATCGGAAAGGTGGATGGTTTTCCCGTCGAGTGATTGCAAGGCAAATTCGGGCGCGGGCTGGCCCTTCATGTTGCCTACTGCCGAAGCGGTTCCCTGCGAACGGCGTGCCATGTGGAAGCCAAACACCAGCATGAGCGATACCACCATGGCGACGACGATGATGACCACCGGATCACGTTTCACGCAATAACTCCCATCACAAAGCGAAGCGGCCGAGGAACGACAGATAGTTGGAAATGATGGTGAAGCGGCCGATCACCAGCAGAATTCCCAGTACGATCAGCAAGCCACCGCTGAAGACTTCAAGGAAATGCATCAAGGATCGAAACCGCGCATAGAATTTGAGAAAGCGCTCAATTAAAAGAGCCGCGAGCAGGAACGGCACCGCCAGGCCCAGGGAATAAACCGCCAGCAGAACAATGCCTTTGAATACCGAATCCTGCGCGGCGGCGAAGCCCAGAATCACAGCCAGAATGGGGCCTACACAAGGAGTCCAACCGAAGGCGAATGCGAATCCGATGACAAAAGCTCCCCACGCCGTGCTGCTTCCCTTCACGCTGTGCAGACGCGCGTCGGTATAGAGCGCCTTGATCTTGAAGATGCCGGTCAGGTGCAAACCGAAGAGAATGATGACCACGCCGGCGATTTGTGCGATCACCGATTTGTAGCGCGCCAGCAGTTGTCCGACTTCGGTCGAGATGGCTCCTAAAGAGATGAACACGATGCTGAAACCCAGGATGAAGGCCAGGGAATTCAGCATCACTTTGCGGAACAACTGCGACTCCTGCGATTTCAGTTCCTCGACTCCTGCGCCGGAAATCAAGGAGACATACCCCGGCACCAGCGGCAGCACGCATGGAGACAAGAAGGAAACCAGGCCGGCCAAAAAGGCGGCGATAGGAAGCGGCAATGTCGACATCGTGATTATTGTACCTGCCCTTTAGATGTTCGGGCGCGAATAAGTGGAGCAGAAAATCAGCACGCGCCGGCACACTCTCAATGCTGTGCGGCATGCGCAACTTCGGGCGGACCCACAAACCGCGGGAACCCGGCCGCGGGTTAGTTTCGCCGCACCTCGTTGGGGGGAGCCGGGTTCCGTTTTGGCTCCGGGGCCGGTTGGGTTTCCAATTGATTGGGAGATTCGGCGATGGCTTTGCGCAGGAAACCCACGGGAATGGTGGCGCTAAGCACGGCTCGATCCTCATGTTGCTCGACCTTCAGGCTGTCAAAAAATTGCTTTACGTCAGGGTCGGGGCCCTGATCCGCGACTGAAATCTCGGCGGAATGAAACAGGTTGAGGAAGGTGCCCACTTTTTCGCTTATCTGCCGCGCATCCTCCTGCGTCCCGGCAAAGGCTTCGGCTTTGAAATGCGCGCTGCCCAGGTAGCGAATGGAAGCCACCACCACCGCCGGCTTGGGAAAAAGGAAAGCCAGATCGAAGGGCGCGGCGGATGGCTGGGCGGAGGGATTCGCCTTGAAAATCGCCCAACTTACGCTGGCCAGCGGGACATATTTGTAGAATTGCCGCAGAAATTGCGGTCCTCCAAAGGGCGAGGCGAGTTTGCGCGAGCGGTCGATCATCCCGCGGATCACCCCCGGATCGCTGTTGTTGGAGGCGGCAACCGTATCGACGGCGATTTCGGCCACGCGCACGGTACGTCCTTCGAGGGGGATGTTGTAGATGTCGATGGAGTGATAGTTCTCGACCGATTTCGACAGCTTGCGCAGATACGCGTTCAGCTTGTCGCCGTTAATGCGGCCGATGAAGACTTCCGAGAAGCGCGCCTGGTCCAGTTGCGCGGGCGCGGCGGGAGAATAGTGAATGGCAAAAGCCGCCTCGTCGAGATCGCGCTCGAACTGGAATCCGGTGGCCGCAATGAACTGTTCGTACTCCGGATCATGCGAGACCGGGGGCAGGTTGCCGGCAAGATTGGCGCGCCGCATCCATTGCAGGTTGACGTAAAAAAATCCGTCGGCTCCCGGCAGCAGGCGGGCGGGCTCGGGCGGAGCGTGCTTGCGCAACTGGACCAGCAGAGCGAGGACCGCCGCGACTACCACCACGGTCAGAAAAATGGGCAGGCTGCGTCGTATGCGCATGCGATGTGGCTGCCTGCGGACTAAGGGCCCACACAACGAAAAGCCCGGAGGCGGTCAGAAGACTGGCATCATAGCACCCCTGGGGGGCTCCGGCGGAAGGGGCAGGGGGACTGTCGTAGAAGGACTGTTGCAGAAGGAGTTAAGCGGTTGCACGTGGGCTGCCGTTATGGTACTTTATAAAATTGTCCCGGACATCAGGAAGGGATCCGAGGGATTCATTCGCCCATAAGGCTGATGATCTCGTTCGCTGGCGTAGCTCAGTTGGTAGAGCATCTGATTTGTAATCAGAGGGTCGGGGGTTCAAATCCCTTCGCCAGCTCCAGTTCCGGAACTCTAGAGTATAGGCGCGGCGCAGTGGCGGGCAGAGCAGGATTTTCCAACGGCACTCCATAAGGAATCTTTTCCAAGTGTGGTGTATTGCGCGAGGCAGAATTATCGCCCGCGATTTCTGTTCTTCTAATTGGACAACGACGTCTGCAACCTGATTCCTCCGCGCACATGCGCAGCCCCGGTGAAGACTGCCGGAAATTGAAGAAGTTGTTTTCTGCACAGGTGGGTGAGTGGTTAAAGCCAACAGACTGTAAATCTGTCCCTCCTAGCGAGGTACGAAGGTTCGAATCCTTCCCTGTGCACCAGAGTTGAGCCGAGTAATCGTCGTGAATCGTCTGCTAGCTGCGATGGCCGTGTATGTCGTCCTCGGTGGCTTGGTATGGGCGACGATTCCGGATCAGCGCATTCGCTCGGCGACACTGGCGATTTTGGCGTTGTTCGCGGTGAAGACCTGGGTGCGACGGAAAGACGTCATGCATCCAGACAAAAGCGAGTGAGATTTTCGCTGAGAGCTGAAGGCTGATAGCTGACAGCGTGGTTTAGAGCCGATGTAGCTCAGTTGGTAGAGCACTCCCTTGGTAAGGGAGAGGTCACCAGTTCAATCCTGGTCATCGGCTCCAGTGATTTGGAGTAGGGAAGGGCGGGAGTAACTCAGTGGTAGAGTCACAGCCTTCCAAGCTGTTGGTCGCGGGTTCGATTCCCGTCTCCCGCTCCAGTGATCTGATTCGGTGCATGCATGGCCTTTGTGAAAGCGCTCATCAAGGTTGAGCACGAAAAGGAGTTCGCAGGAACTGAAGGGCGCGATTACCCGGGTATTCGCCCCCGCGAAGATGGGGAAGTTCCTCCACCGGCTGCAGAGTGAAGGAATCCGGGTCCGCGATTGGGATGTGATTCTGGCTAAGCGGGTTTTCGATCGCGAAGACGAAGCGTTGGCCAAGGCGGGAACCACGGCCCAGGAGCTGTACCAGGCGCTGACCGATTTCCGACCAGGCGCAGATGCGGGAGTTTTATCTGACTCGGATTGAAGAAGTGGATCCGGACGCTGCGCAGAAGTTTCGGAAGTTGTACCAGTACTACTGAAGGCAAGGCAATCTTATGGCGAAGGAAAAATTTGACCGGAACAAGCCGCACGTGCAACGTAGGGACGATTGGTCACATCGATCACGGCAAGACGACGTTGACGGCGGCGATCACGAAGGTATTGCGGAAGCACAACCCGAAGATCAAGTTCCGTTCGTTCGATTCGATCGACAACGCGCCGGAAGAGCGCGAGCGCGGCATCACGATCGCGACGGCGCACGTGGAGTACGAGACGGCGAACCGGCACTACGCGCACGTGGATTGTCCGGGCCACGCCGACTACATCAAGAACATGATCACGGGCGCGGCGCAGATGGATGGCGCGATCTTGGTGGTTGCGGCGACCGACGGTCCGATGCCGCAGACCCGCGAGCACGTGCTGCTGGCGCGCCAGGTGGGTGTGCCGTACATCGTGGTGGCGCTGAACAAGTGCGACGCGGTGGACGATCCTGAGTTGCTGGACCTGGTGGAACTGGAAGTGCGCGAACTGCTGAAGACGTATCAGTTCCCGGGCGACGATGTGCCGGTGATCCGGCTGTCGGCGCTGGGCGCGTTGAACGGCGAAGAGAAGTGGGAAAAGCAGATTGACGAGTTGATGGAGGCGGTGGACAAGAGCGTACCGCAGCCGGTGCGCGATCATGGACAAGCCGTTCCTGATGCCGATTGAAGATATCTTCTCGATCTCGGGGCGCGGCACGGTGGTGACCGGCCGTATCGAGCGCGGCAAGGTGAAGGTGGGCGAGGAAGTGGAGATCGTGGGCTTCCGCGACACCCGCAAGACGGTGGTGACGGGCGTGGAAATGTTCAAGAAGCAGCTGGACGAAGGTCTGGCGGGCGACAATGCCGGGTTGTTGCTGCGCGGCATCAGCGAAGGAGGACGTGGAGCGCGGCATGGTGCTGGCGAAGACGGGCTCGATCACGCCGCACACCAAGTTCAAGGGCGAGGTGTACGTCTCTGACCAAGGAAGAAGGCGGACGTCATACGCCGTTCTTCAAGGGATACCGTCCGCAGTTCTACTTCCGGACGACGGACGTGACGGGGGTGGCGGAGTTGCCGGCGGGGACGGAGATGGTGATGCCGGGCGACAACGTGAGCCTGGTGATTGAGCTGATCACGCCGGTGGCCATGGAAAAGGGCTTGCGGTTCGCGATCCGCGAAGGCGGCCACACGGTGGGCGCCGGCACGATCTCGGAAATTATCCAGTAACTGCAGTAGCGAGTACCGAGTACCGAGTACCGAGTACCGAGACCGTACCGAGGGAAGAGCTAAAGGCTAAGAGCTAGGAGCTGTTTTCAATGCCCCGAGAGATTATTACGATGCAGTGCACGTGATTGCAAAGAGCGGAACTATTCGACTACGAAGAACCGGAAGACGACCACGGATCGCATCGAGCTGAGGAAGTTCTGCAAGCGTTGCCGGAAGCATACGCCGCATAAAGAAGTGAAATGACGATTTAGTAAGCGTGGCAAGCGGGAAACTGGGTAATCTGAGGTTTTGCAAACGATCACGCGATAGGATCTTTACGTCACCGAAATGCAGCGCTTCAAGATTCACCGAGATGAAACAGGGGCGTAAGCTCAACGGTTAAACTGTCGGTCTCCAAAACCGAACTTGGGGGTTCGAATCCCTCCGCCCCTGCCAGAGTTTTGGAGCGGAGACAGATAGGGACCAGGAGTGGTGATGGCAGTCGAGACGAAGAAAATGGCAAGACTCGACGTGGCAGCCGCGGGTGAGCAGTTTTGGTGATCGGATCAAGTCCTGGCCGCAGCGGATCAAGACGTTCTACAACGACGTGCGCACCGAAATGAAGAAGGTGACCACGCCATCCGCAAGGAAGTGCAGGCCACCACCACGGTCGTCGTGATCGTCACCGTGTTCCTCTTTGGCGTGTACTTCTTTGTGATCGACACCATCATCGGGCAGGGTATCGATTATCGTGCTCCGCACGTTGTCGGGCACCGCTGATGGCGAAGACTGAAGCTGAGGTACTGCAGGACGCTATGCAGAACGAAGACGAAGAACGAATCCGAGGGCGCAGGCCGGAACGCCGGACGAAGGAACGGAGCCGCGCCGCCGAGGCTCCTCGAATCCGAATATGAAGTGGTACATCATCCACACGTATTCCGGATTCGAGCGCAAGGTGAAGGAATCGCTGGAGTCGCGCATCCAGGCCTTCGGACTGCAGGAGCAAGATCGGCAAAGTGCTGATTCCCGACCGAGGCCGTCACCGAGGTTCGCGGCGGCAAGAAGTACACCGTGGAGCGCATGTTCTATCCCGGCTACGTGCTGGTGGAAATGGACATGGACGACCACGTCTGGCACGTGGTGAAATCCACGCCGCGGGTCACCGGGTTCGTGGGCACCGGCCAGCAGCCGACGCCGCTGTTCCGAAGAAGAAGTGAATCACATCGTTTATCGCGTGGCGCGAGGCAAGGACAAGCCGAAACTCAAGGTCAAGTTCGAGAAGAACGAGTCCGTGCGCGATCACCGAAGGTCCGTTCGCGACCTTTACCGGCATTGTCGATGACGTGAACGAAGACCGCGAGACGCTGAAGGTGATGGTTACCATCTTCGGACGTTCGACTCCGGTGGAGCTGGAGTTCGGGCAGGTAGAGAAAGTCAGCATAAGGCAGCAGTTGGTAGCTTGGGAAGAGACGAACAGCCTCAAGTTCACTGAGCCGAAAATCCTAGACTCGGGACTGAGGGCGGAAGAGAGACACATGGCAAAGAAAGCTACAGGTTCCGTAAAGCTGCAGATTGCGGCGGGCAAAGCGACGCCCGCGCCTCCGGTCGGCCCCGCGCTGGGCCAGGCGCAGATCAACATCATGGAGTTCTGCAAGCAGTTCAACGCTCGCACCCAGCGCAAAGAACTGGAAGGACTCATCATTCCCGGTGGTGATGACGGTTTACAGCGACCGCACGTTCACCTTTGTCACCAAGACGCCGCCGGCGGCGATTCTGCTGAAGCGCGCGGCGGGTATCGCCAAGGGCTCGGGCACGCCCAACAAGGACAAGGTCGGCAAGGTGACCGAAAAGCAGGTGGACGAGATCGCCAAGCAGAAGATGCCGGATCTGAACGCGGCCTCGCTGGAATCGGCGATCAAGAGCGTCAAGGGGACGGCGCGGTCCATGGGAATTGAAGTCATCGGGTAATCGTAAGAGTAAATTGGTAATTTGAAAAACCTGGTTGCCGTAAGCTCTAAATTACCAAATTACGAAATTACTAATTAGGTTGTTGGTCACCAACACTACGGCTCAGCAGACGAACGTCTGAGCGGTGGGAGACGAGGAGCAAATGAGAAAAGCAGGAAAGAACATTACCAAGGCGCGCCAGTCGATCGAGCCGCGCTCTTATCCTCTGCAGGATGCGGTCCCGCTGCTGCAGAAAGTGAAGTTCGCCAAGTTCGACGAGACGGTGGAACTCACCATGCGTCTCGGAGTGGATCCCAAGCACGCGGACCAGATGGTGCGCGGCACCGTGGTTCTGCCGCACGGCCTGGGCAAGTCGAAGAAGGTGCTGGTGATTGCCACCGGCGAAAAGGTCCGCGAGGCGGAAGCGGCCGGCGCCGATTTCGTCGGCGGCGAAGATATGGTGGAGAAGATACCAGAAGGAGAACTGGACCGACTTCGACGCTCTCATCGCCACGCCCGACATGATGAAGTCGGTTGGGCGTCTGGGCAAGGTGCTTGGTCCCACGCGGCCTGATGCCGAACCCGAAGACGGGCACGGTGACCATTGACGTCGCCAAGGCGGTGCAGGAAGTGAAAGCCGGCAAGGTCGAATTCCGCACCGACAAGACCGCGCTGGTCCACGTTCCGGTAGGCAAGATTTCGCTTCACGCCGGACAAGCTGGTCGACAACGCGACGACGGTGATCACCAGCGTGATCAAAGCCAAGCCGGCGGTGGCCAAGGGCAAGTACATCAAGGGGTGCTACCTCAGTTCGACCATGGGCCCGGGCATCTCGCTCGACACCAGTGCGGTTGAAGCGGCAGCGAAAGTTTAGTTTAGGGAGCGCGCCCAACCCGCATTGGTTCGTCCGCGAAGAGCGTGGACGATGGGCGCGGTGCGTCCCGGTCCTTGGGCGACCAAAGGCAGGTCGGCGGGACAACAAATAGAAAATTTCGAGGGATGGAATCATGGCAGTCACCAAAGCGAAGAAGCATCGAACAGGTTGAGGGCTCGAGCAGCGAATTGAAGAACGTCTACCAGCGTGATCGTGGCCACGTTCGGCAAGCTGACGGTGGCGCAGGATTACGAACTGCGCAAGACGCGTTCGCAGCGCCGGGGCACAGTACCAGGTGGTAAAGAACACCCTGGCCGAGCGGGCTTCGAAGGGCACCAAGGTCGAGAGCCGTTCTGAAGGATCTTGCCGGGGTGACTTCGATCGCCTATACCGAGGGCGATCCGGTCGCTCTGGCGAAGGCCCTCGCCAAGTACGCCAAGGACAATCCGGAGTTCAAGTTTCAAGGCGGGAGTGGTCGAAGGCCGGGTGATCTCGATCAACGAGATCGAGGCGCTGGCGACCATGCCGTCGAAGGAAGAGATTTACTCCAAGCTGTTGTTCCTGTTCAACGCTCCGGCGCAGCGCCTGGTGACGGTGATGAATGCCGTCGGCCGCGATCTGGCGGTGGTGGTCAACCAGGGCGTGAAGGAAAACAAGTTCAAGGAAGCGGAGAAGCTGCGCCTCGGTAATCGGGTACATCTTGCAAATTTGGGAATGTGAAACCCGATTCCGAAATTACAAAGTTCCGGGATGGCGAAAGCCATCCGAAAAGATTTGGTTATCAGCAAGTCAGGGGTTGCGCGGTCTGGTCCCAAGCGTTGTCTGGCGCAGGGAATCGGACCTGGCGCACTGGAAACCTGGCCCAGGCGATAACGAAATCAACAAAACTGATAACGAGTGGAGAACTGAAATGGCGGATTTGCAGCAGTTGGAAGAATCAATCGTAGGGTTGTCGCTGCTCGACGCGGCGCAGCTGGTGAAGAAGCTGGAAGAGCGGCTTGGCGTCTCGGCGGCGGCCGCAGCCCCGGTCATGGTTGCCGGTGGCGGAGCGGGTGCAGCCGCGGCTCCGGCGGAAGAAAAGACCGAGTTCACGGTCGTGCTGAAGGACGTGGGCGCCAACAAGATCAACGTGATCAAGGCGGTCCGCGAAGTCACCAGCCTGGGCTTGAAAGAAGCCAAGGACCTGGTCGATGGCGCTCCCAAGACCGTAAAAGAAGGCGTCTCCAAGGAAGAGGCTGAGACCATCAAGAAGAAGTTCACGGAGGCCGGCGCAACCGTAGAAGTGAAGTAGTTTCAGCAGGATGGCGGGGCGGACGTGGCGTTCGTCCCGCTGGGCCTCCGCTGCCGGACCATTTTGGTGCAAGTCCGGCCGGAACGCACGATCTTAGTGTGGTGAATCCCGGGGAAGGGTGTTACCATCTAATATCAACACTGCTTCCTGGAATTCATCGCAGTATCGGGCGATCCCTTCACTTTCGCGGACCGAGGCGGGGTGAAGAGTGGTCGTGGCAAGGGTTAGGCAACTGTTCCGCGGGCAGCGGGACGGAAACAGGCCTTAAAGACTGGCGCGGAAACATACATTTCAACACAGGCTGCGCGCTCAAATTGGCGCCTGCGGGGAGTCATGTCCCTACGGGCGCGTACGCATTTCCCGGGTTTTCCCAGGTTCAGGTTTACCGCGGCGCGGATAAACACGCCCACATCCGCGGTTTCTCGCAACCAACGGTTGCGCTTGCAGTAATTGGGAGTTCTGAATGCCGATGACGAATAACAGCATCTTCCGTAAACGTTTTGATTTCTCCAAAATTCCCGCCACCATCCAGATTCCGAACCTGATTGAAGTGCAGAAGCGCTCCTACGAGCGCTTCCTGCAAATGGACCGGTTGCCCAGCGAGCGCGATGACGCCGGGTTGCAGGCGGTTTTCCAGTCGGTGTTTCCCATTACCGACTTCCGCAACGTATCACAACTGGAGTTCGTGGATTACGCCATCGGTAACTGGGAGTGCAAGTGCGGACACCTCAAGGGGCTGCACCACCTGCGCACCACCTGCCGGAATTGCGGATCGACGGTCATTACCGATCCCTTTCATCCCGGCGAAGTGCTCTGCCAGAAGTGCGGCACCTACAACGCGAATACTCCCGATTTCTGCAACAAGTGCGGCGACCCGGTCGGCCTGCAACTGAAGTACGACGTGAGCGAGTGCGAAGAGCGCGGTATGACCTACTCCGCCCCGCTCAAGGTCACCATGCGGCTCACCATCTGCGACAAGGACGCGGAGACCGGCAACCGCTCCATCCGCGACATCAAGGAGCAGGAAGTCTTCTTCGGCGACGTTCCGCTGATGACCCAGAACGGCACCTTCATCATCAACGGCACCGAGCGCGTGATTGTCAGCCAGTTGCACCGCTCGCCCGGCGTGTTCTTCGAGACCGCCAACAACCGCACCTACTTCCTGGGCAAGATCATTCCCTACCGCGGCTCGTGGGTGGAATTCGAGTACGACCAGAAGAACATGCTGTACGTGCGCATCGACCGCAAGCGCAAGTTCCTGGGCACGATCTTCCTGCGCGCTCTCGGCCTGCGTTCGGACGAAGACATTCTGCGCACCTTCTACACCGTCGATCGCCTGCGCTTCGCGACAAGAAACTGTTCTGGACGCTTGATCCACCAGCGAGAAAGCCACCAACCTGCTGGGCATGAAGCTGGCGCACAGCATCAAGAACAAGGCGGGAGAGGAAATCGCGCATTCCGGGCGCAAGATTAACGCCGCCATCGCTGAAGGAAATCCAGAAGGCGAAGATCACGGAGATCGAGGTCGACATCACCGATCTGGAAGGCGCCTGGGTGGCAAGCGACGTCGTCGACACCACCACCGGCGAAGTGTTGCTCGAAGCCAACTCCGAACTGACGGCCGACAAGCTCGCGAAGATCCTGGATGCCACGGGGGTGGTCGAGCTGAACGTGTTCTTCCCCGAGCGCGACGACGTGGGCATGGTGATCAGCCAGACGCTTGAAGCGCGACTCGGTGAAGACACCGCAGGAAGCGCTGATCGAGATCTACCGCAAGCTGCGTCCCGGCGATCCGCCGACGCTCGACACCGCGACCGCGCTCTTCCACGGCATGTTCTTCGATCCGCGCAAGTACGACTTCTCGCGCGTCGGCCGGTTGAAGTTCAACATCAAGCTGTATCGAGAACCAGGACGCCACCAAGCCTCGATCAGCCGCACGCTGGAGCCGGAGGATTTCTACGGCACCATCCGCTACCTGCTCAAGCTGCGCAAGAACATCGGCTCGGTGGACGACATCGATCACCTCGGCAACCGCCGCGTGCGCGCGGTCGGCGAACTGCTGGAGAACCAGTTCCGCATCGGCCTGGTGCGCATGGAGCGCGCCATCAAGGAAAAGATGAGCGTGTACCAGGAAATGTCAACCGCCATGCCGCACGACCTGGTCAACGCCAAGCCGGTGATGGCCGCGATCCGCGAGTTCTTCGGGTCGTCGCAGCTGTCGCAGTTCATGGACCAGACCAACCCGCTGTCGGAAATCACGCACAAGCGGCGTCTGTCGGCCCTTGGGCCGGGCGGTCTGTCGCGCGAGCGCGCCGGATTCGAAGTCCGCGACGTGCACCCGACGCACTACGGCCGCATCTGCCCGATTGAGACGCCGGAAGGTCCGAACATCGGCCTGATCTCGTCGCTGAGCTGCTACGCGCGCATCAACGACTACGGCTTCATCGAGTCGCCCTACCGCAAGGTCAAGGACGGACGCGTGCTCGATTACGTCACGCATCGTCAACGCCGGCGACAGCGATCTCAACGTGGGCGACCACATCGAGAAGGACGAGATCGAAAAGGTCAACGCCGAGCTGAAGGAGCGGCGCAAGCGCACGATCGAGCTCGAGCCGTTCTCGTTCTACCTCTCGGCGTGGGAAGAGGACCAGCACACCATCGCCCAGGCCAACGTCGAGCTGGACGACAAGGGCACGGATCGTCGCACGAACTGGTGAACGCCCGCAAGGCCGGCAACTTCGTGCTGGTCAACCGCGACGAGGTGGACTACATCGACGTCAGCCCCAAGCAGCTGGTTTCGGTGGCCGCCTCGCTGGTGCCGTTCCTCGAGCACGACGACGCCAACCGCGCGCTGATGGGCGCCAACATGCAGCGCCAGTCGGTGCCGCTGCTGCGTGGCCGAGGCGCCGCTGGTGGGCACGGGCATGGAAGGCGTCACGGCGCGCGACTCCGGCGCGGTGATCCTGGCCGCGCGCAACGGCATCGTGGATTCGGTGGACTCGGAGCGCATCATCGTGCGCGTCGAGGGCGAGCATCATCCCACGCAGCTTTCGCGCGAGGTGGGCAGCGACATTTACCAGCTCACCAAGTTCAAGCGCTCCAACCAGAACACCTGCATCAACCAGAAGCCGGTGGTGCGCAAAGGCGAGCGGGTGCTCAAGGGGCAGGTGATCGCCGACGGTCCCTGCACCGAGCAGGGCGAGCTGGCGCTGGGCCGCAACGTGCTGGTGGCCTTCATGCCGTGGCGCGGCTACAACTTCGAGGACGCGATCCTGGTCAGCGAGAAGCTGGTGAACGAGGACTACTACACCTCGGTCCACATCGAGGAGTTCGAGATCGAGGCCCGCGACACCAAGCTCGGACCGGAGGAAATCACGCGCGACATTCCCAACGTCAGCGAAAACGCGCTGCGCGACCTGGACGAGAGCGGCGTCATCCGCATCGGCGCCACAGTCAAGCACGGCGACATTCTGGTCGGCAAGGTGACGCCCAAGGGCGAGACCCAGCTGACGCCGGAAGAGAAGCTGTTGCGCGCCATCTTCGGCGAAAAGGCCGGCGATGTGCGCGACGCTTCGCTCTACCTGCCCGCCGGGCATCGAGGGCATGGTGGTGGACGTGAAGATCTTCTCCCGCAAGGGGCAGGAGAAGGACGAGCGCGCCAAGCAGATCGAGGCGGAGCAGATCGCCAAGCTCGAAAAGAACCTGTCGCGACGAAATCCGCATTCTGACCGACGAGCGCCTGAAGCGTCTGGAGGCCATCCTGGGCGGCAAGGAAGTGCAGGCCGACCTGCACGACGAGCGCACCAACAAGCGCCTGCTCGACCAAGGGCGCGATGCTCGACCGCGACACCATCGAGCGCATCTCCACCCGCAACCTCAAGCGCATCAAGTACGCCGACAAGGACCCGCGCGTCAACGAGCAGATCGACGAGATCGAGGAGATGACCTCGCGCCAGATCGACGTGCTCGCGCAAGATCATCAACGAGAAGATCGAGAAGCTGCAGAAGGGCGACGAGCTGCCGCCGGGCGTGATCAAGCTGGTGAAGGTCTACGTCGCCATGAAGCGCAAGCTCTCGCGTGGGCGACAAGATGGCCGGCCGCCACGGCAACAAGGGCGTGATCGCGCGCATTCTGCCGGAAGAGGACATGCCGTACCTGCCCGACGGAACGCCGGTGGAGATCGTGCTCAATCCGCTGGGCGTGCCTTCCCGTATGAACGTGGGCCAGATTCTGGAAACGCACCTGGGCTGGGCCGCACACGAGCTGGGCAAGCAAGATCGCCGAGCTGCTGGCGGAGAACACCAAGCGCAGAAGCCGTCCGGCGTGAACTCAAGGCGTTGTTCAAGGACACGCGCGCTGGCGGCAACCATCGCGGACCTGGACGACGAAGAGCTGATGCGCGGTCGCCGACGGCATGAAGCGCGGCGTCGTTCTGGCATCGCCGGTGTTCGACGGCGCGCGCGAAGACGAGATCAAGGCGCTGCTCGGCAATCGGCCGGCCTGCCGACCTCCGGCAAGACGCTCGCTGTACGACGGCATGACCGGCGAGCAGTTCGAGCAGCCGGTCACGGTCGGCTACATCTACATGCTCAAGCTGTCGCACCTGGTCGACGACAAGATCCACGCGCGTTCGATCGGACCGTACTCGCTCATCACCCAGCAGCCGCTGGGCGGCAAGGCGCAGTTCGGCGGGCAGCGCTTCGGCGAAATGGAAGTGTGGGCGCTGGAAGCTTACGGCGCGGCGTACATCCTGCAGGAACTGCTGACGGCCAAGTCCGACGACGTGTATGGCCGCACCAAGATTTACGAGGCCATCGTCAAGGGCGAAGCGGCCATCGAGCCGGGCGTGCCCGAGTCGTTCAACGTGCTGATCCGCGAATTGCAGTCGCTCTGCCTGGATGTGGAGCTGATCAAGGCTGGAGAAAGAAGCCGGTGCGTCGGAGCCAGCGCCGGCAGCGCGATTAACAGTTCGCAGTTCTCAGTTGCCAGTTCTCAGGAAGCTGGAGCCGGTGGCGAACGACGGATTCGCTGGAGATGAGCTCACGCGGCTTTCGTCCTTCGGTCGAGGGAAGCGGAGAACACAGAATCGGTTTTCACGGGCAACTGAGCAACCGGGAACTGAGCAACTCATGACAGGAGCCGCCGGCGACGGCGTGACATGCCGCAGGAAGTGGAGGAACACTTTGTACCGTTCGAGCCCATTTGACTTGGCGAACCCGATTGCGGACTTCGACGCCATCCGCATCAGCCTCGCCTCTCCGGAAAAGATCCGCAGCTGGTCGCATGGTGAAGTAACCAAGCCGGAGACCATCAACTACCGTACCTTCAAGCCGGAGCGCGACGGCCTGTTCTGCGCCCGCATCTTTGGCCCGGTCACCGACTGGGAGTGCCTCTGCGGCAAGTACAAGCGCATGAAGCACCGCGGCGTCATCTGCGACAAGTGCGGCGTGGAAGTCACGCTCTCGAAGGTCCGCCGCGAGCGCCTGGGCCACATCGAGCTGGCTTCGCCCTGCTCGCACGTGTGGTTCTTCAAGGGACTGCCCAGCCGCATCGGCCACCTGCTCGACATCTCCCTGCGCGACCTCGAGTCCGTTCTCTACTTCGAGGCCTACGTCGTCGTCGATCCCGGCGACGCTCCGGTGAAAGAGCGCGAGATCATCAAGGACGAGGCCAAGTTCCGCGAACTCGACCAGCAGTTCCGTCCCACCGGCTTCAAGGCCATGATGGGCGCGGAAGCCATCAAGGAACTGCTCAAGCGCGTCGAGGTCGAGACGCTCTCCGTCGAACTGCGCGAGAAGATGAAGAACGAGACCTCGCTGCAGAAGCGGCTGAAGTACGCCAAGCGGCTGAAGGTGGTCGAGGCCTTCCGCAAGAGCGGCAACAAGCCGCAGTGGATGATCCTGGACGTGATCCCGGTCATTCCGCCGGAGCTGCGTCCGCTGGTTCCGCTCGATGGCGGCCGCTTTGCCACGTCCGATCTGAACGATCTCTATCGCCGCGTCATCAACCGCAACAACCGGCTGAAGAAGCTGATGGACCTGCACGCTCCTGAAGTCATCGTGCGCAATGAAAAGCGCATGCTGCAGGAAGCCGTCGACGCGCTGTTCGACAACGGCCGCCGTGGCCGCGTGCTGCGCGGCGCCAACAACCGCCCGCTCAAGTCGCTCTCCGACACGCTCAAGGGCAAGCAGGGCCGCTTCCGCCAGAACCTGCTCGGCAAGCGCGTGGACTACTCGGGCCGTTCCGTCATCGTCGTCGGTCCGGAACTCAAGCTGCACCAGTGCGGTCTGCCCAAGAAGATGGCGCTCGAGCTGTTCAAGCCGTTCATCTATCACCGGCTGGAGCAGACCGGCCACTGCACCACCATCAAGCAGGCCAAGGAAATGGTGGAGCAGCAGGAGCCGATCGTGTGGGACATCCTGGAAGAGGTCATCAAGGACCATCCGGTGCTGCTGAACCGCGCCCCAACGCTTCACCGTCTCGGCATCCAGGCATTTCGAGCCGGTGCTGGTGGAAGGCAAGGCCATCAAGATTCACCCGCTGGTCTGCACGGCCTTCAACGCCGACTTCGACGGCGACCAGATGGCGGTGCACATTCCGCTGTCGCCGGAAGCGCAGGTCGAAGCCAGCGTGCTGATGCTTGCTTCGCACAACATCCTGTCGCCGGCCTCCGGCCAGCCGATCACCGTGCCCACGCAGGACATGGTGCTCGGCATCTACTACCTGACCAAAGCCAAGCCGGGCGCCAAGGGTGAAGGCCGCGCCTTCGCCAACATCGACGAAGTGCTGCTGGCGCTCGAAGCCGGCGAAGTGGAAACGCTCACGCCGATCCGCCTGCGCTACACCGGCGAGGTGATCGACCTGACCACGCGCTTACGACGATCAGGACGTGACGCACACCGAGCCGGTCGACTTCAACCGTCAGTTCATCAACACCACGGTCGGCCGCGCCATCCTGAACGATCATCTTGCCGAGCGGCATGCCGTACATCAACGGCTTGCTCAAGAAGAAGGGCATCGGCCAGCTGGTGAACTACTGCTACCTGCGCTTCGGCCTCGAGACCACGGTCAAGATGCTCGACGAGATCAAGACGCTCGGCTTCCTCTACGCGACCAAGGCCGGCCTGTCGATCGGTATCGACGACATGGTCATCCCGGCCAGCAAGAAGACGCTGGTGCAGCGACGCCGAGAAGCAGGTGGTCAGCGTTCAGCAGCAGTACCTGGACGGCGCCATCACCAACGGCGAGCGCTACAACAAGGTCATCGAAATCTGGTCGGCGATTACCGAAAAGGTCGCCGACGAGATGTTCGCGCCATGCAGCAGCGACGACAAGGAAGGCGACATCAACCCGATTTACGTCATGGCCGACTCCGGCGCTCGCGGTTCGAAACAGCAGATTCGTCAGCTCTCCGGCATGCGCGGATTGATGGCCAAGCCGTCGGGCGAAATCATCGAGACGCCCGATCACGGCCAACTTCCGCGAAGGCCTGACGGTGTTGCAGTACTTCATCTCGACGCACGGCGCTCGCAAGGGTCTGGCCGATACGGCGCTGAAGACGGCCGACTCCGGCTACCTGACCCGCCGCCTGGTGGACGTGGCGCAGGACGTCATCATCAGCGAGTACGACTGCGGCACGGTGGACGGCATCTACGTCGGTCCATCGTCGAAGCCGGCGAGATCATCGAGCCGTTGCGCGACCGCATCGTCGGCCGCGTTTCGCTCGAGAAGATCAAGGACTACGAAGGCAACGTCATCGTCGACATCAACCAGGAGATCACCGAAGACCTCGCCGGCGCGATCCAGGCCGCGGGCATCGAGCGGGTGAAGATCCGCTCCGTGCTCACCTGCGAATCGAAGCGCGGCGTCTGCGTCCTGTGCTACGGACGCAACCTGGCTTCGGGCCGCATGGTCGAACTGGGCGAAGCGATCGGCGTCATCGCGGCGCAGTCCATCGGCGAACCGGGAACGCAGCTCACCATGCGTACCTTCCACATCGGCGGTACGGCGTCTCGCGTTTCACGAGCAGTCGCGCCTCGATGCCAAGAACAACGGCATCGTGCGCTTCATCAACCTGCAGACCGTCAGCGCCAAGTCGGGCGACCTGGTGGTGATGAACCGCCAGGGTTCGATCGCCGTTGTCGACGACAAGGGCCGCGAGAAGGAGCGCTACTCCGGTGGTGTACGGCGCCAAGCTCAAGGTGGAAGAAGGCGACCAGGTCAAGCTCGGCCAGGTAATGGTCGAGTGGGATCCGTACACCTTCGCGATCCTGACCGAAATCGGCGGCACGGTGCAGTTCAAGGACCTGCAGGAAGGCGTCACGCTCCACGAAGAAGTGGACGAAGTGACCGGCCTGTCGCGTCACGTGGTGGCCGATTCGCCGGACGAGAAGCGTCAGCCGGCCATCGTCATCAAGGGCGCCAAGAGCAACAAGCGCTACCTGATGCCCTCCCGCGCTCACCTCATGGTGCAGGACGGCGACGAGGTGCATCCGGGCGACGTGCTGGCCAAGATCCCGCGCGAAACCACCAAGACCAAGGACATCACCGGCGGTCTGCCGCGCGTGGTCGAATTGTTCGAAGCCCGCAAGCCGCACGAGACCGCCGTCATCAGCGAAATCGATGGCACGGTCAAGTTCGGCGAAGTCGCCAAGGGTCAGCGCAAGAGTCTACGTCGCAGGCCGACAACGGCACGGAGAAGGAATACTCGGTACCGCGCGGCGTCGCACATCAACGTGCAGGAAGGCGAGCGCGTCCAGGCCGGCGAGCCGCTGATGGACGGCCCGCTCAACCCGCACGACATTCTCGCCGTCCTCGGCGAGAAGGAATTGCAGGCTTACCTGGTGAACGAGATCCAGGAAGTCTACCGGCTGCAGGGCGTGAACATCAGCGACAAGCACATCGAAGTGATCGTTCGCCAGATGATGCGCTGGGTCAAGGTGGAAGACGTGGGCGATACCCAGTTCCTGCTGGAACAGCAGGTGGACAAGTTCCGCTTCCGCGAAGAGAACGAGCGGGTGATCGAAGAGGGCGGACGCCGGCCACCGGACGTCCGCTGCTGCTCGGCATCACCAAGGCTTCGCTCTCGACCGACTCGTTCATCTCCGCGGCATCGTTCCAGGAGACCACGCGCGTGCTCACCGAAGCCTCCATTCAGGGCGCGGTGGACCACCTGCGCGGCCTGAAGGAAAACGTCATCGTCGGACGGCTCATCCCGGCCGGCACCGGCATGGAGTACTACCGCAACGTCCGGCTCTCGCCGGAGCTGGAGGAGGCCGCCGCCAAGGTACAGGAAGAGGTTTCGGCGCGTACGAAGAAGCCGAGCGCGCGCTCGAGCTGATGCGCCACGAAGGCGAAACCGAGGAACTGACCGCGGAGTAATTCGGCGAAAGGCTGAAAGGGGCGGCCCCGTCCGCCCCTTTCTTTCCTGGTTCCCCATGCATGCCAACCCCAAACACTTGCAGGATGAGGGTCGCGCCCCGATTTCGCAGTTGCGTCCGCGGGCAGCGACCCATACCCTTGCAGAAGAAATGCCCCGCTTCCTGCGCTTGTTGCGGCTCGCGTTCTGGCGTGCTTTTCAGCACGACGCGTTCGCCATCGCCAAAGCTTCCGCCTATTCCTCGATTCTGACGTTTTTTCCTTTATTGCTGGTGGTGGGCTCGGTACTGGCTACTTCCCGCAAAGGGGAAGCGTACCTGCGCGAGCTCTCCTACGCGCTGGGCCGCATTCTGCCCGCCGGCAGCACCACGGCGATCGCCTACCTCCGGGGCACCACCAACCGTCCGGTGAGCCTGCTGGTCACCGCTTCCTTGATCACCTTGTGGACGGCTTCCGGCGTCATGATTTCCTGGATGGAGGGGTTCCGGCGCTGTTACCAGCTGCCGAAAATCTGGGGCCTGGTGAAGGAGCGGCTCATTGCATTCTCGCTGGTCATTCTGGCGGGAATCCCCCTGACCTTCTCCACCATCCTGGTAGCCTTCGGCAGCCGCATTGAGACCCGGATTTTGTTTCATCTGAATCACGAGTTCGGCTTTTACATCCTGCTGATGTGGACGGCGGTGCGCTGGATGATCGCTACCCTCACCAGCATCGCGGTCATCGCGCTCATCTATCACAACGCCGTGCCACGCACCCAGCCCTGGCACAGTGTGCTGCCGGGTTCGGTACTGGCGACCGCGCTCTGGTTCGCCTCGACCGCCATCTTCAGCTTGTATCTGCAGCGTTACGCTGATTACAGTCTGATCTATGGCTCCCTGGGGGTGAGCATCGCCCTGCTGGTGTGGATGTATATGATCTCGCTGGTGGTGCTGGTAGGAGCGGAGTTCAACGCCATGCTGTTTCCGCGCGCCATGCTGGGCCGGGAATTGAAGGCCATTGGTGAATCCAAGGCATAAAGCCAGACCAGGCAAAGCCCGCCTGGCATCTCGGAAATTCTATTTGGGGACCCATTGAAAGAAAGCAAGCTGGATTTGGTTTCAGGAGAGTTGTCGGGGGAGCGCGAGCCTGGCGATTCCGCCCCGCCGCCGGCCACACGGCGCGCCAAGATTATCTGCACCATCGGGCCTTCCTGCAATTCGGAATCCATCATGCGCGACCTGATGCGCCTGGGCATGGACGTGGCCCGCCTCAATTTTTCCCACGGATCGCATGCCGAACACGCCGCCCACATCCAGCGCCTGCGCCGCGCAGCCGCAAAAGAGGGCCGCACCATCTGCATTCTGCAGGATCTGCAGGGACCAAAAATCCGCACCGGCCGCCTGCGAGGCCACCAACCGGTCACCCTCAAAAGCGGGTCCAAGGTCACCATCACGCCGCGCGATATTCCGGGTACGGCCAGGCTCATTTCCACAACGTTCCGGGACCTGGCGCGCGAAATTCAGGCTGGCGCCCGCATTCTGCTTTCCGATGGCTTGATCGAACTGCGGGTGACCCACGTTCGCGGCACCGAGGTGGAGTGCGAGGTGCTCAACGGCGGAATCCTGGGCGAACATAAAGGCATCAATCTGCCCGGGGTGGCGCTCACCATCCCCGCGCTCACGGCAAAAGACCGTAAAGACCTGGAGTTCGGCCTCAAGCACGGAGTGGATATGGTCGCGCTGTCGTTCGTGCGCTCCGCGGCTGACGTGCTGATGGTCAAGCAGATCATTGCGCATAGCGGGAGCGACCTGCCGATCATCGCCAAGCTGGAAAAGCCGCAGGCCATCGAGCGGCTGGAGGAGATTTTTGAGGCGGCAGACGGGGTCATGGTGGCGCGCGGCGATCTGGGCGTGGAACTGCCGCCGGAACGCGTGCCGGTGATCCAGAAACATGTGATCCGCCGTTCGGCGGACTGGCGCAAGCCGGTGATTACGGCCACCCAGATGCTGGAGTCCATGGTGGAGAACCCGCGGCCCACCCGGGCCGAAGCCAGCGACGTGGCCAACGCGGTATTCGATGGCAGCGACGCCGTGATGCTGTCGGCGGAAACGGCCAGCGGAAAGTATCCTCGCGAAGCGGTCGCCATGATGGCGAAGATCGTGATCGAGGCCGAAAGCAAGATGGCCGAGTTTACTCTGCCGCGCCGCCGCCGCGATCATCGCGGGCTTTCGATTGCCGAAACCATCTGCGAATCGGTGGCGCACGCCGCCGACGATCTCCACATGGGGGCGATCGCCATTTTTACCGAGTCGGGAAACACCGCGCGCCTGATTTCCAAGTATCGTCCCAAGGCGCAGATCTACGCTTTTGCACAAAATGAAGCCGTTTGTAACCGGGTGAATCTGTTCTGGGGAGTGCATCCCGTGCGTACCGAACAAGCCCGCTCGGCCGAAGACATGGTGCATACCGCGGAACGGGAACTGCTGCAGCAAGGGAACGTGAGCGTCGGGGATGTGCTGGGGGTAGTGGCGGGGACGCAGATGGCTTCGGGATCGACGAACTTTATGCGGTTGCACGCCGTGACCGCGGAGGATGTGGATCTGGCATCGCGAAAACCAGCGCGGAAGCCTCGCCGCTGATATCAAATATGTCGCAAGAAATACTGTCGGTCGCAATTTTTAACCCCTTGCCGGGCAAGCAAGCCGATGCCCTCGCCACCATGCGTGATTTGCGCGCGGCCCTCTCCGCCGGGGGATACAGTCGCGACCGCCTCTATCGCGACAGCAACGGCCAGTATGTCGTGGTGCGGTACTGGAAATCGGAGGAAAGACGCCGCGCCGCCCTGGAAGACCCGGAAGTGCTGCGCTCCCTGGCGAAGCTCTCGCAGGAGATCGAGATCGTCAAGATTCACGAGCGCCTGGATGAAGTAGAACTCGACTAACTGATCGGGAACATCCATTAACGGAGGGACGGGCGTCCCCAGCCGTCGGAGTTCAGCGATGTCGAACAGCGAGCATTTTTCCGCGGCCACTCTCGATCCCCCGGTCCGCGGATTCCTGCACCTTCCTTCCAAGTCCAACCATCAAGGCCTGGTATTCACCCACGGCGCCGGAGGGAATGCGAAATCGCCAATGCTGGTGTCCCTGGCGGAAGCCTTTGCCGGCGCGGGTTTCACGGTGTTGCGTTGTGACCTGCCTTTCCGCCAGAGCCGCGCGTTCGGTCCGCCCCGTCCCCGTGAATCCGAACGGGATCGCCAGGGTCTGAAAAACGCCGTCGAGGAAATGCGCAGGCTGGTGTCGGGACGGGTGTTTCTCGGAGGCCAGTCCTACGGGGGCCGCCAAGCCACCATGCTCTGCGCCGCCGAGCCCAAGCTGGCGGATGGTCTGCTGCTGACTTCCTACCCGCTGCACCCGCCGGGCAAGCCGCTGCAACTTCGGGTGCAGCATTTTCCGGAGCTGCGCACTCCCGCGCTATTTATAGAAGGCACCCGCGACCCGTTCGGCTCGATCGAGGAAGTGGAGAAAGCTCTGAAGCTGATCCCAGCGAGGACAAGGATGCTTCCGGTGGAAGGCGTGGGACATGACCTGGGATTCAGTGGCAAGAAAACATCCGTCGAGCTGGCAGCGAAGATTACGCAAACCTTGCTGGCTTTTTTCCCCTAGCAAGTTGCCCTGAACGATGGAGTCCCCACCCCGCCGCACGGCGGGGCCACCGTCAGCGTATTCCCAATTCAGGACGTTTAGAGCCCTCTGTGACCAATCTCTGGGTCCGTGTCCTTGAGAGCCGCCGCGATTGGGACTCCAATAGGGGGGTATTCATATCTTTGAAAATCAACGGAACGGAGAAGATTCCATTATGCGCAAATTCCTGGTACTCGTTATTCTACTTGGCCTATGTTCACTCGCAGTCATGGCGCAGGAGACACCGAAAGCCGAGGTGTTTGGAGGTTACCAGTACACCCGCGTCAGTGCGGGTGGGGTCAGCGAGAACTTTAACGGCTGGAACGCTTCCCTCACCGGCAACTTCAACAAGTACTTCGGTATCGCGGGTGATTTCAGCGGCTCTTACAAGTCGATCAGCGGCGTATCGGCCAGGGTTTACAGCTATACCTTCGGCCCGGTGCTGTCTTTGAACCATGAAGGAACCTTCAATCCATTTGTGCATGCGTTATTTGGCGGAGCGCACGCGAGTGCTTCGTTCTCTGGACTTTCAGCCAGCAGCAATGGTTTCGCGATGATGATGGGCGGTGGAGTGGATGCCAAGGTCAGCCCCCGCATTGCGGTGCGCCTGTTCCAGGCGGACTGGGTCTACTATCGCTTCCAGGGGGTGGGAGAGACTGGCAATGTGAGAGTCTCGACCGGACTGGTGTTTCGTTTCTAGGATATCGGAGGCGGGCGGCACGCCCAGCGCGGCTTACGTAATGCGAAGATTCTCTGTCCTAACGTCGCCAGAACCGCGGCGTTAGGACGGGGCACGCTCGGGGTGTTTCAAATCGACAATCAAAAGTCAACAATCGAAAATTTCTAGTTCACCCAGCCTGACTTCGACCCGCCATCTTTTTTTTCTTCGTCGGGAATGTAGTTTCCGTGTTCATCGAAGTGCACGGTACGGTTGTGTTTGCGCATGTAGACTTCGAACTTGCGCGCGGCCCGGCGCCGTCGCCAGCGGTAATAGGAATTGCGCAGTCCGAAATAGCGCTCGCTGGTGCCCGAGACTAAACCACGCTTGGGCACGAACTTCACGTACAGAAATCCGAACAGCAGGCCGCCGAGGTGGGCGGAATAAGCGATGGCCTCGCCGTGCCCGGAGGAGGCGCTGATGGCTTCAACCAGGGTGATGAACGCGATCCCCGCCACAAAATATTTCGCCTTGAGGCTGAAGGGAATGGGAAACAGCATGATCTCGCGCTCGCCGTAGATAAGGCCGAAAGCCATGAGGATGCCGAATACTCCGCCGGACGCGCCCACGGTCTTGGTGAGCGGCGAAACCCCGCCCAGACCGGTGTAGGAAACGGCAATGGTGGTAAGCGCCGCCCCGGCCACGCAGAAGAAATAGAACTCCAGAAATTTCTTCCATCCCCAATCCTGCTCGAACTGGGCTCCGAACATCCATAGCCCCAGCATGTTGAACAGCAGGTGCAGAATGCCTTCGTGCAGGAAGGAGTAAGAGATGATCTGCCAAATCCACCCCCGCACCACCAGATAGGGGACCAGGGCAAAGATGGCCTTGAAGGCGTCGTATACGTCCTCATTCATTACCCGCAACAGGGTCATGAACAGCAGGACCCCGGCATTGATGAGGACCAGCCACTTCACCGCCTTGGTAAAGGGTGGGAAGCTCAGCGAGAAGGTTCGTCCAGAAGGCATGAAAGCAGTCGTCAACCGGCGGCGCTCAGGCGGGACTGCACCCGGCGTGCCGCTGGGAGGGTCACAACAATCTTACCAGTTTACCGTTCGGGCAGCGGCACCACCGGCAGGCTGCGGTGGCCGTCTTTATCCACGGCGCGCACGGCGAAGATCACGTTGTCTTTCGATTGCGGCATGGTTGCCTGGGTCCCATTGCCGACGTTCTGGCGATGATCCCACTCGGACTCGGTGGTCGCCCGCCACAGCACTTCGTATGCGCTGGCCGATGGCGAGGCTTCCCAGGTCAGAGTCGAGTCGTTTACCAGATCTTTCGTCAAAAGGCGAACCTTGCCCGGAGGCGCCGGCGCCGCAGCCAGCGAAGCCAGGGTGGCCGCATTCACCCGCGCCACACTGGCCACAAAGTCAAAGTTCACGAACTTGGGCAAGTCTCCATATTCAACCCCGCCTTCGGTGCGGATGTTCTGGTGCTGGTGGTCGAAATCCTCGCGAAACTCAGTGAAGCGGACCGCCGCGTACCCCTGCTGATTGAAGGAGTAATGGTCTCCGCCCCGCAGGTAGCGGTCGAGGCGGAAAATCAGCATGGGCTGGATGCCGGAAGGGTAGCTGCGGGAAACTTCCGCGATATAACGGGCGAGCTGGCGGGAACCGGAGTCGCTTTCCCCGCCCAATCCGCGGATCAGGCGCAACTGTTTATCGTCGGCTGCGACCGGAACACCCTCGGAGAACACGCGCACCACGCCGGCGTCCTGTTGCGCGCTGCGATCGGCTCCCACAATGTCGTTATTGAGGACGGCTTCGAGGTTCCAGCCCTGCTGCTTGGCCATCTGGGCGAAGTGCTTGCTGCCGTTCAGTCCCTGCTCCTCGCCGGCAACCGTCAGGAAAATGATGGTGGCCGGGAACTTCATTTTGCTCAACACCCGGGCACATTCCAGGCTCACGGCGGTGCCGCTGCCGTCGTCATTCGCACCCGGGGCCGCGTCGGTCACATTGAAGTTGTCGCTGTTGCGCGAGTCGTAGTGTCCGGTAACCAGAACCATGCGCTTGGCGGCGTCCGGATCGGTCCCCTTCAAGACCGCATAAACATTGGTGATTTCCGTGGGTTTGGGAATGCGGTCGGCGGGCGCCTCGGTGAAACCGTCGGTTTTTACCTCCAGGCATCCCCCGCATTCTTTGGAGTAAGTTTCAAACTGGCTTTTGATCCACTCCCGCGCGGCGCCAATGCCGCGACCGGCGGCAATGGATTCGGCATCCTGTGCCGAGAGGGTAGAGCGGGTGCCGAAACTCACCAGCTTTTCAATGTTCGACCGGATATGTTGGGCAGAGACTTGTTGCAAGGCGGCCGCGATCCGCGGGTCGGCAGGGCCGGCATCGAGCGCATCCTGGGCTGCGGCGGTTACCGGAACCAACAGCGTAGAAATCAACAGGCTGAGAAACACCAGTGCAATTTTCAAGGGAGTCACGTCCGTTCTATGAATGTTACGACCGCGACGACCGAACCAAAGTGCCGGGCAGACTTGCAGCCAGCCCGCAAACCTGCTCATAATTACGAAACCCGAGACGCCTTTTCTGCATCAAGCCCAAAGTGGGCCCGAACCAGAGGTACTTGACCTGCGCCGGGAGAGAAACTAAATATTATCAGGGGCGTCATACCGAACGGAGGCAATTATGATCTATTGTCCAGAGTGCGAGAACGACCTCGATATTGAAGAGGACGAGATTGACGAAGGCGAAATTGTGTCCTGCAGCGAGTGTGGGACCGATTTCGAAGTGGTCACCGTCAATCCCGTCGAACTGAAACCCGTGGACGAGAACTTGGACGAGGAAGAGGAAGAAGAGGTAGCGGACGACGGTGACGATTCCTAAGCCTGATCAATCATTACCCGCCTCAGCCAAGTCAGCCTTTCTCGCTCGTGCTTCGCGGATGATCCTGATCGGGCTGGTGCTTTTCTGCTCCTGCCTGCCTTCAATGGCTGACAACAAACACCAGAAGCCCTACGCCCTGATCTACGGCACGGTGTGGGGTCCGAACGACCTTCCCGTCTACGGCGTGACCGTCAGACTCCGTCGCGAGGGCGATAAAAAACCCAAGTGGGAACAATATTCTGACCATCGTGGGGAGTTCGCGTTCCGGGTCCCGGCGGGCAAGGCGACCTACTATCTTGTGCCCGGCCTGAAGGGCTTTAAACTCCCTGATGGCAGTAAGTTACAGCCGGGTGGAGAGGTCAAAGTCGAGGTCGAAAACGACGAGCGCGTGGATACCGGATTGCATCTAAAATAGTAGGAGACGCGTGCCCGGGAGGAACGTCATGCGGAAGTGCCTGGCTGTAGCCATGTTGACGCTGTTGGTTGGTCTTGCCGCGGCGTCGAACCCCTTTGTTGACAAGAAAGACAAGGGGGACAACGGGCGACTGCTCAGCGGAAGAGTCACCGATCGGCAAGACAATCCGCTGCCCGACGCCGTGGTCTACCTCACCAATCCCCGTACCCGGGCGGTCAAAACCTACATCGTCGGCGGGGACGGCGGTTACCGCTTTCCCGCGCTCTCCCCCAACATCGACTACGAAGTCTATGCCCAGTTCAAGGGTAAAAAGAGTGACACCAAGACCGTCAGCCAGTTCGACAACCGGACCCAGGTGAACATCAACCTGAAGATTGATACCCGTTAGTTCGTTCTCTCGCCCGTCTTACTCTTGCCCTCCGCGCGCTCATCGGGTAGCATTTGCCGGAATTGCCCGTATGGCGAGCAACTCCGATCCCGCAGCCGCGTTAACCGTCTTTTTGCTGGTTGGCCTTTGGACTTTTTTCAAGGGCTTTCGCGTGTTTCGCGAGTACAAGGTGGTCGCCGACACACCCCGCATCCCTATCCGCAGCGTGCCCATGGGTTGGGTGCACATTCGAGGGAAAGCGGCGAGCGATCAGCTGGTGCCCAGCCCGGTCACGCATACACCCTGCTGCTTCTACAAGATTCAAATCGACCAGTGGAAGAGCGAAGGACGCAGCGCCAATTGGGCCCGCCTGCGCACCGATCTCGATGGCACGAAGTTTTACCTTGAGGATGACACCGGCAAGATCCTGATCGACGGCTATGCGGCCGAATACGAACTGCCGCAAAGCGCCGAGCGGGTTGTGAGCTCCGAGCATGCGGGCCCGGGAACGGTGGCTGGCGCGGCGGCAGTCTCGGATGCTGACTTGCTGCAGTACGTCAATTACTCGGGCGTGCACCACATGGCGAATGCGATGGAGCATTGGCTGGATAAACGCGGGCCCCAGGACGATCCCAAGCGCGAACAGGTCCGGCAAACCGCGCTCGAGATGATGCAGGCGATCCCCACCATCGCGCATGGAGGAGCGCCCCCGCTCGACCTGATCGAAAAAATGATGGCGGTACGGCTGCCGAATGTCGATCCGGCAAAGGAACAGCAGCGGCAGGTGATGATGCAGCATGTTCTTGAACTGGCGAAGAGCGGACAGATGCCCCTGCCATCACGACCGATGAGTGCGGCCTCCGGACGCTACCGCTTGCGCGAGTACCTCATCCTTCCCGGCCAGGAGTACAACATCTCGGGCAGTTGTGCGGAAAACCCCAAGGCCCAGGACGGGCTGAACCGCAACGTTATTTGCCAGGGAACGTCCGAAAAGACATTTCTGATTTCCTCGAAATCCGAGCAGGACACGCAGAAAGGCCTGCGCAACCGGGCAGTGCTGATGATCATGGGAGGAGCCGCAGTCGCGCTGGTCTGTCTTGCGCTTTTGCTCAACTACCTGAAACTTTTCTGAGGCTGGAGGAACCCGCATGGGGCTGAGCATCATTACTGGTCTGCTGGTCTTGCTGATCGCAGGCGGTGCGCTCATCTACGTGGTGATTCTCTATAACGAACTGGTCCGCCTGCGTAACGACAATGACCGCGCCTGGGCGAACATCGATGTTCTGCTGAAGCAGCGCCACGACGAGATCCCCAACCTGGTGGAGGCGGTCAAGGGATATATGCAGCACGAACGGCAGACCCTGGAAGCGGTGACCCAGGCGCGAGCCGCTTCCATGAGCGCGTCCACGGTGGGCGACAAGGCGCAAGCCGACCTGATGATGACCGGCGCTCTGCGGGGATTGTTCGCGGTGGCCGAGAACTATCCTCAGCTCAAAGCCAACGAGAACTTCCTCAAGCTGCAAAATCGCATCTCTGAACTGGAGGAGCGAATTGCCGATCGCCGCGAATTTTTCAACGACGACGTCAACACCTACAACACCCGCATGCGGCAATTTCCCGAGATCTTTCTGGCGGGCATGATGGGCCTGAAGCCGCGGGAATTTTTCAAGGTTTCAGAGGAGGACCGGAAACTGGTCGAGGTAAAGCTGGCGGGAGAGCCGGGCTAGTCGCTGCGGGAAAGGAAAAGGGCTGCCGGTTTCCGGCAGCCCTTTTTCTTTCCCTTTAATCCTGCAAAGCTCAGTTCTGGTCGCTGCTCGCCCGTTTCCACCCGATCAGCTCGCCAATGGTCGAACCGCCGGTTGAAGAAACCGGTTGCTTGTAAGCTTCGACTTCGGAACGCGAAGCTTCTTCGCCCACTGCGCGGATGCTGAGTCCGACCTTCTTCTCTTCCGGATTCATCTTGATGATCTTGAAGTCGTGCTCCACGCCGGGCTCAAGATGAAGCGGTTGTCCGTTGCCGTCGACCGCCTCTGAGTTGTGGCAGAGGCCCTCGATGCCTTCGGCGATTTCCACGAATGCGCCAAAGCTGGCCACCCGCAGCACCTTGCCGTGCAACACATCGCCGATGTGATGTTGCCCGAAGAAGGTTTCCCAAACATCGGGTTGAAGTTGCTTCACGCCCAGCGAGAGGCGGCGCTTGTCGGGTTCAATCGCCAGCACGATGGCTTTCACCCGGTCGCCCTTCTTCAGGACTTCTGAAGGATGCTTGACCCGCTTGGTCCAGCTGAGGTTGCTGACGTGCACCAGGCCGTCGATGCCGTCCTCGATTTCGATGAAAGCGCCGAAGTCAGTCAGGTTGCGCACCCGGCCTTCGACCGTCGCGCCCACCGGATATTTCTCGTGCAGCGCATCCCACGGGTTCGACGCCAGTTGCCGCATGCCCAGCGAAATACGCCGCTCCTGCGGATTCACGTTCAGAACCACGCAGTCCACCTGGTCACCGACGTTGACCAGCTTCGAGGGATGCTTCATGCGCTTCGACCAGGTCATCTCGCTGACGTGCACCAGCCCTTCAATGCCCTGTTCCAGTTCGACGAACGCGCCGTAGTCGGTGACGCTGATCACTCGTCCCCCGACATGCGCGCCCACGGGATAACGATGGGCCGCGTCCAGCCACGGATCCGGGGTCAATTGCTTGAACCCGAGTGAAACCCGCTGCTTGTCTTTGTCGAACTTCAGTACTTTTACCTGGATCTGGTCCCCGACGTTGACCAGGTCGCGAGGATGAGTCAACCGTCCCCAGGACATGTCGGTGATGTGCAGCAGGCCGTCGATTCCGCCCATGTCCACGAAGGCGCCGTACTCGGTCAGATTCTTCACTACACCGGTCAGGATGGAGCCTTCTTCCAGGTGCTCCATGGTCTTGGAGCGCTTGTCGTTCTGCTCTTCTTCCAGCACCTGCTTGCGCGAAACCACGATGTTGCCGCGCTTCTTATTGAGCTTGATGACCGCGACTTCCAGAACCTGGCCCTTCAGCGCGTCCAGATTGCGCAGCGGCCGCAGGTCCGCCTGGGAACCCGGCAGGAAGGCGCGCGCGCCTAGAATATCGACCGTCAAACCGCCCTTGATGCGCTCGATCGCCTGTGCCTTGATGGGCTTTTTCTCGTTATAGGCCTTCTCGATCTCGTCCCACGCCCGCAGGCGCTGCGCTTTCTGGTGCGACAGGTTGATGTAACCCTCTTCGGTCTCACCCTTTTCGCGCATCACATCGATTTCATCGCCCGCCTGGAAGCGGGACTTCCCCTCGTGGTCAAGCACTTCCGCTAACGGCAACATACCCTCGGACTTGGCGCCGATATCGACCACCACATGGGTGGGGGTGAGCTTCAGTACCGTGCCCTTGATGACGTTGTCATCGCCCGCGGCTTCCTCGCTCTCGCTGGTGTAATTCTCCAGCGCCGACGCGAAATCGTCGTTGGTCGCGCCCTTGGAGTCCTCCTGCGCATGTGCCGTCTCGGCGGGCTGGGCAGGTACTGGTTCCAGGGACGAACCCTCTGGATTGCTGGCGGGTTGGGTCGGTTCTGCAACCGATGTGGAGGTTGAGGAGTCCAAGTTGTGGGCAGTATTATCGTCGAGCAAGGTCATAGCCTCTCAGGTGTACTCTCGCACTCAGCGGCGAGATGGATACGGGCTGTTTTCGTGCGGACTGCTGGCGTGAGTCTTAGGTTGTGTTGAGTTCGTTCTGGCGAACGAACTTAATGACAATCCCAGCGGTCGGACTGCTAAAAAGCAAACCCGCTCCAAAGGTCAACCCTTTGACTATAACAACCGCTTCCAAACAGTGTCAAACCCCATTCCAGCCTTTTCCTGGCGATGGGGGAATGCTGGTCTTTTAAGGGATTTCGCCGCTTCAGGCAGGTTTACAAACCGGACGGCCCCAGGTTTCGCAAGACGCCGCCTTCTGCTACTCTGCCCTGCCATGGACTACCTGTGGACCCCTTGGCGCTACGCTTACGTCACCAATGCCGTCAAAACCTCCGGCTGCATCTTCTGCGAGCTGGTCAAGCTGGGCGATGACGTCAAAGCGCGAATCGTGCATCGCGGCCGGTTCTGCTTCGTCATCCTGAATACCTATCCCTACACTCCCGGCCACGTCATGATCGTTCCCTACGAACATCTGGACGAACTCCGTAAACTGCCAGCCGAAGGCGCCCACGAGATGATGGAGCTTTCCCAGAAAATGGAAGCTGTCCTGCGCCAGCTGTACCACCCGGACGGCGTCAATCTGGGCATGAATATCGGAAAGGCGGCCGGGGCCGGCGTGGCTGGCCACATCCACATGCACGCGCTGCCGCGCTGGCTGGCGGACTCAAACTTCCTCTCGGTGGTGGGCGAAACACGGATTCTGCCGGAGACACTGGAGGCGACGTACGAGAAGCTCCGCGGGGCGTTCAAGGGCTGACAAAAACCAACGCCACCCGGAGCGAGAATTTGGAGAGAGATGAAATTCGCTCAGGATGGCGTTGCTTCCCAGGGGCATCGTTAAAAGGCTACTGTGCGGTAACGCTGCCAAACCGCCCGTGGGCGTAGGCGCTGGGTCCGGAAGTGAAGTAAAGCGTATCCTTCAACCCGCCCATGCCGCCGTTGCCGAACATCAATCCCCAAAGACCGTTAATCTTGATCGGCTTGCCGGCAGCGTTGGACAACTGGCCGAGGAATGCGCCGGTGGCGGGATCAAAGGCATTGATGGTTCCGTCGCCCAGGTTGCCCACCAGGACGTCGTTGCTGAAGGTTCCGAAGTTGGCGGTCCCCAGGGCCAGTCCCCAGGGAGCGTTCAGCGTTCCCTTCATGGCGAAGCGCTTGATGAAATTGCCGTTCAGATCGAACACATTCACGATCCCCAGACCTTTGCCCAGCACCGCGTCGGTCTTGGTGGCATTTTGCTTGGCGTAGGCGACGTAAAGCTGTCCGTTGATGTTGCGAATGTTGTGAGGAGCGAAACCCGAAGGCAGACGCGGATCGGTAAATGAACCGGAGAGGGTGGCCGGTTTGAAGTTCGAGTCGTACACCTCAACTTTGGCGGAGAAAAAATTGCAGACATACAGGAAATTCGCCGTGCCGTTGTTCGCCAATTCCATCGCTTTGTAGACCGCTCCCGAACTGGAGTTGTTCACGGCAATGACTGCCACCGTTGGATTCACGGTCGGGTTCCAGCCGGTGATGACGCCATCTTCGCTGTCGAACAGGAACGACGCGGGCCCCGACTTGCCATTCTGGGTGATGGTAAAGCCGGTGGTGCCATTGAAAACCGTGCCGGTCGGGGTTCCAGTGCCGGTGCCGGCAGCCGACGGAATGGTCACGATCAGTGACTGCGGCACCCCGGTGGTGTTGTACAGGGTGGAAAAGCCGGAGTTGTTGTCGGACACCCAGAAATCGCCGGTGGAGCTGAAACTGATGCCCCAGGGATTGATGAGCTTGAGGTCGATGTTGGGAGCCGCTCCGGTTTGATCAGCGGTCAGAAAAGCCGGTTTGTACGAGGCTGCATGAGCCAGCGTGGAAGCCGAGATCGATACCATCAGTGCGATGACCACGGCGCCGAATGTCTTCCTACGACCAAGTGTGAACGTCTGCATACCTTCTCCTTCTGATTCTGCGTGAGAGTGAGGGACCTGTGCCGCTTTACCAGCCGAGATGGTTGCCGGTATCGAGCGTTCGCAGCTTAGGAGAGCCGAACCTGGCGATTGTCAACGCCATGTCAACAGATTGTCGTTTTTTTGGTAAGTCTATGCGGGAGAGACGATTGGCCCTGCACCAAAGTCCAGAGAGAATGGTAATTTGGTGATTTGATTCGCTTCGGTTGTCTTAAACTTACGAAATTACCCGATTACCAATTCTACAAAATCATCCCAGCAGTTCTTCCATCTCTTTCTCGCCGATGACGGGCACGCCCAGTTCCCGGGCCTTGTCCAGCTTGGAACCGGCATCGCTTCCCGCGACCACGTAATCGGTTTTCTTGCTGACCGAGCCCGCAACCCGGCCGCCGGCATCTTCAATCTTTTTCTTGGCCTGGTCGCGGGAGTACTTCGTCAAGGTTCCGGTGAGCACGAAAGTTTTGCCCGCGAGCCTGGTGCCGCGCTGTTTCTTCTGGCCAGCCAGAGTGAGCCCGGCCTCGCGAAGACGCTCGACCAGCTTGCCATTCGCGGGAATCCGGAAGAACTCCACGATGCTCTCGGCGATCCTTGGCCCGACCTCGTTCACGTTCTGCAGTTCCTCTAAACCTGCCTGTTCGAGCGCTTCCATCGAGCCGAAATGCTCGGCCAGGAACTGGGCCGTGCGCTCGCCCACGAACCGAATGCCGAGTCCGAAGATGACGCGCTCCAGCGGCAGCTTTTTTGAGGCTTCGATTTCGTCGAGCACATTCTGCGCCGATTTGTCTCCCATGCGCTCCAGTTCGAGCAGGTCCGTCTTGGTCAGCTTGTAGATGTCGGCGACATTCTTCACCTTGCCGCGCTCGGTAAGCTGGGTGACCAGGGCATCGCCCATGCCTTCGATATTCATCACGTGGCGCGAGGCGAAGTGCAGGATGGTTTCCCGCAGCTTGGCTGGACAGTTGGCGTTCACGCAGCGGTAGTCCACTTCGCCTTCGGTGCGCACCACCTTGGTGCCGCACACCGGACAGTGTTCCGGCATGTGAAACTGCCTGCGTCCGCGGGGATGCTCTCGGTCTTCAACCACCCGCGTGACCTTGGGAATCACATCGCCGCCGCGCTCCACTTCCACCCAGTCGCCAATCTTCACCCCCAGCCGCTCGATCTCGTCCAGGTTGTGGAGAGTCGCGCGACTGACGGTGGTGCCGCCGATGGGAACTGGAGAAAGCACCGCGACGGGAGTGAGTTTTCCGGTGCGGCCGACCTGCACCAGGATGTCTTCAATCCTGGTGATGCCCGCGCGCGCGGCATACTTGTAGGCGATCGCCCAGCGTGGAGCTTTTCCGGTGTAGCCAAGCTCCTGCTGCAAGGCGGTGCGGTCCACTTTGATCACGATGCCGTCGATTTCGTAGGGCAGGGTTTCGCGCTTTTCTTCCCACTCCTGGATGAACGCCCAAACCTCCTCGAAACTCCTGGCCAGCTTGCGTCGCGGATTCACCTTGAAGCCGGCGGCGTCGAGCGCCTCCAGCGTTTTGGAGTGCTGGTCGAAATAAGTCTGTCCCTTCTCGAGGAGCATGTAGGCAAAGTAGTCCAGCCGTCTTTGCGCCGTAATACCGGGTTCCAGCTGGCGCACCGTGCCGGCGGTGGCGTTGCGCGGATTGGCAAACAGCGACAAGCCATTTGCTTCCCGCTCCTGGTTCATCTTCCTGAAAGCGGCGAGCGGCATCAGCATTTCGCCACGCACTTCGAATTCCCCCGGGATGCCTGCCTGCTTAAGCTTTTGCTTCGAGATGGAGAGTGGCACGGAACGCACGGTGCGCACATTCAAAGTCACATCTTCTCCGGTCGAGCCATCGCCGCGCGTGATGCCGCGCACCAGTTGTCCGTTTTCATAGCGCAAGGCGAGCGACATGCCGTCGAGCTTCAGTTCGCAGACATATTCAATGTCTTGCCGTCCCGCCAGTTCGTGCACGCGGCGCTCCCAGTTGCGCAGCTCTTCTTCGCTGTAGGTGTTGTCGAGCGAAAGCATGGGCGAGGAATGCCGCGCCTTGACGAAACCCTCGCGGGGCTTGCCTCCCACGCGCTGGGTGGGAGAATTGGGAGTAATCAGCCCGGGGTTTTCCGTTTCCAGCGTCTTCAGCTGGTTCATCAGCTGATCGAACTGCGCGTCGGAAATCTCGGGATCGTCCAGCACGTAGTAGCGGTACTCGTGGTGCCGGATCTTTTCCCGCACAGCCTCAAGCTTTTTTTCGGCGTCTTTGCTGGCCATCGGGGAGATTATATTCGGGTAGAAGCTCGCGTGGGGACAGCCGCCTCGGCTGTCCGGTGCTCAGAAAGCAGCATGACAATTCTTGAAACCCCGCGTCTCATCCTTCGCGAATTCGTTCCCGAAGACGTCGAAGCGCTGGCCCGCGTCCTCTCTGATGCCGACACCATGCGCTACTATCCCGCGCCCTATGACCGGGCGGGAGTCGAGCACTGGATCGCGCGCAATCGCGCGCGCTACGCCAGCGATGGGCACGGACTCTGGGGGATGGTGCTGAAGGCCACCGGGGAACTGGCAGGCGATTGCGGGCTCACCCGCCAGGAAGTGGATGGGGAGAGCCTGGTGGAAATAGGCTACCACCTGCGCCGCGACCTCTGGGGACAGGGTTTGGCTCCCGAAGCGGCGCGGGCCTGCCGCGACTACGGGTTTGCTCATCTGAAAGTCGAGCGGCTGATCTCGCTGATTCGCCCCGAGAACCTTCCGTCGCGACGGGTCGCCGAAAAGAACGGGCTCACCTTGTGGAAGACAGTTCTATGGAGAGATTTGCCGCACTGTGTGTACGCGATCGAGCGAACCGATTTGCAGGAGTAAGAGAAGAGGCCAGCCTGGGGCCGGCCTCCGCGTTCCCTACACCAGATCATCCACCTTCAGTGAGTTGCTGTCGCCCTTCCATGCGGTATTGAATTGTTTCTCCACGAAGCCCGCGTCATAATCGCGGCCCTGCGCCTTCAACGCCTGTTGCAGACCGTAAAGGGACCGCGGGTTGCGCGGGTTGCGGTCGAGATCGGCGCGGAATACCTGCTCCGCCCCCGCGGCGTCGCCGTTCATCAGCATGGCGGCTCCCAGCGACTCGCGCACCGGGAAGAACCAATCCGGCGGCTCGCCATAGTTCAGTGTGTCCTGGATGGCGACCGCCTCTTTCAACATGGCAATCGCGCCGGCATGGTCCTTTTTCGCCATGGCGATCTTCGCTCCCAGCACATCCTCGGCGATCTTCATGATGTCTTTCGCCTTATTGTTGATGGGCATGGTGAATATCACGTCCGGCGAAGTGCTTTTTTCCGCCGCAGCGACGATTTTCTGTTCCGCCTCCGCCGGGCTGATTTTCCCCGTTCCCGCCAGCGCCATGCCGCGCGCGAAGTGCCAGAATACGGTCGTCGTCTGCAGCGACGGATCGGGTGCCGGCATCTTCAGAATGTCATCCCACTTGTGAAAGCGAATATCCACCGACATGGGGATGGTCATGAACCCCTCCAGTGGCGGCATCATCTTGACACTGGGCCCGACGTGGGCTGCGAGCATGTCGGCATTCTTCTTGGCCTCGGGATAGTTTCCGTTCATGCTGGCGCACATGGCGATGAAGTGCAGGTTGTGGCTGTAATACATCATCGGGTAGATGCCCTGTACGCCACTTGCCTTCAGATAGGCGCGGTCCACCTCGGCCGCCTGCTCGTTCGTTTTCACTGCCGCTTCGTAGTCTCCGGTGCGGATGTACACATGAGCGGGCATGTGCACGATGTGTCCCGCGCCCGGCGCCAGAGCGGCCAGCTTGTTTGCGCCCGCCAAGGCTCGCTCCGGGGTCGCGGATGCTTCCACGGTGTGAATGTAGTAGTGAATGGCGCCCAGGTGGTTGGGGTCACGGCGGATGACCGATTCCAGCGTGGCCACGATCTCTTCGGTACCGGCTTGCGGCGTCCCGTCAAGATGCCACAATCCCCAGGGATGCAAATTCATTCCCGACTCCGCGAACAGCGTAGCCGCATCCAGATCGTCAGGATATTTCCTGGCCAGCTCGCGCATGGCGTCGTGATAGTCTTCGGCGGCTTTCTTCAGATCCGCCTTGGGATCGGAGGGAAACCGCTTGGCCATCGCCTGGATATAGGCTTGCTCGCTGGGCGAGGCATGGGCGCTCAGGTCGATCGCCTTCTGGATGGCTTCATGCGCCTGCTTGAACCGGTCTCCACTCGCAGGATCGTTGTAGTTTGGCCCCACCGCTTCCGCGATGCCCCAATAAGCGATCGCCAGTTTCGGGTCGAAATCAGTGGCCCGCTGGAAAGAACGCGCGGCTTCATCGTGGTTGAAGGCGTAAATCAGCCGCAGACCCTGGTCGAAGAATGCCTGGGCATCCGCATTGCTGGTGGAAACAGGATGGTGAAGATCTCCCAAACCTTGCATCAGGGTGGCCGGCTTGGACGCGTGGTGGTCCATGGGTTCCTGAGCCACGGCCGCGCCCGCGCACAGCACCAGGGCAAGCAAGATCGGGCAACGGGAGTTCATGAGGATGGTCCTCCTTTATTCAATTGTCGAACCGGGAAACCCTAACCGAATGGAGCCCCAACGATGGCAGTAGCTTAGGACAATACAGGACGAGATGCAATCGCTGCTGCTAAGCTGTCAAATCAACCGGGAAGGACCCTCGTCATGCCCAAAGCCGCCGCCCCGTTTGCGCTGCCGGAAGGGTTGCTGCAGGCGTTCGAAACCAACGAACGCATCAACCAGTATCTGCTCGAGAACTTGCCGGAACAGGCATGGCGGGCGGAGGGGAAAGGCCGCACCGTCGCCGCCATCGTGGCCCACATTCACAACGTGCGCGTCATGTGGCTGAAGGCCTCGGCGAAGGGCAGCAAGATTCCCGAGCAGCTCGATCGCGCCAGCCTGACCCCTGCGCAGGCTTCGATGGCGCTCGGACAGAGTCACGCCGCGCTGGCGGTGGTGATGGGAGCTGCGCTCAAGGGCGATGGCCGGATCAAGGGGTTTCGGCCCGACGTTGCTGGCTTTCTTGGATACCTGGTCGCCCACGATGCGCATCACCGCGGACAAATCTGCATGCTGGCTCGGCAAGCGGGACATCCGCTGTCGCAGAAAGCGATGTTTGGCATGTGGGAATGGGGCTCGCGGGGCAAGCCGTAGCCGCCCTTACCCTCAACCTCCATTACAATCGACCCGACTTATGCGCAAGGCCCTGCTCCTCTACAATCCGCTTTCCGGGGGCCGGCGCGAGCGGCGTTTGGCCGACGTGGAGGCCGCCGCGGCAGTCCTGCGCGCCGCAGGAGTTGAGGTCGCTGTCGTCCCCACAGAAGGCTCCGCCGGCTCGGCCGATCAAGCCCGGCAAGCCATCGCGCAAGGCTTCGACACCATTTTCGCCGCTGGCGGCGATGGCACCGTTCATGACCTGCTTCAGGGCATGGTCGGCAGCCGCGCTTGCCTGGGAATCATTCCCCTCGGAACCGGCAACACCCTCGCCCACGACATCGGTCTCCCCCTGACCCCAGTGAGTGCTGCCCAAGCTTGTCTGCGCGCCACGGCACGTCGCATCGCCGTGGGACGGCTGCAGTATCAAGACTTCTCCGGCAGCGCCGCGGCCTGCTATTTCACCGTGACGGCCGGGGTCGGTGTCGACGCGCACCTCTTCTACCGGTTGGACGCGGCCACGAAACACCGCCTGGGCATGACTTCGTACTATTCCAAAGCCACCTGGCTGTGGCTGACGCATCCGCTGGAATATTTTCAGGCAGAGATTTCCGGGAAGAGCGGAGTGGAACCGGTTCCGGTTTCCCAGTTACTGGCGGTGCGCATCCGCTACTTTGGCGGAGTGCTGCGCGAGTTGGCCCCGGGCGCCTCGCTCGACCGCAACCAGCTCCGGCTGGTGCTCTTCCGCACCCAGAGCCGGATCGCGTATCTGCGCTACATCCTGCGCGGATGGATGGGGATGAAGTGGCAGATTGGCGGGATCGAGCTGAGGGATGCGGAGCGGGTCCATTGCCGGACGCAGTCGCCGCCGCAGCGGGTCTTCGTGGAAGCGGATGGGGAACTGCTGGGCACGCTGCCCGCCGAGATTTCCATTGTGCCCGACGCCCTCAACCTACTGGTGCCGTGAGCGACGCACATCAACCAGCTTCGCCCGGATTTGTCGCCGCCTGAAATAGCCTCCCAGGATAGCAGCGGGCGCAATGATCAACACAACCGAGAGCTGCGTCCATTTCGATTCCGCCGGCGGTGCCGCCATCAGGGAAGCCGCTCCGATGGCGGCAATCAGCGTGGCTACGGCGAAAGCGTGTTCAATTTCATACTTGCCCGCACCCGCAACCACCGCCGCCACATAGCCTGCAAGGATCGAAAAAAACAGTCCGTAGAGAATAGTGATTGCCATGAAAGCCGGAGCGTGCGGCTCCTGACCGGACAAGGCAGTGAGGGCCGCACGGGCAAGTGCAAACAGCAGGTAGCCCATCAGCACTGCGGCCACACTACGCAGCATCGGCTTCGCTCCCTGACACACCGTCGCAGGAAATCTGGCGGAATCGCCTCGATCATACGCCCGAATCGCCGCGTTCCTTCCTGGTTTTTGTTTTCGATCACCCTTCCCAGCGACCGATTGGCGTCGGACCGCACGATCACGGTATTCTCTTTAACTCACTGTCCGAGGGCCTTCGCGAACTTTGGAACCCTTAACTCATTTTCTGACCGGCGCGTGCATGGGCCGCGCCGGGCTGAATCGCAAGTCGGCGCTGGCCACCGCCACCGTCACCTTGGCGGCCGAGGCTCCTGACATGGACGTGATCGGCCGCTTCCAGGGTCCGGTCTTTGGATTCGCCCACCATCGCGGCTTCACCCATTCCTTCCTCGGCCTGGTTCTGATCTCGGCGGCAACCGTCGGAGTCATCTATCTTGTCTGGCTGGTGCGCGGCCGCAAAGTCAAAGACCCCAATCTGCCGCCGCGCTGGGGATGGCTGTTCCTGTTCGCCTGCCTGGCCGGCCTCAGCCACCTCCTGCTCGACTTCACCAACAACTACGGCGTACGCCCGTTCTGGCCGTTCTCCGAGCGCTGGTACTCGTGGGACATCGTGTTCATCGTGGAACCGGTCATGCTGGTTCTGCTGGCCGGCGGCCTGGTGTTGCCGTCGCTCTTTTCGCTGATCAACCGCGAAATTGGCGTGCGCCGCAAAGGCCCCCAGGGACGGCTCGCCGCGACCGTGGCCCTGCTCGGCATTGTGGCTCTCTGGGGCGTACGTGATTACGAACACCGTCGCGCCGTCAGTTCCATGGAGGCGCGTACCTACCAGGGAGTGGACGCGATCCGGCTGGCCGCCTACCCCAATTACTGGAATCCGTTTCTCTGGTATGGAGTGGTGGAAACCCAAAACTTCTTCGCGCAGGTGACGGTGGATTCCACCATTCCCGAAGTTGATCCACAGAACCAGATGCGCATCCGTTACAAGCCCGAGGAGACCCCCGTGACCCTGGCCGCCAAGAAAACCTATCTGGGCGTGACCCTGGCCGCCAAGAAAACCTATCTGGGCAGGTCTATCTGGACTGGGCGAAGTACCCTATCACTGAGACCGAGCAACTGGGGAGGGACGGATACATCGTGCACTTCCGCGATTTGCGCTACGACTACCCGGGACGCGCCGGCCGGAGCCCCTTGGGAGCCAGCGTAGAACTGGACCGCGATCTGCACGTCATCCGCGAGTACTTTGGCATTCCCGGCGGAGTCGCCCCTCACAACAACTGACTCTTGAAGACGCGTGAGGACACGGGCTCATCTTTGTGTAGACTCTTGAGCGGCTTTCCACTTCTCATTCCGGAGCCCCAGATGCGCAGCTCTTGTGCCTTACTGTGCGGAATCGTGCTGGCCGCCGCGACCGCGTTCAGTCAAGTCTCTCCCGATGCCGCCGTTGATCAGTACCTGCAGGCTGAAATGCAGAAGCGGCACATCCCTGGTCTGGCGCTGCTGGTGGCGCGCGACGGCAAAATCATTCGCGTCCAGGGGTACGGTTTCGCGAACCTCGAACTGCAAGTCCCCGTCAAGCCGGAAACCATTTTCCAGTCGGGCTCGATGGGCAAGCAATTCACCGCTACCGCAGTCATGATGCTGGTAGAGGAGGGTAAAGTCGGGCTCGATGATCCGCTGACGAAATACTTCCCCGGGGCACCCGCCGCCTGGAAACAAGTCACTGTACGCAATCTGCTCAGCCACACTGCCGGATTCGGCGACTATCCCCAGAAGTTCAATTTCCGCCGCGACTACAGCGAAGGCCAGTTACTCAAAATTGTCGAAGGCATTCCACTGGCTTACCCGCCGGGCACCAAGTGGGCCTACAGCAATCTGGGATTCCTGACCCTCGGCATTCTGATCCATCACGTCTCGGGCGAGTTCTATGGCGACTTTCTCCAGCAACGAATCTTCGAGCCGCTGGGCATGAGCACGACTCGTATCATCAGCGAGTCCGACATCATTCCCAATCGCGCAGCCGGATACCTGTGGGTCAAGGGGAAATGGCAGAACCAGGAATGGGTTTCGCCGACTCTGAATACCACTGCGGATGGCAGCCTGTATTTCACCATCCTCGACCTCGCCAAGTGGGATGCCGCTTTGTACACCGAAAAGCTGCTGCCACGGTCAAGTCTTGATCAGATGTGGACGGTGGCCAGGCTCAGCGATGGTAAGCCTAACTCGGGCCACTACGGTTTCGGATGGTTCATTAACCGTGTGCATGGACACCGCGTCATCGAACATGAAGGCCAGTGGCAAGGCTTCAACACGAATATCTCGCGATACGTGGATGAGCGGCTGACGGTGGTGGTCCTGACCAACCTCGACCACTGCCACCCGGACGAGATCACACACGGGGTGGCGGGCCTGTACCTTCCGGAACTGATGCCGGATCAGCCGGCTCCAGACAAGAAACCGGCGCCCGGCAACTGAGTGAACTTGACGCCGCCGCCCGCTCGCGTCCACAATCAAAGCTTACGTTTGACGAGGTGATCATGCTGGCTTACTTGTTCGTGGCGCTTGCCGTGGCGGTTCGTTTCCTGCCCCATCCCTGGACCTTCACTCCCGTCGTCGGTGCGCTGCTTTACTTCGGCGCCCGGGGCTCGCGCCGCCAGCTCTGGATTCCCTTGGTTCTGCTGGCTGCCTCCGACGTGATCCTGACCAAGCTCGTCTACTCCTATGTGTTCTCCTGGGATCACTTTGTGACCTGGGCCTGGTACGCGGCGATTCTGTGGCTGGGCACCAGCTTGCGCAACCAGGCGAAACCGCTCGGCGTGATGGGCGCCGCCCTGGCCAGTTCGGTTTCGTTCTTCCTGCTCAGCAACTTCGCGGTGTGGGCCTGCTGGGATATGTATCCCAAGAACTTTGCCGGGCTGATGACCTCCTACACGCTGGCCCTGCCGTTCTTCCGCCACGCGCTGGAAGGGGACTTGCTGTTCACCTGCGCGATGTTTGCCACGCCGGCTGCGCTGCACGCGATCTCGGGAGCCTTCCACGGCGCCGACCACACCGCCGCAGCGTAAGGTACGAACCGGAAAGCGAAGGTCAGACTCAGGCCGTTCTTTGCGAATCCTTAGCGGCCGCTGCGGTTACAGTCTTTTTCCGAAACGCCCGGATTGCCAGCCAGATCACCAGTCCGATCAGCACCGCCCCCAGCACCCACTGCCAGTGTGTCTTGAAGACCGAGCCGGTGACCCGCACGATGTCGGGACCAAACTTGATGGTCAGGAGTGCCAGCAACAGGAAGCGCAGGAACCGCCCGGCGAATATTGCCGTCAGGAAGTGCCAATATTGCATCTCGGAGATGGACGCGGCCAGCACAAACAGTTTGAAGGGGAGTCGGCGGGGGGCAACATCGCAGGCAGCATCAGGCCCCAAATGGGATGCTTCTCAAACGCCGCATGGATCTTGGCGAAACGCTCGGCCGGAATGCGCTTGCGCAGCAACTCCTCGCCGCCCGCGTAGCCGATCAGGTAGAGCACGGAGCTTCCCAGCGCCGACCCCGCCGAGGCCATGAGCACGTAAAGCAGAAAGCGCGCCTTGTCCTGGTACACGTAGGTCGCCACCACGGCATCCACCGGCATCCCGAACAAACTGCCGTCCAAACCGGCGATGGCGAATACGCCCCATGCGCCCAGAGGCTTCAGCAGTGCCCATAGGAATGCGGTGTAACGGGATAAGATGTGTTTGATGGTATTCAAAACGTGATCTTCAAAGTGTACGCGAAAGCGAGTTTCTGCGGCGCACGCGGTGAGCAGCAGGGGCTATTCATGTGCCGTGTTTCCGCACAGCAACTGCAGCGCGTGGGGCAGCAACTCGATCACCGCCTCCAGGGACTCCACCGCGCCCTTGGGACTGCCGGGCACGTTGAGGATGATCGATTGGCCTTTCACTCCGCAGAGGCCGCGGCTCAACGCCGCGAACGGAGTTTGCTTCGCGCCTTCCAGCCGCATGCGTTCCGCAACCCCTTCCAGCAGCCGGTCACAGACCGCGCGGGTGGCTTCCGGAGTTACGTCTCGCGCAGCGATTCCGGTTCCGCCGGTCGTGACCACCAGGCGGGCCTTGCCTGCCAGTTTGAGGATGGAATCGGAAATTGCCCGCTGCTCGTCGGGCACCATCTCGCGCGCCACCACCTGAAATTTTCGCTGGATTAAAGCCTGGGCCACGGCGGGTCCGGAAACATCGGCGCGCCGGCCCTGGCTGGAGGAGTCGCTGACGGTGAGGACGGCCGCGGTCAGGATCTCAGGTGTCGAGGAGGACATCTTCTTCCTCCGCCCCTCCGCCGTCATCGCGAGCGGATTCATCGAGCAGGCGCAGGCCTTCCATCAGTAATCCCTGCGTGTTCAACTGCGTGGTCTGCTTGGCGGTCTTGCCTTCGAAGTCAATCTGGAAGTTTCCCCCGGTCCAGCGCAGAACTTTGAAAACCGCCTGGTCCCCGGTCAAATTGCCGTATTCGGCATGGGTCACCTGTCCCTCCACGAAGTACATCTCGCATTTTTCATCTTCGTTGGTGAACGTGAGCGCGCCACTCTTGCGGCCCATCTCGAGCGACTGCACCAGGTCGATCACATTCATCTGCGACAGGTTGCCGCGCACCAGTCCGTCAGAGGCTACCGATTTCGCCATCTTCTCCAGCGCAATCTTGTCGATCACCCGCTTGATGCGCTGGGTGGCCTCTTTCAGGAAGAACGGTTTTTCGACGAAGTCATCGGCCGGATCCTGGCCCGCCAACTTCTCCGTGATGTCGGCCTTGGTGGCCAGCAGGATTACCGAAAGACCTGCCGTCGCCGGGCGGCTTTTCAGTTTTTCCACCAACTGGCGGCCGTCCATGCCGGGCATGCGGTAGTCGCTCACCAGCAGGTCAGGGGGATCGTCGATCGCCTTCAGAAGAGCATCCGCGGAATCGGTAGCGGTCGACACGATGGCCAGCGGCGTCAACGCCCCGCGCAACATCCCCAGCACCATGGGATTGTCATCCACCAGAAGGACTTTGACGTTGTTGGGCATGCGGGACTCTACAATTTCTTCTTTCGTGAGCGGACATAATCTCCGCTCTTTCCCCCGGACTTCCGCTCCAGCACGATCTCGCGGATCTCGATCCCTTTGTCCAGGGCCTTACACATATCGTACACGGTCAGGGCGGCAACGCTTGCCGCAACCAGCGCTTCCATTTCGACGCCGGTCCCCGCCGTAGTGGTAACTTTCGAGGCAATAGCGACGCCATTTTCGCACACGCGCAGGTTCACATCAACGTGCGCGAGCGGCAGCGGATGGCACATGGGGATCAACTCGGAAGTGCGCTTGGCCGCCATCATCCCCGCCAGTCGCGCCACCTCCAGCGGATCGCCCTTGGGATTCTTTGGCAGCGCCTTAAGCACCGCCGGCTGCATTGCCACAAAGGCGCTGGCCTCCGCTTCGCGCTTGCTCGCGGGCTTGGCGGAAACGTCCACCATCCGCGCCCGTCCCGCGCGGTCGTAATGAGAAAGCTTCCTGGGCATGGCTGCACTACATACTAAACGTTCCAAGGTTTCAAAGGCTTCAAAGTTTCAAGGTCGGAAACCTTGAAACTTGACGCAAATTGACTTGCGGAGCGTTGCCCCCTAACATTCCGGCTCACGAGGATTCCGTGGTCGGCGAAACCGTTTCTCACTACCGCGTCCTGCAAAAGCTGGGAGGCGGCGGCATGGGCGTGGTGTATGAGGCCGAAGACCTGAAACTCGGCCGCCACGTCGCCCTCAAGTTCCTTCCCCAGGATTTGGCCGTGGATGCGGCAACCCTCGAGCGTTTTCAGCGCGAGGCCCGTGCCGCCTCGGCTCTGAATCATCCCAATATCTGCACCATCTACGAAGTCAACGAATACCAGGGCCGGCCTTTCCTCTCCATGGAACTGCTGGAGGGAAAAACTCTCAAGCACCTGATCAACAATCGCCCGCTCGAAATCGAACAGGTGCTGGACCTCGGCATCCAGATTGCCGACGCGCTCGACGCCGCGCATGCCAAGGGCATTGTTCACCGCGACATCAAGCCGGCGAACATCTTTGTGGCCGATCGCGGCCAGGCCAAAGTCCTCGATTTCGGACTGGCCAAGCAAACGGTAGAGGGGCGCACCCAGGTTTCTTCGGGCGGCTCCGCCATGCCCACCATGACCCAGGATCCGCTGACCGGGGCGGGCACCACCTTGGGAACGGTAGGTTATATGTCGCCGGAACAGGCGCGCGGCAAAGAAGTCGACACCCGCACCGACCTGTTTTCCTTCGGCGCAGTCCTCTACGAAATGGCGACCGGCCTGCCGCCTTACCGCGGAGACAGCAATGCGGAGATCTTTGACGCCATCCTCAATCGCGAGCCCGCAGCTGCCGTCCGGCTAAACCCGGCGGTACCTGCCGAACTCGAACGCATTATCGATAAGGCGTTGGAGAAGGACAAAGAAGTCCGCTACCAGCACGCCTCCGACATTCGCAGCGACCTGAAACGTCTCAAGCGCGATACCAGTTCCGCATCTTCGATCGCCATGCCGGCGGAACCCAGCGGCCGTCGCCTCGAACCCAAAGCGGCGATCGCCGTTGTGGCCGCCGCCTTGCTGGCCGCGGGCGCGTTCTTCGCCTACCAGCGCTTCGCCCAGAAGCCCTCGCCTCCCTCGACGAGTGCTCCTGCCCACTCCGAAGTCCAGACCGTCGCCGTTCTCCCCTTCCGCGATCTTTCCGGAGATTCCAAGGATGAGGCCTGGGGCATTGGCATGACCGATGCCATCATCACCCGGCTCACTTCGCTGCAGAATCTCGCGGTGCGGCCCACCAGTGCGGTACTGAAATACGCCAAGAGCACTACCGATGCTTCCCAGGCCGCACAGGAATTGGGAGTGCAGTCGGTCGTCGAGGGTACTTACCAGCGTGTCGGCGGCACCATGCGCGTGTCCGTGCAGCTGATCGACCGCCAGAACCAGTCGGCGCGCTGGGCCCAGCGCTACGACCTGCAGGCCAGCGACATGCTCAAGTTCCAGGACGACATCGCGCAAAAAGTCGTCGAGGGACTGCGCGTGCAGATGTCGGGGCAAGAGCAGGAATCTCTGGCCACTTCTTCGACGACTTCCCCGGAAGCGTACAGCCTCTACTTGCGCGCGCGCTTTCTTCTCAATCAGTATCAAATGCGCTCCGACATAGAGAGTGTCCGCCAGGGCCAAGACACGGCGCGACGTGCGGTTGAGAAAGATCCCTCCTTCGCCGACGCCTGGGCCCTGCTGGGCAATCTCTATGTAATCGAGGCTGCCAATTTTGAAGCAGGCAGCGCCAACAACCTGGTGCTGGCGGAAAAGGCGGCTCGCCACGCTCTTGAGCTGCATCCCGGCCTGCCGGAAGGATTAATTGCACTCGGTGCCACGCTCACTCAATCCGGACGTCTTTCCGAGGGCCTGAAGATTCTTCATCAGGCGACGATCACAGCTCCGAATTCTGAGCTGGCGTGGGATCTGTTCGGCTACGCCTGCCATTACGCCGGGCTGATCGATCAAGCGGAACAGGCGTATCGCCGGAGTCTCGAACTCAATCCCACGACTCTCCGAATCTACTGGATGCATGCACGCATGCTCTTGTATCAGGGGCGGGCAGAAAAGGCCGTCGAAGAGATGCGGCCGGTGATTGCGGCCAATCCGAATCAGTTCAAAGCGCTCTCTTACCAGGGCGAGTTCCTTTACTATGCCGGTAAGCTCGACGAATCGGAGGCCACCTCAGCTAAGGCCTTGGAGTACGGCCGCACATCGGGAGATGTTTCGCCGCTGGTGTTGGCCGGTTTCCTTTACGCCAGTCGGGGACAGCGCGACAAAATCGATCCCACCGTTCTGCAGACCCGCCCGGAACAATCCTTCGATGGAGATCAGGCCTACTGGATCGGAGGCATCTACTCGATGCTGGGAGAAAAGAAAAGGCGCTGATCTGGCTGCGCCGCGCCGTCGAACTCGGAAACCACAATTATCCCTGGTTCCAGCGCGATCAGAATTGGGACAAACTGCGCAACGATCCCGACTATAAAAAAATCATGGAGGATGTTCGCGCCCGGTGGGAAGGATATAAACGGGACATGGGCTTGTCTTAGGCGATCTGGGGCGTCTTATTCGTTCTGAAAAGCCTTCATCCATCCACCTGCGCTCCCGGCATCGAGGGCGCGCGCCGCTGAGACAAGCATGTAGCCCTGCAGAGTGTGATCGTGAATCGACTCGACGCGGCCGACCACGTGCACGGCATCGAGACGCGTTCCGATCTCCGTCAGCTTTTGCATGGCATCCTGGCCATCCCAGTCATACCCATGCCGCTCGGGATGCTCTTTACGCGATTCTCCGTACGCCTGCTCTCCCAGGTCGAGACCCTTCTCGACCGCGTCACGAGCCATTGCGAGATCGTGCAGTGCAGCGGCCGACTCCGCGATCGCCACGTACGTATCCAACTTCTCGCCACTTTTCTTCATGGCGGCGAGAGATTTCTGAGACTGACTCAACATTTGCAACGCCTGATCAGGATGGTCCCCAAAACCGGCCGCCGCATACGCCATCCCCATGGCTTGACGCGCCGGATCTGCTATCGACATCGCGAGCGTCAGCGCCTGGTTCGGATCTTTCGCGGCGATCTCCTGAATCTGAGCCAACCGGCTGGTCTCTAGCCCCCACTGTTCCTTAGCGGCAAGCTCAGCAGGCGACGAAGCGAGATCGGGATTCTTGTAGACGAGCACCCTTTCCTGGTCGAGAACCTTCCCGCGTGCCGCATCAGCTTGAGTCAGCTCTGCATGTTGCTCGACCAATCGCTGCGCCCACTCCGGATCCACCTCGCGAACCATGGGGAGGATGTCAAAGAGCAATTGCGCGTTCTGCGTATGAAAATCGGCCACGCCTTTGTCGGTGTATACCCGTATCCTCCACTGGCGGTCGTCTTTCTCGCTCGAATCCGAAGTGAGTGCCTTTACCAGCGCCTCTAACGGTTGGCGCCGCGTAGAGAGCGGCATGAGCGGCTGCACTTGCTTAAGGAAATCAATGAACTCGTAATTCGTCATCTCGAAATTCGTGCCCCGCTGGTAAAACGTCACCGCTTCACTGATCAATGCTGCGCTTTTTGCAGGATCCTTCGCATTGACTCCTTGAATCACCGGAACCATCGCGCCGTAGGGATACTCCCCGGTTTCTCCGAGATGATCGGCAGTCCGCTGAATGTTCGCGACACCGGTCATCCCGGCGGTTTGCCAGTACTGCTTGAAGATTGTTCTCGCCGCCACATCCCGTACATCTTCCACATCGCTGTCGATCGGACTGGGAGGCTCGCATTGATCAAGCATTTGCAGCGCCCGCTGAATATTAATCCACGACATCGCCGTCGCCGCATTCTTCTGCGTCACCACGCGGTCATAGCCTGGCGATAACTGCAGTGCCAGACGAAACACCTCCTCCGTCCACGGACGCATTAACGCCGGATGCCACTTCGAGGAAGGCATGATCAATTCCGTCAGAAGCCACACCCGCTCCTCGGGCGGAAGCTCCTTGCTCAGCAGGTAACTGCGTTGCAACAGGCGCTCCGACGAGACATATTGCGATGTCTTGTTGTCTTTTGACGTCGAACGAGCGTTCTTGGGTTTTGCCGGCGGAGAGGCTTTCTGCGGGTGAGCCGGGAGAACCGCAACTCAAGATGATCATCAGGGCCGCGATAGATCGAAACACCGGCGACCTCCAAATGCAAACGAAGAATACCTCAACTCCGATCGTAGAGACACAGAGCTGTGCCGCTGTCTGCTTCACTACCCCGAGTGGTGTGAGGCAGTGCCCTCACCGCTCCATTACCGCCACCCATTCCCCCGCCGGAATTCTTTCTCGA
>CAWJAA010000041.1:0-137352 GCA_963840615.1 Terriglobia bacterium
CGCCAGCGCCGAGGGCCCGGCAATGGACGGCACTGCCAGCGGAACCAGAAACGGCTCGCCGCCGCGCGAATCGCCGAACACGCCGTCCGGGTGCGGGAAGACCATGCGCAGCGCGATGAGGAAGAGAATGATGCCGCCCGCGATCGCCAGCGACTCGTCGGACAGTTGCAGCCACTGCATGAACGTCCGACCGCCGGCCATGAATGCGATCAGGATCATGTACGCGAAGAAACACTCGCGCAGGATGACCTTGGGCCGCCGGGCTGCCGGCACCTGGCCGAGCACGGACACGACGATCGGCAGGTTGCCGAAGGGGTCGAGGACCAGGATGAGCAGGATGGTCGCGGAGAAGAGATCGGCGTTCATGGGCCGTTAAGGGGGCGTTAAGGCGGCTGGGTAGACTATCCGTCGCCGCGGGCGGCGTTTCGTCCGTGCGGCGCGGAGTATATCGCGCGGACCGGTCGAAATGGCCGCGACGGTGACATACTGCTGCCCTTTGCAATTCCTGGCCGGAGCCCTCATGCCCATTCCCCGGATTTCGCTGCAAGCCACCGTTGGCGCGCTCGTCGCGCTCACCGCCGTTTCCGCCACCGCGCAGACCCGCCCGGCCCCGCCGCCCGTGCGCAACGTGACCGACACTTATTTCGGCGTCACGGTGAACGATCCGTATCGCTACTTCGAGGATCTCAAGAATCCGGAAGTCGCCGCGTGGATGAAAGGCCAGGCCGCCTACACCACCAGCGTGCTGGCGAAAATTCCCCACCGGGACGAGTTGCTGAAGGAGATTCAGGTCCGTGGCGACGCCGTTTCCGCTCGCATCTCGGGCGTGCAGGTCGTCGGGCCCAAGGTCTATTACGAAAAGCGCCTGGCGACCGAAAATATTTTCAGCCTCTACGTGCGTGAAGGCTTCAAGGGCAAGGAGCGCCTGCTGATCAACCCGGACGCGGTGAAGTCGCCCAATGGCGAGCATTCGGCCATCAACTACTACGCGCCGTCACCCGACCAACAAGTCTCGTGGCCTATGGAATTTCCGTCGGTGGTTCCGAGCAAAGCGTGATCCACATCCATCAACATGCGCACGGGCAAGGAGCTGCCCCAACCGCGTCGAAGCCGCCAATCTTCGCGAATCCGTCCTGGCTGCCCGATGGCCGCCTGGTCTACAGCCGCCTGCAAAAAATGCCCGAAGGGCGCTTCCGGGTCACGGAAAAATATCGGTTTCCAGGCCGCGTGTACATCCACAAGCTTGGGCGACAATCGCCCGGAGCACCACGACACCCTGCTGCTGGGTACCGGGGTTACGCCGCTGATCACCGTCACGCCAGAAGAAAACGTTTATGTGTTCAACCTCGCTGGGCACGTCCCACGTCCTCGCGCTCGCGATCAACGGCGTGCAGCGCGAAATGGCGGGTCTGGGTCGCGCCACTGGTCCGCATTGAACGGCGATCCAAGACACCGTGGGGTAAGGCGTCACCGACACGGCAGACGACGTCACCGACCTCGCGGCGCAGGGCGATGCACTGTTCCTCCTGTCGCATAAAGGTGCATCACGCTTCAAGGTGCTCAAGACGTCGCTGTCGAAGCCGGACCTCGCGGCCGCCGAAGTCGTCGTGGCGCCGGGGCGAGGTCGTGGTGGTCAATGGGCTCGTGGCGGCGAAGGATGCGCTGTACGTGCGCAAGATGAACGGCGGCAACAGCGGAGCTGTTCCGCCTCGCGTACCACGCCGAATGCCGACGCCGCCAGCAGGTCGCGCTGCCGTTCGTGGGCGACATGGATGGCCTGGTGGAGGCGATCTCCAGCGCCAGCCGGGCGCCGTTGTTCAGTCTTCGGGGCGGCTGGATCCGCTTTTCGGCGGCTATTTCGCCTCTCCAGCCTGCGCTCGCCAAGGTCGTCGACACCGGCCTGCACACCGCAAGGCAAGTTCGACAATCCGGGAACGCTGGGTGGCGACCGAGGTCCCACGTCAAGATCGCACGACGGGACGCTCTGATTTCCGTTGTCGATCGTTCACAAGAAAGGCTTGAAGCCTCGACGGCAGCAACCCGACCCATCGTCTACGGCTACGGCGCGTACGGCATTCCTCGTCGACGCCGTTTTTCCGCCCGACCTGGCTCCCGTGGTCTCGATCGCGGCGGCGTTGCTCGCCGTGCCGGCACGTGCGCGGCGGCGGCGAGTCTCGGCGAGGATTGGTACCAAGGCCGGCTACAAGACGACCAAACCCAACACATGGCTGGACGCGATCGCGTGCGCCGAGTGGCTGGTGGCCAACAAGCCTACACGTCGACTTCCGAAGATGTCCATCATGGGCGGCAGCGCGGGCGGAATATTCGTCGGGCGCGCGATCACCGATCGGCCCGAGCTTTTCGGCGCCGCGGTCGATCAGGTGCCGGTTGATCGGGACCTGATGCGCGCGGAGTTTTCCGCCAATGGTGTTCCCAATATCCCGGAGTTCGGCACCGTCAAGGACCGAGGAAGGGTTCAAGGGCTCTGTTCGCGATGAGCACCTTACCATTGGGTGAAGGATGGTGTTAAATATCCGGCGGTGCTGCTGACCGGCTTCAACGATCCGCGCGTCGACTCGTGGGAGGCGGGCAAGTTGGCCGCGCGCCTGCAGGCAGCGACGGCGAGCGGCCGGCCGATCCTGTTGCGGATCGACTTCGACGAAGGCCACGGCATGGGTTCGACCAAGAAGGCGGCCTACGAGGAGCGCGCGGACACCCTCGCCTTCCTGTTCTGGCAGGCCGGCGTCAAAGGCTTCCAGCCTTGAGGTTGGCCGACACTTCCTCGCTATTCGAACCGTTGAACTGAACTGATCGATCCGGAGTTCTCCTCGTGAAGCTACATACTGCCATTGCCTGCGGTGTCGCCGTGCTGAGCGGATTGACGCTGGCCGCCGACCTGCGCCCCGCTGCCGCGACCACAGCCCTCACATCCGGAGTCAAAGCGCAGTACATCAAGCCGTCGGTTCGCGCCGCGGACGACTTCTTCATGCACGCCAACGCCAAGTGGATCGCCGCGACCGTCATTCCGCCCGACAAGCCGACATGGAGTCCGTTGTACATCCTCGCGAGGAAGCGCAGGAACGGCTGCGCCTCATCATCGAGGACGCCGCCGCATCGAAAGGCGCTGCGCCGAACACCGAAGCACGCAAGGTCGGCGATTTCTATCGCAGCTTCATGGACGAAGCGCGGATCGAAGCGCTGAAGATGAAACCGCTCGCCCCCGAGTTCGAGGCGATCGACCGCATCAAGGACAAGTCGGAGATCCCCGCCGCGCTCGCCCGCCTGAAGCAGATCGGCACCCTCACGCCGGTCGACCTCGACATCGATCAGGACAAACGCAATTCGACCGTCTACGCCGCCTACCTGTCGCAGGCCGGCCTGGGCCTTCCCGACCGGGAGTACTACCTCGACAACGACGACGCGAGGATCGTCGGCATCCGCAAGAAGTACGGCGAACTCGTGGATCGAATTCCAGGTCTGCCTCTACACCCAGGACACGTACCGTATCGGCAACGACCAAGGCGAGTGTCTGGCGGATGTACCGTGGAAGTTCTACAGCGGACAGGAAACCAGGGAGACGGTATCGCGATGAAGATTTGCGTAGTCGGTTGCGGGGCCGTGGGCAGCCTGTTTGCGGCACACCTCGCCAAGGCGGGCGAAGCGGAAGTATGGGCCTACGACGTCTGGAAGGAACATACCGATGCCATTCGCATGAACGGCTTGCGACTCACGGGCGCGGTGGAGTTTACCGCCAGGTTGAATGCCACCAGCGATCCCCAGGAACTTCCGCGCTGCGATTACGGCATTGTTGCCACCAAGGCCATCCACACCCGCAGCGCCATTGCACAAGTCGCCCACATCTTCGACGAAAACAGCGCCGTATGTTCGGTGCAGAACGGCGTGGGTAACGAGGAAATCATCGCCGAGCAGGTGAAGTACGTGATCCGCGGCACCACATTCCCCGCAGGGCATCCGGTCGCGCCCGGGCACATTGGATACGACATTAAGGGTGATACGTGGGTGGGTCCGTTCGAACCCACCGCCACGTCCATGAGTAAGGTTGAGGAACTTGCCGGACTGGTTACCCGTTCCGGGATGAACACCATCGCCCTCAAAGACGCCCGTGGCGCACAATGGACCAAGCTGGTTTTCAATGCTGCGACCAATCCCGTGGGCGCGCTGACCCTCTTGCATCACGGGGCCGCGACGCGCTTTGCTCCCACCGGCCAACTCTTCAACGATTTGATCGCGGAGGGAGAGGCGGTCGCGAAAAAGTTAGGCATCGAACTGCATGGAGATCCCCGGCAACTGGTGCAGAAAGGCGCTAATGCTCCGGGAAAGCATCGTGCCAGCATGTTGCAGGACGTGATGGCCAAGCGCCAGACCGAAGTGGATTTTATGAATGGTGCGATCGTCCAGTGGGGAGAGAAAGTCGGCGTGCCAACCCCGCTGAACCAAGCCATCTGGGAATTGATCAAGGGCCTGGAGCACTCGTGGAAAGATCCGGAATAACTGACCATCAACCACTGGGAAAAGCGAACTCATGATTCCATTCAATCTTGGTGTATTGCAACTGAGCATGGAACCGGTGCAGGAAACCGTGGCCATGGCCAAAGCCTGCGAGGACGCGGGCTTCGATGCGTTCTGGATTGCGGAAGCGTATCCCTGGTGGCGCAAACATTCGTTCGAAGCACGATCGTCGACGGCCATCCTCGCCGTGATCGCGGCGCAAACCCGGCGTATCCAACTGGGCTGGGGAATCATTTCCCCCTACACGCGCCATCCGGTGCAGATTGCCATGGAAGCCCGTGTCATGCAGGATCTCGCCGGTGACCGTTTCCTGCTCGGCCTGGGTGCCTCCAAGATCTTCATGAAAGAAATTGGCGAAGGCGAAGGCGAGAAAGTCGGCCCGGCCACCGTGATGCGCGAGAGCATTGAGGTGGTGCGAGGCGTACTGAAGGGCGAGGCCTTCCGCTACGAAGGCAAGGTATTCTCAGCCGACGTGCCGCCTCTCAAGCCGGACGCGCACGCTCCGCGCAGCGTTCCCCCTGTGTATGTTGCCGGAACCGGCCCGGTGCTGCAGAAGATGTCGGGATCGGTAGGGGACGGGTTGCTTACGGCCAGCATCACCACTCCCGCGTTCGTTCGCTATTCCAGGAAGAACATGGAGGAGGGAGCCCGCAAAGCGGGGAAAGATCCCGCGAACCTGGTCCTGGGCTCGGTGGTGGTGGGCAGTATTGGCCGCGATTCCGCCAAGGGCAAGGAAGGCGCGCGTGAGCAAGCGGCCATGTATCTCGCCAATAAAGTGCAGAACATCAAAGGGTCGGCGGATGTTCTGCTCGAGTGCGCGGGTCTCAGCTTCGAAGAATTGCGTCCCGTGGCTGAGGCCATGGAGAAAGGCGGACGCAAGGCCGCCGCGAAAGCGGTTACTGACGAAATTCTGAGAAAAGTTTGTCCCATCGCCGGGACGCCCGACGAGTGCATTCAGCGAATCGAAGAATATCGCGCCGCCGGCTGCACCCATATCATGCTGGAAATTTGGGGCGACGACCGAACGGGGCAAGCCAAGCTGTTCGGGGATGCGGTGCTGCCGCACTTCCGGCGTTAGGTGTTTTTGCAATTCTAGCCAGGAACTTTTGTAGAGCGGGCTTCGTATCCTCTCTGGTCTGGGAGGAGGTGTGTCTATGAAACGGCGAGCTCCCCTTATCTTGCTGCCTTTTCTGCTTTTGACCTTCGCTTTCGCGCAGAAACCAATCGAAATCAAGGAGACCGGCAAGCAGTCCTTTGAGGCTGAGTTTCCTAACGCTGGAGATCTGCTACTGGACATTCGTTCCGGCGAACTTGTGGTCAAAGCAACCGATGACAGCAAGGTGCGCGTACATTTCGAAGGCATGAAATCCAGTCAGCTCGGCGATGTGGAAGTCCGTCTCAAGACCACCGGGTCCAAAGGAGAGCTGCAGGTGAGCGGAGGTCCCCGAAATGATTTCCGCATGATTGTCGAGGTTCCGAAAGTGGTGAATCTCCGCCTCCGCATGCCCTTCGGAGACGCAACCGTAGAAAGGCTGACTGGGAATAAGGATATCGAGATTCACGCTGGAGACCTGACGGTCGACGTTGGCGATGCCAGCGAGTATGCGCACGTCGACGCCTCGGTCACCAGCGGCAATCTCGATGCAGAACCGTTCAACGTCTCGAAGAGCGGACTATTCCGCTCGTTCCAGAAGGATGGCGGCGGCAAGTATAGCCTGCACGCTCACCTTGGGGCAGGAGATTTAACCCTGCAAAATTAGAAGTTCAGCGCACCGCGGCCGGCGAATTGTTTACGATTTCGCGAAATTCTTCGTCCGTCAAAAGTCCGCGTTTCGCGATCGCTCGTTTTTTTACTTCCAGGAGAATGGGGGCGCGTTGTTCGGCGCTCACGGACAAACCCAACTCTTCCGCTTTCAAACGAATGCTGTCGAGCCCGCTTTTCTTTCCCAAAACCACGCTGCGGCGGGCGTTCACCAGTTCCGAGGAATACGGCTCGATGGCTTCGGGCAGGTGAAACTGGCTGGCCACAGCGCCGCTCTCGCGCATGAACAGGTTGTCTCCGACCAGAGGTTTCCAGGCATCAAGGGTGTAGCCTGCCTTCTGGCAGACGACTCGCGACACCTCCCGGACCTTGGTCAAATCCAGGGCAACCGGAATATCGTAGAGACATTTCAAGGCCAGTGCGATCTCGCTGATATCCGCATTTCCGGCACGCTCGCCCATGCCGTTGATCGTCCCTTGGATCCAGGTCGCTCCGCCACGAACCGCCGCCACGCCACAGGCCGTGGCCATGCCGAAATCATTGTGTCCGTGCCAATGCACCGGCACCGAGGGCCCGACCCATCCACAAACCTCAGACACCAGGAACTCGGCGGCTTCGGGGCCGCAGGCGCCGATGGTGTCGACCACCACGATCTCAGCTGCGCCAGCCTCCAATGCCGCAAGGTAGATTCTTCTCAGAAAATCGAGTTGAGTGCGCGTGCCGTCGACAGCAAAGAAGGCAACTGTGATCTCATTCTGCTTTGCCACCGAGACCGCATCCACGACGCGCTTGACGACTTCGTCGCGAGAGATGCCATAGGCCTTCAGTTTGATGTCGCTGGTGGGCGCCTCGATGACTGAAGCCCGCAGTCCCAGGCGAACCAACTCGTCCACATCGGCTTTCACGGCGCGGGAGAATCCCCAGAGTTCGGCCTTCAGCTTGGCCTTCTGCATCAGTTGGATGGCCTCGGCGTCCTCGGGCGACACCCGCGGGAATCCGGCTTCGATGCGGCTGACGCCCAATTCGTCCAGTTTGCGGGCGATCTCCACTTTCTGTTGCGGCGAAAGCACCACGCCGACGGTCTGCTCGCCGTCGCGCAGGGTAGTGTCATAGAAGTGGACGGTTTTCCGCGAAAACTTCGAGCGGATTTCAGGACGAGCGTTCAGTTCGCTGACCCAGATTCTGGTGGATGTCATGATAAAACCTGTTGCACCACAGCGTCACAGAAAAAACCGGGATATGTCTTTCTCCGTGACTTTGTGGTAAAAGTTGCGAAAATCTTATTTCGTTACTTCCTGCGTGGCCAGCGCTGCCGGCTTGTGGCCGTAGGCTTGTTCCCACGAGATGACGCGATTGCGCAGCACACCGATTTTCTCGATCTCGCATTCCATCACGTCGCCCGGTTTCAGGTACCACGCCTTAGGATCGCCGCTAAAGGCGGCCACGCCGGAAACCGTTCCCGTCGAAACCACGTCGCCCGCGCTGTAACCCATGGGAGAGTAGTGCGACAAAATTTCGGGTATCTTGACCGACATCTTGCCGGAGTGTGAGCGTTGCCGCGATTCTCCGTTCACCCGGAGTTCCATGGCAAGGTTATGCGGGTTGGGAATCTCGTCCGCCGTAACAATCCACGGTCCCAGCGGGCAGAAGGTGTCAATCCCCTTGCAGAAGCTGAACACTCCGGACTTCATCTCGCGCCGTTGAATGTCACGGGCAGTGACATCGTTGAAAATCACATATCCGCCGATGTGATCGGCAGCTTCTTCCGGCGTGAAGTGTTTGCCGCCCTGCTTCAGGACAACTGCCAGTTCCAATTCGTAATCCAGTTCTTGCGTCAGGTGCTCCGGGTAAATCACGTCCTCGTCGTGGCCAATAATGGCGTCCACATTCTGGAAAAAGACGATCCACGGCAACACCGGATGCGAAAAGCCGGCCTTGGTCGCTTCCTCGTGATGCTCGCGGAAATTGCCCGCGGTATGGAAGAACTTCTTGGGGATAATCGGCGCTCTCAGCTTTACCTCGGCGGCGGGATGAAAGATCGCCTCGCCCCGCGGTCCGAACGCGCCCTCTTCATGATGAAGCGCGTAGTCCAGGGCCTTGTGAGCGGTCTCGAGACTGGTGTCTCCGCCCTCGAAAAGCTGGCGCATATTGGGAGGAACCAGGGCATCTGCCAGGCGGTAATACGCGCCTTCGCTCTCCACATCCCGCAGGTAGAGCGCGGCGGCAGAGTTCAAGTCAACAATGCGGCCGTCGCTGCTGACGGCGCCAATCCGGGAGTTCCTGGCGGAATCTTCAAAGGTGACGAGTCGCATAGCATGTGGGCCGCAAGCCTGCGCGGCGTGTCCTGAAAGTGTATGGGGAGAGTTGAGTTCTTGTCTAGAAACTCGGGCCAGGACGCAGGTTCCGCCCAACTCTGAAATTTTCTCAACGAACTCCGCCATCAACCTTTGAATCGTCTGTCACCGCGCCGCCGCTTAGGCTAAGATGGGTCGCTTTCCAAATTATCCCGGAACCCTTCGGGGAGGCTTTCATGGCAAATCGCAGGCAGTTCCTGCGCACTTTGGCGGGCACGGCGGCACTGAGCGTAACCGCCGATCTGAGCAGCTTCGGCCGCATGCGGCGGGTGCGCCTATCGGCCGCCATGCCCGACATGAGCACGCAGGACCGGTTGCAGCCTGCGTGGTATCGCAACAAGATTCGCCAGGTGCAGGAGGAAATGAAGAAGCGCAAGATCAACGCGCTGGTGCTGCTCAATGCCACCAATGTGATCTACACCACCGGATATTTCCACTTGCCTACGGAACGCCCGCTGGCCGCTTTCATTCCTCAGTCCGGCGATCCCGCGTTGTTTATCCCCGAACTTGAATCGGACCAGGTCAAGCTTTGGTGGGTGAAGGACTACGAATCCTACTTCGACTATCCCGGCCCGGTGAACCGGGTGCAGTGGATCTTTGAACGGGTTGCCAAGCGTGGATTCGGCAACGGCCGCATTGGCGTGGAAGAGCCAACCCCTTCGCGCCTGCTGCACATCAAGGCGGGAGCGCCGAAAGCCACCATCGTCGAAGCCGGCGACTTGATCGAACAAATGCGCTGGGTGAAAGACGACGACGAGATTCGCGTCATGCGCCGTGCCATGTACTTTGCCGATTTCACGGTGGAGGCGGGACGCAGATTCGTGCAAACCAGGGGTAGCGTGACGGAGGATGAAATCCTCAAAGCGACTGCGGATGCGGTCGCCGACAAAATGTCCGCGGAACTGAGGGATGTCGTCGGTGTCGGTGTCGATCCTCCCTTCGGCGGGTTGGTGCCCTTTGGCAAGCGGTCCGCCTTTCCTCACGCCATGCCCAGCAAGGACAAGCTCAAGTCTGGCGACGCCCTGATCCTCAGCCTGGGCGCGCAAGTGGGTGGATACAACGTGGAGTGCGAACGGTCCTTCATGGTCGGCAAGCCGAGCGACTATGCAACCAGGCTCTACGACGCGATGCTGGCCGCGCACGATACCGGCGTAGAGAACCTCAAGGAAGGCGCCATCGCGGAGGAGGTCGACAAGAAAAGCCTCGACCAGATTCGCAAAGCCGGCTTTGAGAAATTTCTCAAACACCGCACCGGACATGGCATTGGTCTCGAAGCCCACGAATCACCCTGGATTGCCGAAGGCGACAAGACCGTCCTGAAACAAGGCATGAGCTTCAGCTGCGAGCCGGGTGTTTATGATCCGGACTGGGGAGGCTTCCGCCATTCCGACACCGTGATTGTGCGCAAGGACAAGGGCGAAATCATCAATACGTACCCCACGCGGCTCGAGGATATGATCATCGAAATCTGAGGGGTTGCGACATTCTGTCACCACTCGCATCTAATCATGCAAGATGGCCAACGACGAACCACCAAAAACCAGAGACCGAATCGCCAAATCCGACGAAGAGTGGCAGAAGCAGCTTTCGCCCGAGCAGTACTATGTGACCCGGCACGCCGGCACCGAGGCTCCTTTTACCGGCAAGTACTACAAGAGCAAAGACACCGGGACCTACAACTGCGTGTGCTGCGGGCAACCTCTGTTCACTTCCGATACGAAATTTGATTCCGGTTGCGGCTGGCCCAGTTTCTGGAAGGCGGCGGACGAAAATGCGATCGTCGAGATCGCCGACCGCAGCCATGGCATGGTGCGGACCGAGTTGCGCTGCGCCCGCTGCGATGCTCATCTGGGGCACGTCTTCGAGGATGGTCCCGCCCCCACCGGACTGCGCTACTGCATCAATTCCGCATCTCTGGACCTGAAGCCCGGGGAAAAGAAATAGGGCACCTCGAAAGGTGCCCCGGGAAGTTCTGATCGGCGTTTTCGCTTAGCCTTGTGATCCGGCTGCGGCGGCCGCTGCTTTCGGTTGCTCGGTGATCGCAGTAACCGGCTTCGGCTGGTTCTGCGATTGCTGATGCTTGTCGTGCTTGCCTTCGGCGGTGCGGACCTGCACGCTGCCCTTGAGCACGGCGCCGTCCTCAACGCTGATGCGCATGGTCACCACGTCGCCCGCCAGCGAACCTTCGCTGCGGATGTCGAGACGATCACTGCACTGGATGTTTCCCGTGACTTTGCCCATGATGACCACTTCGCGGGCATTGATGTTGGCGGCGATCACGCCATTGCGGCCGACGGTGACGCGGTGTTCGGCCAGGTTAATGGTGCCCTCGATCTTTCCGTCCACATAAAGCGATTCCGCACCGCTGATTTCGCCCTTAATAACCAGCGAGCGGCCGATAGTGGCTTGCTCCGTGGGCACGGTCGTGGTTTTCGCCGGCGCGTAGGAGTTCGGGTTCGAGGAAAACTGAGGGTTCGACGAATTCTTCTCTGGTGACTGCAGCATCGCTTCCGACCTTCCTTGCGTCCGAGCGGCTTCGACAGGAACAGGCCGCATGCGGCGGGTCTTGAATGTTGGCCCCATTGGGGGCCACGGCTGAATATCGCATGGACTTTAGGGAAAACGCAGGTTACGGAAGAACCTGTACGATCGCGGAGGCGGCGGTTACTGCGCCTGCAGGGCCGCTCCCAACTCCTCCCACTCCGCCATCCGGGCCTGTAACTCTGTCTTGTGGGCCGCCAGTTGCTGTGTCCGTCGCTGGGTTTCATCAGCGCTGACGAAGGTTTGCAGCGCCGCCTCGCAGTCTGCGATGGCCGCTTCCAGGCCGGAGATCTCCAATTCGACTTCCGACAGACGATCTTCCATCTGCTTGCGCTTGATCGGGTTCAGGCGCTTGGATCTTAAGTCTGACGGGACCGTGGTGACCGGTTGATCGCCGTTGCTCGGTTGCGCCGATCCGTGGGTCGCAGCCACCGTCTTCTGCAAGCTTTCCGCTCCCCCCTGCTTCCTCCACATGTAATCTTCATAATTGCCGGGGTAGACTTCCACCCGGCCATCGCCCACTTCGAACACGCGGGTCGCCAACTTATCAATGAAATAGCGGTCGTGAGAGACGAAAATCACGGTTCCGGTGTATTTCGAAAGCGCCTGCAGCAGAACGTCCTTGGCCCGCATGTCGAGGTGGTTCGTGGGTTCGTCGAGCAGCAGGAAATTGGCCGGGTGCAGCAGCATCCGCAGCAAGGCGTAGCGGTTGCGCTCGCCGCCCGAGAGCACGCCGATCCGCTTGAAAACGTCGTCAGCCGAAAACAGGAAGCAACCCAGCAAACTGCGCAGTTCGGTTTCGGTGGACCGGGGCGAGAGTCTTCCCAGGTCGTCGAGAATGCGCGCGTCTATATCCAACTCCTTGTATTGATCCTGCGCAAAATAGTCGGCCTGCACGTTGTGGCCAAGCCGGTACTCGCCCGCACTCAGAGGCTCATCCCCGGCCAGAAGCTTGATCAAGGTCGATTTTCCCGCCCCGTTCACCCCCACCAGCGCAATGCGGTCGCCCCGCTCGATCATGAAGTTGACATCGCGGAATACGCTCTTCTCGCCATAGCTCTTGGCCACGCCCGCGAATTCCGCGACGATCCGGCCGCTGGCTTTCGGTTGCGGGAACGAGAAGTGAATCGTGCGCTCCTCCTCCGGCAGTTCGATGCGCTCCATCTTCTCCAGCTCTTTGATGCGGCTCTGCACCTGCTTGGCCTTGGTCGCGGTGTAGCGAAAGCGGTTGATGAAGATTTCCAGCTGTTCGATGCGCTCGCGCTGGTTGCGCGCGGCGGCCTCCAGTTGTTCCAGACGCTGCGCTTTGGTCCCGAGGTACTTCTCGTAGTTGCCGGGATAGAGCGTGATCCGCTTGTTCCATATCTCCGCGATCTTGTTGATGGTCACATCAAGAAAATAGCGGTCGTGCGAGATCAGCACGAAGGCATTGGGGTAATTCGTCAGATACGCTTCCAGCCAGTTGCGGGCTTCGAGATCGAGATGGTTGGTCGGCTCGTCCAGCAACAGGAGATTTGGCTGTTGCAGCAGCAACTTGACCAGCGCGATGCGCATCTGCCAGCCGCCCGAGAATTCCTCGGTGTTGCGGTGCCAGTCTTGCTTGCGGAAACCCAGACCCGATAGCACGGTGCCCACTTGCGCTTCGATCGCGTATCCGTCGCGCGTCTGAAATTCGTGCTCGATGCGGTGATAGCGATCGGCGACCTGAGCGTATTCATGCGATGATGCGTCGATCTCTGACATGCGCCGGGTCAGGTCTTCCATCTCCTGCTCCAGCGCGCGCAGGCTGGAGAAAACCGTCATGCATTCGGCAAACACCGTTTGTCCCGAAAGTGCCAGGCCATCCTGCGGCAGGTATCCCGCGCTGATCCCCTTGGCCGCGCTGAACCACCCGTAGTCGAGAGTTTCCAGCCCCGCCAGCACCTTCATGAGCGTCGATTTGCCAGTGCCGTTCGCGCCCACCAGCCCCACCCGGTCCTGGGGAGTGATCAGCCAGTCAGCTCCTTCGAACAGGAGCTTGTGGCCATAGCGTTTTCCGGCGGAAGACAGCTGGATCATGGGCTACAGCAATCGTCTCATGAGCAGGGCGGTTTGCAGAAGCAGGACGCTTCTTCAGGGCAGGCTCGGCCGACGGCTGGCCGCAGGGACTCTCGCCGAAAGAGACCGCTCGATCCGGATGTGCTCCAGCGCACGATCGATGACAGCGTGCAGTTCGCGGGCATACTTCACCTCGCGACCCTTGGCCAGAATCTTGCGCGCCTCATGGGGACCATACCACGTGGGGTTACGCATCTGTTCCAGGGGTGCGCTGACTTGCTCCACTTCCATGAGGAATGCCTTCACCACGAATTCCTGCACCCCGGGCGCCTTCCAGAAAACCCCTTTGGAATGGAGGTAGAGATGGAAATGCCGGGGCTCAATGGTGCCGCGGGCCCCCGCCTCTTCCCAGGCCTCGCGTTCCGCAGCCTGGCTATGGGATAGGGAAGCGGCCGGAGCGCCCTTGGGAAAAGTCCATTTGCCGCCGCCGTTGGTATTCACCAGCAGGAATTCGACGGAAGAGGCGCGGCGCCGATAGCAAATGGCCGCCACTTGAACGGGCAGCGCAAACCTCGGAATGCGGGCCGTACCCATGCCGGGAAACCTCCGTGGCACCAATACTACTTCCACCATATTTCAGCAGTGTTAAAGTGCAACGAAATTTGTGCATCCCTTAGTTACGAATGGGTTACATTGCGTTTTCCGCCTAAACCGGCAGTAAACATCTGCCGATGGGAGAAGAGGACTGTGCCGGATGAAACCGGTCGGCATGGGCCGGGAGAGTGCCCGTGTCGATCAAGGAACCGCGCTGCCAGCATGAACTTTGCGGTCAGTGCGCGTCGAATTCCGGGTGCACGCGCTCGCGGCTCAACCCTCCAACCTCCACTGAGGCATACGGCGAAGGCTTCTACAAACGGCTCATCGATAATCTCTACGATGCCGTCTATTTTGTGGACCCGCAACGACGCATCACCTACTGGAACCGAGCCGCCGAGCAGCTAACCGGATACACTGCGGCCGAGGTGGTCGGCCGGCAGTGTTCCGACAATCTTCTGGTGCATACCGACGGCAACGGAGTCGGATTGTGCCTGGCTGGTTGTCCGCTGGCCCAGGCCATGCTCGACGCTGGCCCCCAGGAAGCGGACCTTTATCTTCGCCACAAGAGCGGTCATCGCGTGCCGGTCTCGGTTCGTGTCGCTCCCATCCTCGATTCACGGAACCAGATCGTCGGTGCGGTCGAAGTGTTCAGCGAGAATACGGCGAAGAGAGATGCCGAACAGAAAGTAGCTCAGCTCGAACAGATGGCGTTTCTGGACTGTCTTACCCGGGTTCCCAACCGGCGTTTCCTGGACCTCCGCCTGACTCAGATTCTGGAGGAATCCCGGCGGTATGGCCACGCTTTTGGCTTAATGCTGATGGATGTCGACCATTTCAAGCACATCAACGACCGTTACGGTCATGCCGTGGGCGATGCGGCGCTCATAGTCACCGCGCAAACCCTGACCCGCAGTCTGCGTGCGGTCGACAATGTAGGGAGGTGGGGCGGAGACGAGTTCATGGCGATTCTCCCTGAGGTCTGCAACGATGGCCTGCGCACGCTGGCCGAGCGCTGCCGCCTCCTGGTGGAACAGTCGATCGTGGCCCATCCTGACGGCGACGTGCGCATTCAGGTGTCGATCGGAGGCACTCTGCTCGGTAGCGCGGATAGTCTCGAATCCGTTTTGCGACGTGCCGATGCAAAGCTCTACGAAAGCAAGAATCAAGGCAGAAGCCGCGTGACGGTAGGCTAACTGAGACTGCTTACAGGCCTTTGCCGTAGACCGGAATGGCCGACCCAGTTACGTCTCTTCCCGCCTCGCCCGCCAGCCAAACAATCAACGAAGCTACCGACGCCGTCTGCACCCAAGTCGAGAAGTCTGCCTTCGGCATAGCCTGGCGGTTTGCCGCTGTATCCATGGTGCCGGGCAGCAGCACGTTCGCCGTGATCCCTGCATCCTTGTTCTCGCGGGCGACCGTCTTGATCAGCGAAACCACTGCGGCCTTCGAGGCGCTGTAGGCGCCCACGCCGGGACCGGGATCCTCGGCTGCCCGGCTGCCGATGGCAATGATGCGGCCGCTGCTCGCTTTGCGCATGTGAGGAATGACCGCGCGCAGCATAAAGAAAGTCGCGCTCACGTTCCCCTCAAACATTTGCTGGAATACCGAGTCTTCCGTCTCGTCGACCCGGGTGCCGCCGGCGAATCCGCCCACCAGGTGGGCGAGGATGTCGATCCTGCCATGACGGGCTACGATCGCAGCGGCCGCTTGCTTTGCCGAAGCGCCAGTCGAAATGTCCGTGCTCATGGCAAGAAATGATGGATGAGGGAATTCCGACTGGGCAATGTTCCGTGACAACCCGACGACCGTAGCCCCTGCATCCAGCAAGGCCCGCGTCACGGAAGTTCCCAGACCCCCGTTAGCGCCAGTCACCAATGCGATCTTTCCTGCAAGAGAGGATTCCATAGAGATTCGATATGGCACCCAAGCAGAAGTTCCGCCGTTCCCGAGCGACGCTCGGGCTAAGCCTTCACCGCCTGTCTTTCCAGGGTGTGCATGGTGTTCAGAATCGTCGACATGACATTCTCATCTCCAACCGCGGTATTGATCATCATGTGATACAACGACCGCGTCGGCCAGTCGGCGCCGTAGTAGTGCTTCACGAAAGTCATGCGGTCCCGATCCACGGTATCCACCTGTTCTTCGGCTTCTTCGAGAGTCTTTCCGCTTTCCCGCAAACGGCGGATTTTTTCCGCCCGGGGCGCATACAGAAAAACGTGGAAGGCATCGCAGCGCTCGCGAAGAAAGTAAGGAGCCCCGCGCCCTACGATCACGCAACTGCCCTCTTCAGCGGCTTTTTGGAGCACCTGCCGCACCATTTCGAACATGCAGTCGGCATCGAAAGTGTCTCCCAGCGGCGTGCTGCGTTCGTAACTGCCGCGCCAGAACACCCGCGCCAGCCGGTAGAACTTGCTGTCCACGCGTTCATCGCAGCGTTCGACCGTCGAACAATCGACATTCGCCTGTTTTGCGATTTCTTCGGTCAGCGCGTGGTCCCAGAGCTTCCAGCCCAGTTGCCGCGACAGCTTTTCGGCGATCTCGCCCGCTCCGCACCCATACTCCCGTTCCACAGTGATGATCCGGTACAAGGTGGTTCCTCCCCTAGTGGACGGAAATCTCGCCGCCCGGGTGCGCTCTTTTCATCAACACTACCAATGGAATCATACCCAGAATCGCTGCTCCCAGCAGCCAAAAACAGTCAATGTAGGCCAGCATGTTGGCCTGGCGGAAAAGGTCATTCTGGATCATCGCGTAAGCCCGGTGCATGGCGTCTGCCGCGGAATACCCTTTGGCCTCAAGCGACCGGGTGATGGCATTCAGCATGTTCTGAAATGCCGGGTTCGACGCGTTCAGGTGGCTCGCCAGATTGCTTTGGTGATGCTGCGCCCGGCGCGCCAGCATGGTGGTGACCAGCGAAATACCGACGCTGCCTCCGATGTTCCGCGCCAGGTTCATCAGCCCCGATGCCGCGTTGTTCTTTTCCCGCGGCAGATAGGAATAGGCCGCGGTATTGATCGGTACAAACAGGAACGCCAGACCCGCCGACTGGATCATCCGCGCCAACACCACCGTCCGGAAGTCCACACTCAAATCGAAGCGCGTCATGTGAAACAGCGAAAACGACAACACCACCAGACCGAACGCCATCAGCCGCCGGGCGTCGTAACGGGAGAGCAGAAATCCCACTAGCGGCATCAGCAACATGATGGTGAAACCGCCCGGAGACAGAGCCATTCCCGCTTGCTCCGCCGTGTAGCCCAGCAGAGTTTGCATGAACAACGGCAGCAACAATGTGCTTCCCAACAGGGCAAAGCCCAGCATGAACATCATCAGGTTGGCCGAAGCAAAGGTGCGCTCTTTGAACAGATGCAGATCAATGACCGGATCTTTCTGCCGCCACTCCCACCAGACCACGAATATCAGGGAGGCCGCCGAGAGCAGCGAAAGCGTCAGAATGAAATTCGATTCGAACCAGTCGTCGCGTTGCCCCTTGTCCAGCACCACCTGCAGAAGTCCCAGCCCCAGTGCCACGAAGCCCAGGCCGACATAGTCCACCTTCACTTCCGATAACTTCCTGCGCTTGAGAAATGGAGGATCCTGAATGAGTCGTGAGGTCAGCAGCAGGGAAACAATCCCCACCGGGATGTTGACAAAGAAAATCCAGCGCCAGGTGTAATTATCGGTGATCCACCCACCCAGAGTGGGTCCGATCGCCGGCGCCATGACCACTGCGATTCCGTAGACCGCGAAGGCCATGCCGCGTTTCGCGGGAGGAAATGTATCCGCCAGGATCGCCTGTTCACTGGGTTGCAGCCCGCCACCGCCCGCTCCCTGCAGGACGCGGAAGAAAATCAGTATCGGCAGGTTCGGCGCCAGTCCGCACAACAGGGAACTTACCGTGAAGATGCCGACGCAAGTCATGTAGAAGCGCTTGCGCCCGATGATGGTCGAAATCCACCCGCTCAGCGGCAGCACGATGGCGTTCGAAACCAGGTAGGAAGTAAGCACCCAGGTGCTCTCGTCGGTCCCGGCGGAGAGGCTGCCAGCAATGTGCGGCAGGGCGACGTTGGCGATGCTGGTATCCAGCACCTCCATGAAGGTTGCCAGCGTGACCGCGATCGCGATGATCCAGGGATTGATCGCCGGTCTTGCGGCGCTCACTTCATCCATGGTCAGTGCGGCAGAACTCATCGCATCCAGACCTTCGGTACCGCCGACATCCCGGGACGGAGAGCGTGCTCTCTGGTTTCACCCGCGTCGAAGGCGATCTTCACCGGGATGCGCTGCACGACTTTCACATAGTTCCCGGTCGCATTCTCCGGCGGCAGCAGGCTGAAGATCGCGCCGCTGGCGCCGGCAATGCTTTGTACGTGCCCTTTGTATTCTTTTCCGGTGGCGTCAACCGAGATCGTGGCGCGCTGGCCAACCTTCATCTGCCGAAGTTGGGTTTCCTTGAAGTTCGCCGTGACCCAGATGTCGTCCAGGTTCACGACTTTCATCAGTTCCTGGCCCACCGAAACGTTCTGTCCGACCTCGACGCTGCGCTGGGTGACGACCCCGCTGACCGGGGCCACAATCGTGGTGTACTGCAGGTTGAGTTGCGCCTGTTCCAGTTCGGATTTGTAACGGTCCGCCTGGGCCTGCGCCGACTGGGCGCGGGATCGTGTCACCGCCATCTGCTGGGGCACGGTCTGCGTAGCCCGCAGGTTGGCTTGGGTCTGCGCCAACTTGGCTTGGGCTTGGGTTACCTGTTGCTGCGCGGCCGCGGCATTCGCGCGTGCCGCATCCACGGTGGCGGCGCTGGCCTTGGCGGAAGCCACCGCCTGGTCGTACTGCTGCTGCGATATCTCCTGCTTGTCCACCAGTTGCTTGTAGCGAACCAGATCATTCTGCGCCTTGACGTTGTTGGCTTCCGCCTGGGTCAGTTGCGCAACCGCCGCATCATACTGCTGGCGTGCCGCCCCAATTCCAGCCCGGGCGTTCTCCACATCGGCTTGCGCTGCCGACTCCATGCTGGTGGTGCTTACATTGGTGAGGGGAACATTCACTTGCGCCGCTTGCGCCGCGGCCAGTGCGTCTGCGTAGTCGGCCTGCGCACGGTCCAGCGCCACCTGGTAATCCTTGGGGTCGATCTGCACCAGCGGAGTTCCAGCCGCGACATACTGGTTGTCCTCCACCAGCAGTTTGACCACGTGCCCCGACACCCGCGCACTGATGGAGTTCAGATGGCCATCGATCTGGGCGTCGTCGGTCGATTCGTAACTGGTGAAGTATCGCCACAGGAAAAATCCGGCGACCAGCACAACAATCGCCCCCAGGATAAATGCCATGCGGACGCGAGGGTTGCTGGTGGTGCGCCGCCAACGCAAATCTCGTTCCGAAGCCGGCAGAGGAACCGGATTCGCCGAAGAGGGTGCGGCCTGACTGCTGTGCGCGGGAGTTTCCGTCGTCTGTGCCATGATCTTTACTTGCTCTTCAAATATTCCTTCACGCCTTCTTCCGCGTAACCCAGGGCCCGGGCCAGTTCGACTTTGGCGAGGTTATGAGCGTACAGGCTGGAAATGTAATTCTCGTTGGCTGAGGCCACGGCCTCCTGTGCCTGGATCACTTCCAGGTTGTCAGTGACCCCGGCCGCGAACCGGTCGCGCGCTTGCGTCAGGGTCTCTGCCGCCAAGTCGACCGAACTGCGCGCCACTTCAACCTGATCGGCCGCCGCATTCAGGTCGAGCAACGCGGTGCGGACATCGTAATCGATTTGTCCCCGCAGGTTCTCCAGTTGCTGCTCGCTTTGTTTAAGCTGAGACTCGGCCTGCAACACGTCGCCATGTACTTTCCCGCCCTGAAAAATCGGGATGCGCAACACTCCGCTGACCGCAAAAACACCGTGGGAATTGCCGGGAGTAATGCCCGAATCCCCATAACTCGCCGCCAGGTCAAGGGAAGGATAATATTCGGCGGTCGCGGCGTTCCGAAACAGTTGGGCGGCCCGGACCTGCTGCACCGCTGCCTGGTAGTCGGAGCGCGACCCGTAAGCGCGTTGCAGGCTTTGTTCCAGGCTCAACGCTGCCAGCGGCTCATAGGGAGCCTTGTCGCTGAGTTCAAATTCTTGTCCCGCCGGCAGACCGATGGCCCGGCCCAGCGCCAGCTTTTCCTTGGCGTAGTCATTGCGGGCGACAATGAACTGTTGCTGCCGGCTTTGTAATTCCACCCGGGAACGTAGCGTGTCGATCGCCGGACTGACTCCGGCATTCTGCTGGTTCAGCGATTTGTCGTAAACCGCCTGGGCGGTCTGTACTTGCGCCTCCGCAGTCTCGACCCGTGCGGCCCCGGCGAGCGCTTGCAGGTAAGCATTGCCCACGGCCAGAACCACCAGATCGCGCGCATCTTTGTAATTGAAACGGGCTGCCCGCTCGTTGCTGACGGCCCCGCGTGTCCGCTCGATGGACTTCAGGTTGAAGATATTTTGCGTCAGATAAACCCGGCTCTCGAAGAAGCCGAATGGCCCCACCACGGTAGGGAGCCCGGCAAACGCACCGCCGGAAAAACGAAAACCTTGCGCCGCCAGATTCACCTGGGCCGCGTTTTCGCTGACCCCAGCGCTCAGGTTGGGAAGCAAATTGCTTAGTTCATTCCATTTCTGTCCCCGCGCCGCAAGGCTGTTATCCGCTTGCAGCAGAACCCCCAGGTTATTCTGCAGCCCGCGGTCAATCGCGCCTCTGAAAGACAGCGCAAGGGGCGCAGTCGTCGCCTTTCCTTTAGCCACGCTGCCGCCAAAAGGACCCTGCGCCGGTGGCACGGAAACTCCAGCGGGCATCCCTGCAGCGCTGGGATAGGTGCCCAAGGTCTGCCCCAGGGCCGACGCCGACAGCAGTACCGCGAAAACCCAAGCCCAAGAAAACCGCCGACTCTCCCTCATGAATGGTTTCATTGAGTTTAACGAGTTCATAATGTGGGATTACTTACCAGACAGCGTAACCCAACCGAAACCAACAAAACATGTTGATTCGTGTACCGGGACTCAGATGCAAAGCTTTCCCGTTTCGTTCACCCCAGAACGTAACCACCGCCCGCCCGCAGTTCGTCCGCCTCCGAAGTCTGGATATCATCGACAGTTATTATAATCAGCAACTTGGAGTGTATGGAGATCGCGATCATGGCAGCGAACCGCAGGCGGGAGAGGAGGGGAGCGCAGCCGCCAACCTGTTTCTGGCCGAGGAGAGAGAAGCGCCAGTGGAGGCTTTCGTCTCCTTGACCAGATCCCAGGCGGTTGAAATGATTAGCACCGCATGCCACTGACGGCAAAGAGAACGGGTCTGCCTCAACCCCGAGGGTTGTGGTGCGCCGGTATTGCCAGCCTGCTGATGTTGTCGCTGGCCGTCAGCGTCGCCACGCGATTCGTTCACTACTACACTGCGTTCCACACCATCTCGGTGGCGCAGTCCAACTCGCCGCAGCAAAAGCGGCAGGATTTGGAGAAGGACGCACTGCAATGGGCGCCACCGGCTCTGCAGATCTCGATGCTCCATCTGCCGGTCACGCGCGCCGAGCTGGCGCCCGTCGCGATCCCGCGCACGCAAGTTCTGTTCCTCGAGTCTCTCTACAATCGTCCGCCTCCTGCCTGCTGATCCTGCCACATCGCATTCCATCTTTTTCCCTTGCCGGGTAGTCCCGCGGCGCCGGGCTGCGTGACCTTTTTGGGGTTGCGCGATAAGGCCGGTCTGCAAGAAACACGGGAAGGGAATCCGGCTCCGATGCCAACGGCTGGCTTTCCGCTGGCGCTCGACCACGCGAGCGCGGGCCTGCGCCTGCGTGTGCAATAAATATCGTGTAACGATATAAAACATATCGAGAAACGATATCGTGTACCGATATAAAGTTGCCAATCCTTTCGCAATCATCGCAGCTTTGTGCACACTTTCGAGATTTCCACCGCGTCCGGCTGGCTGCGGGTTCGGAAGGCGGCCAGGCCTAACTGCTGGCCAAGTAAGAAATTACCGGCGCCAGCAAAGCAGGGAAGGTAGTGGCCTCAACTTTGGATGGATAAATGCACCATGGCTCGCCGTTGTTACCTCTTTCAAAGGAGCGCCGCACATGAATAGGACCCCCCAAGCCGATCGCCCCGGCGATCGTGCCCCCGGAAGTTCCATTCCAGAAAATCAGGCCGGTTCCCAGGTCAGTTCCCCCAGCCGGAGAAAGTTCATCGGAAAAGTAGGAGGCGCCGCCGCGGCCGCTTGGGCCGCCAGCGCGGTAGGCCTGTCACCGCTGTTGGGCTCAAGCGCCACCCAGGCCAAAGCCGCTGTTTTCCACGCCAACAACATCGTCGGCGGCCAGGCGCGCCGCGCCGCCGCCTACCAGATTCGCGTACAGTTGGCGCAAAATCAGTTCAACAAGCCGCTGCCGCCGCAGGTCAACAATGGTGACGAAGCCCTGTACAACCAGACCTTTATTGGTCAGTACAGCAAGGCGCTGCGTCACACCACCATCGGCGATCCCGATCCCGGTTCTTACAAGAAGTTCCTGGCCGCCTGTACCAATGGGGCGCAATCTTCGTTCGAGTCCTGCACCCTGGGCGGCACCGTTCCTCTGACCAATCCGCAGGCGGGATTGGCCTTTGCCATGATCGGCGCCGACGACGGTGCGGTTGCGCTGCCGCCCTCACCCACCCTGGCGAGCGCGGAGCGCGCCGGCGAAATGGTGGAGGACTACTGGATGGCACTGTGCCGCGACGTGCCCTTCTCGCAGTACGGTCTGGAACCGCTGACCCAGGCCGCCATGGCGGACCTGAACCAGCTTTCCGACTTCAAGGGACCCAAGGTCAATGGCCAGGTGACGCCGCAGACTCTGTTCCGTGGTTTCACCGCCAGCGACGTGGTTGGTCCCTACGTCTCGCAGTTCCTGATCCAACCGGTCGGCGGGTTGGGTGATTTCTCCATGCGTGATCCCCTGGGGAATCCGGCGCAACTGTATCTGAGCTATGTTCCCGGCTTGGATTACATGACCGACACGGCCATCATGGTTGGCGGTGCAGAACGGGCAGGCGACCGATGCCAGCAAAGCGCGAACCGTCTTCTTCGCCTTTGGACCCAATACCTACAATGCCAGCCCGGGGCCGCTGCACGATGGCCGCGACATGGCCGGCGTGGTGCATACCGACGAACTCTACCAACACTTCTTCTGGGCTGCCTGCGAGATGCTGGGCGACAGTTGCCCACCCAGTCCGGGTAATCCTTACAGCGCCAGCAAGACACCGAACGAGATCGGCTTCGCCGCTTGGGGAGGGCCGATGTTCACCGGGCTGTTGGGCCAGGTGGCTCTGCAGGCGGCGCAGGCGGTGTGGTATCAGAAGTACTACGTACATCGCCCGCTGCGTCCGGAAGAATACAGCGGCCGCGTACAGAACCTGTTGACCGGTAAGAATACCTATCCGCTCAGCTCCGAAGTGCTCAACTCGGCAGCCGTGCAGCAGGTGTTCAGCAAGTACGGCACCTACTATCTGCCGATGGCCTTCCCCGAAGGCTGTCCGACTCATCCCACCTACGGATCCGGTCACGGCGACCGTCGCCGGGGCCAGTATCACCCTGATGAAGGCGTTGTTCGACGAAACCACCACCTTCACGAGTCTGGGCATCACGCCCATGTATTCCCCCGACGGCGTGACCCTGCAACCTTATACCGGAGGCGACGTCAACCAGATCACGATAGGCACGGAACTTGACAAGTTGGCCTCGAATATCGCGTTGGCGCGCAACATCGCCGGCGTTCACTGGCGGTCGGATTACCAGCAGTCGATGTTGTTGGGTGAAGCCGTGGCCATCGCCTTCTTGCAGGACATGGTTCACGTCTTCAACGAACCTGGCGGGTACTTTACCTTCACCAGTTTCAACGGCACCAAGGTCACGATCCAGAAGTAGAGAAACTCGGCGGGCAGCCGTCATTGCGGTCTGCCCGTCTTTATCAAGTTCGAGGACAGGTCCTTATGGGGGGCCCGTTCCGCGAAGACATCGGATGGTGTCGCCGCAAGCCACCGATGGCTGCTCCTTGCGGCGACTCGAGGGGCATCGCAAGGTCGGCCGCGGCCTTCGATGCTGGTGACTGCAGCGGCGTTATCAAACAAGTCGCCGGGCGGCCTGACTAGCCGCCCGGCGCATTCTCGCCTCTCCCCTTATTCAACTTTTCCCGAGTTCGTCGGCCGCGCTTCTTCAATGGGGAGGCGGACCCGGAAACAGGTATTCCCAGGCTGCGACGAGAAGCTGATATTCCCGTGATGCTGACGGACGATGCGGTACACGGTGTCCAGCCCCAGCCCGCTTCCGTCACCCACGCCCTTCGTCGTAAAGAAGGGATCGAAGATGCGCGACTGAATTTCGGCTGGAATTCCCGGGCCGGTATCCCCGACTTCCACCAGAATATCCTTGCCCTCGCGGCAGGTTCGAATGCGAACCTCGCCTTTGCCCTTCATCGCGTCAATGGCATTGTCGATCAGGTTGGTCCAGACCTGGTTCAGCTCGCTGCCGTAAGAAAATATTTTGGGAAGGTGGGGATCAAAGTCGCGGATGATGGTAATGCCGTGCTTCAGTTTGAAAGTAAGAATCTTCAGCGTGTTCTCGATCCCCTTGACCACGTCCACTTGCTGTCTTGGGGCCTGGTCCATGAAGGAGTATTCCTTGATGGCTCGAACCAGCTCTGAGATTCTGCCCGTACTGTTCTGAATTTCCTGCAGCAGGCGGTAGATCTCCAGGGTTGCAGTCAGCCGCCGGACCACTGCGGTCAGCGCCTCTGCGGGAAGCTCCGACCTCAGCCCTTCCAGTTCCTGCACATCGAACTCGGCCTCAGCAAGAATTGGGGCCAGCTCCCATGCCTTATGAACTCCGCTTCGGTCGAGCCAGGTGCCAATGAACTCTTCCGCGTCGCTCTGCTGCAGGGCGTCTTTCGGCTTCGCCTGGTTCTGACGATCATGGGCGGCGGCTTCCATCGCTCGAACCTGCTCTTTTTGCTCACGGGAAAGCTCGCTGCGATCCAGTTCCGCATCCGCTGTCCGGCACCGTTCAAACGCTTCCCGTAACGATGCCGCCGAACGGCTTCCCGCCGCAGCTGGATTATTCAATTCGTGGGCCAGTCCCGCGGAGAGCTTGCCCAAGGCAGCCAGCTTGTCGCGCTGCAAATCCAGTTTGGTCACTTCCCGCACCCGGTCGGTAAGCACGCCCACCAGTCGCGGTCCTAGCGTCGGAATCTTCTGCAGCATCTCGGGAAAGGAACTGGAAGGGATGGCGGCAATGCGAGTGTGTCCAATCGCGCGGCCCGTGATGGTGTAGTGGGTCATGCGGGAGAAAGGCAGCATTCCCGTAACCTGCCCTTTCCGTCCCGTGTAGACAGGGGCATCGGGCCCCAGACTTTCTCGCCGCCCCTGCAGTTCGCCTTCCAGAATGATGGTCATGCGGTCGGCAGGCTCACCTTCGCGCATAATCAGCTCGCCCGGCTGGAAAGAGACCACGTTCGCATGCTCTGCCAGCCAGGCAAGCGCCTCATCCGACAAATCTGCAAACGCCTCGATCTTGCGCAGTTCAGAAACCAGCTCTTCGCTCATGCTCCAACCTTTTTCAGGTACTCATGCACGAATTGCACTGCGACCGCACCTTCGCCCACCCCCGACGCCACCCGTTTGGTGGAACCCCGGCGTACATCTCCCACCACGAAGATCCCCGGAACATTCGTTTCCAAAAGCCCGGGATCGCGATCGAGGGTCCAGCCCTTGGGACGTTGACTGTTACGGACTAAGTCGGGTCCGGAAAGAATGAAGCCTCGCTCATCCCGCTCAATGAGATCGCTCAGCCAGTCGGTTCGTGGCACCGCTCCGATAAAGATAAAGAGTGAGGATGCCGGAACCCGCTCGATCCGATCGGTGTCGGAACACAGAATCGAGACTGCCTCCAGGCGGGTGTCTCCGTGTACTTCTACCACACTGGAATGCGTGTAAACCTTGATCTTCGGGGTCTGCTTGATTTCGTCAATCAAATACTGTGACATGGTGGCAGCCAGGGACTCGCCCCGAACCAGCATAATGACTTCGCAAGCGTAACGGGAAAAGTACATCGCCGCCTGGCCTGCCGAATTCGCGCCGCCGACGATGAATACCTTTTCGTCTTTGCACGACATCGCTTCCGTGGTGCCGGCGCCATAGTAAATCCCCGCACCTTGCAGACGATCTTCCCCTGGAAGTCCGAGCTTCCGCCACTGCACCCCCATCGCCAGCATGAGCGCCTGGCAGGAAATTTCACTGCCATCGGATAGTTTCACGATCCGGTAGGGACCCTCCACCCGCAGAGCCACCGCTTCCACCGGTGACAGAATTTCCACTCCGAAGCGCCGGGCTTGCGCCACCCCACGCCGCGCCAGATCGTTACCGCTTAATCCCGCAGGGAATCCCAGGTAGTTCTCGATCTTGGAACTGAGTCCCGCCTGTCCGCCCGGTGCCTCGCGCTCCACCATGACGGTGCGCAAGCCTTCAGAAGCGCCATACACTGCGGCGGCCAAGCCGGCAGGCCCTCCGCCAATGATCACCAGGTCGTAGAAATTCGCTTCGGCGTGAGTGCGCAAGCCCACCTTGGCGGCAATATCCGCATGCGAGGGCTGGGGCAGCCGGGAACCATCGGGGAACAGAACCACTGGAAGGTTCTGGGCTTCCGGACCCAGGGCATCGAGCACCCGCCGCACCTCCGGGTCGGTCGCCGTCGCCTCCACATCCATCCACTGGTAAGGGATGTGATTGCGCGCCAGGAAATCGCGGAGCTCATAAGACTTCGGCGCCCAGCGAGTGCCCAGCACCCGCAAGCCGTCAAAGCTGGGACGGAACGAAGCCAGCCAGTCGCCCAGCAAATCGTCCAGCGCGGGATAAAGGTTCTCCGCCGGCGGATCCCACGGCTTCAGGAAAAAATGATGCAGCTTCGCCTTGTTGATCGCACTGATGGCTGCGTCGGTATCGGCGTAGGCGGTGAGCAGCGCGCGCTTGGCCTCGGGAAACAAATCCATCGCTTCGCCGAGAAAGTCGACGCCATCCATCTGCGGCATTCGCTGGTCAGCCAACAGTAACGCCACCGGCTCATTGCGAACCTTTAATTGTTTCAAGGTATCGAGGGCGGCTTTGCCGGAACTCGAACGCATGATGCGAAAACGGTCCGCATATTGATGCCGCAGATCGCGTTCGATCGCCCGCAAAACATCCGGGTCGTCGTCTACCGTGAGCAGTACAGGCTTTGCCATGAAAGAAGTTCCTTGACGTGAGACTTTAGATGTTAAAGGAGCTCTTCGGATTCACTGGAAAGCCCAGGGCTGGCATCCCTCGCCGAGAGCAGGCTTGCGGGGGCGGGGTTGACACCTCGGTCCGAGGCAGAGAGAATACCTGTACGCCGCTTGTGAACACCAACCTTTGTCGCGAGCCATAATTGGTTCCTGTCAGGCCAGGTTTTCTCTCGTGAGAGAGTCGGTTGGTTCCTACTCTTCGTCTCATTTTTTTTCTCCGAGGCTTAATGCATGCGTTTTCGGGAACGTGTCCAGGAATCGATCGAGGCCCTGAAAAGTTTGAATTTTTGTTCTTTCCATTTAGCCGTTCGAAGACCAGAGGCGCTGCGAAGCTATCTGTCGTTCTGCCTGCGTAAATATGATGAACTCGTCGAAAGAGGACTGCCGGCCAAGGCTGTGATTCGCGAACTGGGCCCTTCTGATTCGGATACCTTGACTGTGCCCGCTCGCTTCCAGAGTGGAGGTGGCACCGATCCCCGTGAACTCCTCACCCTCGCCGCCGTGACCAAGCTGTTGCAGCCGAAACGCATCTTTGAGGTCGGAACTTATAATGGCCGGACCACGGCCACCTTCATTTTGAATTCGTCTCCGAACTGCGAAGTATTCACCCTCGACCTTCCGCCCGACGCCGGACATCTTGCCGGATATCTTGCCACCGACCTCGAATTAGTGCAGCGTCGCCGGACAGGCTACCTGGCCGGGGCCGGATTGTCGAACCGCTACCGGCAGATTTACTGCGATTCCATGAGGTTTGATCCCGAATCTTTCCGCGATACGGTTGAACTTGGTTTCATCGATGGCGCGCACGCCGAGGAATTCGTGCGCAATGACACCATGAAAATGGCGATCATGATGTCGAACCGCGGATACGTCTTCTGGCACGACTACGGCGGACGCGGCTCCTTCCGCCCCCTCTCGAGATACCTGGAATCGCTGCCCATCGAGATCTACCGCGTCCCGGCAACCACTCTGGCTTGGACCACCGCTGCCGAGATCAAGAAACTCGCGGCGCCAAAGCGGCCCTCCAGAGCCGAAGATCACGAGAACCGTCGCTTGCGCGCCCAGGCGGTCTGAGCCGACGACAACCACCCGCTTTCCCTGACCGGCGATTCTCGAACTCTGCTCGAGGGCGCCAGCAGTTTTGCAGCTGCATTTCGGTCCCAGCCGCCTTCAGTGTAAAGTAGGTGCATTCCGAGGGGGTGAATATGGTCAGAGGGAAAGCCGTTGCCTGCCTGCTAGCCGGTTGGTGCCTTTTGTTTTCTGTTATGGGTGTGGCGCTGGCTGATGAAATGCCCGCGCACCATCATGATGCCGCCGAAAAGCTCGGCAACGTTTCGTTTCCCATCTCCTGCGCACCCGCCTCGCAGAAGCCCTTCGAACGTGGCGTCGCGCTCATGCATTCCTTCGGCTACGAACAGGCCGAAGCCCAGTTCATCGAGATCGCCCAGAAAGATCCCTCCTGCGCCATGGCTCACTGGGGAGTCGCCATGAGTTTGTTTCATCAGATATGGGAGCGCCCCGGAGAGCCGTCGTTGAAGCGCGGCTGGAGCGAGATGGAAACCGCCCAGAAGCTGGGCGCCAGGACCGAGCGTGAGCAGGGCTACATCGCCGCGCTCTCCGCCTTCTACCGCGACTACGCCACCCGCGATCACATGCAGCGCGCCGCCGCGTATTCGGACGCGATGGCGAAAGCTTTACCAGCAGTATCCCGACGACCTCGAGGCGGGCGCGTTTTACGGCCTGTCGCTGTTAGCGGCCGAACCTCCCACTGAAAAGTCTCTCGCGGCCAGAAAGAAAGCCGTCGCCGTGCTCAACCCCCTTTTCCTCCGGCAACCGGATCATCCCGGGCTGGCGCACTACATCATCCACGCCTGCGACTCTCCGCAAATGGCTCCTTTGGGTCTCGACGCCGCCCGCCGCTATGCCTCCATCGCGTCCTCCTCGGCGCACGCGGTTCATATGCCGAGCCACATCTTCGCCCGCCTGGGCCTCTGGCAAGAGGACATCGACGCTAACCTGAAATCGGTGGCCCTCGCCCATCCCGCCGGCGAAATGTACATGCACGGGCACGAACTGCATGCCATGCACTTCCTGATCTACGCCTACCTGCAGACCGGGCAGGATGACGCCGCCAAGCGGGTAGTGGAGGATTCCAGGCAGATCATCGCCAGCGCTCCCAAGAACGGCGACGATATGGGAATGCTCGAGTACTACAGCTTCGCCTCGGTTCATTTTCCTGCGCTTTACGCGTTAGAGATGCGCCATTGGCCCGACGCCGCCGCGCTCGAGCCGGCCGCGGGCGTTCCCGCCTATCAGCAGACCATCACCTACTGGGCTCGTACCATCGGCTCTGCTCAACAGGGCGACGTCGAAGCCACCCGCCGCAACGCCCAGAAATTCGATGCCATGGAAGAGGCCACCCGCAAGACGAAGTACGCCTACACCCTCGACGGACCAGATTTCCCGCGCGGAGAAGTCCATGCCTGGCTGGCGTTCGCCGAGAAGAAGAACGATGACGCGCTGCGCCAGATGCGCGAAGTCGCCGATCTGCAGGACAAAGTGGGGAAGCGCGAGGTAGATATCCCCGCCCGCGAAATGCTGGCCGACATGCTGCTCGCGCTCAACCGGCCGACGGAAGCACTGGCGGAATACGAAAGCGCCCTGAAGACCGATCCCAATCGCTTTCACGGACTCGCCGGCGCTGCCCGCGCCGCTGAAATGGCGCACCAGACGGAGAAAGCAAATACCTACTACGCCCAGTTACTCAAGAACTGCGACAACGGAAAGAACTCTGATCGCCCCGAAATCGCTCGTGCCAAATCCATGCTGTCGAAGAATGGAATGTAGCCTCAACCGATTCGATTGCCTACGGAGCGCTGTGACCATTACATTGCAGCACGCCCAGATAGGCGCTCCACGGACCCACTGCCTCACGATACTGATGGGCCATCACCCGGGATAGTTGATGCATATGAGTGAGGTCGTGAACCACCCACGTCGCCAGAAGTTGCGATAGCGTCACCGTTCCCAGCGCTGGATGCCTTCCTCGCCGGGTCAAGTCTGCGGGCTGTAAAGTCAGTGCCTCGAGCGCCGCCAGATTCTCCCTTCGCAGGCGGGCGAAATCGTCCAGGAGTTGTTGCAGCGATTTGTCCTGACTTTCTTGGAACTGCGCAAAGCGGTCAAAGGGATCGAATGGCCGCGCTTCGCCGTTCTCCAGTAGGATCCGCACCCGCGGCATCCAGTCGGTGCGTTCTCCGAAGACGAGGTGGCCCACGATGTCGAACCCGCTCCAGGTATCTTTCCCTTCGTTCGAGCGCACCCAGAGGTTGGGCACTCCGCGTAACAGCGCATCCAGCACTGCGGGAGTGCGGGTGAGAACCGCGATGGCCTCGGCCAGTTGGAATTCCGTCAAGTTCGCCATGCCTACGTAGATGCATGCCTGCCGTTTTGGACTCAAGCGACGGACCAGAGGCGATCCCCGCAGCATGGGGCATGACGAAGGCTATAATCTCGTTGGCCTATGACGCTATCAGCGGGCACCAGGCTCGGCGCTTACGAGATCCAGTCGCCATTGGGCGCTGGAGGTATGGGAGAGGTGTATCGCGCCCGCGATACGCGCCTCGATCGCACCGTTGCCATCAAGATTCTGCCCATCCATCTGGCAGAGAAAATCGATGCCCAGGAACGCTTTGATCGCGAAGCCCGAGCCATCTCTTCCCTGAGTCACCCCAACCTCTGCCATCTCTACGATGTCGGCCTGCAAGACGGGCTCAGGTACCTGGTGATGGAATACCTGGAAGGAGAGACTCTGGCGAACCGCTTGCTTCGAGGCCCGCTGCCGCTCGAGCAGGTCCTGAAGTATGGAATGGATATCTGCGAGGGTTTGGAAACCGCACACCAGAGTGGAGTCGTGCATCGCGATCTGAAGCCCGGCAATATCATGCTGACCAAGTCGGGCGCCAAGCTGCTGGACTTCGGTCTGGCGAAACTGGTCTCCGAAGCGGTGTCGACCTCGGGGCTCAGTACGACCATGACTTCGCTGGAGCAGGATTCTCCGCTCACCGCCAAGGGCACCATGCTAGGCACGTTCCAGTACATGTCGCCGGAGCAGGCGGAAGGCAAGGAAGCCGGCACCCGCAGCGACATTTTCGCGCTGGGCGCGGTCTTGTATGAGATGGCTACCGGCCGTCGCGCCTTCGGGGGAAAGACGCCTGCCAGCGTGATGGCCGCTGTATTGGAGCGCAATCCCGAACCGATTTCAGCCCTTCAGGCAGCATCGCCACCGGCGTTGGACCGCATCGTCAAAACTTGTCTGGCGAAAGATCCAGAGGATCGCTGGCGCTCCGCCTACGACGTCAAGCTGCAGCTCGCTGGGTTGCGCGACGACACCAGGAGCGCTGCGAGTCCTTCCACTCGCCGAAGAACGAACTCAAACGCAAACCTTGCCTGGGGATTGTTGGCGGTGCTGATCGCAGCCGGGGCATGGTTCGCCGCGACTCACCTCCGCACTTCGATGCCACCCGCCCAGACGTTGCGTTCATCGCTCCTGCCTCCCGCGAACTGGTCTTTCCTCGTCAACAACTCAGCTTTGTCTCCCGACGGAAGCCGGCTTGCTTACGTCGCCGTCGGTCCCGAGGGCGAAACCAGTCTGTGGGTTCGTTCGCTTTCCACCGGCGCCGAGCAACAGTTATCCGGAACCAACGGGGCAACCCTGCCGTTCTGGGCTCCCGACGGCACGCGCCTGGGGTTCTTCGCCGACAGCAAGTTACAAATTGCCGATGCCAACGGTGGCGGATTGCCCAAGACTCTCTCGGAAGCGATCTTTGGCTGCGGTGGAACCTGGAACCGCGAAGGCGCCATCGTCTTTGCTCCGGATATGCATGGTCCTCTTTATCGCATTTCAGAAAATGGTGGCGCTCTCACTCCGCTCACCAGATTACCCCGTCCGGAGAGTGGACAGGCCCATCGCTGGCCCACCTTCCTTCCCGACGGCAAGCATTTTCTGTTTTCGGTTGACTGGAGCGCCCCGAACGAGAATCCCGGCAACGGTATTTACGTTGGCTCGCTGGCAGGCGGCGACCCGCAGCTTGTGACCTCCGAGGCCACCGGCAACATCGCTTTTGCCGCGGGGAAAATACTCTTCGTCCGCGACCTCACCCTGACCGCCCAGCCCTTCGATCCCGACCGCCTGCAAGTCACTGGTCCCGCCGTGCCCGTAGGCGTGCCTCAGGTAGTAACCGCCGAGAGCTTTTCGGACTCGGCCTTTTCTGTTTCCCAGACTGGTGTACTGATCTTTCAGACGCTGGCCGACCTTGCCTCGCAGCTGGTCTGGTTCAATGCCCGGGGTGAGCAAGTGGGTCGGCTCCCCGCGGTCGGTCCCAGTGAGCCGAGACTGTCGCCCGATGGCCGCTTCGTCATATTCCCGTCTGACGAAGCAGGGGATGGCAAGCGCTACCTCCATCTTTATGATCCGGCTCGTGACGTCGCAACCCGGCTCACTGACTCGGGCGCTGAGGAATCTCCTGCCTGGTCTTCCGACGGCAAGCAGATCGTCTACGTCAGCCGGGACGGCCTGACCTATGGCATTTATCACGTTGCACTGGATCGTCCCGGTCCGCCAGAAACGCTATGGAAGGGCTCGCGGGTGCGGCAGGCAGATTACACGCTTCCCGACATCCTGGTGCTGGCAGAATTTAGCAGCGGTCGTCCGCGGTTAATGACGTTGTCCCTATCGGACCGGAAGATTACGGCAATGCATCCCGGAGCTGAACCTCGCCTTTCTCCCGACGGCCATTGGTTGCTCTACACTTTCAGTTCCGGCCACCCCTTCCATCCCGACTTATATCTGGAACCATTTCCGGGACCGGGTGGACGCATCCAGATCTCGCGCAATGGTGGCGCACAGGGCACGTGGAGTCACGACGGCAAGCAGATTTTTTTCATCGCACCGGACAAGAAGATGATGGCTGTGAGCTTCGACCCCAGCCATCAAAGTGTGAGCGCGCCGCGAGTGCTCTTCCAGACCCGAATCATCGCTCCCAATTTTGTTACCCGGCAGTATGACGTCGCCCCGGATGGCCGCTTCCTCATCAATTCCTTGCCTCCGGGCTCGGCGCCACCCATCACTCTGTTGACAAATTGGGCGAGCCAAAACCATCGCTGACACCAGCCCGCCCGCGCTCTTCCCGCCTGCCGGTTGCCCCATCCTTGTCGCGCTTTTTGTGACCAGGGTGGGATTCCGCAGATCCAGCGGTTCACCTCGCATGTTTTGGGCTGATGACGGAGGACCTTCAGGCGGTTCACGACCGGGTCTCCCTATTATCTCTCTAACTCTCGTGGGCGTATTACAATACGACAATGCCAGTTACGGCAGAAGAAAATGAGAAATACCGCCTCTTCGTCAGCGAAAAAGCTAAAGAAGTAGGCTGTCTCGATTACAAGCCTGATGAAATCATCTGGCACTACACAAATGGAGAGGGTTTCCTAGGTATTCTCCAGTCGTCTAGCATTTACGCCACCCAAGTGGCCTCGCTAAATGACAAGAACGAGACGAAATACGCAACCGACCTCTTCAAGAAATCGATTCAGAAGGTTATCAGTGACAATGAGAACAATCCAGTCGCGAAGGATTTTCTAAACAAAGTGCTAGAACTGGCTAAGGAAGATCCCTCCTCCCCTACGCACGGCACGAGCAAGTTCTTCGTAACTTGCTTCAGCGCAGAAGAGGATGACCTCAGCCAGTGGGGCAGGTACGGGAAGGCAAACGGTTATGCGATTGGTTTCTATGCTCGTGGTTTTTGGCGCGAACCTGCGAGCTGGATTTACAAAGTCGTTTATGACAAGGCTCTCCAGGAAAAAGTATCGAACGACATAGCAGAAGCTACTCTGAAATTCTTTCTAGAAGGACTTCAAGAGGAGCGACTTCAAGATCCGCAGAAATGGGCCGAGGAATTCTTCCAAGCCTGGGACGAATGGATTTACAAGCTAGCTCCCATTGCGAAAGACCCCAAATGGAAAGCGGAAAATGAATACCGCCTTGTCCATGAGTTAAAGGTCGCGGACTTCAGCGAAGTTCGATTCCGACAACGGCAAACAATGCTGGCTCGCTATATCCCGCTACCCACGCCATCATGGGTGAAACGGCGAAGTCCCCTTCTTCCTATTGCAAAGATAGTCATTGGCCCTGGCAACCATCCGGCGTTCACGCGAATTAGCGTCCTGCTGCTGTTAGAACAAATGGGCTACCCCACCCTACCCGTGGAAGTCACACAAGTTGCTCTCCAGCAACCTTAGGCCAGCTTCGTGAACATTATTAGGTTGCCTCGGCGGCGTGCCCGGCTTGATAATTTTCCAAGTCATGAAGTGGCCAGTGCAATTCTGTCCTTGACGCGGTCCCACTCTCGTTTGAATACGTGGCAGGATAAATTCATAACCTCACGATGCGCCGCAATGAATTCTTTGTCCTTTCCGCGATCTAACGCGTTGAGCATCTCACCCATAGCGTCGTCCATTTTCCGATGGTCTTCCTCATTAGGATTCAGCATCAGGCGAATCTTATGCTCCAGGAATGTCAGGCGTTGGTAGTCTTCATCCTTCCGGTGCTCAAAACCTGCTACGTAGTAATGCCGGGCGTTGCTGCAAAGTTCGGCCACAAGGTTCCTTAGGTCATCGATCCATGCTTGTCGCATTGGAGCGATAATCTGCTTGTTTGCGACTTCAAGAGTGGACTCAATCTGACGCTGAAACGTCCGGTTTTGCTGCGTAGCTACGAGGGAACCCACGTACGCTATGGGTATCGGCGGTTGACGGTGTTGTTGCGGCGTGAGGGCTGGCACGTGAATGCGAAGCGTATCTACCGGCTGTACCGGGAGGAAGAGTTGATAGTGCGGACCAAGCAGCGGCGCAAGATGGCGCGCCGACGGCCAGTCCCCAGCGGCGTAGCCGTGCGACCGAACCAATGCTGGAGCATGGACTTCGTGAGTGATAAGTTGGCCGATGGGCGTTCGTTCCGCATTCTAACGGTGGTCGATCAGTTCACGCGGGAGTGCGTTGGTTTGGAAGCAGACGGTTCGATGAACGGGATGAAAGTGGCGCGAGCGCTGGAACGTGCTCAGCAGGAACGAGGCAGCTTGCCCGCGAGCATTACAGTAGACAATGGCAGTGAGTTCTCGAGTCGGGCGCTGGAAGCTTGGGCCATGAGCCACGAAGTGCAGTTGTGTTTCATCCGGCCAGGCCGTCCGGTGGAGAACGGATTCATCGAGAGTTTCAATGGCCGGTTGCGCGACGAGTGCCTGAACGTCGAGTGGTTCTCATCGCTGGACGATGCGCGGCAGAAGCTGGCGAAGTCCATGACACTATGGGAGCGGTAAAAACTGCAAGTGCTGCTACTACCAATGACAAGACTGGAATCATCTCAAAACCTCATGGTTTAGCCGCTAGACTCCCACTTAATTGTACCCTCGCCTTGGCTTATAATGGCAGAGCATGAGCGCCACTCTGAAGGCATACACGCTACTCAAATCTTTGAGGCAGAACCTTCCTGAGACTTACGAAGTCTCGAAAGATTGGGTAGATGATTACCATTCCATTCTTGACTCAATCGAGACTTCAACCGGGCAGAGCCTCAAAGAATTCCGCGTGCCCGATAGTGATATCCATCCGCAAGTCACAGGCGGGAACTACGTGACGGGACAGGTTAGCTACGGGAAACTTGTCGTTTACCCCTCCCGACTTCTCTTAAAGGTGGATGCTGTCCTCAGCTACTATACCTTTCAGAATTCGGCGACAGAGAAACCACGGTTTGGGCCTGCGAAGACCTAGAGGGCTGGCCCTCCCTTCCACGGTTGCATCATAACCATGGTCGCCCCATCCGTGTCGCGCCTTTTGCGACCAGCGTGGGATTCCACAGATCCAGCCTCCACGTCGCATGTTTTGGCTGACGTCTGATGACCGAAGACTGACGACTGGTTTGATTTGGTCGGGGCGCGCGGATTTGAACCGCGGACCCCCTGCGCCCAAGGCAGGTGCGCTACCAGGCTGCGCTACGCCCCGACTCCATGGAGGATCTCCCACGATTATAACTGACGCCGTTGCCTCGGTTTCGCGTTCCCGGTCGCGAAAGCGACGTGGCGGAGTATAATTTCGACGCGATGATGCAGGCCCCGCGCTACTCCCTGGTAGCTTACGTGAACAGTCCGGTGGGCCCATTCGTGGAGTCTCTGCGTCGCCAGCTTCATCCCGCGTTACCTCATCTGGCCGCCCATATCACGGTGCTGCCGCCCCGCGTCCTGCAAGGCACCGAGCAGGCCGTCAGCGAACTTCTTGAAGAGGTTTGCAGCCGGGTCGACCCTTTTGAAATCGCCCTGGGAGATGTGGAGAACTTCTGTCCCGCCACTCCCACGGTGTTCATTCGCGTGGCCCGCGCCGGCTACCGCCTGCGCGAATTGCACGACCGGTTGAACGCGAAAGTCCTGGCCGCCAAGGAAGACTTTCCCTATATGCCCCATCTCACCATCGCCAAATTCAACGATGAACAGCAGGCCCAGGACGCCTATAAGATCGCCCGCGAACGCTGGGCCCGCTTCGAAGGATTGCGTAAAGTTGAAATCAAGCAACTGACGTTTGTGCGCGAACAAGAAGCCAATCGCTGGGTTGACCTTGCCCCGGTGCCGCTCGGCCCCACACTGGTTTTTCGCCAACTGCGATAGACAACAATTGCAGTGCCATTCGCCGCCCCCCTGAAAATCGTCAGGTCACTGCCCCCAGGTACATAGACCCATGGTGCATTGCCAAGCTCGCTTCCGCAGCGTACATACAAAGTGGGTGTGCCTTCCAGATGCCGCATCCCAGGCGGCGAGCAGGGCTGTCGGTGGCCGGGGGCCTTTATGCAGATTGGGGTATACGGATCAGGATATCTGGGCACGGTGATTTCCGCCTGCCTGGCGGATTTCGGCACTCCCGTCATCTGCTGCCACCCTGACAGTTCGCGCATGGTGGAAATGGCCCAGGGCAACATCCCCTTCTTTGAAAAAAATCTGACCGAAGTCATCAAGCGCAATGTCCGCTCCGGACGCCTGCTCTACTCGACTGACATGGAGTCGTTTTCGCGCAAAGCGCAGGTCATCTTTCTGGCGGAAGATACCGCGCAGCATCTTGCCGACTTGGCCACACGGATTGCGCGCCTGGCCACGAAGCCGCCGGTTCTTTCCGTGGTCACCCCGGTTGCAGTCGGCTCGGCCGCGGGCATGGAGAAACGCCTGAAGGAAGAGAAGCTGAAGGCGACCATCGTTTCCCAGCCCATGTTTTTCACCCCAGGCTGCGCCGTGGAAGACTTCAACTGGCCCGACCGAATCATTCTGGGTACCGCTTCCAATGAAGCGGTGCTGGCGATCAAACAGATTTTTCACCCCCTGGTCATGCGCGGGGTTCCGGTGATTGTCGCCAATCACGAGACCGCCGAGTTGGTGCGCGAATCGGCTACGGCATTTGTAGCCACGAAGATTTCCTTCATCAATGAGCTGGCCAGCCTGTGCGAGCGCGTGAATGCCGACGCGGTGAATCTTGCCTTGGCGTTGGGGCTCGACAAAAAAATCGCGCCCCGCTGCCTGCAGCCCGGCGCCGGCATGGGCGGCTTGTTTGCCGAGTCTGACATGGATTCGCTGGCGGAACTGGCGCGCGCCAATGGAGTCTCTTTAAAAGTCCTGTCCGCGGCGCGCGAGGTAAATCAGAACCTGGCCGAGCGCATGGTGGAGAAGATCTCTACTATCGTGCACTCGGTGCAGAACAAGGACGTAGGAATTCTTGGCCTGGCCTTCAAACCCAACACCAACTCGGTGGCTGGTTCCGCATCCCTGCGGCTGGCGCAAAGTCTGATCGCCAAGGGAGCGCGGGTGCGCGCCTACGATCCGGTCGCGATTCCCGAAGCCCGCATGGAACTGAACGGCGCTGTCTGCTACTGCGAGACCCCGTACTCGGCCGCTGAAGGCGTCGACGCCCTGGTGGTCGGCACCGGCTGGCCTGAGTTCCGCGCTCTCGATTTCGGACGCATCAAGCAAGCTTTGAAACGTCCTCTGATCTTCGACACCAAAAACCTGCTCGATTCCGGCCGCCTGCGCTCCATGGGATTTCAGTATGTGGGTGTCGGCCGCTAACTTCCAACCTCAGACCCCAGAGCCCACCACCGGCCGCGCTCGTCTCCCCGCGTCGCATCCCGTTTTCGGTATAATTAAAAAGCTGTGGTGGGAGTAGCTCAACTGGCAGAGCACCGGACTGTGGCTCCGGACGTTGTGGGTTCGATTCCCATCTCCCACCCCAACTGCCAAGGGCCAAAAAGATCAAAATATCCACCATCCTGGATTGTGGGAAAGTTCTGGATCCTCTCGAGCAAGCGAAACTCCATCAGTGCGCCATCGGTGCTGCGCCGCGCCATAAATCGTCCCGTACAGGCGAAGACGCGTGGTCGTGCCCTGGGGAGTGCATAGCCAGCCCCAGCCGCTCACGCCACTTGTGGGACGCAGCCCATCCAGACGCAACCTGGAACCATGGGAAGATGGACTGAAGGTGACAAGGAGCGGATACGTTCCGCTGGCCGTGACGAGCTTGCCGGTTCCGGTCCAGGTTAGCAAGGGCGTCCACCCGCCGCCAATGTGAATCGCCCAGGGATTGAGCAAGACTACGGCGCCATAAACCAGGGCAAGTGATAAAACCAGCAGAGATGTTGTTCGATGTCTGCGCCGTGGCCGCATTCGCATAGTCTCGTCCCACACCGGGTTGCGTGGCCTCAGGTAGCAAATCCGCGCCTATCTCACGTTGCCGCAGCTTGAACCCAGCCACTTGGAACTCCATGCACCCTCCACGTTCATCGTGTGACCTTCAGCGTCAGCCGTCGAGTGGTACGAACCGTTCAGGTGTTCTGGATCAGCCGCTACCAGTTCAAGCATGCCGGTCGCGTGCATACCTTCTTGCTCGCACACAAATTTTGCCTTGACCGTGGTGGTCGTCGTATTGATGACGGTCGTGGTGCATTCCTTTGCTTCGGCGACCTTCAATCTGTCCTTTTCCAAGTCCTCTTTGGTTACGCAGTGCTTTTCTGTGGTGGTGTTTGTATGCGCGGCCGAGTTTGCCTTCATCCTCTCTTCCATCCTGGCGCGCTGCTCGGGCGTGAGTCGGTTCAGCATTTCAGCCGGGATTGGCAACTGGCCCGTCCTCTTGATCGTTCGCGTGCTCTCCCAAAGACCAGGTTTGATATTCAGAGGCTGCACCTTGCCGCCAGATTGCGAATCTGCAGACACCAGCATTTCCTTCGCCGATCTCTGAGTTTGCGCCCAACCGAGAGGGATTGAACAAACCCCCATCGCGGCGATACACGCAACGACCACCATCGTTCTTCCAGCAGTTTTCATTTTCGTCTCCCGAGCGTATCTCCGAGGCTCGCATCCGCGCCCGTGGGGTTGGGGCTTCGCGTTCCACGCGGGGACAGAATGCGTCCGGAAAAGAGAAAGTTCAAAGGAAACGAGGGTTAAATCTGCCTGACACGAAAAATCATTTGCAATGAAGCGGTTACAAACTTTGCTGACATGCCTTGGGAGCGATGTTATGATCCAGCTACATTCGTGGGGACGGGTCAATGGAGCACGTGGCTGCGTCGGGCACTGTCTTTCATTTTGGATTGTTCGAGGCGAATCCGCTTGACGGGGTGCTGAGCCGTAACGGCACGAAAGTCAAAATCCAGGAACAACCTTTCCGCCTTCTCCTCCTTCTTCTTGAGCGGCCTGGAGAACTGGTCACCCGCGAGGAATTGCGCCAAAGGCTCTGGCCGGAAGGAACTTACGTTGATTTTGACGGGAGCCTGAATGTCATCCTGAAGAGACTCCGTGCGGCAATTGACGACGATCCCGACAACCCGCGCTTCATCCAGACGATTCCAAGACGCGGTTACCGGTTCATTGCGCCGGTTTCCGTTATTGAACAAGCCTCAGAAAAGGATCTGCCGCAACTTCCTCCAATTCCCGCATCGCCAGTACGTGTGGAAACGCTCCATCCCCCGGCAAAGTTGTCTGCGACGGCAGTCGCCTGGCTCGGTCGAAGGCCGCGGTGGCGCCGACACCTTATTGTTTATGCGGAATCTGCACTTGTAGTCCTCGTGATCGCCATCGGCGGCTGGCTCGCATGGCATTACACATCGTTGAGGGAACGGCAGTCCGCACAGAACGCACAGGTCCACGTGCGCAAGTCCGTGGCGGTCCTGGGGTTAAGGAACCTGTCCGGACGCACCGAGGATGCTTGGCTCGCCACCGCCCTGGCGGAGATGTTGAGCACCGAATTGGCCGGTGGCGAGAAGCTTCGCTTGGTCTCAGGGGAAGAGGTTGCCAACCTCCGCCTTTCCTCACCATGGTCGCAGAGCGACACGCTGGTTCCTAGCACGACGGCGCGAATTGGCACCGCCCTGAATAGTGACGTGCTGGTTCTGGGCTCTTACTTGATGATCGGCCCCGCCGATCACGGCCAAGTGCGGCTCGATGTGCGCATGCAGGATGGCAAGACGGGCGAGATCTTGACGGAAGTCGCGGAAGTCGGCAGCACGCAGGATCTGTTTCATCTGGTCTCGCGGGTTGGCGCCAGGTTACGCGATCGTCTGGGCATCCAGGAGTTGCAGAGCACCGAGCAGGCCGGCGTGTTGGCGTCGCTGCCACTGGATCCGGAAGCGGCGCGTTTCTATGCGCTTGGGGTCGCCAAGTTGCGTGAGTTTGACGCCCTTTCGGCCAAGGACCTTCTGGAGCAGGCTGCCGAGGCCGACCCGAAGTTTTCTCTTGTCCACAGCATGCTGGCGCGGGCCTGGGCAGAACTCGGCTATGAGCAGAAACGTCGCGAGGAAGCCAAGCGGGCACTGGACCTCGCCATCGATTTGCCGCGCGCGCAACGCATGCTCGTTGAGGGTGAGTATTACGAGAGCCTGGGTAAGCAGGAACAGGCTGCGTCGGTCTATCACGCGCTCTTTGAGTTATTTCCCGACAATCTTGACTACGGATTAAGACTGGTGGCGGCACAGGCTCTGTCCGGCCACAGCAGTCAGGCCACCGAAGTTATCCATCAGCTTCGAAGACTGCCTCCTCCTCTATCGGAAGATCCGCGCATTGACTTAGCGGAAAAGCGCGCGATGAAGTCCAACAATCCCGCCGAAATGGGCTTGGTACGCAGCGCAATTCGCAAAGCATCCGAGCGCGGACAAAAGCTCGTTTACGCGCTGGCGAGGAAAGAAGAGTGCACGGTTTTGAACTACGGCGAGCACCCGAATCAGGCCATGTCTGCATGCGTAGACGCTTACAACGTATTCCTGGCTGCCGGGAACAAGTCAGCTGCCGCGGATGCCCTGCGCAACATCGGCGACGCATTAGGCACGCTGGGAAAGTACCAGCAGGCGATTGAAACCTATGAGCGAGCGCTGAACCTGCTGCAGGGGTTGGGAGAACACAACAAGACCGGCGCTGTCTTCAACAACATGGCCAACGGCTTCGAAGCTATGGGTAATCTGGATCGGGCTGAACAGTTGTTCCGTGCCGCCCAAGTCGAATTCGAGCAGGCGGGGGACGTAAACAACCAGATCACTGCGACGGAGAATATAGGTGACGTCCTTTACCTTCGTGGCAAGTTACCTGCGGCCGAGAAACTCTATCAGGAAGCGCTGCGAACCGCAGCTTCGGTGGACATCAGCGACCCCTATCTGCTGTACCGGCTTGCCGACCTGGACCTGACCCGTGGCCGCGTTCAGGATGCCCGCCGCTTGGCGCAGCAGGCTGTTGATGCTTATCTGGCAACCCAGGGATCGTATCAGTACCTTACCGTCGCCATGCATGATCTGGGCGAAGTTCTGGAGGCTCAAGGCGACCTGGCTGGAGCACGCTCTCAATTCGAGCAATCGCTGGCTATTGCCCAAAAGATCGGAGCCTTGGCGAATGTGGCAGAGAGCCAGGAAGAACTTGCGCAGCTAGCTATCGAAGAAGGACACCCCGCGCAGGCGGAAGCCTTGCTTTATGGCGCAATTGCCGAGTTCGAGAAAGAGAAAAGTGATCCCGATTCGAGTAGCGCTAATACGCTGCTAAGCCGGGCATTGCTGATGCAGGGCAAACTCGACGAAGCCCGCACAACGGCCCGGCGAGGGACCGAACTCAGCCGGACAAGTTCAGATCCCGCATTGAAAGTCCCCGCAGAGATTCAGCAAGCCCGCATCGAAGCGGCGAGTGCAGAGACCGACAAGAAACATCTAGAGGCGGTCTTGGGGCGCCTGCAGTCGGTGATCGCCACCGCCAATCGGCTGGGCTACTACACGCTGGAGTGCGATGCGCGCCTTGCACTCGGGGAATTGGAGCTGAAAATCAATTCCTCTGCCGGCCACAAACATCTCAAAGCCCTCGCCTCCGAAGCCCGCACCCGAGGCTTTGATCTCCTCGCCCGGCAGGCCGAGAGGGCTACGTCCGGCGGCATGGTAGTCGCTGAGAATCGTTCCGGGCACTAGATCCACTGGTTGGGTTGGAGTCTGTTTGGGACCGGACCCGCCGGTCCGGGTTAGCAATCCTCGCCCGAAATTGACCGCCGCACTCCACCCACAACTGATCGCAGGTCGGGTTACTGCGGCCGTCGAATGTCGCCACAGAAGGTCCATCGTCCCACCTGATTGGTTCATTTCTCTGTGTCATCGACGGTTGCAACCCATTCACGTCAGGACAGTTAGTGTGTCAGCTTCGTTTAATTTGCGTTTCCTTTGACCGGCGACCAACCCCACGATATTCATGGCTGAGTTCCGGAGGTGGAACCGACATGCGAACGTTGCTCAGTGCAATTTGCCTGCTCGCGATCCTGACGAACATGCCCGCGGCGGCGCAACGGGTGTCACAGACGGCACCCATGCCGAATCGCACGATCGCCGCGCCGGCCTCGCACCGACCGCCAGGAGATCATCCTGAGAGCGCTACGGGCACCATCGAGGGCTTTGTGTACTGGGATGCGAAACATTTCTCGCATGTCCCCGCCGGTACTTGCAGCGGTTTGGCAGTCACGGTGGCCGTCGGAAGCTCTTCCGGTGGCCCTTTGGTCGCCTACACCCCCTTAGCGACACTCACCAACAACTTCAAGTATGTGGGGCAGGTGAAAGAGTTCCTGGCCGGAGGCAAGGTCAACGTGTACGACGTGTGCACTTACGGGTATGACCATGTGCCTGTCGGCCCCGATCTGCAAGTCAAGCTCACGGTCACTCAACCGGGGGCGTTTTCGCCGGTTGCTGTACCTCAGGTTGCGATCCTCGGACCAATCAAGATCATCAACGGCCAGTGCAACATGCTTCCGCGCATCACCAACCCCAATGTATCCGATCTGCTCGCGCACTGGGGCTCCTGCCAGAACCTGGCATACGACGTGAATTTTGTGATGCACATTGCGCCGCGAGCGTCGTTGGGCAACAGCGGCGGCGGAATCACCCCTGCCACCTCTGGCTCGCAAAGGGGAATGCTTTCTAACTCGCCTCAGCAAGGGATGCTCGCAGCTGCAGGATCGCCGACCCAATTGCTCTCGGCAAACGGAGGACTGCCGGGGAATAAGGGATCAGCACCCTCCGCTGCTGCCACCGCAACGCCAGCGAGCAAAGTGGAACTAAATCCGCAGCCGCTGCCGCCGCGAACGGCTGCTGGCGCGGGAAGCGTAACTCCGGGCACAAAGGCCGCCCTCCTCAATCAGCGCACCACGATTCTGAGCCCAGCATGCACGGTAAACCAACTGCAACTCAGGGTTCGAACTGGCAAAGACGATCTTCGGGGCGGACAGGACAACCTGAACGTAGAAGTGCATTTTGCGGACGGCGCGATGCAGGTTGCCAACAATGTGAACCATGGCGCGAATTGGGGAAACAACAGCACGAACGTCGTGACCGTTCCATTGCAGCACCCGGCTGCGCCAACCCAGATCAGGATGATTCGTCTGGTCCACGTAGCGCACGGCGGCTACACCCCTCCCAACGCCGCTCAGGGTGGGTTGATGACTACCCCGGCCGGTCCGGCACTTGCACCGATTTACGCAGCCCAAGGAGTACAGACTGAAGATAACTGGGACATGGCGGAGTTTCAGGCATTTGGGCTGGGGAGCGGGATCAATGTGCCCATCGCGTCCTTCGGCAGCCACAGGTTCACGGGTAGCTATCCATCGCTCGACATCAATACGCAACCGGGAGTGGGATGCACGAGCGGAAATCAGGTCAGCAAGATTTCGTTCACATTCTCGACCGGGGATGACGACCTGCGGGGCGGGAATGACAATCTGAACATCACGATTCATTTCGCTGACGGCACGACCCAATCCGAGCCGAATGTCAATCATGGCGAGAGATGGCTAGAGGGAAGCACCAAGGGTGCCGAAGTCCTCCTTGACCGGCCGGTGACGATCGACCAGATCAAAAGCATCACGCTCTCCGACACCTTCACCGGCGGCCCAGGCGGCGACAACTGGAACATGAACTCGATGCAGGCTGACGCGTGGGTGAATGGGAGCTATCACACCATCGCGCAGTCTGGATTTCATCGCTTCAGCGCGGACTGGAACGGCGCGAAGGCACGGGACATAACGATCCCAACTCATGCCATCCATTGACGACCGGAACCAAAATAGCGCACAGGTTAAGACGACATGAGGATCACGAACCCACGGGAGGTAAGTGCTCAAATGCCAAGACGAATGTTGATTTTCGTAACGTCCGTGGTGGTGCTGGCTCAGACCTTCTCGGCAGCCCAGCACTCGCAGAAACTGATGACCAACGAAGACGTGCTCGCGCTCGTGCACAGCCACAAGCCGGAGTCGGTCATCATCTCTCAAATTCAATCTCGTCCGAGCAATTTCGACACGTCTGCTCACGAGATCATACGACTCACGAAAGCGGGCGTGACCGAAAACGAACTGAATGCCATGATGGCTGTGCCGAAGAAGGGCGCGCCCATCGCGTCTTCGGCGAAACCAAGCGCTGGATCAGCGGCGGACGCGTCCAGCGCAATTCCAGTCTCTAAATCGCACATGCCCAAGCTCTACGTCACAAATGCTGGTGCGATGCGGGAGCTTCCTCTTGAGAAAACGCAATTGGCTGAAACCAAGACCAAGCCATCTTCGATGAAGAATCTCGCTGCCGACACGGCGGTGACGCAAGCGATGCAGAGTAGCATCAACACCGCCACCTATAGTGCCGCAACACATATGAATTCCGGAATTGGCGGTTCGGCGGTCGAGCAGGCCGGCAGCATCTTTTCTGGTGTCCTGTCGCATCGCACTCCGACCGTGACCTACGTCTGGGGAGTTCCAAGTCCCGCGTCAACCAACGTTCTGCAGACCGTCTCACCCAGTTTTGCCCTGGACTTTTCTCGCGCCATAGGAATCAAGGCCGATGAGTATGAACCAGCGATCGTAAAACTCACACCGGCACAGAACGCTTGCCGAATTGTTGGCGCGACGCAGGGCAAAGCCGACGTGCGATCCAGTCCCGCCGCCGACTGGCAGATGTATTCGCACTTCCTCGAAGAGCGAGCACCAACTCGCGCAGAAAAGCTGAGTACGGGGAAGTACAACGTGGCGCCCGCTTCGCAGTTGCAGCCGGGCGAATACGCGGTTGTGCTGCGCCCGATTTCGAAAGACAAGAAGTTCTCCGGCGGCGACGTGGCTCGTGCCCAGGGTGACGGCCTGATGTTCGACGCGATCTGGACCTTCCAGATCTCGGACGAGGCACAGTGAGGTTCTGGTAGAAGCAGACGCCCCCATCCGCCTGCAGAGAGCGGGCGCGGAGCTAGGCACCTATGAAACCAAGACTTGTTTGCTGTCTCGTCATCCTCACGACGCTGGTCGCCTGTTCGAAGAAGAGCGCGCCGCCAGCGGCGTCTGGTATCCCGGCCGCCCGGCCTTTCCACGATCTCCGGGAACTTCCGGGAACGATTGCCGACATTACTCTGACCAGCAACACCGTACGAATCGACGAGACAACCACCCGGCGCATTCTGAAGAGTGTCGGCTCGGATGGAAACATCTTTGTTTTTGACGATTCCGATCCGCGCATCCAGAACCTTCAGGAAGGTCAGAATCTCTTCCTGGAAAACATCGCCGTGCAGAAAGTCCTGGCGGTGACGAGGAAAGACAAACTCATCATCGTCGGCACCGACTATGCGTCGTTGACCGATTTCATTCAGCAAGGGCACCTGAAGTGGGATGCCCCCATCCAATTCGGTTCGCTGTTCGCCCAGGCCAGCGAGCCGCACCCGTCCATAACCCCGGAATCCCTGGCGCGGTGGATACCATCGAGCACGGTCTACGCCGCGGGCACACAACTTTCGTACTCGGGAAAAGTCGACGGGTGGGATACGTCCATGAGCGTAACTCCCGGGGCAAACCGGCTCGAGTTGGCGCTCAGGGTGTCCCGCAGCTACCAAGGCATGAGCGTGATGGTGTCCTCGAAAGGTTATGTTCGGGATTTTGTGAGCTCAGCCGACATTCAGGTTTCGCCCGGTAATCTCGAGAACTTTTCTTACTCAGCCAAGAACCTTAACGGAGAAATGAACGTAGAGTACGCAGCAACGCGGGGCGAGGGTGACGCCGCCGGCATTGACAAGCCGAATATCAAACTGCCGCCGCTCGCCAAGATTCCGATGCCCATCGGGGGCATTCCCTTCATGCTCACGATTAACGCAAACCTGATCCTCAAGCCCGGTTTCGGAGCAAAGAAAGAGGCCGCCAGCGGATCGTTTCGCTTCACGTACAGCGGCGACGAAGGCTTCCAGGTTAAAGCCGGAACCCCACAGTCCAGCGGTTCAGTCGACGGCAGCGGAAGCTTTGGGCAGATCACTACGGCGTCGCTGGCGCCGCACGCCATCCTGATTGGAATGGCTGCGCCGAAAATTACTCTCAGCCTTGGTCCGGGATCTGCGATTGATGTGCTGCAGCAAGCCTTTCCGTCGCAAATGGCCGATACCATGGCCGACTTCCTGGCCAAGACTGCTGCAGGTAAGTGGGCCAAAAAGAAAATCGACCCCAGCTTCAAAACCGAAGCAGCCGCCTCAGTCCAGACGGTGGCCGTCGGAACCATGACAGCCGCCGGGTCACTCTCCATGGTTCCCTGCAAACTAACCCGTCTTTTACTTGAGTTCAAAGGCGGTGCCGATGCGTATCTGCTCGGCATCAAGGGATTCGACAAAGAAGTTGTGTTCAATAAGAAGGAGTTTGTTACCCGTGAACCGGACATCAATGCCTGCGGAGACAAATAACCGGCGCGCCGAAACAGGTTCTTCTTCGACGAATCCCCCGGCGCCTGCGCCTCCCAAGGGGCCGGCTGGCAAACTCGTCAAAGTGGCCCTGATTGTTGCCGGTTTGATCATGCTCTTTCTGATGGCGGCGATGGGAAGCTGCGCTTACATCGCGTATCGCGCGAAGCAGAAGGCGCAAGAAATGCAGGCCACGTACCGGCGAAGCAGTCGTGGAAACATTGCGGATCAGCCTGGAGTGAACCACGCTAGCGGCAAGCATTCCGCGGCTGCAAACTCCGCGTCTACTGCTGCACCGGCAGCGCCGGGGACTTCTGCGCCACCGGCTGATACAAATTCCGTGCCAGCGGACCTGGGCTCCCCGGAGGCGCCGGTCAAGTCCGATGGAGATCCAGCGCGCGACTGGGCTCTGCGCTATGAGCGGACAGAAGGCGGCCCAGAGGCAGATCTGGTGGTGCGCACGGGTGATATCAACAATCTGGGGTTCGGTTGGCCAAAGGACTACGATCCATTCTCCGGAAAGTCCACTTATCCGCACCCGTTTCCGTGGTCGCCGAAGCCAGGTTCACCCGACGGCACCGATCGAATGCTGTTGGGTTCGGCGGTGACTCCAGCGGACTACATTGAGCATCCCTTCGCCGGTGACGGCTATACCAGCAGCATTTTGCGTCCATGCAAGGAATCGCCCGATGCCTCCACGTGCAAGGGCCGCCAGGATTCCATGCCGCAGCCGATCGTGCTCCCCGTAGGCGCTCTGCCGCCAAAGATCAATGCAGTGCTCTTCCAGATTTTCGTCGACGACTTCCAGGCGCCGTCCTTCCACTCGCATTTCCAGGCGAGCCTGAATGGCACTCGCATTCCCAGCCTCGAGCAGGCGCTGAACGCGCTCGACCAGACTGGACCTATCGGCAAACTGATTACGGTCAACCTCCTGCCGGAATACTTTCCCTTGCTGCAGTCCGGCACCGCGAAGCTCCTGATCGACGATCCCACCACCCATGCGCAAGATGGGTACGCGGTCGATTTCGTCCGCATTCTCGTGAATCCGCACAAATTTCAGTACCTGGTTTCAGTCGCGATTACGGTCAACGATTGGGACAAGAACACCCCCATTCCCGGCGCAACGGTAACCGCTGCCCTGCAATCTGCTTCAACGGATTCAAGTGGAAACTGTGCGTTAAGCGGATTGCCTGCGGGGCTGGTTGTCGCCACGGCGGTGGCGCCGGGCTACGATGCGAACTCGGCAGCGGCGGACATCGTAGCCGGGCAGACCGGACACGCCGAAATACAGTTGCACCGTCATGAAGAAGGCACCTCTGCGCTTGAAAAGGCGATCGCGCAAACCGGGTCGGCTGCCGTTTACGGAATTCACTTCGACAGTGATTCCGCTAGGCTCAGGCCGGACAGCGCGCCCGCCCTCCAGGCCGTGCTTGGGCTCATTCACAACCATCCGGGATCGCGTTGGATTATCGCGGGCCACACCGACAATCAAGGAAACAGCGCGCACAACCAGGTGCTGTCGCAGAATCGCGCCGCCTCTGTCATTGCGTGGCTGAAGACTCACGGTGTGGATCCGAGTCGCCTGGCTCCCCAAGGTTTTGGCGCGACTCGCCCGGTCGCCGATAACGCCACCGCCAATGGCAGGGCGCTGAATCGTCGCGTGGAGATTGCACCCGCGCTGAAATAGTTGTGCAATTCGCGCGGAGTAAGGAGAACATACATGAGCCTGCTCAGGCATACACAGACGCCGGTTAGAGATTGTGTATTAGCGGTGTTGGCCTTCATCTCGTTATCGGGTTGCAGCTCCGCCCCATCTAAGACGGTAGATCCGGCGTCTGAATCGCCGCAAAAAAGCGTGGGGATGGCGACGAACAGCGCCGGTCCGGACATCGACCTCAATTGTGTAATCAACCACATCCAGAGTCCGCCAGAATCTTTCCACTACGCCTTCAAAGCAGAATCCGACAACCCGTGGGAAGAAGAAGCAGACGTTACCCCGCAACGGATCGACGGTAGCTTCTCGAACAAGTCACTGCCGACGTCGCAACAGTTCCATGGCACGCCGCGGGAAGCCTCGTCCAATCTGATGGCCATTGGGCGAATGGCCAGCCTCTTTGCGACGGTACGCAACACGTCGGCCGTGGTCAACGAGGGTCCGGAAAAAGGTGTGAACAGTTACAACACCGTCAAGTATTCGATCGACACGGCACGCGGCACTGCCACCGAGCAGGCGCTTTATAAGAGCATCCTGGGTCCCGGTGGCGCCGAGAAAGGAACCGTGTGGGTGACGTCGGAGGGATGTCCGGTTCGCATCGTTCTGGACGAGGAACTGCACTCCAAGGACGGCAGTCTGCTGGGGAAGGCTCACTACGAAGAGGCGATGGTCAAGAAGTAAGAAGAGTTGCTGATTTCAAGGGTGGCGAAGGAAACAGACATGGAGCGAGCCAGACGGTGGTTTCAAGAGTGCTGGCAGTATCCCGTGATTGGCTTTGCGCTGATCACTGCGTCCGCGTGCAATTCCAGCCCGGCTTCCTCGCGCGCACGAGGAGCGGGCGCGACCGCAGCAGCCTCGGACAACGCGGGCACTCACGTTGATGTGATGTGCATGGGCGACCGCATCACGGTCTGGATGGGGGACGATGGCTGTGGAGTGAAGCTCGTCCTTGACGCGTGGTTCGCGGTCGGCACAACTGATTTATCGCAGCACCCAGAAGCGACTGAGCTTCACCGCGACACCCACTGCCGCCCCGCGCACAGGTTGTTCCACGCGTAACACCTCGCCTTTGCAGGCAACAGGTTTAAGTCTCGTCCAGCTGGGGAATTTCATCACAAACGCAAGATCGCTTCCCTGGACCGGAGCAAAGTTCGAGTAAAAGTAGATTCCGCTCCGGTGCAGGTCCCGCACCAGGCTCACATGCTTTCGCAGTCCGTGGTGATAAAAAATCATCCAGGCGGGCATGCGGACGAAACGACGCTGGTGCAGACGTTGCTGGGTTTGATCGCCGGCCATCTGCGTGCCGGGGACAGCGGGAAAAGCCAGACCTGGCTGTGCCATCGACTTTGTCCTCCAGGGGGAGGTCGGTCGCAAGCACAGGTGATCGTGCACGCCTCCAGCCGGTTTTATATGAGGCAAATACAGGACTTATCTGGACGTCACAGCAGCCTGTGTTGCAGTTTTACACGGTCTCCGAAGTCCTTACACCGTGGTTACTGTCGTAACCCCGCAGATGGCGTGCCGGTCGAGGGTCGAAGTGCCGGACGATTCTTCTCCGGGGCGCTGCAGGTCTACCAGTGAACATTTTCTCGGAGCCAGCTGAAGTTGTGAATAGTTTGCGCGCTCTATGATCGAAGACCTGCTTCCCTGAGTCGTTCCTTGCCAAGGCGTCATCTATATGTTGTAGAGTGGTGTGATTTTTCCTCGCGGTTGAAAACTGGCTCCGGGTGCCAGCATTGCCTTTCTCGCCCGTGCAGCGATTCATTCTCAGCAGAAATTGCCAGCGTAGTACAGGAGATTATGACGAGCACAAAATTTGTGGTGAAGGTGAGTCGTGGTACTCGCGCCGCTGAATACGTTCAGCGCATTGATCGCAGCCCGGTCCAAACAACCCTCAAACGCAACCTGGCACTGGTGATGGGAAAATTGACGGCCGAGGACGTTGTCAAATCTTTGGGAAATTCCCGGTGCAGCCCGGAACTGGTGTCGGTCCAGGTAAGCGATTAGTACAGCCCGCCACAACCGTTTTTCCGACAGCTAACGGGATTGACACCGCGCCGGCCACCACGGCTCGACCGCCATGGCGCGTGAATTTCTACGTCGTGCTGATCCGGATGTAGCCCTTCCCGCCCCATTCCCTGGAACTTTCGCGGTGTCCATATGGTTTGTACAACTTGGGATCGGGGGACGTTCCGGTGGCTGGTGGAAATAGCTCGGCATACAGGAATTCACCAGATGACATCCGCGCACAAATCTGATACGTAAATGAAGCTTGGCCCGAGGAGTACAGATCTTGTGCCGCAGCGAAACCTTCTTGCGAGTGTGGCGACAGCCGTCGTTGTCCTGGGCTTTCACCCACCTGGGGTTCACGCGCAATCTATGAAGCAACCCGCGACGCCCAAGGTTCAGGCCATTCTCGACTACATCTCTTCGTCGTGGGATGTTCTGAACCGCTCGACCGCCAGCTGCAAGGCGGTCGTAGATCCGAAACTGACCGAATCGACGGTGCTCTATTTGCCGGCCGATGTTCCCATGCCGGCTTCGCTCGGGAAGCTTTCGCAGGAATGCAAGGTTCGCGTCGACCATCTTCCTTTCATAATCCGCAGCCCGGGGCAGGCAGCGGGACACGCCCTGGGTCCCGAGGGATACTGTTCCTGGAAAATCCTTATGTCGTCCCCGGCGGACGCTTCAATGAGATGTATGGCTGGGACAGTTATTTCATCATTCGCGGACTGCTGCGCGATGGCCGAATCGATGTGGCCCGCGGCATGGTCGACAACTTCTTCTACGAGATCGAGCACTATGGCTCGGTGCTCAATGCCAATCGTACCTATTACCTCACGCGCTCCCAGCCGCCGTTTCTGAGTTCCATGGTTCTCGCCGTGTATGAGGCGGAGAAGGCCCGCGGTCACGCCGATCGCGCCTGGCTCGCACAGGCCTATCGTTATTTAAATCATGATTACGAGATGTGGATGCGCACGCCGCATCTGGCGGGACCCACCGGCTTATCGCGCTACTACGATTTCGGCGAGGGTCCGGTGCATGAAGGACTGCATGATGAAATCGATTATTACCATGACGTGCTTGCCTACTTCCTGAAACAAAGTCCGCCAAGCCCTTTCATCATGCAATCGGATACCCCCGCTGCGCTCCTCAATCGAAAGTATTCCCTCCAGCTTTGCCCGGACAACATGTCCGCGGCGGACGCCTCCAAATGCGGCCTGATCAAACACGTTGCCCTGAGCCCCGAGTACTACAAGGGCGATCGCAGCATGCGTGAATCCGGCTTTGATATCTCTTTTCGCTTTGGACCTTACGGTGCCGATACCCATCACTACGCGCCCGTGTGTCTGAACAGCCTGCTTTACAAAACCGAGAAGGACATGGAGACCATCAGTACATGGCTGGGGGATAAACCAGCGGCGTCCGTGTGGCATGGGCGCGCGGACAGGCGCCAGAAGGTCATGCAGACCCTGCTGTGGAATCCGCGGCGTGGTTTGTTCTTCGATTACGACTTCGAGAAGAAACAGCAATCCACCTACGAATACGCCACCACCTTTTACCCGCTCTGGGCAGGGCTGGCGACCGCCGAACAGGCGCGGGCGATTGCCAAAAACCTCGGTGTGTTCGAGCACTCCGGCGGCCTGGCCATGAGCACGCAGCAAACCGGCGTGCAATGGGACTATCCCTATGGCTGGGCGCCCATCCAGTTGCTTGCGGTCGAGGGTCTGCGGCGCTACCGCTACGATGCCGACGCCGATCGCATCTCTTTCAAGTTTCTCTCCATGGTGCTGGCCAACTTCGAGCGTGACGGAAACATTCGCGAGAAATATGACGTGGTCGCCGATTCTTCCAATATCCGGGTAGCGGAAGGCTATCGCGACAACATCATCGGCTTCGGATGGACCAACGGCGTGTTCCTGGAGTTATGGAACCAGTTGCCCGCCGCCGTGCAGCGCCGCTTAGGCTCAGGATCTGCACCGCACTCACCCAACTGAAATCGGCAGAAGTTTAATGAAGCAGTTTCAAGGTGTGCTGCCATCATCGACAAAGTAGATGCCTGGGTCTTGACTACCACCAGCCCGGAAAGCGCGCCGCCTCCCGGCGAGGTTCCAGTTGTCATCGAAATGTCAATTGGATGTCATTTGCCGGGCTGATGGCCACCGTCTCTGTCGACGACTTGCCTTTCACGGCGCGGCAAAGCGGGTTCGCACTCACCTCCCATCACAAAAGAATGACCAACCTTTCACATCTCCCTGACACTGTCATCGGAAGCGCCTTCCTACAATCGCACTCAAGTTACTAATCACAGCACCTTGCGTGTGCGGGCCAGCCGGCTCGTCGAAGTAGGAGTTGATATGAAAAGTAGAAACTTATTACTGTTGTTGATGGCTGCGTTCGCAGCTTTCATGGTCAGCCAGCGGCTACGGGCTGCTTCTCCTGCCAGCGATACCCCCGTGTCCGCGGCGACCGCGGTCCGAGGGACCGTCAAATTCGAGGGAGTATTACCGAAGTCGGCGCACATCAACATGGCCGCCGATCCCAGTTGCTCGAAGCTTCATCCCGGTGGCGTTGGCTCCGACGATCTGGTGGCCGATGCCAACGGCGGACTGGAGAACGTGATCGTGTTTGTTTCACAAGGCTTGGACGGCCGTACGTTCCAGCCGCCCGCCCAGCCCGTGGTCATCGAGCAAAAGGGATGCATGTACGTACCTCATGTCGTGGCGATGCGCGCCAACCAGATGCTCGAAGTCGTGAACCGCGACAACACCGTCCACAATATTCACCCCATGCCCGCTAATAATCGCGAGTGGAACAAGGCACAATCTCCCGGAGCCCCGATCGAAGAGACCTTCACCCGGGAAGAGATCGCAATTCCCGTGCGCTGCAACGTGCATCCCTGGATGCGAAGCTACATCGCCGTTTTCAAGCATCCCTACTTTGCGGTTACCGGGAAGGACGGAAGCTTTGATCTGAAAGATCTGCCGCCCGGTACCTACACCTTGGAGGCCTGGCACGAGAAGTTGGGCACGGCAACCCAGAAAGTAACCATCGGAGCGAACCAGGTCAAGTCTGTCGATTTTGTCTTCAAGCCCAGTCACTAGGCTGTCGGCGTATGCTCCAAAAGGCTGGGGAGTCTTCCGGTACCGCCCGGCTCCCCTGTCCATGGAGAGATTCCTCTGAAAATCGTTCCATGTTCATCGCCTCCCTGAATTAAGAAGGATGCAAACTCCGGGTCGCGTCTCGCATGCTCGCCAATGGAGACACTGCGCATTGTCTGAATTTTAGACAATCGGGAGGGGCCGGAATGGCTTGCAGCAAAATCTTGCAGTGTAGTCCCTTCTTCGTGTTAACTAATTGATACGACGATGTTCGGAGCAGGCCAAAACCTTCGAGGCGTGCGAGAACGATTGGGCCTTACCATGCGCGATGTGGAAGGCGCCAGCGCGCGCATCGCTCAACGGCATGGAAACGAAGAATTCCTCATCGGGCCCAGCCGATTGTCTGACATTGAGACCAAGGGAATCGTTCCCAGCATCTACCGTATCTACGCGCTGTCCATTATCTATCGCCGCGATCTTCACGAAATCCTCAGCTGGTACGGGATCGATCTGAATGAAGGAGCGGCGGATTCAGCCTTGGCGCTGCCGCCCAAGTCCCATCGGATGGAATCCTTGCAGAACGCCAGCGTGGTGCAGATGCCGATCCGTTTAGACCCGTCTTTCGACACCCGCTACACCAGCAACGTCGGGCGCATGATCGAGCAGTGGGGGCCGGTACCTTTAACCTACCTGGCCCAGTTCGTAACCCACAACTTCACCTATGGATACATCGGCAGCGAAGATTTCACCATGTATCCCATCCTGCCTCCCGGAACCTTTATCCAGGTGGATGAATCGCGCAACAAGGTGGTCGATGGCGTCTGGCGCTCCGAATACGAACGCCCTGTCTACTTCGTCGAGACCCGGGAAGGCTACACTTGCTGCTGGTGCTCGCTCAAACGCGAGAACTTGATTTTGCAGCCCCACCCGTTGTCCCCAGTCTCGGTGCGAGTGCTGCGGCATCCGCAGGAAGCGGAAATTATTGGTCAGGTAGTCGGGGTGGCCATGCGCTTAGGCGAGTGGCACGCTATCGAGGCCCTGTCAAATACGAAAGAACGCGCAGCACTGACTTAAGATGCCTCTTCGATCCGGCCCCGGGCGAAGAAGGCAGCAACTGAGCTGCGCGATCGTGCAACTCCCGCGTGTAGGTTTCGGCCGGAACCCCCTTGGCTTCGCTGGAAACCTCGGCATCCTGCACCATCCGGCGCAAAGGAGTGCGCAGAACCCCCGCCGTCGTCGACTGATGCGCCTGTGCGAGGGCCTCCCGGGCAGCCGCCTCTCCATGAACTCTTTCCAGACCCCAATGGGCATAGTTCCCACCCTCGGTCCGAAGCCGGGAAAAATAATCCAGCTTCCCCAGCAGACCGGAAACTCTGCGCAGCGTCGTGTCCCTCAAGTCTTCAAGTGCCGAGCGTAATGGCATAAGTCTTGTTCGGTTTCCGGAAAACTGAAATCTTCACAGATTGTTTCACGAACTGGCCCATCTAGGTGCACAGTAGCACGGTAATAGTTTTCAGAAAAGGAGTACCCCAAAGCGGCTCGGCTCCTCCCCCAATGATCTGCCCACGACCTCTTGGAACCAGCGCACATTTTGGCGAGTCCACGACGGCCGCGCCCCGGCCGGGATGGTTGTGGGATTCTCTGAGAGCACGCCAGGCGGCCGCTGCTGGATCGACATGATTATCACGACCATTCTCATCATCGTTGCCTGTCTGCTTCCGCTGACCTTCGTCTTGATCAGCCGGGGACGGCTCTCCGCGAAGCTTTCGCCGGACCAACTCGTCAGCCGGATGCGCCCCGTCGATATCGAAGCCTTCTGCAATCTGGTCGATCCGGAAGAAGAGTATTTCCTGCGCTCCAGTCTCCCGCCGGCTTTGTTTCGTTCCGTGCAGCGGGAGCGCCTGCTGGCGGCTGCTGAATACGTTGCCGCGGTTTCGCATAACGCTGCGATTCTGCTTCGCGTCGGAGAGGCCGCCCGCCAGCCCTCCGATCCCAGCCTGGTGCGTGCCGGACAGGAACTGGCCAATAGCGCCGTGCGCCTCCGGCTTGATTGTTCTCTCGTCCTGCTTAGACTGTGGACGGCGATCCTGCTGCCGGCCGCGGGCTTGTCACCCACGCCCCTGGCCGAACGCTATCAGCACCTGAGCGGACTGGCTCGCCGCTTGGGTCCGCTCCACTATCCCGCGAAGACCCCGGGTGTGTCCGCAGTCCGATAGCTTGCCACCGAAACCCGCGCCCATTGACCCGTCGCCAAGCCCGCTTGCAGGCATCGCGGCCTTGTCATTCTTTCCTGGCTCCTCGCAGCACACCGCTGGTTCCGCCCATCTGTTCGGTTTTCAGGAAAAAAAGGGGCAGTTTGTAGCCTGGCCTCAAAGCCCACTACGATCTTTGCAAACAGATTCGGGCTCCGCAGGAGCCCTCAGCGCAGTCGTGATGGCCGTAGGTTCACCAGTCCGCCGTCGTGATCGGGAATCTCCGGTTTTCGGCCGCATCTCGCGGAACCGACCAGCGCCTTTCGCGCTCTATGCTCCGCTTCTTGAGTCGACCCGCGAAAGCCGTGGTTTCCGGTCAACCGGCGGTTGCCGGGTTGTCGCACGCGGCCGCGTGGGGCTCAGACTTTGCGGGAACGAATGCCTGGGAACAGCGCCGGAAATGGACGTCAAGCTCACATCCAGCGACTGGACCATCCACATCAGGGGACAGGCGTAAGGGGCCAAAATGCTCAAGGACAGGGTACTGGTTGTTGAGGATGAGTTGCCAGTGCGTGAAACCATCAGTGAGTTCTTGCAGCACCGCAACTATGAAGTGCTCGTCACCGGCACCTGCGCGGAAGCGGAACAGCTCGCTCGCGCCGCCCGTCCCGACGCCGCCATTCTTGACTACTCCTTGCCGGACGGAAATGCCCTGGACCTGATCCCCCGCTTGAAAGCTGTTGATCCCACGATTCCTCTCATCATTCTTACTGGATTCGGCTCCATCGACTTGGCGGTCGAAGCGGTGAAACTGGGTGCCGAACATTTTCTGACCAAACCGACCGAACTGGCAACCTTAACGCTGATTGTCCAGCGCTGCATCGAAAACCAGCGCAACCGCCAAAAGCAAGTTGCCGAGAAGAGCATGCAGCGCCGGAAAGCGCTGGACCCGTTCCTGGGCACCAGCGGCGCTATCCGCAAACTCGCGGAAACCGCGAAGAAAATTCTGTCGAGCGACAGTCCGATCCTCATTCAAGGCGAGACTGGAACCGGTAAGGGGGTTCTCGCCCGCTGGCTGCATCAGAACGGTTCTCGCGCCTCAGCCCCTTTCGTGGACCTGAACTGTGGAGCGCTCTCCCGTGACCTGCTCGAAACCGAACTCTTCGGACACGAGCGCGGCGCATTTACCGGGGCGGTCCAGACCAAGACCGGCCTACTTGAGATTGCCCACAAAGGCGTCGTTTTTCTTGACGAGATTGGTGACGTGGACTTGCAAGTGCAGCCCAAGTTGCTGAAGGTGCTCGAGGAGAAGCGCTTCCGACGTCTGGGAGACGTGCGGGACCGGGTCGTCGATATTCGCCTCATCGCCGCCACTCACCACGATCTCACCCGGCGAGTTCGCGACAAGTCGTTCCGTACCGATTTGTATTTCCGTATTAGCACCATACCTCTTAGAACCCCGGCTTTACGCGAGCGCGTGGAAGATATCCCCATCCTCGCGATCAATGTCTTAGCGAACCTGGCGGCTGATCTGGGCACTGGTTCCATTGAAATCAGCCCCGGAACCATGCGGATGCTGCAGTCCTACTCCTGGCCCGGCAACATCCGCGAACTGCGTAATGTTCTGGAGCGCGCTGTCCTTCTGAACGGGGGCCGCACCCTTACCGAGCGAGATCTGCACTTTGATTCCGAAATCGACTCCACCAGTTCGCACGGCGGCCAGGTGATGACGCTGGAAGATATGGAACGCCAGTACATCGAGGAAGTCCTCTTCCTCGAGGGCGGACGGGTAGAGCCGGCAGCGCGCAGATTAGGAATTCCACGCAGTTCGCTCTACCACAAAATCAAGCAGTACGGCATCAGCCGGCCGGGCGACGCCACTCCTGCCCACTAGACCTCGCCTGCGTTGCCGCATCGGGTCGGCCGCTGCGACTTGTCTGTAGTGCTCCGACGGTTTTCCGGCTTTAAGACTCCCGTGCCGAGTCCGGCACTTTCCTGCCATCCACCAATTACGCGTTAAGTCCTAGTCTCCGTTGCAACTGCGGCCCACCGCCTCGGCACTCAGAACTTTGGCATAAGCGTTGCATCATCTACGGGCTAGGTTGCACTACCGCGGAGAGATCCTTCATGAAAGTCGAAGTCGAACAGCAGGGAACGATCGCGTTAACGGTGAAGATCTACGGCATGGACGAGGAAGGCAGGCCCTTCTTCGAACCCGCAGTCGCCCGCCGCCTCACCACTCAGACCGCGCTGCTGGAAGGCATGCAACACCGGCCGCAAACGGGCGCAATCCTGGGAGTGCAGTGCAAGGGCCGGAAAGCGCGCGCCCAGGTGGTCTGGATCTGCGAGGTAAACCAACTCCACCCGAACCAGATGGGAATCCGGCTGCTGCTAGCGGAACCGTGTCCCTGGCAAGAGCACCTCGACCCCACGCCTCCCAACGCCAAGGGACTGGACTTCGAGCAGAGGCGACATCCGCGATACAAAATCGGAGTCGCTCTTGACTTACAGCAACCTGATATGCGGGTGAAGACACAAGTGCAGTGCAGCGATATCAGCCTCTGCGGCTGCTACGTGCAAACCATGCTGCCCTTGCCGGTTGGCACGCTGCTGATTGCGGGAATCTGGATCGGAGTAGAACGAATCGAGACCACGGCTCTCGTCCGCGCCTGTGATGGAAACGTGGGCATGGGAATCGAATTCATGAACCTCACGCAGCAGCAAGAAGCTCGCCTGCAGCAATTCTTCGCTTCCTCCACGGCAGGTCCTGTCGTTCATCGCTAAGACATCGCCTGTACCCGATCTGGACAAACGTCTGAGCCTTGGACGACTTCGCCCCTGGAACGACCAACTCTCAAGCACTTAGCGCTGGCACCCATCGTGCATAACTACGGATGCGCTTACCTGACCACTGGAAGCTGCGAACGCGATACCGCGGTGTGGCCAGGGTGGAATCACAGTCCCATAGATAGGGACGATTTTCGATGGAAAGCTGAGGGTGGTCATGAAGCAAGCAATGATTCTGGCGACTGCCACTGTTGTTTTACACGCGATAATGGCGTGCGCCGCCACGACTCCGGTTGCCCGGCCGTTGCCTTTGCGATACCAGCACGCTCAAAGAACCCATGCCCCTATGTACCTGCGGCAGCATCGGGCAGGGAACTCTACCCTGAAAGTGCGACCGCATCAGTCGCAGCCTGTATTTCATATGTTCTCCAGCCCTACGATGAATCTCGGTTTCTTTACCGGGAGTGCCTTATCGGCGGGTGGGGAGAGCTTTGGCGCCCCGGCCGTGGGAGACTTCGACGGCAATGGCAACCAGGACGTGGCCATCATGGTCTCAGCCGATTACGGCGTTACCTTTTCCATAGCGATGATGCCCGGCAACGGAGACGGAACCTTCGGTACGCCGGTCTTGACCTCCTGCGCTTTCGGCTATGGCGATCTGATGTACACGGCTGACCTCAACGGCGATGCGAAAGACGATGTGATCCTGGTGCATAGCGGGAACTTGACTGGTTCCCTCGACGTCTACCTCAGCACCGGAGGCGGGAATTTTGCCAGCCCGGTGACCTATTCCGAATCCGCCGCGAATCCGGCAGCGGTTGCGGTTGTCGACGTGAATGGCGACGGCAAAATCGACATCGTCATCGCCGATGGACTTGCGGCGGCCGACGGCAGCAATCCCATCCCCTCGGTTTCGACCTTCCTGGGCAACGGGGATGGCACCTTTAACAGTCCAACTCAGGTCACTTACCCCGGACCCATCGCCTCCGGAGTGTTTGCTGACGTAAACGCCGATGGAAAGCTCGATCTGGTGAGCAACTCGCAGGTGATCCTCGCGAGTGCCGGTGGAGGCTATCAGCCGCCAACCTCTCTGATTCCGCCCAGTGGTCAGACGACCTGCGCCGCCGTCGACGGAGTCGTGGCCGTGGGCGATCTGAATGGTGACACTTATCCCGACATCGCTACGGCCGATTGCCAGAATGACACGGTCTCGGTTTATCTGAACAACGGCGACGGTACCTTTCAGGCTGGAACCTCTTATTGGGCGGGCTACTATCCCCAAGGCCTGGCGATGGCCGACGTCAGCGGAGACACCAGGAAGGACATCGTCGTAACCAACGCCGACAGTGCTGACGCTGCCGTTCTTCTGGGCAATGGTGACGGAACCTTCCAGACACCGGCTGTGGGTTTCTCCGTGGGTGGATTCCCCTGGGAGAAGCCGGTGCTGGCGGATTTCAATCACGATTCCAAACTCGACCTTCTGGCCGCCAACAACGTCCCCGATATTTCGTTCGCGCTCACTTATCTGCAAGGCTTCGGGGATGGAACTTTCGCCGCCGCTCGCGACTACTACTCGCCGCAACCGGCAGCAGGCGGATATGCCTACGGCGTGGGCGTGGCCTCGGCGGACTTCAACGCTGACGGCAAGCCCGACTTCGCGTTGGGCAACTGGGGATCCAGTGACGTTGGCATCACCGTGTTTCTGGGTAACTCCACCGGGCTGCAGCCTGGCGTGACTTACGGCAGCGGCGGCAACTTGAATTTTGTCGCGAGCGGCGATTTCAACGGTGATACCAAACCGGACCTCGTCGCCTCCGATGATGCCGCCGGCAATGTCGATCTGTTCCTGGGAAATGGTGACGGCACCTTCCAATCGCCCACCGTATACAGTGCGGGATCCGGGCCGGCCCAGGGATTGGCGGTCGGCGACTTCAACGGCGATAGCCGGCCCGATGTCGCAGTCGTGACTGCGCCGAATAATGTGATCGTGTTGATCAACAATGGTTCCGGCGGCTTTAATTCTCCGGTGAGTTACTCCATCACCAGCTTGGGAATGGAAATCGCTGCCGCCGATTTCAACAACGACGGCATCCTTGATCTGGTAATTCCTCAATCCGAAGCGAACTCTGTTTCTGTCCTCCTGGGGAATGGCGACGGAACCTTCACCGCCCGGCCCGATTTCGATCTCGGCAGCAGCTTCCCCGTCGCCGTCGCGGTCGGCGACTGGAATGGAGACGGCAAAAACGATCTCGCCGTCACCATTGATGACTACAACACCGGAATGGGCATTGCCGTAGCTCTGGGCAACGGCGACGGAACCTTCCAGACGGCTACCCTCTATCCCACCACCACCAATACCGGTACCGGTGATCCGTACCCCTCCGAGATCCGCGCCGGCGATGTCAATCAGGACGGCTTTCTCGACCTGGTCTACGTCAACTCCGAGTTCGGCACCACCGGCATTCTGTACGGCACCGGTTCCGGGACCTTCGGCTCACCGAACGAGTTCCCGGCGGGTGGCTACCCCTACGGTCTGGTCATGGCAGACGCCAATGGCGATGGCGGTGTGGACGCGATCGTCGGTGGCGATAGCTTCTCCGGAGTGACCGTCCTCCTCAATTCCTCCGGCAGCACGGCCTCGCTCGCGTCGTCGCTGAACCCGGCTGTCTCCGGGACATCGGTGACCTTCACCGCGACGGTCACTGCGGGGGCGCGCGGAGTTACCGTCGTCCCCGGCGGCAGCGTGACCTTTTACGATGGCGCGACTTCTTTGGGCAGCGGTACCTTGAGCGGCGGGCAGGTTACCTTCACCACCTCAAGCCTCAGCGTGGGAAGCCACTCCATTACGGCTTCTTACTCCGGCGACTCGTCTTTCTTTCAAAACACCAGCGCCCCCTTGACCCAGGTGATCAACATCGCCGGCTCTGCTCCCAGTTACCAGGTCAGCGCCAATCCCACCAGCGCTACCATTCAGCGCGGACAGAGCGCGAACTTCACGGTCACCGTCAACCCCATCAATGGCTATCGCGGCACTGTGACTCTTTCCTGCGGTTCGTTGCCTCTGGGAGTATCGTGCCAGTTCAACCCGGCGTCGGTAACGCCTTCCACAGGACCTGCGCAGTCCGTCCTGACTCTAACCACGGCGAGTATTACGGCGGTGAACCGCTCGCATGCTCAACGCTTGCTGCCGCTGTGGTCCACTGGATTGTTTGGATTCATCCTGATCGAAGGAATCAGCCGCCGCCGGCGAATCGCCGCCGCCGTGTTTGCCATCGCCTTGTTCGCGTTGCTAACCCTCACCGGTTGCGGAGCGGGAGCCAGCAGCAGCGCATCCGCTGCAAAAACGGTTCAGACGGTTCACGTGATCGCGACCAGCGCTAGTGGAGGGACCACCTCGCAACAGGTCAACATCACCATCACGATTGTGAATTAACTTGGCTGCCCCCCCATCGCCCGCTACGGCCGGCTCTGCCTTGAGCAGAGCCGCTCGTGGCATGCGGGCGCAGTGACCGGCATAAACACCTCCCGCTGCTCCAGGGGCGGGCTATCTGCCAGCTTCGGGCGGGCCTTCTGCGTGCCGGTTCTATGATCGCAAGGGAAGTAGTTTACGCAGTGATCGTGGTCCCTGGCCGTTCCAGCGCGGCTCGGTCCCACTTCCCCAGATTCGCGCCCGCTTCATAAGTGCTCTGCAGGAAATCGAGCAACATCGTCCGGGGCGACGCCGCCTGCCGCACCTCGTCATACATCAGGAAAAACTCCTTCATCTGGGGATGGTAAAACGCCTGCGATGGCGCCACCACGCTCTGCGAAAAGCCTTCCGGCTCCGGAGCGGCATAGGCGTAGAACGCCGCGCCTTTGATCTCGCCCCCTCCCGGCCAGAATCCCGCGCTGATCACCTCATGCGAGTAAGCTTCGCGCGTGATCGGGTCGGCGCCTTCCCGTTCCGCTGCGCGGCGGCCGGAAAACCGCGTCACCGCCAGGTCAAAACTTCCCCAGAAAAAATGGACCGGGCTATCTTTGCCCAGGAATCTTCCCCGGAATTCCTTGAATACGGTATCCACCGAGACCAGGATGCGCCAGAACCGGCTCACCGCATCGCGGTCGTACGCCGCATGCGTGAAATCCTGGTCGAAGGCAATCGGATTCGGGACTTCCACCGGCATCGGCCAGATTTTCACCTGAATCCCCAGCGAGTCGAGCGCCGCCGTGAATTCCCGGTAGAAGTCCGCAACCGATCGAGGCGCCAGCGGGATTGTCTTGCTGGGGCCCGCGCTGGTCTGCAGGACCAGATTGTGGTGGAGAAAATCGAATTCGATTTCGAAAATTCCCCGCGCATAGGGGATCGGAGAAGTAGTGAGCCCGCGCGCGGTTACGTAAAACGTGACTTCCCAGAAATGGTTTACCCGCGGACACAAGGCCAGCCGCACCTTGCCCACCACCTGCGTCCACATGTGAAGGGTGTCGTAGGTCTCTTGCCAGGATTCCAGCGGCAATGGTGGCCAGTAATTCACTGGGGGTAAGCTCTGGACGAGAACTCATCGGGAACCTCCCGCCATGACTGCGATTGAATCATGTCAGGATGCGTGCCAGCAAGCTCGCCGCGAGCCGCTCTCGGAGCGTTTCCGGGCGGTTATTTCTGCGGGGCCACAGCTCCAGCTCCGCCCGCGGCGCGGATCAGCTTTTCGACCGCCGGCGCCACCATCAGCAAAAGCTGAGCTTGCGGTTTCTTGGCCGCATCCGTCAGTGCCAGCATTTCTTTCATCCACTCGTCCGGCGCCGCTTTCCCGCTGTCCAGGTAGTCCATGGCCCGCAGGCCGGCCGCGCCCAGGGCGGAGAGATTCTGCGAAATCGGAACTACCTCTTTCAGTAGGAACGAGCGCTCTTCCAGGGGTTGAAGTTTCGCCTGGTTGTCACGCCACATGACGAGCAGAGAACGCATCCGTCCCGTGGTTTCCGGGCTCGCCTTGCCCGCCTGGAACGCATCCACCATGGCGGAGAATTCCCGCGCCGTATCGCTCTCCGCGCGCGCGGCATCGACCAGCCGGTTCAAGGGCGTTGCACTGGTCGCGGGCGTTGCCGCCAGTTCTTCGCGCGCATAATCCTTTACCGGTTCGACCACGTCGGCGAGAACCCGCAGCGCCGGGATGTCGTCGGACCCGGCGATGCGGCGAAGCATGGGAGCGTACGCCGAGTCGTGAGTCAGGCCGAGCAGATCCAGGCGATGGCGAACCACCTCCATCCGGGCGTACATCGACGACACGTCCTGTACTCCGGCTGCCGACCACAATCGCTCGGCGATGGCCGCCGCCCGCGGCCAAACCCGCGAGTCGATATTCTCCGGCGATGCGTACTCCGACCACATGCAGGCCTCGCCGCCCAGAATGCGCGATCTCTCTACTGCGCCAAGTCCCGCCGCTCCATCGCCCAACGGGTCCACCGCGTAATGGCGCGCCGCCGGCCACATTAGGTCGAGATAGTAGCCATAAGACAGCAAACCACGGTGTCCCTGTTTCGCGGCTTCCGCCAGCGAAGCCTGGCCTCGCCACGATTGCACCACCACACTCTGCGCCAAGTCAGGATGCAGAACTTCATCCCACCCCACCATCGTTTTTCCGTGCTTGCGCACGATTTCCTGGACGCGCTTGTTGAAATAGGCCTGCAATTCCTGATGGCTCTTCATGCCATGCAGGCGCATGAACTCCTGAATCTTCGGGTTCGCATCCCACTGCTTGCCGTTGACCTCGTCTCCTCCAATGTGAAAATACTGGTCGGGAAACAGTTTCGCCATCTCCCCAATGAACTCGTCCAGAAAGCGGTAGGTGCGTTCCTGCGTCGGATCCATCGCCGGGTCGAAGACTCCCCAGTTCCGTTCGATGGTGTATGGCCCCGCTTTGCTCGCCAGTTCGGGATTCCCCACGAACCACGCCGTGCTGTGTCCGGGCATATCAAATTCCGGGACCACGCGGATGCCGCGGTCGCGCGCATACGCAATGAAGTCGCGCACTTCCTCCTGCGTGTAGTAGAGGCCATCGGAGCCCATCTGCTGCAGGTTGGGAAACTTCTTGCTCTCCACCCGGAACCCCTGGTCGTCCGACAAGTGCCAGTGAAAGACATTCATCTTCACCGCGGCCATGCCGTCGAGGTTGCGTTTGAGTACGTGGATCGGAATGAAATGACGGCTGACGTCGATCATCAGCCCGCGCCACGGAAAACGAGGCTGATCCTGGATGACGACCGCGGGCACCGCGAAGCCCTCCGGAGTGATTGCAACCAGCTGCAGAAAAGTCTCCAGACCGCGTATGGCGCCCAGCGTGTTGGGCGCGCTCAAGTGCGCTCCGCTGCTGGTCACTTGCAGCGTATAGGATTCATCTTCCCCCAGTTCCTGCACGTCCTTGCTGATGCCTTCTGTGCGTATGACCAGCGTTGCCTTCGACACATCGGTCAGGCTGATATCCACCGGCAGCATCCCGGTTTGGCGGCGGAGGTGGTCCATGAAAATCTCTACCGCGTGCTGCAGCCGCACCTCGGTGTTGCCGGTGACCGCCACCGCGAATGCGGGATTAATCGCGAGCTGTCCCGTCCCCGGCGTGATGCTTGCCGGAACCGGCATCAGGTTGAAAGGCGTTTCCTGTGAATAGGACGGGAGTGTGAGCATCACCAACAACGCCAAAAGGAACCCGCGAACGCGCATGATTGGAATCCGAACTGGTGTGTTATCAATCAACTGCCGCCTCCCTTCCGGAAGGCCCAACAGCCTCAATTTCCCAGCCTTTTACCACTGGGCCGCAAAACTATGCACATTTACTGGTTCCTGCAACTGTGGAGACAGCCGTCTCCCCGTTTTGTGCTTGAGTATAGCCAACTTAGGTCGCTTGGACGAATGGCGGTACGCTTGCTTCTTCCTGAGTGTGTAAGCCTCTTTCCCCCCCGATTTAAATCCGACTGGCAGGAGCTCATCCCGTGAAACCGTCAACCAACTTTTTGCGCATTTTGTTTGTACTGGTCGCCTTTGCCGCGGTTGCTTCGCTGGCTCACGCCGACTCCAGTCTTGACCCCACCATCGTGATCCGCGACCCCGCGTGTCCTACGCCTGGCTGCGTATCCGTTGGACAGAATTTCACTTTCGGTGTCCCTTCGCAAGGCTTCGGGACCTTGTTCTTCACCAACGCCTCGGGCGCGAACTGGACCAATCTCAAGCTGACCGAAGTGGGTGTCTCCGCCAATGTGATCGGTTGCACCACCGAAGCTTTCGTCAGTTGTACGGTCTCCACCATTAATGGTGTGACTACCATCTTCCTCTCGGGAGTCAACAAGAACTTCCTGGGAATTCCCGCGGGGCAAAATTTCTCCATCCAGTTTGGCTGTGTCCAAGAAACCTGCTGGCCCGGCGGCCTGGATTTTACCGCCACTGCCAATGTTCCTGAACCGGCCACCATGGCACTTCTGCTGACCGGAATCGGCGGAATCGTGACCCGGCGCCGCTGGCTCAAGCGTCCCACGGTCTAAGGCGTTTTCTTCGCAAACCCGCTCACCAGCTTTTGGAATTCGGGGAGGCTCTTCAGTTTGACCAGCTCCGGGTCATTCTGGGCCTCCTCGGGTGAGTATCCCTTCTCGAAAGCTTCCTTCAGCGCAGCCATTGCTTCCTGCGGCTTTCCTCCCAGGGCATTCACTTGTACCTGGTCGTAGATCAGCTGCAGATCGGCGGGATCAATCTCCCGCGCCTGCCGGATGTATTGCGCGGCATGGGTTGCGTCCCCCTTCTTGGCATAGTAGAGGGCCAGGTCGCCCATCACGCTTGCCGACCTGGGATTCACCTGCAGTTGCTGGTAGGCGAGCCCGATCGCCTTGTCGTAGGCGGCAACCGCTTGCTGGTTGTGGCCTGACACCCGATAGGCGTCGGCGAGATTCCCCATCAGCTGCTCATCCTTGGGGCTCATCTCCACCGCTTTTTCAAACATCTGCACCGCTTCGTCGTAGCGCTTCAGGAAAAAGTAGGCCGTCCCCAGATTCGAATAATCCGCTCCGTCCGGCTGCAGCTCCAGAGTTTTCTGCAAAGCGGGAATGGCATCACTCCACCGTCCTTGCCGGATGTACACCGCGGCCAGATTCCCGTAACCGATCGGATTGTCGGATGCCAGTTCCGTGACCCGCTGGTATTCCTGCAACGCCTTCTGGTTGTCGCCCGTCTGCAGGTAGGCTCCGCCCAGCTTGTTGTGGTTGTACCAGTAATAAGGATTTGCATCCACCGCGGATTGATAAGCCGCGATCGCATCTTGTTTGCGCCCGCTCGCCAGGTACGCGTCGCCCAGGCGGTAATACGTCTCGTCTGAATTTGGCGCCAGGCTGAGTGCACTCTTCAGTTCTTCCACCGCTTCCGCGCTCCTTCCCGTGGCGTTGTAAACGCTGCCCAGCGCCTGGTGGACCTCAGGCAGATTCGGATTCAGGCTCTCCGCCTTCTGCGCCGCGGCCAGCGCCTTCTGCGCGTAAAGCGAATCTTTGCTGTCGCGGTAAAGCCGCAGGTTCGCATCGGCCAGTCCGGCGTAAGCCAGTGCGAAATTCGGATCCTGCTGCAGCGCCTGCTGCAGGAATTGGACCGACGCCTGCGTGTCCCGCGTTCCCTGGCTTCCCCGCAGCGCGTTGTGTCCCTTCAAATAAAGATCGTAGGCGGTGCTGTTTTCCGTGGGGTGCACACCGCTGCGCGCCAGTTCCTCATTCGAGGGTTTGAGCTCGAGCGCAGCCACCAGGTTGCCGTAGACGTGATCTTCCAGCGTAAGTAAGTCTGCCGGCACGCCGGAGAACTCGTCACTCCACACCCGGCGGCCCCCCGCCACATCCTCCAGATCAAGCGTGATGCGAAACTTGTCAGCCGCTCCTTGCACCGTGCCTTGCAGGATCAGATTCACACCCAGCGCCTGCGCCGCTTTCGTCAGCGGCAGGTCCTTATTGGCAATCTTGTCTACCGCTGATCCCGACGCCACGTGCAATTCCTTCAACTGGAACAGCTTCGCCGTGAGCGCGTCAACCAGACCCGCCCCCACATAACCGAGCGACTTTTCATCTCCCAGCACTTTCAGCGGAAGCACCGCCATATACTTTCCCCGGCTCAGAGCGGGAATGCTGCCCGCGCCGATTTCTCCCGGGAGCGTGGGACGAAAAACCAAATGCCGCGTCACCGGTACGGCGAAGAAAGCGATCACCAGCGCCAAGGCCGCGCCTGCCCAGATCAACCTCGCCCGGCTCGGCAGATTCACCGACACCTGCACGCTGCGCGCGGCGGAAGACTGCGCGATCAACTTCTCAACCGCACTGGGATTCGACTGCCATGCTTCCAGCTGGTTGAGCAATTCCTGGGCGCTGCTGTAGCGATGATTGGGATCCCGTTCCAGGCAACGGCCCACGATCAGGCTGAGCGATTTGGGGACGCTGCTGTCGATCTGCGATACCGGCACCGCGGCTTCGCGGGTGCGCTTCACCAGCGTCGCAATGCCGGTGTCCGCCTTGTAGGGAGATTTCGCCGTCAGCAGTTCATAGAAAATCAAGCCAACCGCAAACAGATCGGAACGCTGATCCAGCGCTTCCCCTAGCGCCTGTTCCGGCGACATGTATTCCATGGTGCCCACCAGCGCGCCCGTCTGGGTCATGCCGGGTGATTCCAGCAGGCGGGCCAATCCAAAATCCATGACCACGACCCGGCCCTGCAGGTCGCGCATCACGTTTTGCGGCTTCAAGTCACGGTGAATGACGCCTTCGGAATGGGCCGCGTCCAGCGCCCGGCTGATCTGTTGAATGATTTCTACCGCCTGGCTGGGAGAAAACTTTCCATGGCGGCGCAACAGCGCGCGCAAGTCGTCTCCCTCCACATACTCCATGGTGATAAAGCGAATGCCGTCGGCTTCGCCCAGGTCATAAATCCGCACCACATTCTTGTGGGTGACGTGACGCGCCAGGATCAGTTCCTGCTTGAAGCGCTGCAGAATGCTGGGATTCCCCGCCAGTTCCGGGCGGATCACCTTCAGCGCAATTACCCGATCCAGTTCCTGGTCGCGCGCCTGGTAAACCGCGCCCATGCCGCCCTGTCCCAGCACTTTCAAAATGCGGTAACGGCCGCCCAGCACCACGCCCGGCGCCAGCAGCGCGATCTTTCCCATATCGCTGTCAGAAACCGGGGTGAGCGGCGGGGCCGGAGTCGATCCGAACGGCAGGTCGGTAGGATGCACCAGCGTGGGAGCGTCCGAGGCGTCCGACGGCGGAGGCGGCGTCTGCGCCCCCAGCGCGCTCTTCTTCACCGGATTCCCCTGGGCATTGCTGCTCCCGGAAGCTTCGGGAAGCTGAAATTCAGGCAGAGTTTTGCCGTCGTCTTCCATGCGAAGCTACCACTCCTGGTACCACTCTTCTTCAATTTCCAGGATTCAGACGAAGCCCGTTTCAGGGCCGCTCCCGAACCGGGGAGGGGACGGGAATGCTGGCAGTATACCCCACTAGCAGGTCCGCAAACTGCTGTTATGTCTAGGAATAACCAGTTTTGACAAGATGGATGAGGCGACTCGGCAGAGCCCACCCTACCGGCGCGGCCGGGTTGTGTCTCGACCCCTGAATCGGCCCTAATTCATATTGCGCATCGCGCAAGATCCCGGTCCGCGCGGGTCACCACAACTTCCGCAACCTCCCGGGGACGGGCTAGACGAAGACCCGCTCTTGGCCGACACCGCAAACACCGAAAGCTGCGGCGCCAGCTTCTTGCTGTGGCACTTGGGGCATTCTGCCTTGTCGTGCCCGAACACCAGGGCTTCAAATTCGTGATCGCATTGCTTGCAGATGTACTCGAAAATCGGCATCCCTTTGCTCCGTTCGAACGGCTGCTTCGATTCTACAGTTAAAATGAAGCCGTGGGGCCTTCGCCTGCCAAAGAGTCGACATTTCAGCCCCGCCGTGGTCTGCGCGGAGGCCATCTCCAAACTCTTGGCAGCTTCTTTCTGTCGCGCCAGGTGAAGGTTCCGCCTTCGGAAGCGCGTTTCGTCGAGGTCGAGCCCGGCGTCAAGGTCCTCTGCCACTGTCATTGGCAGCCCGATCGGCAAAACGCGCTCACCGTCCTGGTCGTCCATGGACTGGAAGGCTCCAGTGACTCCACCTACATGTATGGAATGGCCGCCAAGGGAATGGCTTTCGGCATGAACGTGGTTCGCATGAACCAACGCAACTGCGGCGGCACTGACCACATGTCGCCAACTCTCTATCACTCCGGACGCTCCGCCGACGTTGCCGCTGTCGCCCGCAATCTGATTCAGCAGGATCACATCTCTGCGCTCGCGCTGGTTGGCTTTTCGATGGGCGGCAACCTGGTGCTGAAGCTGGCCGGCGAATGGGGCAGGGAAGGGCCCTCCCAATTCAAGGCGGTCGCCGCGGTCTGTCCGGCGCTCAACCTGGCGGCCTCGGCCGATGCCTTGCACCTCGCCAGCAATCGCCTGTACGAGTATTACTTCATGTGGAAACTACGCCGGCGTCTGCGGGCCAAGGCCAAACTTTTCCCCGGAGTGTTTGACACGGCGCGCCTGCGCGGCGTTTCGAGCTTGCGCGATTTCGACGACAGGGTCACCGCCTTCTATTGCGGCTTCACCGGCGCGGACGACTACTATGCCCGGTCTGCCGCCGCCAACGTCGTAGATCGCATCGCGGTCCCGGCTTTCATTCTGAACGCCGCCAACGATCCCTTCATCCGCATTCTTCCCCAGACACGAAACCAGATTCTGTCGAATCCCAACATCACCTTTCTCGAAACCGCCGATGGCGGGCATTGTGCCTTTCTCGCTGCTCCCGACGGCGACGACGGCCGCTGGGCCGAACGTCAAGTCCTCGAATTTCTGCGAATGTCTTGTACAATTTCTACGGAATGAAGTCGGTGAGGCAAAGTGCGTTCGTTGCCACTCTCCTCGTGGTCCTTGCCGTCGCGGCCTGCGCCGAGCCCATCTCCCAGCTTCGCCCCACCGGCTACGTCAATGATTTCGCTGGTGTTTTGAATCCCAGCACGGTTGCTCAACTCAACGATATCTGCCGGCAACTCGATACCAAGGCCCAGGCTCAGGTCGCGGTCGTAACTATCAAGTCCGTCGACGGCGGCGACATCTTTGACTACTCGGTGCAGCTCTACCAGAAGTGGGGCATCGGGCAGAAGGGGAAAGACCGCGGCGTGCTGATCCTGCTGGCGGTCGAGGATCACAAGTACTACATCAATACCGGCTACGGGTTGGAGCCCATCCTGCCGGATGGCAAGGTCGGAGGCTTCGGCCGCGAAGCCGTGCCCCTGCTGAAACAAAATGACTTCAACGGCGCCCTGCTGCTGCTTACTTCCCGTATCGCCGATGTCATTGCGCAGGACGCTGGGGTGCAGATCGAGATGGCCCGGCCCCCAGCGCCGGCGGCTCAAGCCGAGCCAGACACCCAGCTTTCGCCCGGCTCCATCATCGTGATCATCGTCATCATCGCCATCGTGTTGATGACCCCGCTGCGGAAAGTGCTGTTCTGGTTCCTGCTGTTTGGCGGACGCGGCGGCGGTTATAGCGGCGGTGGTGGCTGGGGCGGCGGAGGCTTCGGCGGTGGCGGCGGAGGCTTTGGCGGATTTGGCGGCGGCAGCACCGGTGGTGGTGGCGCCGGTGGAAGCTGGTAGATTCAAGATCGACAGAGAGGGCGACGGCGTCGCCACTCGATTTGCAGCCTTTCCCAGGGAAAACGACCCGGGTTCAGTCGCGAAGCGACGACAGAGATTAGCCCGGCACATAAGTGCCGGGGCGGGAGTGGAACAAAACCGAGTCCCTTTAGGGACGGCACCGGGTTGGAACACATTCGCGGACAGTTGTGCTTCTGGAGGATGACGTGATTCCCGAAAAACAGATCAACGAATTCGTCAGCCGGGCTCGCATGGCGCTGGGCGACAGTCTCCAGAGCATCATCCTTTACGGCTCTGCCGCCACCGCCGACTTTCATCCCGACTTCTCCAACGTAAATCTGCTTTGTGTCCTGCGCGACACTTCGTTCAAAACTCTGGAGAAGCTGGCTCCCACGGTCGAGTGGTGGGATCGCAAAAAACATCCCGCGCCCTTGCTGCTCACAGGCCACGAACTGGAACGGTCCGCCGACGTGTTTTCCATCGAACTGCTCGATATGCAGCAGCGTCACCGCGTGCTCTTTGGCGATGACGTGCTCACCTCGTTGCAGATTCCCCTGCAGTGGCATCGCGCCCAGATCGAGTACGAACTGCGCGAAAAACTGGTCCTGTTGCGCGAACGCCTGCTGATCGCCTTCGGCAGTAAAGACCGTCTCTGGGAACTGTTGCTGCGTTCCTTACCCGCGTTTGCCACATTGTTCCGGCATACCGTGATTACCCTCGGCGAACCCGTTCCCGGCAGCAAGAGGGAAGCAGTGCAAGCCCTCGCCAAACGCATTGCCTTCGATCCCTCCGCCTTTCTCCAGTTGCTCGATCTGCGGGAGCACAAGGCAGAGCCCTCGCAGTTCGATGTAGCCGAAGTTTTCGCCCGTTATTTAACCGCGGTCGAGCAAGTCGCCGCGGCCGTCGATACAATGCTCGATTCCGCCGGTCCGCAAGCTTCCCGGCCGCGTACCGGTTCGCAGGAGACAAACCATGGGTAAAGGTCTGATCGTGATTATCATCCTGGTGCTGATCGCGCTGTTTGCTTTCGGCCAATACGTCAGTGTCCGCAACACCCTCGTCACCAAAAACGAGGCCGTGAAAGCCGCCTGGTCGCAGGTGGATATCGTCCTGCAGCGCCGCGCCGACCTGATCCCCAACCTGGTCTCGACGGTGAAGGGATATGCCCAGCAGGAAGTCACCGTCTTTGGCGACATCGCCAATGCCCGGGCCCGCTTGCTCTCGGCCACCACGCCTGCCGATAAGATTGCCGCCAACGGACAACTCGACGGCGCTCTGGGGCGCCTGCTGGCCATCTCCGAAAACTATCCCCAGTTGAAGTCGAACGAGAACTTCATGCGCTTGCAAGACGAGTTGGCGGGAACCGAGAACCGCATCGCCGTCGAGCGCAAGCGCTACAACGACACCCTGCAGGACTACAACACCTACATCCAGCAGTTCCCCAACAACATCTTGGCGGGATGGGCGGGCTTCAAGCCGAACGAAGCTTACTTCACGGCTACGGAAGGTTCGCGCGCCGTGCCTAAAGTAGATTTCTCGGCGCCGCAAGCCGCGCCGCAGGCCACTCCGCAAACCGCACCCGCTCACTAGAAATTATTAATAAGGACGAGCGAGTGTGGGGGCGGGCGCCCTCGCCCGCCCAGCCGCGAAGCGGCGCAAGAATGCAGCCCACGGCGCAAGCCGTGGGTGCAAGGTGGAACCCGAGCCAGCCCCAGCGGGGCGAAAGAAAAGTGTCTCCCGGGGAATCGCTAACGTGGAAGCTGACTACGCCGTGGAACTCGGGGCAGACGATGAGACCCTCGCTCTGCCCTGGGCCGACCCCGAAGGCGGCCCGCGCTACTACGACCTCAAGCGTCAGCCCGACTTGCTGCTCTATGTGGAAGAAGCGCGGCGTGAAAAAGAACTGGGCGCGTTTCTGGCGGCGGTGAATTCGCCCGCCAGCATTCTCGAAACCGCAAAATGCGATTCCTGGGCGACGACGGAGTTGAATCCCGAGGAAGAAATCTTCGGAGCCACCCGCAAATTCGCCTCCTACGTCGATCTATTGTTCTCTGCCGAAGACGCGCGATTCTCGTTTCCCCAACACGCAGGATCTCGCAAAACGCCTCACCCAACTTCTGAAGCGTGTTCCGGAAATCCCCGCCGCCGCCGAATTCCTCATCCGCCGCTGCTACTACGGCATCGAAGCCCGTGAAGGCTTCTACATCACGTTTTATCTGTTTGGCTACGGCGATGACGAGCCTCGAGCCCGCCAGCAATGGGCGATTGGATTAAAGCTGGTAGAAAACGCGATTCGACAAGTGTCATCGAATTGGAAATGAAAAGATGCGCGATGCAGAACGGGTGCACCTGCGGAAACGTCTCCGCGATCTCTGCGGTGAAGAGGCTTTTACCCTTCTCTCGCCACCCGCAACCATCCCCAAACCTCGGCCCCGCGACCCTTGAACCGGGTGCGCAACCGCGACAACACCAGCATCGCCACAAAGATCGCCAGCAGTCCCAGCGACGCGGTGCGGATATCGTTCACCCGCTTGGGAAGGATCGACAGCCGTCCATACACGAACTCAATGTGCACCCAATACACCAGCAGGGAAGTCTGTCCCAACTGAATCAGTGGACTGAATCCCCACTGTCCCGCGCCCCACCGGCACCAGGCATACGCGCCCAACAAAATCGCCAGCAGCAAGCCCACGCGTATCAGGAAAAAGTTGGGGCTGGTGTGCCAGAAGTCGTACACCGGATACACTTGCCCGGGCCGCGCGTCCAACCACCGCGCCAGGCAGATCAATCCCATTCCGCCCACAGCCGCCGCCAGCAAGGTAGTCGCCTGCCGCTCCCGCGCCCAATCGCTCAACAACCAGAATCCCATTGCCAATCCGGCGAAGGCAAACGCGCTCCAGGGAAAGATGGGGAACAGCCAGGCCTGCGGCGTCCCGAGATTATGCACGCCGTTGATATACGATTCGACGGGCCAGGGCAGCCAGTCGGGCCGCCATACCGTCCAGAACAGCGGCGTGAGCAGCGAAATCATCAGGGCGACGGCAAGCGCGGTTCCGCCTAAAGCCAGGCGGCTCCGCGCCAGTCGCAACACCATCCAACCCATCACGCCCATCAACACCATGGAAAGCCCGATGGTATTCAGGATATCCACCCGCAGCAGGTCGCTCCACGGCGCCCAGGGAAACGCAATCAGATATTCCTGCAGGCGGAACAGAAGTCCCAGGCCGAAGATCTCCGCCCCGCGCCGGATCGTGGTGCGGGCAATCTGCCCGGCCGGCGTTCCTTTGGTTCGCAGTTTGTCAGTGACCAGCGCGAACGAAATCCCGGCTAAGAACAAGAAAAGCGGCGCGGGCAAGGTCCCGCCCAGTTGCGACCACATGAAGAACGTGGACTTGCGGGCATCGCCGCCCAGCCACGAGTCGTAGCAGTGCGTCTGAAACATCAGGACGCACGCCAGTCCGCGCATCCAGTCGATGTAAGCCAGACGAGACGGGTTCGCAGGTGTCATTCGGATCGCGTCGTTCCCCGACAGCAATCGGGCAGTATACGGCACGCGTGCTCCCGCTTCCCGCTTTGTTTGCTCTGAAGACGTTGACTCTATGCAGATAGATCCCGGGGTTGCATCGCCCTGGGGCCTGAGCGTGACGTTGGCCCAAGAATGACTGGATGCACGCGCGAGGGACATGCGTGGGCCCGCTCAAGGTAAAATAATCTGCAGTTCTCTGGTTCGCGGGCGCGTAGCTCAAACGGATAGAGCATCGGATTTCTAATCCGACGGTTGCAGGTTCGAGTCCTGCCGCGCCTACCACGCTCCCCGGAAGTCGGATTCCCGAGTTGATCTCCGTCTCAGTTCACTTCGAGCTAAGTTGTTGAAAAATGGCCCAGGGCGGTTTTTTCGACGGAATGCAGGTTCGACGGTTGCGTAGAATGCCGTTTAATTGCGTTTTGCGGCCCCTAGGAGGCTGGCCGGAGGGTTGGTTGGCCTGCAAGGCCGTTGCCCCGCCGTCGACGTCTCTGGGAGGCGCACACGGTTAAATTAGCTTATAGATATAATTGCTCACCCGTCCGCTGCCCTGAGGCGGCGGTGTTCCCGGAACCGCCCGGGCGGTGGTCCAGCAAGCCCCGGCAGGCTGCAAGCCGGCCGCGAGTGCCGCGTCGAGGGTCTCGGAAAGTGCCCGCGCCCAAGGGTTCGCTAAGACGCTCCCGGCGTGGTGTTTCCTAACAAACACAACTGTGCATTTTGTGAAACTTGTTTCCAGAGTCCACCGGCCTCTGTGCATTTCGCTGCACATTGACAGGGCACAGCGTATGGGGATAAAGTCCGGCCCGCGCTAGTTCCTGGTCTTATCGTGCTGGATCTTCTCGCGCCGTCCGCGCTAATACCAGTCCTTAAACCAACCAGGAAAACAAACCACTAGCCATGGAGGCCAACTTGACCAGAAACTCTCGAGTACTTTGGTGTTCCTTTCTGGCGTGCACACTGCTGATGCTTCTGACCCCAGTGTTGAGTGCGCAGAATATTTTCAACAAACCTCAATCGGGCGGTTACCTTGCAGCCAAAGCGTTCAAGGCGGGAACCCTGCGGCCTCAAGTCGGCAGCGTGATCAATCAGGGCAATCCTGATCTCACCTGCAGTCCGGCTCCTTGCGCCTTCACTCCGGTGAAAGTGTCCAACATCGGACCGAGCATGGTGGACGAAGATCCGATCGCGTCCAACCCGAACAATCCTCTGCAACTGTTGAGCGGCGGTAACGACTACAACTGCAGCAACATTCAGGGCTGGTATGCCAGCAGCGACGGCGGAAGCACCTGGAAGGACACCTGCTCTCCCGGCACGGGCGGCGAAGGCGATCCGATTGTTGCCTATGACGCCAATAACGTTGCTTACGCCGGAGGCATTCAGAACGGCGTAATCGTGGTCTCCTCTTCAACCAACAACGGTCAAACCTGGGGAACTCCGGTGAAGGCGGTAAAGAACGAACTGGGCTATCTCGCCGACAAACCGTGGATGGAATCCGACACCAAGACCGGCAGCGCGTTCAAGAACTCGCTGTACATCTCGACCACGCAGTTCGATCTCAGCAGCGGCAGCCAGATCTGGGTCGCCCACTCCACCGACGGCGGCAAGACCTGGAAAGATGTGGCGGTAAGCACCAAGCAGACTTTCCCCGGCATGGTCGATCAATTCAGTGATCTGGCGGTTGGCGACGATGGCACGGTATATCTGAACTGGCTGCGTTGCCCCACCAATGGCCCCACCGGCGATTGCGGCGGCACGACTTCGAAGATCATGTTCTCGAAATCCTCCGATGGCGGCGCGACCTGGAGTGCGGAAGCCCAGGCTGCCACCACCAAACTCACACCTGACACCGGTTGCTGCTTCTACGGCAGCCTGCCCAACACCAGCGAGCGGGTCAGCAACATTCCCGCCAACGCAGCCAGCGGAAGCGGAGCGACGGCTACGGTGTATGCCGCGTTCTACAACTGGACTGGTACCCAGATGCAGATCATGGTAGCCAAGTCCTCGAACGGCGGAACCACCTGGGGCACGCCGGTGCGCGCCAACAAGTCCACCAAGGGCGATCAGTTCTTCCAGTGGGCCAACCTGGCGTCCAACGGAAAGAAACTGGCGGTGACCTGGCTGGATCGCCGCAACGATCCCGCCAACGTGAAGTATCAGGCGTTCTTCTCCAGTTCAGTGAACGGCACCACCTTCACTGCAGACCACGCTCTGACCAGCACCCTGTCCGATCCCTTCAAGGACGGATTCGGTGGATCCTTCATGGGCGACTACTATGCCTCGACGTGGGATGGGCGAGCGATGTACATGGTGTGGCCGGATACCGGCACTGGCATCATCCAGGACACCATCGGCGGCGTGCAGTTCTAAACCGTCGTTCCTGGAAAACCTCAGCCCACTGGCTTCGGCCGGTGGGCTTTTTTCGTTCAGGCTGCATCGAGGATCACCTGGGGACAGCCGCCCTCGGCTGTCCGGCCGGCACTACCTTCCTCGCGCTTTCATGCGCTCCACCAGCGCGCGTTCGCGCCCGGCGTTCTCTTTCTGTCCTAACTGGGTGTAGGTGTCCGCCAGCAGCGAGTGCACCTCGGCCGCGTCCGGCTGAAGCTTCGAGGCTTTCTGCAAATAGGGAAGAGCCTGGGCTGGAGTCTTCCCTACCAGGAACACCTGGCCGAGCATCTGGTTGGCTTCGAAATCGTTCGGCTTGATTTTGAGTGAGGCTTCCAGTTCGCGGCGCGCCTCTGCCATGCGGTTGATGCGGACATACACCGAAGCCAGGGAGTAATGCATTGCGGCTGAACCGGGATTGCCGGCGACCGCCGCCTCAAATTGTGGCGCCGCCGCCTGCATGTCTCCTGCCTGAAACAACGCCATGCCCAGCCCGTAATGTGCCGAGACCGATTGCGGACGCAGTTCCACCGCCTTGCGCAGTGCCGGGATGGCATGGCCAAGATCGCCCAGCAATGACCAGATTTCTCCCAACTGCGCGTATGCGGGAGAAAGCGTGGCATCTTTGGCAACGACTCTCTCGAGGAGGTTCACGGCTTGCCGGTATTGGCCCTCTTCGTTGGCGAAAATCGCGTCGGTCATCAGATTGGCAATCTCGATCTTGTCCTTGGGATCGATACCGCTGACTTCCGCCGAAACGCTGCCGCTATCGCTCGACGCCACATATCCCAGGGCGCGCAGTTGTTGCGCCTGCTGGGGATCGAGTTGCCGGCTCGCCGCCGCCTGTGTCCTGCTGGTCTCGCGCCGGAACTTGTCGAGTTGCGCCGCCAGCGTTCCCGTCACCGCACTGCTGGTGGAGGAGAGATCGTCGAGGTCCGCGCCGTCCACCGTCTGATCGTAGAGTTCCTTGCGGGGAGCATCGATGAATAGATATTTGCCGGTGCGCAAGGCGCGCAATGAACTCCACCCGTACGCTCGCCGCGGGTAGTCGGTTTCTGCATACGCCGGACGCTCCACCGGCTGGGCGCGCGCATTCTGGATTGCGGGCACAAGCGATACGCCTTGCACGGTTTTCGGCACCGCCACGCCGGCGGCCTGCAGCACCGTCGGCAACACGTCCACCAGTTCCACCCGCGACTCGACCTGCGCCGCCACTGCTTCCGGGAGCTTGATCAGCAGCGGCACATGGATGGTCGGCGGGTACAGAAAAATTCCGTGACCACGCTCGCCGTGTTCACCGAGCGCCTCGCCGTGATCAGCCATCACCGCGATGATCGCGTCGTCGTAAAGTTTCTCGGTGCGCAGTTCGTCGAGAAGCTTACCGACGACCGCGTCGGTGTAGGCAACTTCTCCGTCGTAAGGCGTCGCGGGGAAACGGCTGCGGTAGGGTTCCGGAGGATCGTAGGGTGCATGGGGATCGTACAAATGCACCCACAGGAAAAAGGGCTGCGGGCGGGGACGCTGCTTGAGCCACTGGATGGCATGAGCGACCACCACTTCGCCGCGACGTTCGACCGTGGCATAGCGGTCCTCGCCGGGATTGCGGGCGCGGAATCCCGCGTCATACTTGCTGAATCCGCGGTCAAATCCCGGAGCCCCGGCCTTGGGGTCGAGGATCACACTGCCCACAAATGCGGCCGTCTGGTATCCGTGCAGCCGCAGAATCGCGGGAGCGTAGGGGAGACTCTGGTCGAGCGCCACCCCGGCATCGTTGACTTTGTGGTATTGCGGGTAAGTTCCGGTAAGAATGCTGGCGTGCGAAGCGGTGGTAAGCGGAACCTGCGAAAACGCGTTGGCAAAGACCGCCGATTGGCGGGCCAACTGGTCGAGGTTCGGAGTGAGCCCCGCCTTCGAACCGAGGAATCCCATGCGATCCGCGCGCGTCGTGTCCAGCGTGATCAGGATGATGTTGCGAGGCGTGGCGGATCCGGGAACGCAACCAGTCAGGACAAACAGCAGAAGCGCGAAGAGCCCGCGGCGAGACATATTCGAACGGCAGTCTAACATCCCCTGACCATTTGGATCTGGTTGCAACCCGGGCCTTACCCGTTTTCGAAATTCTCTCCCGGGCGGGGAACCCGCGCCGCCTTGTGCTCGCAGCTCGGCGTGTTGATGCAGGAATCTTTCAACCGCAGTCGCTCGACCGGTTTGCCTCCCACGATATGGGAATCAATAATCTCGTCCACGTCCGCCGCCGTCACCTGCCCGTACCAGACCGCATCGGGATAAACCACCACGTTCGGTCCGTGCTCGCACTGGTCGAGACATCCCGCCTGATTGGCGCGCACCTTGGCCTTCAGCCCGCGCTCTTTCAGTTTCTGCTTGAACAGTTTTTGCAGCGCCGCTTTTCCCTCCGGATCGCAACATCCACGCGAATGCCCCGGCGGCCGCTGGTTGCCGCAAACAAAAATATGCTTTTCGAACTTCGCCATGAAATAAATGTACAGGAAGTCAGCAGGCAGAAATAAGAATGCGGAAGCACGAAATCCCAGGCCTGAGGTCCGGCGTCCGGGCCTAGTCTTTCAGCGGCACAATCGGCTTATCGCCCTCGCAGAACGTGGCCACGCGTTGAATGCCGCCGGTGGCTTCGGGCAGCATCCGTACCGGACCCAGGCAATACACCGCGTGTCCGGATTCAGCCAGGTACCAGCGGCCTCCCTTATGGGAGTGCTGGACCGCAACTGAATCCACCGGCTGACGCGCCGGTAAAGTGACATGAGAATGAGAGAGAGACAACAACATCACCACAGAAACCACAGCTTTCATGGGCCCCTACCAAGCCCCGGTCCGCTAGATGGACTTGGTGCTCCTGCGCTCGTCCGCCATCTCCTGTCCGTCCTGTCGGGATGGCCTCTGCGGAAGGGGTTTCTGAAACTTTGCCGCGCTGTTCTTGTCGTTGGCTTGCGGTGCTACCTGGGTCGACGGAGTTTGCTGCTGGGGTTGAACCTGCGCCGGGGTTTTGGCGTGCAGTTGCGCCTGGGCGCGCTGATCCTGGAACGCCTTGCCCTTCATGTGGCTTAATTCCGTGCTGTCCGTGAATAACTGCCGAATCAAGCTGCGTTGCGAATCAATCGTACGTCCCTGTTCCACCACTAACATCGCCATCAGGCCGTAGGAGATCAGGAAAAGTACAATCAGAAGCGGCAGCATGGTTTGCTTCGGCTTCGGCAGGACCACAGCGGACTGGCTTGTCAGGCTGATCACGTTGCCCCCAATGTTCGCCCCAAAACCCGCGGGCACCCTGTGGAAATGCAGCTTGGACGCCATTGGTCGGGAGAATCACAAGTGCCTCAAAATACATGGTTTAATTTGAGTTCGAAGGGGGGAATCAAGAGTGATATGTGCAAAGTGCTGCACATTATGAGTAACCGTACATCGGGTTACAACCGTGACTTGAAACACGGGGAAGGCGTCAAGAGGCAGAAGTTAGAAGTCCGCATGCAGAATAAAAAACGAGTTCTTAGTTCCGCATGCTTACTTCGCACTTCTGTCTTGCGGCTTACTTTGCGCCCAGCACCAGCTTGGCAATGGTTGCCAGTTGCATATTCGAAGTGCCTTCGTAAATCTTGCCGATTTTCGAATCGCGCCAGTATTTCTCGACCGGATAATCCCGGGTGAATCCGTAGCCTCCGTAGATCTCGACCGCCAGCGATGTGACCCGCTCCGCCACCTGCGAGCAGAACAGTTTGGTCATGGCGGCTTCTTTGACGAAGGGCACGCCCGCATCTTTCATCCGGGCCGAGTTGTACACCATCAGGCGCGCGGCTTCGATCTCGGTTGCCATTTGCGCGATCTGAAACTGAATGCCCTGGAAATCGGCAATCGGCTTCCCGAACTGCTTGCGTTCCTGCGCGTACTTGCAGGCATACTCCCAGGCGCCGCGCGCCACGCCGGCCATCTGCGCTCCGATCCCGATGCGGCCTTCGTTCAGCGTCTCAATCGCGATCTTGTAACCCTTGCCCGCTTCGCCCAGCACATTCGATTTCGGCACTTTGCAATCTTCCAGAATCAGTTCGCAAGTGGACGACGCGCGGATGCCGAGCTTGTCTTCCTTCTTGCCCACGGTGAATCCCGGAAATTCCTTCTCCACGATGAATGCCGTGATGCCCTTGTATCCCGCGGCGGGATCGATGGTGGCAAACAGAATGAAGATCCCGGCTTCCTTGCCATTCGTGATCCAGAGCTTGCGCCCGTTCAGGACGTAGTCGCTGCCCTTCAGTTCCGCCTTGGTCTGCAACGCGAAGGCGTCGGAGCCGGAACCGGCTTCGCTCAGCGCATACGCCCCCACGGTGTCGGCGGCCATGCGCGGCAAGTAGCGCTTCTTCTGTTCTTCATTGCCCCAGCGGATGAAGGCGTTGTTCACCAGCGTGTTCTGCACATCGACCACTACTCCGGCTGATGCGTCCACGCGCGATAATTCTTCGACCGCCAGAATGGCCTCGAAGAACCTGCCACCCCCGCCGCCGTATTGTTCGGGAACTTCGATTCCCATCAATCCCAGTTGAAAGAACTCGCGCACCAGGTCTTTGTCGAAGACGCCCTTCTCATCCATTTCTTTCGCCAGGGGACGGACCTTGTCCTCAGCGAACTGATGGATGTTGTCACGAAACAGGACTTCGTCTTCGGTCAGCGCAGTTAAGGGAGAGGGAGTAGCGGCTTGCAAAGTGGTCTGGGACATATCAGTACCTTCAGGAAGAGGATGGCAACCCACGATTCTAGCATTTCAGCGGGGCGCGAGGAGGGCTCAGAAGCAGAAGTTGGCATGCCGGATTGAAACCCCTGCCCGATTTTGCGCGCGCCGTTTCTGCCTTTGGCTTCGCAGTCTTGGTATAGTGTGCGGATTCTGCTTTGGGGCGATGGCGGATGGCTACTACGACAATTCCAGAGCCTGCCGTGAAAGCGGCGGAGGCGATGCTCGATTCCCAGCAGACCACCTGCTGCATCGTGGGCGGTGGTCCGGGCGGCATGATGCTGGCGCTGTTGCTGGCGCGGCAAGGCGTTCCCGTCACCTTGCTCGAAGCGCACAAGGACTTCGACCGCGATTTCCGCGGCGACACCATCCACCCGTCGGTGCTGGAGATTCTCGACCAAATCGGACTGGCCGAGCCTCTCCACCAGTTCCGCCACGTGAAGATCTACGGTCCCACGCTACGAGTGGCGAACAGCGACTTCAACCCGGTGGACCTGCGCCGCCTGAAAACCAAATTTCCCTACGTCATGTTGTTGCCGCAAACCAGGTTTCTTGAGTTTTTGGCGGCCGAAGCGAAAAAGTATCCGGGGTTCCGCCTGCGGATGGTGGCCAGCGCCGGTCAACTGGTTGAAGAGAACGGCGTGGTGCGCGGGGTTCGCTACCAAAGCATCGACGGCTGGCACGAGATCAGAGCCCAACTTACGGTTGGCGCCGATGGCCGCTTCTCGAAAGTGCGACAACTTGCCGGCTTCGAGCCCATCCGCACTTCGCCGCCCATGGACATTCTCTGGTTCCGCCTGCCGCACTTGCCCAGCGATCCCGATACTTCTGATCGCGTGCTGGGCGGCGTTTTTCGCGGCCGCATACTCGCGGTATTCGATCGCTTTGACTACTGGCAGGTCGGATACGTCTTTCCCAAGGGCCACTACCAGGAACTGCGGGCCGCTGGACTGGACGCCTTCCGTCGCTCCATCGTGGAAGTTGAGCCGCGTTTTGCCGAGCACGTGGCTGCGCTCACCGATTGGCAGCAATGCTCGCTGCTTTCGGTGGAATCCAGTCGCTGCCCGGTGTGGTGGAAGCCCGGACTCCTGCTGATCGGGGACGCGGCGCATGTCATGTCGCCGGTGGGCGGAGTGGGTATTAACTATGCGATTCAGGACGCAGTGGTCGCGGCCAACCTGCTGACCGCGCCGCTGCAGCAAGGCCAGGTGGGTCCAGACGATCTGGCCAGGGTGCAAAAAGAACGGGAATGGCCAACCCGGGTGATTCAAGCCTTGCAATCCACTCTGCAAAAACGGGTGATCGCCGCGGTGCTCCGTTCTCAAACCGTCGGCAAGATTCCATGGATGGTGCGCTTCTTCTTCCGCATTCCGTATCTGCGTGACATTCCCGCGCACCTCCTTGCCTTCGGGGTAAAACGAGTGCGGCTGAAGCGTGAGTGGGCGAACTAGAGAGGCATTCCCGGTTCGAGAAGCAGGGCAACTACCTGTCTGGCGCGACCAGGTTGTTTGTGCAGCGGTCCGCAAGAGGCAACGCAGAGGGACGGCGGGCTTACTTGGTCTTGTGGTTGGTCACCAGCTTCAACCCATCCGCTTGCAGAATGCGTTGCATCTGATTGCGCGCGTGCACCGCCCAGGGGCCGCTGGTATCGAGTTTCACGTAGGCCCGCCAGTGCCGCAGCGCCTTACGCGGCTCTTTCACCTTTTCGTAGGCCAGGGCCAGGTTGTAGTGGGCGTCGGCATAGGTGGGCGCCAGTCGCAGCGCAGTGTTGTAGGTTTGGATGGCTTCGGCGACCCGTCCGGTCTCATCGAGCACGTTGCCTAGATCGAAGTATGCCAAGGCGTAACGCGGATCAATCTCAATGGCGCGGCGGTAATGTTTCTCGGCCAGCGCATAGTCCTGCCGGTTGTAGTAGAGAGTCCCCAGGTTGATGTTGGCGGCGGCGTGCTCGGTTTCCAGTTCCAGCACGCGCTGATAGGTGGCGATGGCCTGCAGTTGATGGTTGGGGTCCTCTTCGAGGGCGATGCCGCGGGCGAATAATTCAGCGACATCCGGGGCTGGCGCCGGGGTTGCCGACTTGGACATCTGAATGGTGTTCTGGTTGGCGACTCGCCGTTCCGGGGAAAAGTCGAAGACGAACTGCCCGGCGATCGGCTCCACCACCTTGCCCTCATGCCGGAACGCGATGCGGTGATGCCGGGTGGTGAATGCGCCCGCTTCCAACAGCGGATTCTCCATGCCCGCCACCTGTTTTTGCATGGCCTCCAGGGATTGCCGGATCACCGCCGGACGCACTTTGCGCGCGCACAGGTCGCGCACTTTCTTGATTTGCAGGAGGTCAACGAAGGAGTAGCTGTCGGCGGCAGCCACCAGTCCGGCTTTTTCCCAAGCGCCGAACTGACGCGCCGTCAGCCGAAGTATGCGAAGCAGATCCTCTCGACTGTATCGGTACACGGTGGTGATGGAAGCTTGCAAGAATCATTATCCGGAAGCCGGTTCTCGATTGGCAAGTGGTATTTGGTCTCTAAGGGAATCTTTCTCAGCAACTTGCAACCGTTCCGGTGCAAGAAATCCCAGCTTCACCGGAAAACGTTTTCCGGACCGCTTCAGTTGTCCACCCGGCAGTACGAAATTCTGGCTTTCTTATGACTCAGCGCACAGCGACCTGTTGCGGAGGTCACTGACTGCCACCTTGCCAGAGCGCGAGGATAGCTTCAGGGGGAGTTCCCTGACAACTGCTCCCGCATTCCACGGGTGCGTTGGTGGGAGGTTCATATGAAGAAAGTTTTGATCCTCTTGGCAATTCTTGTAGCGGTCGTGGTGCTTGCGCAGCAGAAGACGTCCACCATCGTAGTGACGGATACGACCATCGCGACCGGAGAGGTCATTGTGACCGCCAACCTGGGCGGCAAATCGGTGGAGTTGCAGTGCACGCAGAGCATGCCGGCCTGCACCAGCTTGAAAAATGGCAAGTACCAGATCGTGCAGCTTCCCAAAAACCATGGCATGTACGACTGCCAGAACGTGCATGTGTTTGCGGAGACTGCAGATCCGGAAACGGCGCAAAGGATCGGAGAGTATTGCCTGATTCAGAAGTGAAATTCGGTACCGGTCCGGGCGTCTGGGAAGATGCCCGCCGGGCCAGATTACTTTAGGCACCAACCGAACCGCGCCGGGAGGTGACTACGGTAGCTGTATGCCACTTCGGTGACATTCATAAGTTTCTGCACAACAGTAACTTACAAAGATTACTCCAATGGTTCTATGTCCGTTGGATAGATTGTCCCCCTCCCCCCAACCGCCTATAATCGACCCACTCTGGTAGCAGGATTCTCCGTCAGGTTCCGGGCAGGTAGCTGCGTGGGCACAGTTGTGTCTTCGAGCTGAAAATGAAAAACCCGGCTATGCGAAAGCACCTGCAACTCGCCCTGATGGCTAGTACCGTAATCGCGACCTCCCTTTCTCTCACCACGCCATACGTGCAGGCAGAAGCCGGTTCGGGTGGAACGAAAGAAGTGATCACCACGACCACCGACGAGAACGGACGCAAGGTTTATGAGAACGACGTTGTTCCCATGAGCTCGGCGAAGCATATGGAGGCTCCAACCCAGCGGAGTGCGCTGGTGTACTGGAGTTCGGTGCAACACCGGTGGAAACCGGTGCCATCGGCGAATGTGCGCGCAGCGCGGTCCGCGGCGGCGGAGGTGAACCAGTATCTGGGCAAGTCCCTGGTGCCGGTTCTGAACTACAACCGTGGCCAGTCGTTCACCCCGGAGCAAGTGGATGCGGCCATTGAGAAGGCTGCGGCGGCACACAACGTGGATCGCCAACCTGGTGCGGGCGGTGATCAAGGTGGAATCCAACTTCAATCCCAATGCCGTGTCCCGCAAGGGCGCGATGGGGCTGATGCAACTGATGCCGCAGACCGCACGCCAGCTCAGGGTGAGCAATCCGTTTGATCCGGAACAAAACGTGGATGCCGGGGTTCGACATCTCAAGCAGCTCATGGAGAGCTATGGCGGGGATGTGAAGCTGAGCCTGGCCGCTTATAACGCGGGCCAGGGATCGGTGGCGCGGAGCGGGGGAGTGCCCCATTTCGCGGAAACCCGTAACTACGTGAAACGAATCACCAATCTGTACTTCGGCGGGTCAGACGACGGGTCCCACATCCTGGGCAACCCGGTGCATGACCCGGTGCGGGTGGAACGGGACGAGCGCGGCGTGCTGCATTTCAGCAACACCGACTGAGTTCCCGGCATCTGTTCAAGAAGTACATAACCGACCGAACCGCGATTACGGGCCAGGAAATTGAATAATTCACATCCAATGCAACGCGGGTTGCGCTGGGGAGCGGCGGTGATGCTATTGCTGCTGCCGGCGCTTCCGGCCCATGCCCGTGGCCGCAAGACGGACGCATGGGCGCGATCGCAGTTTGCCACCGCCGAACGCATGCGCGAAGCGTTGAACGGGCGACCCTCGCAGGCGCGCACCCGCCGCCAATATCATGAGGTGATCAACAGCTATCGCCGCGTCTACTACGGCGCGCCGGCTTCGACCAAAGCCGATCCCAGCGTAGTGGCGGTTGCCGAGTTGATGGTGGAGATGGGCCGCCGGTTCGATGACGATACGATTTTGCGGTCGGCCATCGGGCAGTACCAGTTCCTGCGGCGAGAGTATCCGGGCAGCAAGTATCGCGTGGACGCGCTGTTCACCATCGGCGAGATCTATAAAGACGATCTTGAGGATGCGGCCAAGGCGCGGGCCACGTTCCAGGATTTTCTGAAACGTTATCCCCACAGCCACCTGGCGGATGAGGCGCGGGCGGCGCTTGAAGAGCCGGTACAGCAAGCCGGGTTGACCTCCAAGAGCGGGGAAAAAGCCGAGGAGAAGAAAGCTCCGTCGAAGGCGGTTTCCGACAGCGACTCGTCAGCTGCCGATGACGCCGAAGAAAAGCCGCTCACCACCAAGGACACCAGGGATCACGAGGGGCCAAGCAAGAGTGTGGCGCGGGTTACGGGCATCCGCCACTGGTCGACGCCGGATTACACCCGGGTGGCGATCGACGTGGAACAGGATGTGAAGTACGAATCGCAGCGCATCAGCCATCCCGACCGTATCTTCTTCGACCTGGTCAATACCAGGCTGGCCTCGACCCTGGTGGGCAAGACCTTTGACGTGGATGACGGATTTCTGCGGAAGATCCGCGTAGCCCAGTTCCAGCCGGGAAAAACGCGAGTCGTGCTGGAAGTGGATGAACTCTCGGACTACGAGGTTTTTCTGCTGCCGAATCCTTCGCGCCTGATCATTGACATCCACGGCAAGGACACGCACGGTAAACACGCCGCCAAAGTGACAGACGACGATCCGGAAACTGCGATCAAGGCTGAGCCGAAATTCGAAACCACCAAGCCTTCGCCTACCACGCTGGTGGTGAAGTCGGAAGATGAGAAGAAGCAGGAAAAGGTCCAGGAGTCCGAAATAAAAGAGGCCAAGAAACCTTCCAGGACCCGAGCTTCGAAGATGGAGGAGAAAGACATTCCACCCGTGGCCACCAGCGCCGGGGCTCCGAAGAGGCGGGTTGTCGAAGCTGACGATGATGAGGACGATAGCGCGACGGTCGCGAAGCTCGATCCACCGGACGAGAAACAAACTCCGCCTGCCGCGCCGGCCAGTACGACCCGCCGCAAGACGGCAGGGAAGGCCAGGACCAAAACCAAAGCGGTTGCCCCTGACATGGACATCCGCGAAGCACAACCGACCGCCAGTGGCGACCGTTCGCTGATTCGCGCGCTGGGGTTGAAAATCGGGAAAATCGTGATTGACGCCGGGCACGGTGGTCACGACACCGGCACCATCGGTCCGAACGGTCTACTGGAGAAAGACTTAGTGCTGGATGTGGCCAGGCGCCTGGGCAAACAGTTGGAGCGGTTGGGCGCCGAAGTGGTCTACACGCGCACGGACGATACCTTCATTCCGCTGGAGACGCGCACTGCGATTGCCAATCAGGAGCAGGCAGACTTGTTTGTGTCCATCCACGCCAATTCGAGCCGGGATGCGGACGCGCGCGGAGTGGAAACCTACTACCTGAACTTCACTTCTTCTCGCGAGGCCCTGGAAGTGGCCGCCCGCGAAAACGCGGTGTCGGAAAAATCCATTCACGAACTGCAAGACCTGGTGAAGAAGATTGCGTTGAAGGAAAAGATCGAGGAATCGCACGAATTCGCGAGCGATGTGCAGCAGGCGCTGTACAGCGGACTGGCGACGCGCAACGCCAGCATCCGCGACCGTGGGGTGAAGAAGGCTCCGTTCATCGTGCTGATCGGGGCGAATATGCCGTCCATCCTGGCCGAGATTTCCTTCGTCAGCAATCCTGACGACGAACGCAAACTGCGGACGCCGGAGTACCGGCAAAAAATCGCCGATTCGCTCTACCGCGGGATTTCGAAATACGTCAACGGGTTGAGCGGCGTGAAAGTGGCCAGCAAGATCGACAAAGGCGAGTAGACCAGTACCGAGTACCTGGTACCGAGTTAAGACCCAAGACCAAAAACAGTCCCGTAGGGGCGTCTGCCAAAGCCCGGCGTTTCAACGCCGGGCGGAGACTCGGACCCCCGCTGGAAACTTTCCGCGCCTCTCTGTAGTCTAATTCTCAGGAACTTCATGAGGCTTCCCAAGCTTTTTCCAGCGATTTTCGTGGTCTTCGCGGCTCTTTGCGCTTTCGCGGGCGAGGGCGCCCGCGCCCCACAGGCACTTCCTGCCTCCATGCTTCCCCGGGAGTTTGGAGGCTGGCAGATCTCTGGCGCGGCGAAGTCGAGCGCCGACCCCGTCGCCGCGGACCCCATTAATCCTCAGTTGCTGAAGGAGTACGGGTTCAACGATTTCGCCTCGGCGTCTTATGTGCGCGATGACGGACGCAGGTTGAGCATCAAAGCGGCCCGCTTCAACGACGCCAGCGGCGCCTACGGCGCATTCACTTATTACCGCATGCCGCAGATGATCGCGGAGCAGATTGGAGATCAGGGCGCGTCGTTGAATGAACGTGTGCTCTTGCTGCGAGGCAACATCCTGGTGGATGCGGTATTTGGCAAATTAAGCGCCATGTCGGCGGCGGAGCTGCGGGAACTGGCGAGCGCACTCCCGCTGCCTGCGGGAAACGCGGCCAATTTGCCGAACCTGCCTGCTTATCTGCCGCGGCAATCGCTGGTCGCGAATTCCATCAAGTACGTGCTGGGACCGGTGGCGCTGGAAAAACTGAGTGCACCGCTTCCGGCCGACCTGGTGGATTTCAACGCGGGCGCCGAAGTGGTGATCGGGAACTACAAGAGTTCCGGCGGCGAAGCCAGCCTGGCGGTGATTTCCTATCCCACGCCGCAGATCGCGGCGGAACAATTGCGGCGGATGGATGCGGCCCACGCGCAGCCCAATGCGGTTCCGTTTTTCGACCGCCGCAGCGGACCGATCGTAGCGGTTGCTTCCGGACCGCTTTCCCAGAGCGAAGCCAAATCGCTGCTGGCTTCGGTGAACTACGACGCCGACGTTACCTGGAACGAGAACACGCACTTCACCAAGAAAGACAATCTTGCCAACCTGCTGGTGAACATCATCATCCTGTGCGGAATCATTCTGGGGTTCGCGCTGGTGGCGGGACTGGCATTCGGAGGGGTGCGGGTGCTGGTGAGTCGCATGTTTTCAGATCGCCTGACTGCTCGTGGGCAAGACGTGGATTTCGTGTCGCTGCACCTGTCCCAGCCTGGGGATGAGCCCGCCGATTCCAAGGTAAGTCACTCAATTAAGGTCGGTTAAGAGCCAGCAAGGCTGCTGTTGTCTCAATTTGAAGCACTTGCGGAAGCTGTTAACCTATTTCGTAAGTAATTGAAAACACTGATATTTATTTCAGAAAAATTTCTTGACACCCCCCTTTTTCGGCTCATAAGATTTCGCCAGAAAGTTTTGACGGTTTTGCCTCCGTTAGAACTATTCTCCCTTGAAAGAAAAGGCCGCCTTTTGCCGGGTGGCCTTTTCGTTTGCGGGCTCAGTCATCAGTCATCCGCAGCAAAAGAACAATCAACCACCAAGGACACAAAGGAACACGAAGGTTGACCAGGCCGGAATTTGTAATGGCTGAAGACCGACGAGTGATTCTTCATTTAGAATCGAGAGCAAGCCGACGTAGCTCAGTTGGTAGAGCAGCCGATTCGTAATCGGCAGGTCAGCGGTTCAAGTCCGCTCGTCGGCTCCAGATCAAACCCAAAAAACAAATGCCGCCCATACCGCAGGCGGCAAAAATCGTTTATCAGGTTCTATCTTAGGTGCTTGACCCTACCGCGGAAGCGGTGGCCGATTCCCATTTCATCTGGGCAGCCTTCAGCCGGGGATGGGAGACCAGCAAGTGCCAGACCAGAGCTTGAAATGATTCGGTGTGTGGGGTCACGGTCTCTGGGTTCACGACGGGAACCAGGACACAGGCATCGGACACCTGCGCGGTGAAGCCGCCATCGCGGCCGACAATGCCACAGATCTTGGCGCCAACTGCCTTGGCGTACTTGAGAGCCGCCACCAGGTTGGCGCTGATATTATGCTGCGCATTGCCTCCGCCAACGGAGAAGACGAAAACTGCGTCATGCGGTCCCAGGCGGCTGCCCTGCAACCAGTTTCGGTAGCAGGTTTCCCAGCCATCGTCGTTGATGCGGGCGGTCAACTCGGAGACGTTGTCGGTAGGCGCGTAGCACTCGATGCCGGCGATCTTGCGAAAGTCGTTGACCGCATGGGAAGCATGCCCTGCCCCGCCACCGACTCCGAGAAAGAAAATACGTCCGCCCTGGTCCCGCACCTCTGCCAGAAGGTCGAGTGTGTGTTCAATGCTATCGCGATCCATCTGACCGAGGATCTGGATCGCTTCCTGGAAGTATTGCGCCGTGTAGTTCATGGTCCGCCTCACGCTGAATTGCTGACACTGATGGACGAAGGGTGAAAGTCCAACTGCAGCGCCGCCAGATACTCCCGCAGCGGCTGAGCCAGTTCCGGATCCTTGAGAGCGTACGCCAGGGTGGCCTGCAGAAAGCCCAGCTTGCTTCCGGCGTCGTGGTGTGTTCCCGCAAAGGGATAGGCGTAGAGCGGCACCGAAGACGAACAAACCAGCAGCGCGTCGGTGAGCTGAAGTTCGCCCCCGAAGCCAGGGTAGGTGCGTTCGATGGCGGCGAAGATTTCAGGTTCCAGGATGTACCGCCCAAAGATGCCATAGCGCGGGGACGGTCCGGGCCGGGGGCGTTCGGTCAAGGAATTCACGCGCAGGACGCGTCCGCCAGAAGGATCCTGCATGGGAATGACATCCATGATGCCGAAGCGCTCTACTTCGGATGAATCCACCTTTCGCGTGGCAATGACACAGCCGGGATGGCGCGCATGGAAATCCATGAGTTGTCCGATGCAGGGCACTTCGGAATCGATCAGGGCGTCGGGAAGAATCACTGCGAAAGGCTCATCCCCCACCAGGGATCGCGCACTGCGCACCGCGTCTGCCAGTCCCAAAGGCGCTTGTTGCCAGGCGGTGCGGATCTCGGCCAATTGTGAAATCCGGTGGACCAGTTCCGCATCTTCGTGGTAGCCGCGCTGCATGAGGACACTCTCTAACTCGACGTCGGTACGGAAGTGTTCCTTCAGCAGGTTCTTGCCTTTGCCAATTACCAGGATTACGGTCTCGATGCCGCTGGCCGCCGCTTCTTCCACCGCGAACTGGATAAGAGGCCGTCCGGCCACGGGCAACATTTCTTTGGGCAATACCTTGGTTGCGGGAAGAAACCGCCTTCCCAGCCCGGCGGCTGGAATGACGACCTTGCGAATTCGCGAGGAGCTGGTCATAGCGATCCTCCTCTTCGGCTGCGTGCGGACCGGGCGAGATGGGGTACGGTGAATCCAGCCACTCCGCCCGCTACAGGCTTTCACGCCATTGCCGGAGGCAAGGTCGACTCCACCTGACTTGAGACGCAATTCCGCAGCGATGAGCTGCGCTGCCTGGTAGAGGTCCTTGGCCACCAGCGATGGACGGAGATCCGAGGGATGAATGAACTGGGCGTGTTCGCACTTCCAGCGCCCCACAAAAACCGTCCGGCAACCGGCGCGGCTTCCGGCTTCAATATCGGTCAGGCCATCTCCCACCATGTACGATTCGGCCAGGGAGATACCGTGATCGCGGGCGGCCAGCAGGAGCATGCCGATGCCGGGCTTCCGGCAGGCGCAGCGTTTGCGCAGCCCTTTCCGGCTGGCGTCGGGATGGTGAAGACAGTAGTAGGTCGCGTCAATGTGCGCCCCCGCCGGCAGCAAGGCGGCCTTCAGCTTCTGGTCGAAGCGGTGAAGCATGGCAGCGTTGAAATGGCCTTTCGCGATTCCCGGCTGATTGGAAATGACGATGACGGGGAGACCCAGGTCGTTCAGCATGCGGATGGCGCGGGGGACGCGAGGGAGCACGCGGAACTGCGGCTCGGTGAACGGAGAGTCTACGATACCCACATCCTGGTGATAAAGGAGGGCGTTGATGACTCCGTCGCGATCGAGAAATACCGCACTCCTGGGGGACGGTTCGATGGTTGTGATTTTCATGGGAAGGTCAGGCGATAGCCACCGCGAGAGGGGCTGACCGGAAGTGATTGTTTCTTCCCTGGCGCTCGATGTGAGCCAGCCGGCCGTCTCGCGAGATCATGTCGAAGACCACTTTGCTGCCTTCGAACTCGAAGCGGAAGTTCAACTCACGCAAGCCCGCCCGGCGCATCGCTTCGCGCAAGCGATGTTTATGTTCTTCGCAGTACAGCATCAGGAAGCCTCCGCCGCCCGCGCCGCAAACCTTTCCTCCGATGGCTCCATTCTGCTTCGCCAGTTCGTACCACTGGTCAATATCACGATTGCTGATGCTGCCAGACAACCGCTTCTTCATCTGCCAGTGCACGTCCAGCAATTCGCCGAATCGCCGCAGGTTGCCTTTCACGATGGCGTCGTTAATTTCGACCCCGACGTCCTTGATCTCGTGCAGACTTCCCAGCACAATTTTGTCTTTGTTTTTGGTGGCACCGTCCTGCTGCTGCAGGATGGCAACTGCATCCCTGGCCGCTCCCGTATAGAAGAGCAGGGTGTTGCTCTCGAGCACATCGACGAGTTCGGTGCTCAACGCGGGATGCGATACCTTCACCTTGCCATCTTTTGCAATCTCAAGCACCGTGAGCGCGCCGAATGCAGCCATGTACTGGTCCTGTTTGCCGATGGGTTTCTGCAGGCGGTCGAGTTCGATCGAGCAAGCTTCCTCCGCCAGTCCCTGGGTGCTGACCGGGGTTCGGGTGAGGGTATGCAAGGCGTTGAGCAGGCCTACCAGGTAACAACTGGACGAGCCCAGCCCGGTGCCGGCGGGGATATCCGCCATCGACACAATTTCGATGCCGTTCTCGATCTGAAACAGGCCCAGCGCTTCGCGCACCAGGGTGTGCTGGACCTCTTTGGCGTGGTTAACGATTTCCGTCCTGCTGTATTGCACCCGGATAATGTCGTCGAGGATGGGCGTGTTCACGTTCAAGTACATGTACTTGTCAATGGCAACTGCCATGATGAACCCACCATGTTCCCGATAGAAGGAGGGTAGGTCGGTCCCGCCGCCACCCAGCGTGACTCGAAACGGAGTGCGTGTAATGATCATGGGATCCTTCTTGCTTGAACTTACTTAGTCGATGAAGGCCGTTGCCGGGCAGGGCAGGCCAGGTCAGTCGGCCGAAGCCGCAATTCCCCCGTCTTCTTCACTTGGAGGTGGAGTGACCCAGAGCCGGTATCCCGCGGTGCGGGCGTCGTCGTAGAACATCCTGACCGTCTCCAGCGAGTACGCGTGCAGGTCCTTGCCCACCAGGCTCAGTTTTTTCAGGAGGTCGGGGGTAGCGGTAATGATGTGACAGCCAATCGAGGCCGCCTGGAAGATGTTGAGCAGTTCTCGCGGGCTTGCCCAGATCAGTTCAATGTTGCGGTATGGCCGCAGCAGTTCGACGGCCGCCGCCATGACCGGGATGGGGTCGCGCCCGGTATCGGCAATGCGTCCGGCAAACACAGAGACGTTGCAAGGCGGTCCGCCCGCCAGGCAATCGCTGACGCGCCGCACCTGATCGAGCGTCATCAAGGCGGTCACGTTCAGTTTCACGCCCGCGCCCGCCAGTCGCCGCAACAGACTGTCGGAGGGCTTCCCGCGGGTGTTGGTCACCGGAATCTTGACGTATACGTTGTTTCCCCAAGAGGCGATTTCCAGAGCTTGCTGCTCCATCTCGCCGAAGTCATCGGCGAACACTTCGAAAGAGATCGGGCGGTCTGGGATCAATTCCAGAATCTCGCGGGCAAACGCACCGTAGTCGCCGATGCCGGACTTGCGCATCAGGGTGGGGTTGGTGGTGAATCCTTTCACCCGCGGGTCGGCGTACATCTCAAGCATGGCTGCTTTGTCGGCACCGTCGGCGAAAAGTTTGACAGCCGGTTTCGCGGCTGACCCCTGCTTGCGGGTGGACGGCTTGGAACCAGTGTTGACGCGCTGCATCGAACCTATAGCATGCAAGGTCGTCATGCCTTACTCCTTCTGTCAATTAAGGAATTGAACGTGGAATTTCAGACCTCTCGCCGGGCGCCTCGCCCGGATCAGGCGGTCGCTGCGATGGTCTGAGCTGCGATGATTGGCCGGAAGTGGTCGATGGTGATTTGCAGGCCCTCGGGCAAGCCAACCTGCGGTTTCCAGCCGAGCGCCTCGGCGGCTTTTGCGGAATTCAGATAGGTTTGGCGGATCTCCCCCAGTTTGGCAGGACCGTGCACTTCACGAGCCCCGCTGCCGAGGGTGTGCTTGAGCAGGCGGAAGATCTGGTTGACGGAGGTGCCCTGGCCCCAGCCCACGTTGAAGGTGTCGTTGTCGCCGCGGTTCAGGACCAGCAGGTTGGCTTGCACCACATCGTTCACAAACACGTAGTCACGCAACTGCTCCCCATCCCCATTAATGATGGGCTGAATATTGCGCAGCATCTTTCCAATGAAGATGGATACCACCCCGGCTTCACCAAAAGGATCCTGGCGCGGGCCATAAACGTTGGGGTAGCGCAGGATGGTGTAGCGCAGACCGTAGTTCATTTCGTAAACCGGCAGGTACATTTCATAGCTGGCCTTGCTGGCGCCGTAGGGGTCGCGCGGCTGCAGTGGGTGGGATTCGTCGGCCGGCAGATATCGAGGTTCTCCGTAGACGCAGCCTCCGGTCGACGAGTAGATGATCTTGCGAACCGCGAACTTCCGGCAGCACTCCAGAAGATTCACACCCCCGCGGACGTTGACGTCGGCATAGGTCATGGGGTCTTCCATGGATGCGCGCACGTTTCCCCGCGCCGCCTGGTGGCTGACCAGGTCAAACTTGTGGCGGCGGAAGAGTTGCTCCAGAGCGGGATCCCGGATATCGAGCTTGTGGAATTCGCATCGCGGATTCAAGTTTTCGCGATGGCCGGTGAACAGGTCATCGATGACGACGACCTCATGTCCGGCGCGTACATAGGCGTCCACGATGTGGGAACCAACAAAGCCGGCACCTCCCGTAACCAGGATCTTGGCCATAGAAACTCCTTCGAAGGTTGAGGAAACTTAGGGAAAGTGAATGCGCTCAATAAAAGATCTACTGCGCGCCAACCATGCGGAAAGCGATAACCACCGTCTTGAAGAAGCACTTCGTGTCTAACCAGAGCGACCAGTGCTCGACATACTCCAGCTCAAGTTCCATGCGCCGCTCGAACGAGAGCGTCTGGCGGCCCGAGGCCACCCAGAGTCCCGCCATGCCGGGCCGCACGCTCAGAATCTTGCTCCGGCACTCCCCGAACTTCTGCAGTTCGAGTTCGGCGAGCATCCGCGGACCCACCAGGCTCATCTCCCCTTTGAACACATTGATCAACTGAGGAAGCTCATCGAGAGAAGTGATTCGCAGCCACCGTCCCACCCGTGTCACCCGCGGATCGTCAAAAAGTTTCAGGTTTTTCTTGTACTGCTGCAGTAGTTTCTCGTCATTCAGCAATTGTTCGAACGCATCGGGATACATCGAGCGGAACTTGTAGGCCAGAAATTCGCGCCCCTGGTAACCGATGATCCTGGGGCGAAAGAACAACGGGCCCGGGGAATCGAGGCGAATGGCCAATGCAATCAAGGGGAAAAGTGGCGCCACCAGGATCAGCAGGAGGGCTGACCCAGCCACATCAATCAGGCGCTTGATCACCCGAGCGATGCTTTTTCGCTCTGGATACTCCATCGCCGGTCCGGCGAGCGTTTTTACCGGCTTGTTCTGCGAGGTCAGTTTGTAGCTGGTGGCCACTCCGTCTTCCTCCTGATCAGCAAAGGGATGCGCGGCAGGGATTTCAGGCGACGGTTGCCGCCTGCACTACGCCGGACTCCCGCATTACGCGCTCCGCCTCGAGCAGATACTCTTTCTTCACGATCTGGGTTTGCAACCAATCCACGTATTCGCGGACGTTTTGCGCCACCGGGATGCTGGGTTCCCATCCCAACTCCCGCATTCGAGAAATGTCAGACACCGTGTGGCGGGTGTCTCCCAGGCGAAACTCACCCGCGACTCGAGGCTCCAACTGGCTGTCAAAGGCCTGCAACATGAGCCGGGCAAACTCCAACACGGTGATGGCATGACCGCCTCCCACGTTGAAGACCTGGAAATCCGCGGCCTCACGTTCCAACGCCAGAAGATTGGCCCGAGCCACGTCGCGAACGTTGACGTAGTCGCGCAACTGGCCGCCGTCTTCGTATACCACCGGGGCCAGGCCGTGCATGATCCTCATGGCAAAGCGACGGGCGATTCCCGAGTAGGAGTTGTAGAACGAATTCCGAGGGCCCTGGACATAGGTGTAGCGCATGCAGGTGGTGGGAACGTCGTAGCGACGCCCCAAACGATCGGCGAGCAGCTCAATGGCATACTTCGAAATGGCGTAGGCAGTGTGGGGATACACCGTCGCTTCATCAATCAGCAGCGGTTCCATCTCACGGCCACATTGCGGACACTTGACCTCCCAGTCGCCGCGACGCAGTTGCTGCAGTGGACGTGGGCCAGGCGTCATCACGCCATGCCCGGCCGGCGACGGGGCCGAGCGGGAGCGCCCGGCGGGAAAGGTTCGCACCAACTGTCCCGCAAAGGCAGTGTCGCGGATATCTTCTCCGCCGCTGCACCCGTACCGTCCTTCCCCGCATACCGACTGCGATGAAGCGAACACGATCTTCCTGACCGGAAAGCGGCGGCGGTCGGAGACGATCAGCTCAAACAGGAGGGCGCTGCTCTCCGCGTTGGTATGGATGAACCTGCTGAAGTCGGGCAGATAGTCTTGATAGGCAGCCAGATGAAACACGCCATCGATCCCTTCCAGTGCCTGTCGCAGATCGAATTCGTTGGCCACATCACCCTGGATGAACTCGGCCTCTGAGGGAATCCAAGCTGGTTTGCCGTCAGGGTGCACCCGTTCCTGCAGGTTGTCGAGGATACGGACGCGATACCCGCGCTCGAGCAGCCGGTCCACGGTATGGGAGCCGATGAAACCGGCTCCGCCGGTAACCAGGATTTTGTCGCCTTTGGAAAACCGGGAGGTCTCACGTTCAGCCAGTGGCACGATGATGCTCTCCTTGGCGGTGGGTTAGTTCTGTTGATGCTTCAGTTCGTCTACGCCGGGCAACAGCCGCTCGGTTCTCTGCCAGGCGTATTGTTGCTGGCCGCGGATCCAGCGGCCCCAGGATTTAAGCACTGCGAAGTTTGCCAGGACGAAATAGAACGGCACATAGAAGGTGGAGACGCGAACCTTTCGCAAGGCAAGCAGAAAACCGGCCAGCACGGCGGCATAGAAGGCCGTTTGTCCCAGGAGCATGGCGCGATAGAGCGAGCCGGCGTTCCACAACACCAGTGACGCGAAGAACGCGGTGATCATGGCGAAGGGTACGAACAAACGCAGCACGTGATGGGAAAGGAACCGCCACCAGATTTCACTCTTCCAGGGATAGAGTCCTTCCTTGAAGTAGTGGAGATCGCAAAGCAGCGAGACGTGGGCGCGGGTTTTGCGCTCCAGTTCGAGCGCGCAGATTCGCAGCCGCGGGAATGGCAGCCCTGGCTCTCGGCTCAAAAAGGGATCTGCCTCCTGAAGACAGCAGAATCTTCATCGGGACGTAGAAGTCATCACCAATGACGGGAATCTCGGGAAACAGAGACCTGCGGACGGCCATGACCTGCCCGGTGCCTCCCAGGGCGGAACCCAGGCGGCTTTCTGCTGTCTTGATTGCGCTTTCGTAGCGCCAATAGAGCCCTTCGCCCGCGGTGGCGAAGCTGCCCGTCTCGACGCATACTTTCTCGCCGCTCACCGAACCCACGGAAGAATCCTTGAAGTACGGCACCAAGAGTCGCAGCGCGTCCTGGGGAAGCAAAGCGTTGCAGTCGGTCAGCAGGATGATGTCCCCGCACGCCGCGGGAACCACGCGGTTCAAGGTGGCGGTCTTACCGCAGCGGGTCGCATGATGGTTGACCTCGACTCCTTGTCCGGCATAGCGGGCGGCGATGGAGGCGGTGTCGTCGGTACAGCCGTCGGAAGCGACCAGAATTTGCATGCGGTGGCGGGGATAGTCGAGGGCCAGAGTGTTCTCGATCTTCCTTGCGATCCACTTGCCTTCATTGTGCGCGGGAATGAGCACGGTCACCGGGGGAAGTTCGTCTTCGGAAAATCCGTTTGAAGTCTCGCGGTTACGCCGAAACCGGGCCCGCAGACAGATGCCGAGCGGGTAGGCGACGTAGGTGTGTACCACCAGGAGCACCGAGAACCAGAAGATGGTTGCGGGTACCCACACCGCTATGCAGCCTGTCCATTGGCGCGCCTGGCAGGGGTCGCGCTGTTCTCGTCTTCTGCAAACGAACAACCGCGACAATGAACCGCCAGAGCCGTGCCTTCCAAGTGGACGATCGAGTATTGTTTCGCCAGAACCTGCAAGGCTCGCACCACATCTCGACCGGTGCCGAAGTCGTGCCAAAGAACGACTCCTCGCTGGCCCAAGAGATCGAAAGCGTTGCGCGAATCGCTGATCACATGGTCAAACAGATGGCAGGCGTCCACGAGTACCAGATCGATGGAGCCGGAGTAGGGCGTGTAATCAAAGGTGCGGGAATCGCCAAGGAGCTGATGGACGTTCCCCGCGGCATTGAATGCGCGGTAGGCATGTCCGATGTTATCCCGGGGCTGCGGCAACGCACGATCATTCTCGGTGTATCCCTTCAGATCGGTCGCCACGTCTCGCGGCATGTCGAGAGTGAAGATTTCCGCATTGCAGTTGATGGCCATGTGTGCCGTGGTCACTCCCTGGAAGGTCCCGATTTCGAAGATGCGTTGGGGTTGGAGCCAGCGAATGACTCTCAACAATGCGTATAGATCCTGCGCCGGCATAACGCCATACACAGAAGTGAGCGAGAGTAGTTTGACGGGATCGGCCACCACAGGAAGACTGCCCACTTCCCAACTCCCGATGCCCGGATGCACCAGCATGTCGCTAACCTTGCGGAACTCCGGCATTACCTTCCGGAAGCGACGTGGGTTCAGCACGGCGTCGGCGATGGTTCTTCGCCAGACCGTGGAAAGCGTCATGATGGAATCGCGAATACGGAGTCGAGACAATGTGCGCTCCTTTCTCGTCGAGTCGAAATAGCCAGTCCGGTAGTGGTGCAGCCAGTCTGCAGCGGTGTTCCTGCTCAGGGGCTAGCAGTCGCCATCGCCTGACGGTTCAGCACATGCAGGAACCCACATGTCATCCCCGCCCACGCCGAGGTCATGAAGTTGAAAAAGAATGGATCTGCAACCATCTGAAGCAACATGAAGATGAGCAGCAGGAACACGCTCAGGTGCAGACCATGAAGCGGGGTTCGAAGCGAATCTCGAAGTAGTGTCCCGATGAACCAAAGAAATATGGCCAGGCCAACAATTCCCGCCTTCACCAGCACATATCCCCAGCCTATCTCGACGGTCTCTTGCTCCCACCACGTCCGGGTATATGGCTCGAACCACACCACCGTGCTGCCCAGACCAGTACCGAAGACCGGGGCTCCTCCGAGAGAATCCAATATCTGAGTAAGTTCGGAAATTCGTCCGACCAGGCTGTAGCTGGTTTGTATATCTTCCGGGAAGAGGTATTTCAGGGATTCGTACTTCGAAAAGTAGCGCCCAATAGGATTCAGGACGTTGGTTGACAAGACCAACGCGAACAGACCGAATGCGAGCGAAACGTGCAGGTATCGCTTGGCCCGAGAGACCGATCGTAGACCTACGGCAAGAAAACCGCATATCGCGAAAGCCAGAATCGCGCGCTTATACTGCGCCAGCAGCGGCACGGCAAACAATACCAGCATGGGTATTGCAGTGCGGAAACGGTAGCGGATTCTGCCTTTACGCAAGAGTTCTGGCAGATACAAGACCGCCAAGCCTCCCGCGTACCCAGCCAAAATTGTGAGTTCCTTCCGCAAACCTTTCGTGGGTATCTGAGCAACGTAGATCGCGATGTATACCAAGGCGCACACAATTCCCGCTCTCTTGGCCCATTCCGTAACTGAAAAGATTTCGGCTTCGGCCGGAGAGAACTTGAGAGCAAAGACAAAGTACGCACAGAAGAGCACGCATCCGAAGGCCTGTTTAGCGACATTGTGGAGGGGATAGCCCCGCATGATGCCCAAGAGGGTGGAAAATATACAGACGGCCCCATAGGCATAGAACGCTCTCGAAGGAAGAACAACCCTTGTTTGTGAGCTGTATCCTGAGTGATCTGATTCCGACAGGTAAGCCCACGCAGATGCCACCAGAAAGATACACAGAGCACCTGCCCAATAGGGTAGTTCCGGAGAGTAGCCGATGCCAAATTCGAAACCTGCCGGAGGGTCGATCATAGAAGCAGCCATCATCAGGGCGATGGCCAACCAGAATCCGCTCCTGGGGTAAAACACTGCGTATGGTGCAGCGAGCACCGCAATCAAAATCAGCGATAGATTTCTATCCCACACCATTGCCACCAGCAGCAACATCAGGCTAAAGAAGAAGTAAGCCCATTGAAGCGCATAAGAAGGCTGCAGGCGTTGTTCGGCCAGTATCACAGAACGGCCTCTCTAGCTGGTTCGGCGTTGGCGCCGGGATCGGGCACGAGATCGGAAGCCAGGGACTCCTCATTAACATTTTCCGGCTTTTGCCAGTGCAACAGACCCCTGCGGTAAGGTGGCTCTCGATCGTTCTTCTGCTGGGCAAACGGGTAGAAAAGTGGAGCGAACACCCACAAGAATTTCTTCCGGGACAAAGCTGCAAATCGCCACCATGCCTCACAGTTTTCCAAGCCGGTGATCTCTGCTCCGGGCAACAGAGCCAGCATTTCCTCTCGCTGCGGGTGTCCCTGCTCGATGTGTTCCTGCAACCAACCGGGGAGCACATCTCCCCTGCGCGCAATTTCCCGGGACAGCCGCAAGTCGAGTGCTTGGGCCTGGAATGTACCGTCGCTGGACTGCAGAGGGCAGGTCACCAGCAAGGTTCGCCTGGTCACACGCTTTAACTCATCCAGAAAAACGGCACGCACGCTACGCGGCAGATGTTCGACGGTGTCGAGGGAGATGGCCGTGTCGAAGGAGTTGTCGGCGAATGGCAAACGGCAGCCATCAGCACATACGCGCCATGCCTTGCCGCCGCGACGATCTCCGAGCAGATCGGCGGACCAGTCAACCAGGCAGATGTCTTGTTCCCTTCGCGGTAGCGCCCAGGCAATACCTCCCCAGCCTCCACTGGAAACCTCGATCACTCGACCGGCTTTTCCGGCTTCGACTTGTTCAAGAGCTTCGATGACCTTCGCATAGCGGAGCCAATAATCGGAGGTGGGCGACAATAGCGCCTCTAACCAGCCGTATCCCGTCGCCGGCCCTCGCCCCAGAAAGTGCAGGATTCGCATACCGATCGATTCCCACGCCTCTCGCAGACCCGCGTCCAGCAGTTGCAGGAATCCGTAAGTGCGGAGGAGGCCACGGAGACCTCCACGTCGCCGGAAAGCAAGGCTGTATTTACCGGTGATTGCACTTGACATTGTTTATCGCGCCCTCTGTGCCAGGGTCGCCGTCCGCGAAACGGCAAGCACGACGTAGGCGAGAACAGTGGGAATCAACGCAACCAACCACGAGAGATGCAGACCCAGGCTGAGGGAAGCCGCGGAGAGTCCGACGACCAACGGCAGTCCCAGCGCCTTAGTCAAATGGGGGCGGACCAACCCTCGGATCTCCCAAGAGAACCAAACGAGACACAGAATCTGAATCGCCATCACCGCGGTTGCCGCTCCGGTGTTACCCCACATCCAGGTCAGCAGCGGACACACGATCAGGAACACCATCGTCGACCAGGCCAACACGTTGCGAAAAGTATGGTCCCGGTGAAACGCGACCAACACTCCAGTGCCCAACAGGTTGTTCACTACAAAGAGCAGCAGGGCGACCTGAAAGATGCGGAATACCGGCACCGCCGACAGGTAGTCAGCACGGCGAAAGATCAGCTCGATGATTTCTCTTGCGTAACAAATCGCCCACAAAGAACCCGGAATGAAGAGGATGGCGAGATCACCAAGGGTTCTGCGTAAAACAACGCTCAAACGAGGATGGATCTTGATCACTGCTGCGGCTGAGAAGCGGAAACGCTCCCTGCACGTAGAATGTGCCCAACATGGATAGCGCGAGGGCAGCTCGATTTCCTGCCGCATAGATTCCCACAGCCAGTTCACCTCGCAGCAACCTCACGCATATCGTGTCCGTCCAGACCATGACGCTGATCAGCATGGTTCCCCAACCCAGGGGGGCGGCAGCGTACAAAACTGAGCGGGTTCGCGCCAGCAGGGAGGCGTCGCGTCGCGTATCGCGGACGACCCCGTGGGTCCGCTGCAGCCACACCAAGCCCGCCACACTGGCCAAGGTCGCCGAGGCGCCCAGCGCGATCGCCACGGCCAATATTCTTGCTCCGAGGGCAACACCCAGAGCAGTGAACCCCAGCCAACCTGCCTGCCACAGAATATTGAGAATGGCTGACACTTCCTGCCGATGCAGGCCCTGAAAGACCCAGTCGAAAAGTCCCGCCAACGGCACATTGCTCAGGCCGAACAGCGCGACCAACAGCAGTTCGGTATGACTCACTTTGGGGGCCAGAGAAAAAACGCAGACACTCACCGCTGTGGCTGCCAGAGCCAGGAACATGCGGATGCAGACAATCTCTTGCAGCAAATCTCGTGAAACGCTTCCAGACTTAGAGACAACCCGGGTGCCGAAGACCGGGAGACCGAAATGCGAAATGATGAAAATATAGGCGTTCACGGCGATCGCAAATGAAAACCATCCAAACTCAGTGGGAGAAAATCGGCGGGCAATGTAAATGACGACCAGGAATTTCAGCCCTTGCGAGACCACTCCTCCAGCCATGGCCACGGACGAGTTTCGGGTCAGGAAAGAAGGCGAAAGGTCACTCACCGCGGCCGGCGGCTTCGATCCTCCGATCAAATCTCCTGCTTGCACACCGACAGGCACGGCCGAGATCTGATCGCGGTCGTTGCCCTCAACCGTGGATCGAAATGCGCCCCTCATCTCTCAGCCCGAAGTATTCGGTTGACGCTTGTTTCCTGGGCGTGCCCGCCGGCGCCGTTGTCTCCGCTCAGGTTGTTTTCCGGCTTCCTCATGGAAACGACGCAATACGATGCGAACGGCCGCATAACCGGGAACCGCGAGAGCATCCACGCATCCAGGTTAGCCAGTTTGCTCATCGCTCGTTCCCAGCGGGGCACGGCTGCCATGCCATGCTCGACCTTGCGGAAGGCGGCGCGGAGTACCGACAGCAATTCGGATTCGCGTAACCGCACTTGGGGAAATACGGTTCGCAGAACGTCCACGTCTCGATAGAGCAGGGAACTCTCATCCGCGGTGTGCCGGTGTCCGGCAGAACGCAACGGAGAGCGGCGGACCCACTCCAGCAACCGGTTTTCGCCCAGCGGCTCGCGGAAGATCGCAACTCCGGCTGGTTTCAAGATGCGGAAGAATTCTCGAGCACTGGCGGCGATGTCGAGATGGTGCAAGACCGCGTTGCCAAACACCAGATCGAAGCGGTTCGAGGGTAACGCCAGACACTCTGCCTGCATCACCTGGAAAGTCACGCGATCGGCCACACCGTTCACCCGGACCGCCCTCTCGGCGACCGCCACATTCGTCTCCGCCACATCAAAGCCGAAGACTCGGGCTCCTCGAAGTGCGAAGTACGAGGAGATCACGCCGTACCCGCAGCCAACTTCACACACCTGTTTGTCTTCGAGCGACGGCAAATACAGCGCGACTTCTTCGGGAATCTCCTGCATCGAAGCGGGCGCCCGTAGAACATCGTCGGGGACTTGCACCAGGCGGTTCTTCCGATTGAAGAAGTCGCGTTCGCGCCGCGCCCGATCGATAACCTCCGCCGGGATGGCCGAGTTCATATTTGGATTTGCACTCATCGATTCCCTCTAGTTGCGGTGAGGTGATTTATCCCGGTGACTTGGACGTCACGAGTGCCCGTCATTTCCGTTCTGTCCGTTTTGCCGGTTGCGGAAGCTTCGGGGGACCACTTTCAGGGTCAGGTTGCGCGCCCGTTCCCAGTGAATCTTCTTGCCCACAGTTGCAGCAATCTCTTCCGCGAGCATTTTGCGCGGGTCTTGAGGATCGGCCGCATCCCAGGCTTCTTTACTAAAGACCCACACCGACGCCGCACACAAAGACAGAAATGCTCCGGCGAGGATGATCAGAAGACGCGGAGGTCCAGAGCGTTTTTCCGGAGGCTTCGCAGGGTCAATCACCTTCACGCTCGGAACTTCCTTCGCCTCTTCCACTCGCGCTAGTTCGTATAACTGGGTCAATACTTCGTAGACGGTTTCATCAATCTTGACGCGGCGAAACAGATCTGTGTAGGTCACTCCCAGAAGAGGTAACTGGCGTATGGACGGGTACATCGATTCACTGGAATTCGCGTCCGCGGAGGGATTGATGGAAGAGGTTCCGCCCAGCTTGGACAACTGACGTTTCAGTTCCGTGAGCCGAGCCTGCACCGAACGTACCCGGACATTTTCCGGGGTGTAGATCTGCTCCAGGCCGCGAAGTTCCGATTCCGCCGCGATCGCCTGGCCTTGTAAGCTAGCGGCAGCTTCGACCATGGCCTTGCCTTGCTCCTTGAGGTCGATGGTAGTGTTTTTGCTGGAGAACTCGCTGAAGGCCATGGAAGACTCATCGAGATCTTTTTTCACCACCTTGAGCCTGTCTTCCAGGAACACACGCTCGCGATGGGCCGCGGAGGTGTTTACGCTTACCACCAATTCGTTCAGTTCCTCGACATAGGCCTGAGCCATGGCCGCGGCGCGCCGCGGATCACGGTCCGACACGGTGATGCTGAGGATGCCGCTCTTCTTGTCTTCTTCAACTTCAGTGTTCCTCTCCAGCCTTTTCCTCGCCGAACGATAAGTGCTGGTCCAGTAAACCCGCCGCAGATCAAAACGGTTGATCAAATCATCCCGGATGGCATCGCTATCCAAGAGGCCGATAAACAGCGCTCCTGAACTCTTCAGCCCAAGCAGGTCGGCCCCCATACTGAGTGCACTGCCGCCGATTCCCACCTTTGAACCGAGTGCCGCCAGCATGCCTAAGGTTGCGCTTTGGCCGTCCGGAGGCATCAACTGGGTTCTGGATTCATAACTGCTCGGAATCAGAAACGCGACCAGCAAGAAAAGCACTGTGCCCCGCAACGCGACCTTGGCAATGAAGGTTCGTTCCTGCCACAACAGGCGAGTGGCCAGGTAGGCTCGAACCGACGGGTCAGCGCCGTTCCTCCTATTCTCGACGGGGAACGACGGCACCACTTCTGGCACTGGGTTGATCACTGGTGTCGCGGGTTGTCTGGAAGCCGTCATTGGGCACTTCCCGCCGCCTTCGATTGCAGGCGCAGCTGGTGCGCCCCATGGAGCGCGTTGGGCCAGAAGGTTAGTTGAAACGAGGCCGTGACGTTGGACTTCGCCGTGGGCGCAAGGAGGGGGAATCCCCACTGCTCATACTGGACCAAAGCGGAGGCTCCCAACCCCGGACGCAACATCCACGTGCTGCTGACGCCGAAGTCGTTCATGTGGCCGCCTTCCAGGAATGAATGGTCGACGTTCACATGGCGATAGGACAGTTCGATGGTGTTTCTTGGCGAGAGGTGATACGTCGCCCAGCCTTGCACTCCGATGCCAGCGCGTCCAATCCAATTGCCCAGAATGAGATCGCCTCCGTTGGTATAGCCGTTCCGATAGCGCCGGTCGGTGTAAACATACCCGGGAGGGAACAGCGCATGGGGAGCTTGTTGGGTCTTCACGCCTTCCACTCGAAATTCGAGGTTGCGCAGTTTCGGAATCTGCGGGAAGTAAAGCCCCGGATTCAACGATGGACGGGTGGAAAAAATCGGTGACACCTCGTCGACTACCAGCGAGTCCAGGTATGCCGTCATCCATTTACGGAGCCCTGGAACGCGATAGCTGAAATCAAACGCGGAAAACCGCTTTCCCGGATTGGTAGCGGTATCTGCATTGTGAGCGTAGTAAGTCCGCAGGAAATTGTGGAAGGTGAATGGCAGTCCGGGACCGCCAAACATCACCACGATTCCCATCCCCATCTCCAGATTCTCCGTGGGCTTAAACGAAATTCTGTCGCCATGCACGAAGGGCTGCGGATTGATGGCCGGTCCATAGAATGTGCTGCCATTGAAAATTGAGGTATGTCCGGACAACTGTCCGATGAAGAATTCGTTCTTGATCGGTCCCAACAGACGGGAGAGTCCCGGGACGCGGAAGGGTGACACGGTTTCAAAGCGCAACATGGTGAAGGGCGCCGCATTGTCACTCAACAGCAAGGATCCCGAGCGCGTAGGGCCGAGCCATGCGCTTTGCTTTCCGAAGGTGACTTGAAGGTTCCCCAGACTGAGCGCGATCTGACTGTCCAGCAGTTCAAGGCGGCTCACAGCCCCGGTGGCGTTCGGGAACACCGGATTGCCATCGGCTTGGGAGATTGCCTGCAACACCGGTGCTGGGTACAAGGGGGTCGAGGGGGCCCGTTGATACTCTCCTCGAGCGTAGAAGGCGAGCGGCCCGGCGGAGGCGTATGCCGAAATCCCCGAAATGAGGCTTGCACCCTCAGCGTAGGGCCGGCCAAAATCGTTCACCAAGGTCTGGCCGAAATGGAAGCTGTCGCGCAATGGCGTCCCGGAGATGCCGGTGACGCGCGTATAAACCGAATCCACAGCCAGGTTGAGGGTTGATCCACCTTCAAGCTGCCTGGTCTCCCCGGCAAATTCTTGAGAAAGTTCCGAGTAGAGTTTCGAAACTCCGCCCGGCAGATCAACCTGTGGAATGTTTTCTCCGGCTTCTTCAACCAGGCGTGCGCATTCCAGTCTGGTCCAGGGCTTCTGATTCAGGGAAGCGGAATGGACGTATCCCAGCGCGGCCAAACGACTGAACGCGGGATAGATCCAGCTGTCGAGCGGAACATATGGCGATGCCATCAGTCTTCGCCGGTGTCCGCTATCATCGTGAGCCACGCTCACGTCGCCCCAGGGCGCTCCTCCCAGTTGCGGATCATGATGGGCGCGGTAGACCTGGCGTCCAAAGTACCAACCCAGCACGCTGCCGATGACCGCATCAGAAGCAAAGTGCTCTTTGCTGGTGACGCGGGTCAGCGTTACGGCGGAAGCCAGACCGTAGGCCAACACCTTGGTCAGCGGTCCGGGGTACTCGTGGGCCAGTACGCTGGCCACCGACCAGGCAATGGCGGAATGTTCGGAGGGGAAGGAGTTTCCCCCGTGGAAGAAGTTTCCGTTGCCGCCCTCCGCCAGAGGTCGCGGGCGCTGGGTGATTCCCTTCAAGAGATAGGCGACCATGGTGCTATTCAGGGCTGCCTCGCCGCTCAACAATCCGGTCTCGCTGAGGTGATCATTGTTGGTGATATGGCCCAGAAGAAAAGCGCCCCCGCCAGCTCCGATCAGTGAGTACACCGCATAGTTCGACACCTTCAGACTGCGGTTGAGCTGGCTGGGGCTGCTGGGCACTTGCCGGGAAATCCAGCTGTCACTTCCGATCAGCAGTCCAGTGAAAGCGGCAAACGGGAGGAGGGTTTTGGAGCCTTCCTTGGTCAGCCCTTTCGGACTGGTCCAGAACTGCTTTTGATCGGATGCGAGATGTTTCATGAAGGGCAGAAGCAACTTGTTTTGCGGATCGGCGCCCAGGGGCAGGAATTCGGGCTGCGGCTCATATTTGACCGGAGTCTCGGGAAGGATGCGCAGGTTGGCCGGCGCCGCGTCTTTTCCTGCATCGTCCCCGAAAGGGTGCGACGAGATCGCTGCGCTCGGCTGGGTCTGGCAGAAGGCACTGAGCGTAACCATCAGCAGGAATCCCACGCACAATTTGAACGGGCGCAACATAGCTGCGACGCGGTCAGAATCCCCTTGCGACCTGCACGGCAATGCCGACCGCAGAGACCAACTGCGCCACCTGGAGTGTGTTTCTCCAAGTAAGCCCGCCGCCGAACGCCTTGTCGGGAACCACAACCATGTCTCCGGGTTCGAGTGCAGCGTCGAGCACGCTTCCACTGAACATTCCGCCGGATCCCCCGACCACCGAACCGTCGGCGCGGATCACGCAGACCGCCTTCTTGTTCGCCATGGTAGTGGGACCACCTGCCTGACGCAGGTACCAGCCAGCGCTCTTGCCGGGTTTGAAAGTAACCGCGGTGGGGTTGTAAACCGCTCCATCGACCATCACGAAATTGGGTCTCTTGGGTATGTAGATGGTGTCGCCGGCCCGAACCTGGATATCGGCCGGAGTGTTGGTCCATTGCTTCACATTGCTGGAGATGTGGATTACCATGCGGCCCGTGGGCGGTGTGTTCTGCAGCTTCTCCAAGGTGTTTTTCCACTGCAGCATGGCCGACTCCCGGGAGAGCGGGTCGATGTCGGAGACGGCTTTCAGACCCGCGCCTTCCTGCTCCACTTGACGGACCAGCTGGGAGCGATTCTTCTCCTCTAAATTCCTGATCTGGACACGCTGCAGGATGGCGCCATAAGGATACGCGTCAGCGCGCAGTCCTCCGGCACGCGCCAGAATCGAACTGAGACGTTCGCCGTCTTGTATGCCGTAGGTGCCGGGATGAACTACTTCGCCGGCGACGGCAATGGTGGCGCCCACATCGTTCCAGCCAGCCAACTGGCGGATGGTGAGGACGTCGCCATCATGCAGTCGAACATCAGTGTCAGGTTCGCCAGCCAGGGCGCTGGCGATCTGCACGGTCTGATGGTCTGAGGTGATTTTCTCGCCTTGCTCCACCAGGTAGTTCGTCAGGTCTGCCTGCTGGGTATAAGCGCCGCGTCTAAATCCTCCCGCAACCCGCACTAAATCCGCGGCCGTCATTCCGTCCCCCAAGGGGTACTTTCCGGGACGCGCCACTTCTCCCTCGATGGTCACTACCGAAGGATCGGTTTGCGCCAGATTCTTGTGGACAAACACCCGATCTTTCGGTTGCAGAAGAATATTGGACGCCCCATCGCCGGCCAGGGCTTTGCTCAGATTCACGCTGAGGACTTTGAGCTTGCCATCGGTGGTGGTCCGGAAAACCTGCACGTCGTCCAGTTGGGCCTCGGTGGTGGTGCTACCGGCGAGATAGATTGCATCCCGCAGATAAGTTGCACCATTGGTAACGTGATCGCCGGGATCCCTCACTTCTCCAGTGACGCTGATGATCGGAGGACCTTCGAAGTCGTACCGGCCGAACACGCGCACGGTGTCGAAGGGTTGCAGAACGATATCCTGTTCCTTTCCGGCAAGGGCATCCTCGAGATTAAAGGCAAGGACTTGCGGAGTGTAGTCAGGCGCATTCAGACGGATGATTTCGGCGTGCCGCTTGTAGGGCTCGGGGAGAAGGTCTTTGTATGACTTGATAAGGTCGGTGACCTTCATGCCGTCCTGGTAGGCATACTTGCCGGGCCGCGGAACGTGGCCATCGAGAAAGACGGTCTTATCAGCGTAGGAGATGATTGGGGATATCTTGATCCTGTCGCCGTCCTGAATGTTAAAGGTGTCGAGAGCTTTAGTAACCGACTCCGCATTGTTGTTTTCCGGTATGTCGAGCCGGAGCATACTCCGGCTCTCATGAGCCTGGATACGCTCGACGTCCACATGACGCAGCGTGCCGGAGGGCAATACACCTCCGGCGAGTTCCAAGATCTGTGCCAGACTCTTTTCGTCGGTGAGTTCATAAATTGCCGGACGACGAACCATGCCCTCCACCGTGACCTGAGGGCCAAGAGGAGGGACCAGAAGCGTGTCACCGCTTTGCAGTCTCTTCAAGCCAGACTGAATCCCGTGAAGCAGGAGGTCATAAACGTCAACGGTCTGCACCAGTTCCTTGCCGCGATAATGTTTAAGAGTTCGCAACGAGCCCTGGGAGGTTGGCCCGCCGGCTTCGTAGATGGCGTTGAGCGGCGTGGAGAGCGAGCTCACGTCGTACCCTCCGGGGCGTTCGACGTCTCCGACCACGTAGATCCGCACGGTATGGAGGCGGGTCATGGAGAGATCAGCCTGGACTCCCCGGAACTGGGTTCGAAGCGCCACTTGAACCAGGCTCTGAACCTCGCCCAAGGTGCGCCCCGCCACCTGGATGGCCCCGACTTCGGGCAAAGCCAGGCGACCTTCGCGATCTACGGTTCGGCGCAGGTGTTGCGAGACGCCTCCCCAAAGATCGACGCTTACGCCATCTCCCGGTCCCATCACATAGTCTGGTCCCACCGGCAGGTCCATCGGCAGTTCATCAAAGTTGCCGGTGCCGTTGCGGAAAATATCCACGCCAAAGCGCTCCAGCACCGGGGACCGGCGTGAATATTGGGAATAGAGGTCGTACAACGAAGGAACATCTGCGTAGGGATTGGCGCGACGATGCAGCATGGGCTGTTGTGGGCCGAATCCCGAACTGGCAGGACGGGCAAGCGTCCGCCTGGTCAAACTCGCCGATTGGGGGAGTTGCAGCGGGTCATCGATTTGCGGGAATTGGGTGGAAGGGTTGAAGAGGAATGGATTGGTGAATGGCCCGTAGGCGGAGCCTGCATTAGCGCCTGACAGGCCTAATCCGAGAGCGCCTGGATCATCTCTGCCGCCCTGACCGAGACCCGAACCTGTGGAACCGGTGCGATTCGCTAACAGAGTAGTCAACTGATCGGGACTCATACGCTGCGGGCCTAGTGGGTTCAGAGGTAACCCGTCGGAATAGTCGTCGAACTGTCGCTGCGCTTGTGCTACCTGAAGGGCACGCCTGGGGTCATTGACCGGGTTGTTGTTCGGGGCAGGGAGGTTGGGTGCGGGCTGGCCAGGGGCGCCGGATGCGGGCGGTACTGGGTTCTGCATCTCCTGACTGTGGTGGGACCAGTATGCTTCTTCCTGGCTCTTGCCGGCTTTTATATCGGCAGCCTCCTGGGCCTGCGCGGCCGAGACCTGCGCTGCCATCTGCTGCCGCGCTAACTCTTCTCGAGAAGGCTTGGCGCGAATGTAGTCGCGATCTTCAATCTCCCTGGTGACCAGCACGCGAATGTTTTGATCACGGGTGATCAGCCGGAAGAGGGTCTCATCGGTCAGATCCTGCGGGTCCAGCAGGCGGCCCTGCTGGTACGCCTCGCGAACCAGCATTTTCTTTACCTGCAAGAACAAGCCGGGCTCCTGTTGGAGCAGCGCAATGATCTTGTCAGCAGGCAGAGACACCACCCGGTCGGCCGCCTGTTCAGCGCGCGAGTCGGCATCCGCAAGCGCCCGGGTGCGGTTCGAGTAGGAATTGTCCTGCGCAAGCAAGCCGCTTGCGGCTGCCAGGATGATGACCGTGCAAAGAGTTCCCGAACGTAGGCACCAGCCACGGGATGAGCATTGGTTCATAAGTTTCATAACGACTCTGATTTCTTGCGGATCCTGGCGAGGCCAATCATCGGCCGGCAGCACCGCTGGACCGGGTGGGTTATGGCTTGGACAAAAGTGGGGGCAGCCTAGCGGATGACCTCGACGTCGGCGGCGTCCACTTCGAGTGCGACCGATTGCATGATGGCGTCCAGGGAAATGACCACCCGAACCCGGTGCTTCCGCCGTATCAGGATGCCTTCCATCCCTGCCACCGGGCCACGGACCACGCGAACCCGGCAGCCAACGGTGAGAAAAGGATGCGGTTCCGCGTACACCCTCTGCTCGAGCCCATCGCGCAGCGCCTCGATTTCCTGCTCCGGCAGCCTTGCCGGCGACCCGTTAAAACTGACAAAGCGAACCACCCCCTGGACCTCCAGCACCCGCAAGCGTTCCTGCAATGGAATGCGTACGAATACGTACCCAGGGAATAGCGCCAACTCAATCTGTTTGCGGCGATCCTTCCAGTGCCGCGTACTTCGATACAGCGGCAGGAAACACTCGATGCGTCTCTGCTGCAATTGCCGGCTGACATGCTTTTCGTGACGGGAACAGGTGTAGGCGGCGTACCAGCCCTGGGATGGCTGTCCCACTTCCGCCAGCGAAGGGGTGAGTATTCCTGACGGCACGCTGGAAGACTTGGAATCGAACTCGGAGATGATTGTCATGCTTGCTTTACGGGCCGTGCCAGCTACAGCTTCGCCACCTCACTTACAGACGGCGTGTGTGAGATAGCCCGGCCTTTTCAATTGGTTACAGCCACAATCCCTGATTTTCCGCAAGCGCTCGGTCCCACGACTTACAGTCCGTTGGGTCGACTAGTTTCCAACCAGTTGCGAACGTCCCCGCAAGGCATTCAAGATGCCAACTTCCGAACACTCGATGGGGACGGACTGAATATCAATTACCGACCAGATAAAAATGCTGCTGTTTCTTTCCGGTGCCAAAGCCACAACCTTCAGTCGCGGGTACTGTCCCATGAGCACGGTGCAAATCGCAGGACGCTGGTCGAGCGTGCCGAGCGCGATAATCAGGAAATCGGGTTGCGACTCAGCGACCGCATTGGCGATTTCGGCGTCGTCTCTGATTTCTCCGATCACCTCTATGTCCGGCTGATCCGAAATCGTTGCTAATACCAACTCCCGCATCAGGCGGGGACGATTGGCCACCAACACTCGTATTTTTTCCACGGAGGCGCTCCAGGCAAGCGCGACCAGTATCCAACTCACGCAGCAAGAACGTAAGGATCAAAATTGATCCGACGCAAGGTGCGCGAAGACGGTACACGCATGGGTACAGGAGAGACCATGAGACTACTGATTGCGATTCACCGCTGTACCAAGGATGTACCCATGAGCCAGGTTGGGCGGGATGGTTGCGCAGGCAAAACCCAATGAGTTCAAAAAAGCGAGAGCGGAATTCCGGTCCTGGCGCACAAGTGGGGAGGTCAACGCCAAACCGGCGGTCGACGAACGGGTGACACCAGGTGCGGGCGGGAGATCTAAACCGGCAGGCCCTGGATGCGGCACATCTCCACGGCGGCGAACCGGTCGTTCACGCCGACCTTGCGCAACATGCGATGGACGTGGTTGCGCACGGTCTGCTCCGCGAGTTGTAATTGCGACGCGATCTCTTTGTTGGTGAGCCCCCGGCCAATCAGCAGGACCAGTTGCTGTTCGCGGTTGGTGAGACCGAGAGTGAGTTTGATTTGCAGATTGGGGACTTGGCTGCGCTGCCGGGAGATGTAGTGAAAAAGCGCCATGGACAATTGCGGAGGGCAAACCGCCTCGCCTCCGGCAACCGCCCGCACCGCAGCCACAACTTCCAGCGCGGATGCGTCTTTGAGAAGGTAGCCGACAACCCCTTCCCGCACCGCCTGCAGGAAGGACTGTTCGTCAGGATCCATGCCGATGAGCACCACCTTGATCGCATGGGCACATTCCTGAATCTGGCGGACGAACTCCAGATGAGATAGCCCCGTGGTCGACGAATCCATGAGCAGAACGTCGGAACAGGCGGAGACGATTTGAATCTTAACTTCCGGGCAAAAAGCGCAGGCTCCTACTACCCGGATGTCACTTTTCTTGTCCAGGATTTTTGCCAGGGCTTCACGCAGGAGGCGGTTTTGCGCCAACACGAACACCGAATGTACTTCCGCTCTCGCGGCCATACTACAACTCCAACTCGCCCGATCAAACGCGCCCCTCGAGGTGAATCCGAGAGATTCCCACTGGGCTTCCGCTGCTCCCCCCCAAAGCAGAGGCGGCCCTTATCCACTGCATCGCGCACAGGTTTGATCGATATGAACCAAGTTTCTAACTTATACCTGAACTCCCAGGCCCGGTCTACCGTGGAAACCACCAGTAGTCAGGAAACAACAAATAGCCACTGGCTCCACCTTTACGTTCAAACACCTTCCGTAAGTACAGCTACACCAACGCTTTGACGGCTGAGGCACGACATCGACCGCTTGCTCACGTTTACTGAAGCCCGGCATTCGGGGTCGAATGTTTCCACGTAAATGTCGGCGTAAGATTCATGGGCCTTCCCTGGGGTTGGATCAGAAGTGGCAAAACCTATCTAGGGTCCCATCACTCTCGCAGGGCGATTCAACCGTGTCTGTGACGACCGTCACATGCAAAAAACCGGGGGCATCCGCGCGTTCGAGAATTTCGGCGCACTGCCGCGCAACTTGTCATGATCCGGTCCTGTATTCTGGGAGTCATTCCGAAGGTCAACCGTGGCAGGGCTGCGAACCGTCAATCTCGAGGCAGGCTTCCCCACCCGCGACGTTGCTTGCCAGAAACTGGAGAGTGCTATTGCCAAGGCAAAGAAAGATGGGCTGGCGGCGTTGAAGGTGATTCATGGTTACGGATCGACCGGACAAGGGGGCACTCTGCGGTTTGCGGTTCGCGGATATTTACGACAGATGAAAGAGCGCGGAGAGATCGCCTTGTTCGTCAACGGCGAAAGCTTTTCGCAATTCGAGGAACGCAGCCGGGAATTGCTCAGGAGAATGCCTGAGCTGGTGATGGATCAGGATCTGGGCGGGGGGAATAAGGGCGTGACGATGGTGCTGATCAGATAAGGGCGTAGTGTCACGGGCAACTGCAGATTCCTCACTTCGTTCGGAATGACAAACCGGGGGGACAAACCGGGGGGCAAACCGAGGGGAATGAGAACGGACTCGGCACCTGCTGGACGAACTCGCAAGCTTACGATAGTTTCTTAAGACATCCTTCCACTGGGAACGTTCAGCATGAGTGCGCCCGGAAATGCGGCAAGCCGTCTCTCCCCCATGCATCTGGTGGTGCGGTCGTCGAAGATTCATTCCAAAGGGTGTTACACGACCGTGCCCATCGCCGAAGGGAGCTACGTGGTGGAATACACCGGCGAGCGCATCACGGTGGACGAAGCCGACGAGCGTTATGAAGGCCGGGCCGACACCTACCTGTTCGGGCTCTGCGATGAAGAACACGTCATTGACGGTGACGGCGTGGCGGCCTTCATTAACCATTCCTGCGATGCCAACTGCGAGTCCGACGAAATCGAGGGGCGAGTCTGGATCATCGCCCTGCGCGACATTCAGGCCGGGGAAGAACTCACCTACGATTACTGTCTTTATGATGGGGACGACGAGTCGCCTTGCTCGTGCGGCGCCAACCGCTGCCGGGGAACGTTGTATTCGGCGGAAGAGATGGAGAAGCGGGCAAAAGAAGGCGGCCCGGCCGCCGAAGCCTGATTCAGCTTTCCTGATCGGAACTGGAACGGCGTCCCACCGCCACCGGCCGGGCGCGCTTGGGTCCCTTCGGTTCGTGACGCATGCTGCGTCCTTCCACCAGGTGAAACAGTTCCTCGCCCAGATTCTTGGCATGATCTCCGGCGCGCTCGAAGGCCTGCGCCATCAGCAGGACCGACGTGCTGTACTCGCGACGGCTGTCGCCGGCCGCGAGGTGGCGGTGGAAAACCGCGTGGCAGCACTTATCGATCTGGGGATCGTTCTGCAGCACCCAGGCGGCGGGTTCCAGTTCGCGACGCACGTAACCCTGGTGAATCGCGTCCAGCATGGTTTCCAGCACTTGCGCCATGGCCATGAAGTCCTGCGAGTCTTCTCGGGGAAGTTTGGTGCCCAGCTTTTGTAAGCGCATGGTGATGAACCAGGCGAGATCGCCGATTCTCTCCAGGTCGATAATGAACTTCAGGCAGGCAAGCAACTCCCGGGCTTCGGCTTCGCTCACCTGGGTGATGGCGCTGGTGATCTCCTCGTCGATGCGCCGCTCCATGCGATCGAGTTCCTTCTCGCAGTCCTTGACCGCAAGGAACGCCATGTTCGACGCGTTCTCGATGAAATCGCGCAGGTTGTAGGCCGCATCTTTGGCGACCAGGCAGCCTTGCTGCACCAGACCGGTAAGTTCCTTGGTGGAATCGAGTTCTTCGACGCGCTTACGCTTCATCAGCCTCACCCGGGGGCGGACGCTGGTCCATGATAGCCCCGAAATGACGGAGTTCATGAAAGGCTGGTTAAAAGGAGGGAACCCGGTGATCACCGGGGGTCTGGGGCGGGGAGGTCGCGAGCGAGTGTTTCTCTTCTTGACACATTGTACTTTATATTACAAAGTACTATTAATTGTAAGATCGGGCGTCCGGCTGGAAACCCCGGCTGCCGCTACGTCCTCGGAGGTTCGCTCATGATCAAACGCATCGCTGCCATCAGCTTCATTTTTCTCTGCACCACGGTTGCCTGGATGATTCTCGGCGCCACCATCTTCTCCCGCACTTACTCCGCCGACAGCAACCTGGCGAGCAAAGTCGCCTCCAGTTGGGGCACCCGGCAAACCCAGACGCCGCCCACCGCCGTCTACTGGAAGGAAACAACTGTGACTGAGCAGGTGCAGGAGAACGGCAGGGCGGTGGAACAGCAGGTCAAGAGGTCCGTTCCGGTCGCTTTGCCTCTGGAAAGCAGCCGCATCAGCGTCAACCTCAATCTCAATCACCGCCAGAAGGGATTGCTCTGGTACAGCACGTACGCTGTCGATTTCGCCGGGGGCTACAAGTTCCGCAATACCAGCCAGCAGGAGGAGTCGGTCGATTTCCAGTTGAAATTCCCGGCCGCGCAGGCGGTCTATGACGATCTGAGGGTCATGATCAATGACAATCCGGCGCCCATCCGCAGCGACAGCAGCGGGGTCACCGCGACCGTGCCGCTGGCGGCCGGACAAACCGCGGCCGTGACCTTCTCCTACCGCTCCCAGGGAATGGAAAGCTGGGCCTACAAGTTCGGAGACGAGGTTGCGCAGGTGCGCGATTTCGCGCTCACCATGAGGACCAATTTCAAAGAAGTGGATTTCCCCCCGGACACGCTTTCTGCCACCGACAAGCGCGAAACTTCGAGTGGCTGGGACCTCGCCTGGAAATACAGCAATTTGCTCTCGGGTTTCCAGATCGGAACCACCATGCCGGAGAAGCTGCAACCCGGCCCGCTCGCGGGTCAAATCAGCCTGTTCGCTCCGGTGTCGTTATTCTTTTTCTTTTTCCTGATATTCATCATCACCACGCTGCGGGGCATCGACTTGCATCCCATGAACTATTTTTTTCTGGCTGCCGCTTTTTTCGCTTTCCATTTGCTGATGGCGTACCTGGTAGACCACATCTCCATTCATGCGGCCTTTGTCATCTGTTCTGCCGTTTCCGTCTTCCTGGTGGTCAGCTACTTGAGACTTGTGGTCGGAATTCGTTTCGCTGCGGTAGAGGCTGGCATCGCGCAACTCATTTACCTAGTCCTTTTCTCGTACGCGTTCTTTTTCAAAGGATTCACCGGGCTGGCCATCACCATTGGCTCGATTCTCACGCTGTTCGCGGTGATGCAGATGACGGGCAGAATCAAGTGGGCGGAAAAGTTCACGCCGAAGGCCGCGCTGACGCCGGATTTCTCTTCGGGAGGATTTCACGACTAGGGTCTGGTAAGGACGGGCGAGGCCGGGGATGGTTTATCTTGTTCAGCGCGTCGCGATGACCCCAAGAGCCAAGGGCTAGAGGTGAACCGGCCACCTTCTGGAGCCTGAAGCCCGAACTGTAGTACCCTCCTCTGTTCCCATGCCTGACTCTCCACTCCAGCGCCAGACGCCCGACTCGCTCATGCTGCGCGGCTTCTGGTACCGCGCACTGCCCAGCGATCAAGTGGGCCGCAACCAGTTGCACAAGGCCATGCTGCTCGAAATTCCTCTGGTCATCGGACGTGACAAAACCGGTCACGCCTTCGCCCTGCAAGACGCCTGTCCCCACCGCGGTATGCCCCTTTCCTGTGGATGGTTCGACGGCGCCCAGGTGGAATGCAGCTATCACGGATGGAAATTCGACGCGCACTCCGGCCAATGCCAGCTGATCCCGTCATTGACCGCCGACCAGAAGCTGAAGATCGATCGCATCTACGCCGGCAGCTTTGCTTGCGAAGAGCACGACGATTTCATCTGGGTGTTCATCCCCGAGCCCGGACCCGCAGGCGCGGGATTCACCAGGCGCGACGATCCCGTGGATCCGGCGCCGCGCGTGCCCAGGTTCAGCGACAAGTACAAACTGACGTACCTCACCGCCGACCTGCCTTGCTCGGTGGATCACGGCATCATTGGATTGATGGACCCGGCGCACGGTCCTTTCGTTCATCAGGCCTGGTGGTGGCGGAAGCGTGAAAGCATTCACGAGAAGCAGAAGAATTTCGAGCCCATTGCCAACGGATTCCGCATGAGCGCGCACACCCCCAGCTCCAACAGCGCTCCCTACAAGCTGCTGCGTGTTTACGCCGACGCCGATTCCATCACCACGACCATCGATTTCGTGCTGCCCAACCTGCGTCTGGAAACCATACGGGCAGGGAAGTACTGGTTCTCAAGCCTGACCACGGTTACGCCCATTACTCGCAGCCACTGCCGGATTGATGTGGTCGCGGCCTGGAATCTTTTCCGCTGGATTCCGTTCGCGCCCGAGCTGTTGAAATTTGTCTTTGCGAAATTCGTCGAGCAGGATCGCCAGACGATGGAGAATCAGTCGGAAGGACTGAAAAACAACCCGCACCTGATGCTGATTGACGACGCCGATCGTCCGGCGAAGTGGTACTTCCAGTTGAAGGCCGCGTATCTGGAATCGCGGCAGAACGGCGGAGAGATGAAACATCCCATGAGCGGTCCGGTGACACTGCGGTGGAGAAGCTAGAAGGCAGTTCTCAGTTCTCGGTTCTCAGTTAAAGTCAAAGGCCTTGGCGTTCGGTTGTGCTCTGGAGACAAAGTGGAATCATTGCACTGAGAACTGAGAACTATTCCTCAACCAGCCAATCCATGGCTGCTTCGCGGGTTGCGAACGTCGGGAACTCGCGCTGAGAAAAAGTTTTGAAATTGTCGTAGAACACTTTGGGCAGGCTCTCGACTCCCACCCACGCCGAGCGCTTCACAAACGGACGATCGAAGACCAGCACTTCCTTGATCCGCGCCGCCACGGTTTTATCCAGGTGGGCTCCGGAAAAGTCGGCCAGGGTGAGGACGGAATTGGGAGGATGATGTGCGATTGTCTGCTGCACCGCGTTGACCATGGGCAGAATCTGCTCCGCGGTCAATTGACTGAAGTCAATCAGCAGGATCGCCTTGCCACGATGCTTGATGAAGCGTATGCGCTCATCCATAAACAGCACTCAGCCCTCAGTTCGGCACGGCGGAAGGCTTATTTCAATAAAGAGTCCACCACCTCATACGCCGAATCCAGCGCCGCGTCCAGCGCTCCGGGATCATTGCCTCCGGCCTCGGCCATATCGGGACGGCCGCCGCCCTTGCCGCCAACCTTCTGTGCGACCGGTCCGATGACTTTGCCAGCCTGCAGGCGGTTGGTCAGGTCTTTGGTGACGCCGACGATGATGGCGACTTTGCCATCGTCGGCCGAACCCAGCACCACGACGCCGGAGCCGACTTTGTCGCGCAGTTGATCGATCAAGGTGCGCAGTTGCGCCCGCTCCAGGTGATCCACGCGATGCGCCAGCACCTTCACGCCGCGGATCTCTTTGATTTTTTCGTTCACCGAAGCCACGGACGACGAGGCCGACTTCATCCGCACCTGGTCGAGTTCGCGCGCCAGCCGCTTGATCTCGGCGTCTTTCTTTTCCAGCTCAAGTTTCAACGCCTCGGCGGGACGAATCTCGGGTGCCCCATCCTTTCGCGCACTTTGCGAAGCTCGGGAGCAGCAAAACTGGCCACCACGCTCTCCAGTTCGTGATCTTTCCGGAAGTGATGCAGCGACCCTTCTCCGGTGACTGCCTCGACGCGCCGCACTCCGGACGAAACGCTGCCTTCTTTCAGAATCTTGATCAGCCCGATCTCGCCGGTCGCTGCCGTATGCGTGCCGCCGCACAGCTCGGTCGAAAAATCTCCGATCTTGATGACGCGGACTTTGTCGCCATACTTTTCGCCGAACAGGGCCATGGCGTGGTATTCGTTCACCGCCACGTCAATGGGGACATCGGGAATGACTTCGACTTTCCGGTTGCGCAAAACTTCCTTGTTGATGATGTCTTCGATGTCCTGCAGTTCCTCGTCCGCAACCGCCGTGAAGTGCGAAAAATCAAAGCGCAGATGTCCGGGATCGACTAGCGAACCGGCCTGCTTCACGTGCTTGCCCAGCACCTCGCGCAATCCGGCATGAAGAAGATGCGTGGCGGTGTGGTTGCGCATGGTGGATTCGCGGATTTCGGAGTTGACCACGGCGTCGACTTTGTCGCCAACGCGGATGGTCTGCTTGCGCGACGACCTGATGGGCGCGCACACCTTGAATCGGGGAGTAGCACCCTGTCACTTCGGCGACGATGGTGTTGTGATCGTCGGAATAGAGCCATCCGCGATCGCCGACCTGTCCGCCGGACTCGGCGTAGAACGGCGTGTGGTCGAGAATGATCTCGCCCTTCTCGCCCGCGGTGAGTTGCTGGGCGCCCTGTCCGTTGCTGATGATTGCGAGCACCTCGCAACCATCGGAACGCGTCTGGCGATAGCCTTCAAAGATCGACGTCGGCAGCTTCTGGTAAGCCGGATTTGCAGTCTGCTTGGCGGCGCCTTTCCAGGAAGCCTTCGCGCGCTGGCGCTGTTCGTCCATGGCGCATCAAAGCCCGCCTGGTCGAATACGATGCCCTGATCGCGGGCCGCGTCCTGCATGAAATCGAGCGGCATGCCGAAGGTGTCGTAGAGCTTGAAGGCTTCCGCGCCGGCTGAGTCTTTTCCCGCGACTGCTTGAGCAATTCTTCCAGCCTTGCCAGTCCTATATCCAGGGTGTGCGCAAATCTCGTTTCCTCCGCCAGCACCGCCTTCGAAACTCGATCCGCCGTATCCTTCAACTCAGGATACGCGTCCTGCATCAAGTCGCGCACGGCGAACACCATTTCGTAGAGGAACGGCTTCGTTCTGTCCCAGCAATCGCCCATGCGTGATGGCTCGCCGGATGATCTTGCGCAGGACGTAGCCGCGGCCTTCGTTCGACGGAATCACGCCATCGGAAATCAGAAACGTCGCTGCCCGCGAGTGATCGGCAATCACTCGCAACGAAGCCGCTGACTTCGCGCGCGCCTCCTTCTCCAATTCCTTCTTGCAGCGATGTCCCGGTCAGCTCCGCTGCCCGCTCAATCAGCGGCACAAACAAATCCGTGTCGTAATTCGAGATAACGCCCTGCAGCACCGCCGTCACCCGCTCGAGGCCCATGCCGGTATCGATTGACGGCTTGGGCAGCGGGTGTCAGCTTGCCCGACGCGTCGCGGTCGAACTGCATGAACACCAGGTTCCAGATCTCGACATAGCGCCCACACTCGCAGCCGAACTTGCAGTCGGTATGTCCCTGGTCGGAGGCGATGGCGCCCATGTCGTAATGAATTTCGCTGCACGGACCGCAGGGCCCGGTATCGCCCATCTGCCAGAAGTTGTCTTTCAGGCCAAGTTCGTAAATGCGCTCTTTGGGGACGCCCTGCGCCACCCACAAGTCATACGCTTCGGCGTCGCGCTGGACACCGCTTTCGCCTTTGAAAATGGTTGCGTACAGCTTGTCTTTGGGAACATTGAACCACGCGGGAGAAGTGATCAGCTCCCAGGCAAAGGCGATGGCATCTCGCTTGAAGTAATCGCCAAAAGAGAAATTCCCCAGCATCTCGAAAAAGGTGTGATGGCGGTTGGTGAAGCCGACATTTTCGAGATCGTTATGCTTCCCGCCCGCGCGCACGCACTTCTGCGAGGTGGTGGCCCGGTTGTAATCGCGCTTCTCGAGGCCGAGAAACACGTCCTTGAACTGGTTCATGCCGGCGTTGGTAAACAGCAGCGTAGGATCGTTCGCCGGCACCAGCGACGACGAATGCACTTCCTTGTGCTGGTGATGCGCAAAGTAATCCAGGAACTTGCGGCGAATTTCAGAGCCTGTAAGCATGTTGTTCGGGAGAAGCCAACGCGATGATTGCAAATGTCTATTTTAGCATCGCGGAGTGAGCCAGCCGTGATCTGAAGGCCAAGGATGTTCCTTGGCGTCTTTGGTGGTTCGCTGGTTGCGGGCTAGTCTGGGGTCTCGCCTTCCAGCGCCGTTAACATCTCTTCATCTACGTCCCATTTCTTCAGAATCCTGAAGATAGTCTTCGAGCCGAACCCTGCCCGGGTGAGCTGGCGGAAGATGCGTGCGGCCTGCTTCTGATCTTTGGGTTTTACCAGGCGCTTGCGCCGCAGATACTCGCGCGCCTGTTTCTCTTCACTTACCTCGTCGTAGAACGACTCCACGGCTTTCTCGATGACTTCGCCGTGCACGCCCTTGATTTTCAGGTCGGTCACGACCCGCATGCGGCCGAACTTCTCGTTGTCGCGGCGGAAAGACGAATAGGCCGCGGCATACTTGGCGTCGTTCAAATATCCCTGATCTTTCAGTTTACGGATGACCAGTTCGATGAGGGTCTGCCCGTACTCGGTGTCCGTTTCCACCCGCGGACGCATCAGCCGTTTCAGTTCCGCCACCGAGCGCATGCGCCGCCCGAGCGCGCCGACGGCATACGCGTACAACTCCTCTTCGCTGTCGAGTTTCCGCGGGCGCCCAAAAGCCATGGAGAAACGTTACCGCAACCCCAGAAAAATTGCAGTGTCATCAAGGACTGCAGGTTCCTCACTAGGTTCGGAATGACAATTCTAAAAAAAAGGGCGCGCCGCAGCGCGCCCGTCTCAGGAGGCAACAGTTCTAGCGTCCGCCGAAGCCCGTCTGTTGCATGGCATTCCTCGAAATGTCGCTGGTCGAAGAAATACCCTGCATCCGCAGCTTGAAGTCGTCGGCGTTCGAAGCGTTCTCCAAAGCCGTTTCGTAATTAATCAGCCCGGCCTGGAACAGATCCCAGAGCGACTGATCGAAGGTCTGCATGCCGTACTGCGAAGTGCCGGCGGAAATCGCGTCGCGGATGGACCGCGTCTTTTCCGGCACCAGCACGCACTCGCGGATGTAGGCGGTATTGATCATCACTTCCACCGCGGGCACGCGGCCTTCGCCGTCGCAGCGCTTGACCAGGCGTTGGCTGACCACGGCGCGCAGCACCGCCGCCAGCTGCAAGCGAATCTGCTTCTGCTCGGGCGGAGGAAAGATGGCAATAATACGGTTGATGGTTTCCACCGCATCCAGGGTGTGCAACGTGGAGAACACCATGTGACCGGTTTCAGCGGCGTGGAGCGCGGTGCCGATGGTTTCCAGGTCGCGCATTTCGCCCACCAGGATCACGTCCGGATCCTGACGCAGAGAAGCGCGCAGCGCCGCTCCAAACGAAGGGGTATCGACTTCCACCTCGCGCTGGTTCACGTACCCTTTCTTGTCGCGATGCAGAAATTCGATGGGGTCTTCGATGGTGATGATGTGTTCGGCGCGCGTCGAATTGATGCGGTCGACCATGGCGGCCAGGGTCGTCGATTTACCGGAACCGGTGACGCCGGTGACCAGGATCAAGCCGCGTGGCATGTCGCAAATCTGCTCCACCACTTTGGGCAGATAGAGTTCGTCGAGGGCGCGAATCTTGGTGGGAATGACGCGGAGCACCAAGCCCACCTGTCCGCGCTGCTGGAAGACGTTCACACGGAAGCGGCCCAGTCCGGCGACGCCGTAGGCCATATCGATTTCGGTGGTTTCTTTGAATTTCTGTTTTTGCCGCGCCGACATCATGCTGAATGCCATGGTCAACATGTCCTCGGCGCTGACGCGGGGCTGGTCGGTCAATGGAACCAATTCGCCATCAATGCGGAGATGCGGATAGTTCCCCACTTTTAAGTGCAAGTCGGAACTCCGGCGCTCCATGGCGATTCGCAGCAGGTCATCAATGTTCATTCGACACGTTCCCCCGAAGGACTGTCTGTATCATCGCCCGAATCGTCACCCCGCCCAAGATGACCTAAGTAATGGGACCGGCGTGTCGAAATGGATGGCCGCGGATGGCGGTGCGGCGATTTGCAGCCGGGTTGGGGGTGTGCGGGAGATAGCGAGCAGCAAAAAGCCGCCCCGCAAGGCGGCTTTCACTGAGGTCCGACGTCCGCGTTTTAGACGCTGACCGGTTGTTTGTTCCCCACCGGCACGGGCGTGAGCCAGCCAAACCGGTCAGGCTTTTCGCCGCGGACGATGGCGTAGAACTCCTTCTGGATGGCCTTGGTAATCGGCCCCATCACGCCTTTGCCGACGCTGATCTTGTCTACCGATCGAATCGCGGTAATCTCTGCCGCGGTGCCGCTAAAAAACGCCTCGTCAGCAACGTAAAGCATTTCGCGCGGAATTCCTTGCTCCACCACCGGGATTCCCAAGTCCCTGGCAATCCGCATCGCGGAGTCCCGCGTAATCCCGGGCAGCACCGAATTTCCCAGCGGCGCGGTTTGCAACACCCCGTTGCGCACCACGAACAGGTTTTCGCCCGAGCCTTCGCTGACATAGCCATTCGCGTCAAGAGCAATGCCCTCGACGTAGCCATTCACAATGGCTTCCATCTTGATGAGCTGCGAGTTCATGTAATTCGCGCCCGACTTTGCCATGGCCGGCAGGGTGTTGGGAGCAATCCGCGTCCATGAAGACACACAAACGTCGACGCCCTGTTCGGCGTCCGTACCCAGGTATTTGCCCCAGGGATAGTTGGCGATGTAGACCTCGGTTGGCGAGTTGAAGGGATTCACTCCGGCCTCGCCGTATCCACGCAGGATGATGGGCCGGAGGTAGCATGGCCAGATACCGTTGTTCTTGATCACCGTCACCATGGCGGCGACCAGGTCGTCGCGCGAGTAGTCCACGTCAATGCGGTAGATTTTTGCGGAATCCAGAAGACGCTGGATGTGTTCCGCCGCGCGGAAGATCGCCGGGCCGCCCGGCAGCGCGTAGCACCGCACCCCTTCAAACACAGACGAGCCATAGTTCACCACATGCGACATCACATGCAGCTTGGCATCATCCCAGTTAATCAGCTTTCCGTTGTGCCAGATTTTTTCCGTCTTCTGAATCGCCATGCGCGCTCCCCCCGTAAGGTTTATTGATGCATCGTCGCGGCTGAAAGGTTCCGGCCGAGCATTCCGTGCGCACATCCCCAGCTGGCGGAACTCTCTAAGGTTCAAGGGCAGGGCACAGGACAAACTAAATTAGTTGAAATTATAACCGAGCCGGGAAGCGGTTCGAGGGGCAAGTCCCGGAAGCCCCAGAGAAGCCGGCTACCAGACCAGATACCAGCGGTGCGGATTCAGCCAGTTGCGCCGGATGGCATAGTATTCGTTCACCGGACGGTCGTCTTGCAAGGCGGACGCCTGGGGCGCTTCGGCGATGATCTGCTCGATGGGTAATTCGGTCTGGAGCACATCGGCAAGTTGGTGTTCCGCGTCGTGCTCCGGCCCCCACTCGACCAGATCCTTTGCCGCTTGGGCGGGCAGCCGCTCTGCCAGTTCCTCGGGCGTGCGCTGGGGAATCGGTTGGTTGCTAGCCAGGAAGTGATAGCCCCAGCCGTTCAGAGAGTGAAACACGCGAACATAGGGGAACGATTCCTTGACGGCCCGCGATACCGAGGCGCGCACGACCGAATCCCCAAAAGGCAGCCACTGCTGCAAGATCCCCCCGGGACGCAGATGCTCGCGGGCGGTGGCATAGAATTCCTTCGAATACAGCAAGCTCGATCCCGCGGCCTCGACGGGTGGGGGCGGGTCGAGAGTGATCACGTCATATTGTTCCTGGGTGCGCTCCAGATATCGCCTGCCATCATCCACTACGACATGCGAGAGCGGAGAATGCAGCAGCTGGGCGTAGGAAGGATTGTAGAACCCGAATACCCGCGGCACGCTCGGCACCAACTCGACCACCGTCGTCGGGATTCCCCACGACAGCATGGAGCGATACGTTGTACCCATCCCCAGACAAATCACCAGGGCATTCTGCGGAGGATGATCAAGAAAGGCCAGCGGCATATGCGCCATGATCTTGGTGATGGGAGTCAGTTCCGTGATTCCGATTCCGTTCACCAACAATCGCTTCTTCATGCCGTCGCCGGTTGCGATGATGGTGGCGGTGCTGTCGCGAATCACTTGCGCATGCAGAAAGCGGTCTTCAAAACTTCTGCTCTTGAACACCACAACCAAGGCCAGTACGGCCAAGACATATCCGGTGGCTCGTTGACGTACGGTGTAGTTCCGGGTGCGCTCGGCGCCATCCAGCGGTCCCAGATACGATGCCACCGCCAGCCAGGGCAGCGCGAACAGGAACAAGACCCAGCGCTCGCTCAGGTGCGGCATCAGCAGGAAACCGGAGAGCAATGGTCCCAGGATGCATCCCGCAATATTCACGGCATAGGCGGGACCAGCCTGCTCCGCGCGTCCGCGTGACCAGCGGTCTACCAGCATCGGAGTTACGAACCCCAGCACTGCGGAGAGGGGGACGACGCCCAAGCCCAGGCGCTCGATCCGCGACAATTCAAAGTGCGGATCGGCCGCTGCCAGCGGTAAAAGCACGGCCAGTCCCAGCAATCCCCAGACCCAGTTTCCGGCCCGGTCTTGCTTGCGACTCCAATACCGGTAGACCTGCGAACCCAGGAATGTGGCGGCCAGGTAAACCGCGAGAATCGCCGCGAAGGCATACACCAGCGTCCCCAGGTAGGGTGTGAATTGACGGATCCATACCACCTCGACGCCCATGCTGGTGAGGCCGGTGGCAAACAAAAGCGCCAGCACCCGACGGTCGTGCCACGGTCGCATGGAGGACGAGAGAACCACCGGATTTTGTGCCGGGGCCGCCGGGGTCAGCATCGCGCCGCGCCGCAAAGTCAGCGCCGTCGCCGCCAGCGCGAGCGTGGCATTCAGCAGGGCTCCAATTTTCAGCGTCCCGCGAAATCCATATTGTTCGATCAGCAGCAGCGGCAGGATCGCGCCCGTCACCGCTCCGATTACGTTGGCCAGATAGAGGAAGCTGAACGACCGCTGGCTGTCGCCGTGCGACCTCTGCTTGATGGCCAGCATAGCGACCGGGATCGTCGCTCCCATGCAGGCGCAGGCGGGAATCAGCACCAGGGCAATCCACAGCCCCGATGCCAGGTAGTAGCTGGCGGAAGAGGCCAGCGGCAGATGCTCGAGCCAGTGTCGCCCCAGGTGCAGCTCCAGGGGCACGACGACGGCTGAGACGCCAATCAGCAACTCGGCGAGGGCATACAGCCGCAATGCAGGGAAGTGGATGCGATCGCCATATTTCCCGATCAGCCGGCCGCTGACCCACGAGCCCAGTCCTAGAGCCGGCCATGAAGGTGGAAAGCGCGATCGCCACAAATGCACTGGTCACCCCGAACTGGGCCATCGCCAAGCGCAGCCACACCAGTTCGTAGAGGATGCTGCAGAATCCCGAGACGAAAAAAAAGACGAAGAACCAGGCCATGAAGACAATCTTTCTCTGGCCGCGCCAAAGCGCCGGCTTTCAGGAATTGGCAATGCTACGAAAGATTGATCACAGCACAGAAAGCAGGGAACTGCCAGAGGGCTTGGGCGGGCCCGCGAATCTTTGGTAACCGGCCCAGGCGAGTCTCAGGGGGTGGTCGCAGGAAGCAGGGCAGGCTGGCCGAGGGTTTTTCTTTTGGCCACGGTCTCGCTGCGGTTCCGGGCCAGCTTCAGATCCCAACGGCAGAATCCGCAGCGTGTACCCTGGGTGTAAATCACGTGTCGGTGTGCCGGGCATTGCTGGTTGGGGCAGAAGCGGATGGTCGTGTCCCTCATGTGCGCAAAGTAGCATGAAACCGGGCGGGCGGTGTGCCGAATTTTGGGTTCGGCGAATCGTTTTTTCCCATAGCGGGTCGAGGCCGTGAAACGGTCCTTGCTTGCCGTTGCAGCGGCGGAGAAAATATGAAGAAGCAAACATTCACCGAGGCCGGCGATCACGCGATCCCGGGCGTCAGCAAGTTTTTGCGATTCATCTTCCTCCCTCAACGCATCCAAACTTTGGTTAGGGTTTCATATCGCCGTAATTTTCTATTTCGCGTAACATAATTTTAAACGGCGGGGCGGACAAGGTAGCGATTCTGGCGGGTCAATACGAAATTCTGGAGGTCATGGTTTGCGTTTTTTTCTGTCCTTAGCCCTCATCTTGTGCGCGGTCGGCGCATTTGCGCAACCGGACCGTTCCGATGCAGCCCAACTGGCGCGACCGGACTCTGCGCCATCGGCCTCTAGCAGCCCGCGAGACGTGCCCGAGAATCCCCAACCCGCCACTTCCGATGGTTCCAATTCCGCTGGAGCATCCGGTCCCGCCATCGTGAAGCCGGGCGACCAGGCTACGGCGACCCAGAAGCAGCAACCCAAGCGAATCCTGGGTATCATGCCCAACTACCGTGCGGTGAGCGCAGGAGCCATCCCTCCACCCCCGACCCCCAAGCAAGCCTTTGTAATCGCAACCCAGAACACTTTTGACTATTCGTCCTATATCTTCGTGGGAATCACTTCGGCCATTGCCGAGGGGTCGGATGCTCACCCCCAGCTGGGGAAAGGCATGCCCGGTTTCGGAAGGTATTACTGGCGGGGCTTCGTCGACAAGGCAGACGGTAATTACCTGGTGATCTATGCTTTGCCCACGGTGTTCCATCAGGACGAGCGTTACTTTGCGATGGGCGAGGGCAGCATCTGGAAGCGTCTGGCGTACTCCACCTCGCGGGTGATGATCACCCCCAACTACCAGGGGCACAACAGCTTTAATGTATCGGAGCTGCTGGGGCGGGGCATCGCCCAGGCGGTGTCGATCTCTTATTACCCCAGCCAGGATCGAACGGTGGGAAGCATCACCGCGAAGTACGGATATGCGATCATGCGCGACGCCGCCACCAATGCCTTTCGGGAATTCTGGCCCGACATTGCCACCCACGTGCTGCACCGCCATCCTTAGGCCAGGAACTCGGCTGCGGATGCAGGTCGCGCGCGGCCGGCGTGAGGGAGGCGGGTCTAGTCTCCTCTTTTGGCCACGGCGTAATAGCCCGAGCGGGATTGGATTTTGTAGTCCTTGCTTTTGGCGTGAATCTCAATTTTGCGGAAGGAGCCATCGAGTTTGCTGTTGATGGGGGTGTAGCCGATGTTGTACTGGCTGCGTAACTCCCTGGCGATCTGGTCGAAGGCATCTTTCAGCTTGTCGAACTTATTGCCGACTTCAATCACCCGGCCTCCGGTTTCACCGGTCAGCTTTTTCATCTGGCTGTCGCCGGAGTAGCCCATGGTGAATCCGCCGTAAAATCCACGGTCGGCGCACAGCAGGACGTAGACGATGCTGTCGGATTTCTGCGCGGCCTCAATCGCATCGGCCAGTTTGAGCTGGCTTCCTTGATCCTCGCCATCGGTGAGCAGGATCATCGCTTTACGTCCTACCTGCTGTGCCAGTTCGTCGTGCGCGGCCAGGTAAACGGCGTCATAGAGCAGCGTGCCCCGCGGACCGTTCGCCGTCGGCACCGGCCCTCCGCCCATCCCGGGGATGACCCCACCACCGCCGCCGGTATTGATGCTGGCGCTGTTCATGCCCTTCTTCAGCGCGGGGACGGAACTGGTAAAGTCTTGCAGCAAATCGACGTTTACGTCGAAGCCAATGACAAATGCCAGATCTTTATCCCGGAGAATTTCGCCGAGGAATTGCCCTCCCACCTGTTTCTCCATGTCGAGCACGCGGGCCTGGCTGCCGCTTGAATCGATCAGAATGCCCAGAGTCAGAGGCAGGTTCGACTCGGCAGCGAAATACTTGATGGTTTGCGGCTTGCCGTCTTCGGCGATGTCAAAGTCGTCTTTGGTCAGGCTGGGAATCAGCCCGCCCTTCTTGTCCTTCACGTTGAAGAACAACTGGACAACGTTGACGTTCACTTTCAGCGTCGTCAGCGATTGATCCTGGTCCTGAGCCGGGGCGGACTTGTCCTGGGGCTGCGCGACCAGGGCACAAGCGGCCAGCAGCAGCGCGGCAGCGGTGCCGGCAACTTGAAGAACTCGGGCTTTGGGCATGAAAGATTCTCTCGCGGTTTTTTGTTAGTCTATTCCTGAAGCCTTAGATGCGCCAAGTTGGGGTGGGTCCAGGTCCGGCTGCAGGAGAGTCTCGCCGCGAGGCGGAGAGGGTATCCGTGTTCCTACGAATTGCCAGAGCCAGTTGTTTAGGGATCATCTGCTGGGTTTTCGCGGTGGCGGTTGCGGCGCAGTCAACGCCAGATCAGTCCAAACCGGAGATACCGGATGCCCCCTCGGCGGTCAAGCCGCCGCAGAACTTTCCCAATGTCCCGGCCAGTTCATCCTCGGGCAGCAACCGGCCAGTTCCAGCGCAACCGCCCGCGGAAGAACAGCCTGCGGGACCACCACCCCCGTTACGGATCGACACCGTGCCCGAGGGCGGAGTCACGGTTGATGCGACGGGTCAGAGCCCGGGTCAGGAGCAGTTGTACAAAATCACCACCAACGTGAACCAGGTTATGATCCCGGTGCGCGTCCTCGATTCCGACGGCCGCCCGTTGGACGGGTTGCTTCCCAAGAACTTCACCGTGCTCGAAGACAACATTGAGCAGAAGATGAACTTCTTCACCAGCGATCCGTTTACCCTGTCAGCCGCGGTCATCATCGACACGGGGATGGCTGACGTGGCGGTGCAGAAGGTCAACGAGACGTATACCGCGCTGCAAGGCGCATTCAGTCCCTACGACGAAGTGTCGGTCTATACCTTCAGCGGCACCTGGTCGCGGGCCAGCGATTTCGCCGCGGCGGGCAAACAGCTGCAGGCGACGCTGAACCAGCTGAAATCGGTCAAAGGACGGAACAACGGACCCCCCGTGACCAGTGGACCGCTGGGGCCGGGAGGACCCACGGTGAACGGTTACCCGATCGACCCGGGTGCGCCGACGGTTTATACCCCGCCCAAGGAAGCCCACGTCTTGAATGACGCGATCCTGGCCGCCGCCCGCGATCTGGGCAAGCGCGACCGCGCCCGCCGCAAAGTGATTTTCATCATCAGCAATGGTCGGGAGTGGGGCAGCCGCGCCAGCTACAAAGACGTTCTCAAGGTGCTGCTGGCGAACGGCATCCTGGTGTACGGGATCGGCGTGGAAGAGGCCGCCCTGCCGGGGTACAACAAGCTCGCCCGCTTCCATCTGCCCAAGTTCGGGTACACCGACCTGCTGCCGAAGTACGTCAATGCTACGGGGGGCGAGGTCACCAACGACTACCGGCGCGATTCGATTGAAGCGGCGTACGTGCGGGCGCTGGGTGATGCCCGCAACCTGTATACGCTGGGCTACACCACTCGCGTCACCCCCAGCAGCACCTACCGGCAGGTTGAAGTTCGCGTGGACCTGCCGAACGTAAAGGTATTCGCCAAGGATGGCTACTACCCCTTGCCGCCGGTACGGTAGGGGCTGGCGTCCGGCGGTGAAGGGAGACGGAACTCTGGAAGCGGATCAGAAAGCGACCAGCCAGACTAGTTCTAGTAACCCCGGTAACCTGCCGGTAATGTTGGGCCTGTGGTATAAAACCAGCAGCAATCAAAGCAAATTTCCTGTGCGGGGCGTCCGCTAGTACGGGAATGTCTGCCGCGGATTTTGAGGAAGGGTCTTGAGTTTCATCAACTTTGCAGCCCGGGAGATCAACTGCAAGATCGTTTACTACGGCGCCGGGCTGGGCGGTAAAACGACGAATTTGCAGTTCATCTACCAGAAAACCGCCGAACAGCAAAAAGGCAAGATGATCTCTCTGGCAACAGAGACGGAACGAACCCTGTTCTTCGACTTCCTGCCCCTCGACCTGGGCTCGGTTCGCGGATTCAAGACGCGCATTCACCTCTACACCGTCCCCGGACAGGTCTTCTACGACGCCAGCCGCAAACTCATCCTGCAGGGGCGTCGACGGCATTGTCTTCGTGGCCGACTCGCAGCAAGAGCGCATGGACGCCAACGTCGAAGCGCTCGACAACCTGATGGACAACCTCAAGGAACACGGCTACGACTTCCAGAAAATTCCCTACGTCCTGCAGTTGAACAAACGCGACTTGCCCAATGTGCTGCCGGTGCCCGATCTGGCCAAGGAACTGCGGCGCAAGAACGAACCGGTGATCGAAGCCGTCGCTTTCCAAGGCGCTGGCGTCTTCGACACCCTGAAGGAAATTGCACGGCAGGTCCTGGTCGAACTGAAACAGGGCGGCTAGAAACTCTCGGTCTCATCCCACTTCCAGCCAGGGCGAGTTAGAACTGCTCGCAAGGCCGGCGATCCTATCCCTTCGACGACGTGGTCGCAGGCTGCGCGAGCGTGCCGCTTCGCGCAGGATGGCCGCGCTACAACACTCAACATCTGTTCCAGGCACATACAAAAGCCGCTCTCGTCAGCTAGAATTACCGGTTTGCTCAAGCCCGTCGAAGGAAGCATAATCATGCGCATTCTGAAAATTCTTCCGCTGCTTCTGCTGGCAACGGTTGCCGTCTGCCAGGCCTCATCCCTCAAGGGAGTCGAAGTCTCAGACATCGACCGCACCGCCGACCCGTGCACTGATTTCTATCAATTCGCCAACGGCGCGTGGCGCGCCAACAATCCCATTCCCGCTTCGATGACGCGCTGGAGCCGCCGCTGGGCCGCGGGTGAGACCACGAAAGACAAGCTGAAGCTCATTCTCGACCAGGCTTCGCAAGACAAAAGCGCGCCCAAGGGCGGCACCGAGCAGCTTATCGGCGACTACTACGGCGCGTGCACCGACGAGTCGCGCATCAACGCCCGCGGAATCGAGCCGCTGAAGCCTTACCTGGCGCAAATCGACGGCGCCAGGGACATGGCCGGAATGCAACAGGTGATGATCCAGTTACACGACATCCTGGTGGTCGTGCCGTTTGCCCTGTCAGGCTCGCAGGATCCTCACGAACCCACCATGGTGATGGCTGACATCTCCGGCAACGCGCTGGGCTTGCCGGAGCGCGACTACTACCTGCGTCCCGAACCGCGCTTTGTCGAAGCCCGCGAGAAATACAAGCAACACATCGCCAACATGTTCAAACTCGCGGGATGGGACGAGGCCAAGGCCACCGCCGGCGCCCAGACCATCATGGTGATGGAAACCAAGTTCGCAGAAGCCTCGCTCTCGCCCACGGAGTTGCGCGACCCCAAGGCCACCGATCACAAGCTGAGCTTCGCGCAGTTGCAGGCCCTATCCCCGCACCTGGATTGGCCGGACTACTTCAAGCATAAACAACTGCCCCAGGACGTCGACCTGAATGTGCAGGAACCGAAGTTCCTGCAGGAAGTCGACCGGCAGATGCAGCAGACTGCGCTCGACGACTGGAAGACGTATTTCAAATGGCACTTGCTGGACCAGACTGCGTCGCTTTTGTCTGACGCTTTTGTGGAAGAAGATTTTGCCTTCAACGGCAAATACCTGGGCGGGGCCACGGAAATGAAGCCGCGGTGGAAGCGTTGCGTCGAGTCCACCGATTTTGTTCTAGGCGAGGCGCTGGGCAAGAAGTACGTGGAGAAATATTTCCCGCCCGAAGCCAAAGCCCGCATGCAGGAGATGGTGAAGAACCTGCTTGCCGCCATGAAAGACGACATCGTCGGCTTGCCCTGGATGAGCGACGAGACCAAGCAGAAGGCGCTGGTCAAGCTGGCCACCTTCAATCCCAAGATCGGCTACCCCGACAAGTGGAAGGATTACAGCAGCGTCCAGATCAGCCGCGGCGCTTTTTTTGAAGACGCCATGAACGGCAGGAAGTTCGTGGTCGAGGACGATCGCTCGACCATCGGAAAGCCCGTGGATCGCGGACGCTGGGGTATCACCACTCCCACCTCCGACGCCTACTACAACCCGTTGCTCAACGAAATTGTCTTCCCGGCGGGGATCCTGCAGCCTCCCGCCTTCAACATGCAGGCGGTCGACGCGGTGAACTACGGTGCCATCGGGGTGGTGATTGGCCACGAAATTTCCCACGGCTTTGACGATCAGGGAGCGCAATACGACGAAAAGGGAGCTCTCAAGAACTGGTGGACCAGCGATGACCTCAAGAAATTTCAAGGCCGCGCGCAATGTGTGTCTGACCAGTTCGACAACTACTTCATCGAACCCGGCGTGCATCACAACGGCAAGCTGGTGCTGGGAGAAAGCATCGGGGACCTGGGCGGCGTGAAGATCGCGTTTCTCGCCTACCAGAAGTCGCTGGCGGGCAAGCCGCGCCCGGCAAATATCGACGGGTTCACCCCGGAGCAGCAGTTCTTCATCGCCTGGGGACAATTCCGGGGCGATGCCATCCGCATCGAACAGCAGCGCCTGATGATGCAGACCGACCCCCACCCCGTAGCCAAGTACCGGGTTGACGGCCCGCTGGTCAACAGCGTGGAATTTCAGAAGGCGTTTCAATGCAAAGCCGGCGCGCCCATGGTGAGGCCGGCCGACAAGCGCTGTGAAGTGTGGTGAGGAATTGTCGTGAAAATATCCCAAGCCGGGCACTCAGAATGACAAAGGGACGGGCGATGTCGCCCGTCTCCACACTGTCCCTGTGGTTAATGGTTTTCCTAAGGCCGGCCCTGATGATCCCACCGGCTATTTGATTTTCAGCGTCCGCAGCATCTGCTCAAACGTAGGCCGCAGCGTGGCAAAATCCTTATCGGGCGAGATGAACACCAGATACAGCAGCGAACCATCGCTGCGCCGTGTGGTCACCAGCCAATCGCGTTCCCGCACCGGCTTTCCATTCTCCTGAATGGGCGAGGAGCCGATCAGGTCCACGGACCTTCCCGCCGCCCCGTTCATGCGGATATTTTCATCGTTCCCCAGCTGCCGCAAATCCGGATTCGATTGCCGCAACGAGTCCAACAGCGTATGGGTGCTGGATTCCAGGCCGGCATTGGTATCCTCCGGCTGGTAGATACTGATCATGACGCCGACCGCGACCGCGTTCTGGGTAACGCCATTGGGTGGCGCGATGGTCACCGCCGAAGTCTGATCCCCGTAGACCTTCCAGTTCTGGGGATAGGAAATCTGAAAATCATCGTGGTTAAAGGGTTGGAGGGTAGCGCTGGGCGTGACCACCGTCCCGCTGATTGCCTCTGCGGGCCCCCCGCCGCCCTGTTTTTGCCATGCGGCAATTTGCTGCGCCGTCATCGGTTTCATCCCGGCAACTTCCTGCTTCGCCTGGCGAAAGTCAGAACTGTCGGCCAGATACTGTTTCCGCGCAGGCAGGGTGCGCACTTCCGCGGAAACGTACTCCACGCGATTACCGGGATCGGGATGGTCGCTGAGAAATTGCAGGGAAGGCGATCCGCCCTGTTGCTTGATCTTCTCGAAGAACTGGGCCATGGCGTGGGGATCGTACCCCGTGTCATACATGATGTCAGTTCCCAGCAGGTCGGCTTCTTTCTCCGCCTCCCGCGAGTTTTTCAGAAAATAAGAGCCGACCCCGAAGGAGATGCCTTGCGCCGCCATCTGTCCCAGCGCGCTGCCTCCCAGCAGGCCACCCAGAACCGCGAGCGGAAGCTGGGCAGCCATCTGCTTGGTGGCGGCGCGGGTGCCGTGGCGCTGCACCACGTGGGAGATTTCGTGGGCGAGGACGCCCGCCAGTTCAGCTTCGTTGTCGGCGGCTTGAATGGTGCCCACGTTCACGAAGATCGCACCTCCCGGCAGAGCGAAGGCATTGATTTCCTTCTGATTCACCACGTGGAAGTTGTAAGGCCACTTCTCCCCCGGAGCGTGATCGGCAAGGCGATGCCCCAGCCGGGAAATGTATTGGCTCAGCGGACTGGAGTCCGGGAGCACGGGAAGCTGCTTGGGCACCGCGGCAGCGGCTTGCTGCCCAGCCTGAATCTCTTCCTGGGTCGAGAACAGGTCAAACCCATGGGTGGGCGTCACCCGCGCAGGCAGAAGCGGCGCCAGCACCAGGGTAAACAGCAACAGGGCAATAAAACGCAAAGGTTTCATGGGATCTCCGTTGCCTGAAACTGTATTCAATTCGATGCGGATCGTGCAAACCGAAGCCGGCGCAGAACGACCGGTGTAGGGGGCCGCACAGCAAAAAAAAAGGCGCCGGCTCAGCCGGCGCCCGAAGGAGAAGGAGAATACGCGAAGCTATTTGCCGTCCAACGTTCCAGTCGCACCAAATTCCCGACGGTTGGCCGCGGTGCGAGCCGAGCGCGCCGCGACCGGCGCAGCGGCCGCCGCTCCGTACCGTTCCAGAAGCATGGGAACCATCGCTCCCTCGGCTTCTTTGATAAATGTAATACCGCCTTCCGGGGTCAGGTCGATGCGGATAAAGTCACCCAGCTTCACCTGTCCGGTAGCCACCAGGTTGGCCAGCGGAAACACAATGTTGCGTTCAATGGCGCGCTTC
>CAWJAA010000042.1:0-53094 GCA_963840615.1 Terriglobia bacterium
AAAGAAACGGATGCAGCGGCCTCGGGCCCGGGTGGCCGCCTCTTCGTCGTTGAAAATAATCCCAGGGAGATGAGTAGGTATGAGCATCGCAGCAGCCAGCCGTTGGATCGCCGCGAGCGCCCTCGCGCTGTTTCTCGGCGCCACGGCTCTCGCGCAAAACAACGTGGTGTACGTGGAGAGCAACGTCGGCCAGACCATCAACCAGAATTCCGTCTATGCCTTCATCAACAACGCTGGCAAGCTGACCCAACTGAAAGGTTCGCCCTACCTCACGATGGGGAGCGGCGTGTACAGCTCCAACCCGGTGCTGGCGCCGGGATTTCAGGCGGATCAGGAAATCGTGGTCAACGGCGCCAGGACACTGCTGTTCGCGGTCAACGGGCGCTCCGACACCGTCACCACTTTCAACATTAACTCCGACGGAAGCCTCACCCTGGCAAACATCTCCGCCTCGAACGGAGCGGACCCCGTCAGCCTCGGGTTGGATGAAACCCCTCCCGCGGGGACGGTGATGACGGTGATCAACCAGGACGCCGATCCCGGACAAGCCGGGGGCACCCCCAACGCGACCACCTTCTTTGTCACCGCCGCAGGCGATTTGACTCCGGTGGCCAACTCAACCATCAACTACCCCGCCAGTTCCCTTCCCGCGCAAGCCCTGGTGAGCCCCAGCGGACGTTTCGTTTTCGTCGTGCAGTCCATGGGTGGCGGCGCTCTTACCTCCTACGACGTGGGCGCCGGCGGCCGGCTGGTGATCAACAACTCCCTGGTTCCTTCCAAGGGCTCGGTGTTCCTGGGGGCGGCGGCCAATGCCAAACAGCGCGCCATCTATGTAGGTTTACCGGACGTAAACATGGTGGGAACGTACACCTATAGCAAGGCCGGCGTAATCGCCTTCAGCCACTTGACCACAAACCCCGGCTTGCAGGTGGGCTGGATGGCCGGCAACGCCGCGGGCACTCGTCTTTACACCGCCGAGACCAGCTCCAATAGTGTCACCGTCTATGACACCAGCGGAGCCAACTTCACCAAACCGAAAGAACTGCAGCACCTGCCGCTGCTGCCCGGCGGACTGGCTACCAACGTCAAGATCGATCCCACCGGATCGTATCTCTATGTGCTGGGGCTTAATGATCCTCCCGGCGGCGTGGGCAACTACCTGCACGTGCTCAATATCAGCAGCCTCGACGGCACCGTGACCGAAACCGTTTCCCCAACCTCCATTCCGGTGCCGAGCGGCGAGGTGCCTCAGGGACTTGCGGTCGCTCTGAAGTAGCTTTCCGAAACCGCAGCGACGGCCCGCCTGCTCCGGGGCGGGCCTTTTTTTCGCCTGCCAATATCCGCGAATCGCGGGGCGAGACCCTCATCCCCAGCTGGATTTTTTCCGCTGCGCGTTAGGGCAAGATCTGGAAGTCGACAAAGGTCCGCAAGGTTCCGCCACCGCTCCGGATCTGCACCGGACCGCTGCTCGCGCCGGCCGGCACCGTGGCGGTGACATAGGTATCGGAAACCACGCTGAAGGCTGCTAGCGTCCCGTTGAAAGCCACTTCAAAGGCGCTGCTGAAGCCCGCCCCTAAAATGCCCACCTGGGAACCGGCCGCGCCTGAGGTCTGAACCGTCTTGAGGAAGGGCCCGACTCCGAGATCGAGGGTGTAAACCGTGCCGTGATTGGTGAGTCCGCCAAAAGTGGTGGTTCCGTAGAGCAGGCCGTTGGTGTGTTGCATCAGTCCACCCTCGGGCCCATCGCCGTGGACGCCGTCAAAGCGCTGGACGATGTTAAAACGGCCACCGGTGGTAAGGGAAAAAATCAGTCCATAGTTTCCCAGCGAACCGCTGTCGGTGGTGCCGTAGAGCTGGCCGTCGGTGGCCTGGACCAGTCCGGCATAGGGCGAGGCGCCATCGAAGACGTCGAAATTGTGCAGCGTCGTCAGCTGGCCGCCCGGCAGCATCTGGAACACGGTGCCAAATCCGCCCGATCCGCCCGCGTACGTCGTACCGTAGAAGTTCCCATCATTCGCCAGCAGCAGCGTGCCCAGCGGGTTGCAGCCGTCGCGCCAGGCAAAGCTGTGAATCGTCGCCAGGAATCCCGCGGGCGACATGCGGAAAATGGTTCCGCACCCGAACGCTCCCCCATCGGAGGTGGTTCCGTAGAAAGCTCCATCCGTACCCATGATCAGACCGGAGATCGGATTCGCTCCGTCCTTGGTCCGGCTAAAAGCATGCAGCCTCTTCAACTGGCCCGCGGAGGTGACTTCGTAGACCGATCCCGGAGTCAGGCTGCCACCTTTTCCCGGGCTGGTTCCGTAGTAGTTCCCGTCCACCCCTTGAATCAGCGTAGATGAGGGATTGGCGAAGCGGTCGTCGAGAGTGTCGAGCAGGTTGAAGGTGCCGTCGCTGGCGATGCTGAAAATCGTACCGTCGTTGGGGAAGTAGGTTCCCCGCGAACGGGTGTCGCCGTAAAACAGGCCGTCACTGCCCAGCACCAGACCGGCGGCGGGATGCCATCCATCGAACCCTCTGAAGACATGGAGGACGGTGACTTTTCCGGAAGCAGTCATCTGGAAGACGGCGCCCCCCAGTTTGCTCAGGTCGCCGGTGACGGTGGTGCCGTAAAGGTTGCCGTCTTCTCCTTGCGCCAAGGTTTCCAGGCTGGGATTGGCCCCGTCATTTCCATTGAAAACATGAATCGTGGTGAGCCGGACGGGATTGTTCTGACCGGCCGCGACAGCGAGCAGCAGGCAGCAGGCCAGAGACACCTCTCCAATCGCGCGCACGAGTTGGGCAATTGGTTTTTTCAGTCGAGCCCCCACACCAGGACGAAGCCACAAATGCTAACACCAAAATTCGGAACACCAAAGGAGACGGAAGACTCAGTGGAAATTCGGGTCTAGCGGACACAACTCCGCCCATCCCTTCCAGAACCTCGGGGTGAAATTGGGTTCCTGCATGGCTGGCGTTATCCCATGAAAAATCTGCAGATTTCGCTATGCCGGACGAGAAACGGGCGATGTTTCATGAGCTCGGATGATGATGGAAGTATAGAAGTGTAGTGCACCCTCCAAACTAGACACAAGGGGCCATGTTTGAAGTAAGGGTTTGGGCAGGAACTGAGCACGAGCATTCGTGCGGGGTTCTGCCCGTGGAGTCCGCGATGCGGACGGTCGTGATTGTACTCCTCGATCCAGCGGGCGATGCTCAGCTTGGCCTGGTCGAAGTTCTGGTATTCGTTGAGCCACACCTCCTCTTCTTTTAAGCTGCGATGAAACCTCTCGATGTAACTGTTGCCCTCGGGATGGTTGTAAGCCGTGCGCCGGTGCGTGATGCCCAGCCGATTCAGGGTTTCGACATATCGTGCTGACGTAAACTGCGTGCCGTTGTCGGTCGTCAAAGTCAAACCCGTTCCACGAGAACCGAAAGGCAAAACCTCCAGCACGGCGCGGTTGAGCGCCGCCAGAGCTTCTTCGGTGCGGCAGCGCAAACTCAAGTCCCAGCCGACGATCTCACGCGTGCAGCAGTCGATCACCGAGACCAGATACGCCCAGCCCACACTCGGTCCGGCCCAGACCTTGGTCATGTCCGACTGCCAGACGTGATTGGGATGCGGCGCTTCCACCTTGCCCCAGTCCTTTCGGCGCGAGACCTGAAAGCGGCGCTGGCGCACCAACAGTCCGCGTTCCCGCATCACGCGCAGCGCCCGCTTGCCATTGACCACCAGCCCGTGATGCCGCCCCAACCACCAGACCACGCGACGATAGCCGTACGCCGGCTTCTCGCCGCAGGCCAGTGATGATCTCCTGGTCGTGCGAACGATCCGCACGACTGGCGCGCGGTTGCCGCCGATAGTAGAGACTGGAGCGGCTGATCTCCAGTGTCTCGGCCACCAGCTTCACTTCCTTCCCCTGGGCCACTAACTCCCGTGCCGACGAATGCGCTTGCCCGCAGCTCACTCGCCCAGCACGTTTTTTAAGATCTCGATCTGCAAATGCGATCGACCCAGCGCCCGCTCCAGTTGTTTGATCCGTTTCTCCTGCTCGGCATCGGGCCGCGCGGCTGCGCTTCTCCCCCCAAGCGCAGCCTTGGCTCCGGCTTCCACTTCGTCCTTCCAGCGGTAGTAGAGATTGGGAGCGATCTCATACTTGCGGCACGTCTCTGCCACGTTGCCGCTCTTCAAACCTTCCAACACAATCTGCCACTTCTCTTCCGGGGTTCTCTGGACTCTCGGCTTTCTCGACATTCTCGCCTCCTGGCGGAGGCCCCAAGCCTAACTAACTTCTGTGTCCAGTTCTAGCGGGGTGCACTACAGGTCTCTCCTTTCCACGAATTCACACGATGAGTATAGTCCGGCTCGAAAGAGGGCCTATCCCCTGAGAGATTCTGTCGAAGCGCAATCGGCCCTTACATGCTCCGGCCTAATTACTTGCACAGACGTCCAGGTTCAGAAACTGAGACCTGCTTGTGTCGTGAACCCATATTCAATGATGCCCATCGTCTGATTCCCTTCGTGGTCGCGGTAGGTTCCGTAGGACTCCCCCACATGACAGTTGCCGAAAGCAAGCGGCGAAGTCAAACTGAGATTACCGGAAAAAGGAAAACGACTCCCATGGACGTCTTCGAGGCAAATCAGGAAGGTGGATGGATACTTCGACTGTGGTTCGAACTCTAGCCTGATCTGGGCGTCTTTGAGAGGGATAATGCGCCCTTCATGGAAGAGAAAACCATGGCGCGTGATTCCAGACGATTGTTCGTCAAACTGCTCAAGGTGCAGGAATGATCCTGAGCCAAACGGCGCCATGAACGCCACCCAGGAGCGGAACCCCTCCCAGTGCCGTACGCCCCAGGAGTGATCGCGGTGGCCATGTCCCTGCATTGAGCGGCGCGTGCCGCGGTATTGAAACGAACCCGTGACGACCCCTGACTGCTCGTAGTGCTCCGCGGCCAGCGACGGCGGCAAAGGAGCGACGCAGTCCTTGTAATCGAAGGCCGGAGTTCGGGATTGCCAGGTCACTCCCAACGAAAAGCTTGGGCTCGAGAAGTCGAGCCGGTACTCCGACATCGGCACGAGAGTACGTATCCGTAACCTCGCCACAGAGATGTCAGGCCAATCGGAGTCCGGCAAAGGCTGGCCGACTACAAGTTCGTGATAAACCACTTCGCCCTGGAAAGCTGCTACTACCCAGCGATTGGCGCTGTGCCGGTTGGGTTCAAGGCCGATGCGGCAGGAGGCCCAGAATTCGAGGTCCGGATCGTAAAACGAGAACCACTTGCTCTCGCTGAAGTTGTGCTCCGGGGTGGCAACATGGCGGAGATCATCGCACCGGCCGATCATGATTGGGCCATCTGGGTCTGCACCTGTTCGGGTAAAAGGATAAACCCCTGAGTTCCGTCGATAGTGATGACCTCGCCATCGTGAATCTGCCGCGTGGCATCCTTCACCGAGGTCACAGCGGGAATCCCGTATTCCCGCGAGAGCACCGTCCCGTGGGCGAGAATCCCACCGGTCTCGAGTACCAGGCCTCGGATCAGCAGGAAGACCGGTGTCCATCCGGGGTCGGTGCTGTTGGTCACAAGGATGTCTCCAGCCTGCACGCGACTGAGTTGTTGCAGGTCGTGTACCACGCGAGCAATTCCTGTGGCGCGGCCCGAACTGGCGGGCACACCCGGCAGGGTGTTTCCGGCCGCCGCCATGTGCACAGCTGTTTCGGGCTCGGGTTCAAACTCCCGATCGCCCTGCAGAAACATGGCAGGAACATGGTAGAGGTACTTGCGGTACTCTGCTCGACGCGGCGTAATGAGGCAAACGGCTTCGCTTCGCGAGAGTGCGCCCACCAGCAAATCGAAGACCTCTTCCTTGGATAGAAACCAGATGTGGTCGGCGTCCGCCAACAGGTTACGATCCACGAGCATGCGAGCAATAGCGAGGAATGCCTTGCGCTGTCCGTAGAAAACCCGGTCCACTTCGAACCGTTGGTTCTCCCGGAACAGCGAGTAAATCTGCGCGTATTTCAGCAGGAAGCGAAAGACCTTCACTTTCCAGAATCCGCCCCTGCAGCGGGCAAGCTGGGCTTCCAAGTCCCGGGTTAGGGTCTCGCGCTCCACCTCCTTTCTTGCGAGCGTAGTCGCTGGATCGGCCTGGTCACCGCTGGCTACGAACATCTTCAGGACGTTGACAAGCAGCGCTGGGTCGTCACCCCAGCGGGGAAAGGAAATCTCGCGGTCTTCGGCTCCGCGGAATGCATACGTCTGGCAAAACAGCTCAAACTCCTCGGCGAAGACGCGGCCCGTTGCGGACCCCTTCAGGCGAGTGAGAATCTCTGCCGCTGGCAGCGAAGTAAACAGGCCACGCAACTCCGGGTTTACCGAGATCTTGCGCGAGAGTTGCCAGACCTTTTCATTCAGCTCCACCGTGTTGTTTCCTGGCAGCCCACTCAGCAGCACGCTGATGGAACTAGTATCCCCGAGCCATTTCTGCAAAGCGATGTTCAGGAAAGTTACTGCGGCAAAGGTGTGCACCATGACGCCGAAGCCTATTGGCTGGCAGTGATCCTTGATCAGGCGATCCATGCCCCAGTAGTAGTTGCGCAACTCTTCGGCGGTGGCGTTGGCGAGGTCCCGTTGATCCAACTCGCGTACTCTGCGCAGAAGCTCAGGGAGCCAGTCCTGGTAGTACGTCCGGTAGCAACGCGTAAACGTATACCTCTTGTAATGACGCGCCAAGTAAAGTTCGCTCTTCAATTTTTCCCAGCCGAGGAATGGCATGCTCCTGACCTCGTCTCTTTGCTCGGGCCTGAAGAACTTCAGGGCGTCATCGCCCCGAGTGAACTTGGGAGCGTAGCGAAGGCATTCCTTCAAGTAGTCCGTACTGAAATACCCGCGGTTCTTGTGAAAACGCATCAACCGCATGGGCAGCAGGCGGTTTAGTCCCGAAGCCCGGTACATGAAGTCGTAAGTTTCCGTGATCAGGTCCGCCTGGACCGAGTAAAACAGGGGCGTAATCGCCCGGGTGAGCACCTCGTCGCTCCAGGCGCGTGTCCAGATGATGTCTGCTTCCCCCGGTTGCCGAGGCTTATTCCAGCGTTCCAGTCCGCTGTAGTCGGGTCTGCTCTCCTCGGGCTTACGAATGTTCCTGGATTGCAGGATGTAAAGCTTACCGCCAGCCCATGCCCATTCCACGTCCTGCGGCCGGCCGTAATGCTTCTCGATGTCACGGGACATGGCCGCCGCGGCCAGTACCACTTCTTCGGCAACGCGTGGAGACTGCGGAGCTTGTTGTATCCGGAGAGCACCCTTCGAAAGCACAAATGTGTCGGGAGTGACGCGGCCCGAGACCAACGCTTCCCCGAGTCCGACGATCGCCTCGACAACAAGTTCATCCTCTCCCGTTACCGGATTTGCGGTGAAAGCGATCCCTGAGAATTCCGCCCGGACCATGAGTTGCACGAGGGCGCTGACGCGGACGGCGAAATGATCGATGCCCTTGTTCCAGCGGTTGGCGGTGGCGCGCGCAGTCCATAGCGAGGTCCAGCACAACCTGACGTATTCCACGACTTTCTGCACGCCCTGCACGTCATAGAAGGTATCCATCATGCCGGGAAACGAACTGATGGCAAGGTCCGGGATCGCCGAGGACGAGCGCACGGCAACATGCGGGTTCGCTCCAAGCGTTTCGTACGCTCGGGCAATTTCTTCCTCCAATGACGACGGGACTTGGGCAGACTGCATCAACTCCCGGATCGCTTCCGTGCCGTGGACCAAGTCTGCGGGATCTTCAAAGCGGATCCGGGATATCATCTGGCGCAACTTCGGCTCCAATTTGTTGGCCTGCAAAAAATGGAGGTATGCCTGCGACGTAATCGCGAACCCCGCCGGCACGGGGAATCCAGCCGAGGATAATTCGCCAAGATTGGCGCCCTTGCCGCCCACCACGGCCACGTCTTTCAACGAGCACTGGTTGAAGAACAGGATGTTAGGGCTCGGCATTCGGTCTCTCATCTACGGCGGTTCGGGGTCAATGAGCGCCTTGTGCCGCTCCTTGCACACAGGGCAAGACTTTCGCGCCGAATTCTTCCATGCAGCGGCGGGTCTGCTCCCGCCCAGGCCCGTAGGCCGACCGCACGCGGAGAACCACGTAATCGGCTCGGTACACCTGGCGATAACGCTCCAGCGATTCCACGCAGTCCTGAGGGCTCCCGACGACGAGGTGCTCGCGCATATTCTCGATGCATACGTCGGCACGGGACTGAATGCCCGCATCCTGCTGCGATAAGATGCCGGCATCGAAATAGTTCATCCATTCCGGCATAAAAGCCTCGCTGCAACTGCGCTCCGCCTGCTCCCGGGTTGCAGCGACGAAGCCATCGCGCATCAGAATAATCTTCGGATTCTCCACGCCACAGGTCTGGGCCGTCGTCTTGAAAAGCTCAACCTGCCGCTCCCAGACGTCTTTCCGAATCGGAAAAGGAGTGCTGCACCACCCACTGGCGAAGCTGCCAACGCGTTGAATCGCCTCATCGGTGAGGCCCCCGCCCCATATCGGGGGGTGGGGATCTTGCTGAAAGGGCTTAGGCGTCAGCCACACATCCTCGAAATGAAAACGCTTGCCCGTGAAGTTGAAACGCTCGTGCGAGGTCCACGCTCTCTTGATAACCTCCACCGACTCCTGGAACAATGACAGCTTGTGCTTCGGATTAACGCCGAACATCTGGAAGGACTCAGGGATGAGGCCCATGGCGAGCACAAGGGTAAAGCGGCCGGCTGAGAGCTGATCAATCAGGGCTGTCGCCTCCGCAAGATGCATGGGATTCCAGCCGTACGGCGGGATGAGGGCGTAGGTGGCGAGACGAACCCGGCTGGTGCTGCCCGCGAGGGCGGCCAGCAGCGGCAGGGGATCAGGGAACACCGTCTCGCTCCGCATATGGCTCTCCGGCACGAATACGCCCTCGAAACCGGCTTCTTCCGCGAGCACTCCTTCCTCCAGCAGTTGATCCGTTGCGCGCTTGACCGTATCGCGGGACGGAACCGGCTGGTAGAACGGCCCGAAGTTGGTGTCCAGCAGACATCCGACTGCGAATTGTTCCAGCTTGTTTCGCATGAAAGATCCTCAACTGACTTCCAGCTTTGGCGACTGGAAACTCGCCAAGTTGTTTTTGAGCACCGCCCGCTGAATCTTGCCGAGCGGCGTCTTGGGCAAAGCGGCGACAAAATGGATTTCCTGCGGGACTTTGAAGTCGGCGAGTTTCCGCCGTGTCCATTCCTGCAAGTCTTCCGCGCAGGCGTCTGCTTTACCGCTCTTCACAACGAACGCAATCACGCGCTCTCCCCAGAGGCCGCCTTCCTTCCTCGCCCCCACCACACAGGATTCGAGCACCGCCGGGTGTTCGTTCAGGACGCGCTCCACTTCCGCCGCCGCCACATTCTCGCCCTTTGTCTTGATCATGTCCTTCTTGCGGTCCACGAAGCACAGGTATCCGGACTGGTCCATGTGCGCCAGGTCTCCCGTACGGAACCAGCCGTCCTCCGTGAAGGCTGCCTTTGTTGCCTCCGGATCGTTGAGATAACCGGCGAAGATGCTGGGTGAACGAAACAGCATTTCCCCGGCTTCCCCGGTATCCGCATCGGAGCTGTCGTCCCGAACGATGCGGATCTCCTGCCCCAGCGTAGGAAATCCAATCGCGGACGTGGACGGGATCGGCAGCGGCCGATAGTTGGGGTGCAGCGTCCCCAGGCTTACGGTCTCGGTCATGCTCCATGCCGGAAGAACCTGGACACCGAAGCGCGCGGTGAATTGCTCAACTTCCTCCAGACTGATGAACGTGCCTCCAACCGCAAAACGCAGCTTCTGCTTGCGCTCGCTGTCCTGTTTCTCCTGTCGCAATAGCAGGCGGATCAGCGGGCCGGTGATCCCCGGCGACCAGGTTGCTCCTGCTTCGGCCACCTGAACCCAGTAGCGCGAAACCGAGAATCCGGGGAGTAGACCAATGGCGCTGCCCAGGGCAATCGCACACAGCACTCCGTAGAAGAGCGAATTCACGTGGAACAGAGGAAAAGCCAGGGCAGGGACATCGCCGGCAGCGAGTCCCAGAGAACGGATCGTGACTTCGGCGGAATACATCATGTTGGCATGGCTGATCATCACGCCTTTGGGACGAGCCGTGGTGCCTGAGGTGTAAAAGATACCGGCTATGTCTTCGGCCGCAGCAACGACAGGAGAGCCGGACGGCACCGAAGTCTCGTGTTCCGGCACAAGTTCCAGTTGGTCTTCGGAGGGGCTTAGAAAGCTGACGATCGGATGCTGGATCGAGCCGCTGGCTTCCAACACTGTCGAGGCCAGCGAAGGTTCTGTGACGACCGCCTTACACTCGGCATGCTCCAGCGCATACCGGTACTCGTCCCCCTTGTAGAACGTGTTGAGCGGGACCGCGGTCGCACCGATGCGCAAGATCCCCAGAAATGCGGTGAGGAATGCGGGGCGATTGTTCATAGCGATCGCAATGCGGTCCTTGGCATGGATCCCTGCTGCCCCTAACCGTTCGCTGAAGGCCAGCGAAGCCTGGTCGAGTTGCGCGTAGGAGTACTCCCTACCGGCAAAGCGAACGAAGGTCTTCCCCGGGAAACGGCTCACGTTTTCCAGGAACAGGTCAACGATGGTGCGACGTCCACCACTCTTCACGATGCCGTGGCTCTGCATCTGCACTCGCTCACAAATCCATGATCTTGTCGGCGGCGGCCCAGCCCTTTGCAATAGGGGCAAGGACCATCACGTTGATCTCGCGTAAGGAAAATTTCCAAACGCCATCTTCTCGGACGAAGCGATCCACCCAGGTACCCCAGCCGACCACGGAGTGCTCGCCGCGCGACAGGGTCTCGAAGAAGTACGAGAATGCCTTGTAACCACTGCCGTCGCGCTCGATTGATTCGTTGGCCCCGTTGTGCCGGGGCGCGATCCAGTCCGACTTGAAGTACTGCTCGTAGAAGTCCACAATCGCCTGATAGCCTTGGAATTCATATCCCCAGGGACGCACGATCAGCACCGCCTCACGGCTCCACAGTTTCGACATTTCTGGCAAGTTTCGTTCATCGAGCGCTTTCGCATATCGGGAGAGAGCCTCGCGAATGTCCTCGCGATCTTCCAGGGATTCGATCCGGCCTTCGAGTTGCTCCAACCGCTGTTCGAGCGATGTCATTTGCGGTCCACCTTCAGGGAATAAGGGCGTTGGTAGCTCCTACCAGCAAACTCCGGCCGGTAATGAAGCGAGCGTCGTCCGAGGCGAGCCACACGACCATCTTGGAAATATCCTCGGGCGGAATGATTTCGCTCGTCAGTCCGGTCGAGCCCCACTCGCGTTCCGCCTGTTCCATGGTCATGCCGACGGACTTGTAGGCTTCGGCGAGCATGGGAGTGTTGACTGCCCGCGGACAGATCGCGTTGGCTGTGATTCCAAATTGCGTCAGTTCCGCCGCCAGCGTTCGGGTCAATCCGATCACCGCATGCTTGGAGCAGTTGTAGGGAGCCAGCGTGGCTATTCCGACCAGCCCGCAGTGAGAAGACATGTTGACGATGCGCCCGTAACGCTGGCGGATCATGTGCGGGACTACGTACTTGCAACACAGCCACGGCCCTTTCGCGTTCACGGTCATGAGCCGGTCCCACTGCTCTTCGGTGACATCTTGCACGGGAACGCCGATCAGCGCGACCCCGGCATTATTGACCAGGATGTCGATTCGGCCGAACTGCTCGACCGTCTTCTCGACCAGGGCAGAGACATCCAACGCTTTGGTAATGTCGGCGGTGACGGCAATCGCGTCTCGTCCTTTCGCCCGGACGAGAGCGGCCGTCTCCTCCAACTCACTACGCCGGCCGAGCGGGTACGCGACTCCAGTGAGATCCTGGCAAATGTCCGCCGCGACTACAGCAGCTCCTTCGTCGGCCAGCGCCAGGCAGTGGCTCCGGCCCATGCCGCGAGCCGCCCCGGTGACGATCGCTACCCTGTCTTTAAGCTTCACTGGCTTTTATCCTGAGCCGCGAGTTGCACGAGCTCCGCTTTGCGTTCGATCTTGAATCCGCAGTAAGAGTCGCCTTTTGACAGCCAGCGGTCCTGCTCGATGGTGCAGCCCATGCGGGTGTAGAACCTCTGGCCGATGCTGTGGCAGTAAACGGTGCAGAGGGCGGTTGCACCTTTGTCTTTCATCTCGGGAGGCGTGGTGGCAAAAATCGGGCAGTGGCCGACCTGTTCGTAACCCTTGTTCTCGTTCTCCATGGTCCACCCGGGTGTCGAACCGCGCTCGAATCCCTCATAGGCCACCATACGGTGAATCACGTCCAAAGTGCGTGTAATCTGATGCAGGTTTTGGAAGGGTGCGCCCCAGAGCTGGTGCATGGTTTGCGCTTCGAGTTCGGCAAACTTTTCGGAGAGTTCGATCAGCATCTGTCGCGCCTTTTCTTCTCCCACAGTCTTCACGGCGGTCTCATACCAGGCCCAGTACAGGGCGCCGAAGAAGTCCTGGCACGCCCGCAGCAGTTCCTCGTTGCTATATTCCTTTGCATCTCTAAACATCTGTACTCCTTTAAACAAAGGCTCCCGGCGCGTCACGCCCGGCCATGAAAGTGCGGCAAGACTTCCGCACCGAACATTCGAATGCAGTCGAGCACGGCTTCCCAGGGAGGCCCTTTTGGCATGCGGAAGCGCATGACCACGTAGTCCACATGGTAAGTATCGCGATACATTTCCAGGGCCTCAATGCAGTCCTGCGGCGTTCCGATCACGAGTGAATTCCGCAGCTTCTTGAGGGTCACGTCGGCGCGCGACTGGATCGTTGGGTCGTGGTGCGCAAGAATTCCCAGATCGTAGTAGAAAAGCATTTCGGCAGCGAAGGCCTCGCCGTAAATTTTCTCGGCCTTTTCGCGGCTTTCAGCCACGAATCCGTCGCGCATGAGGATCACCTTGGGGTTCTCCACGCCGTGTTGAATCGCTTCTTCGCGAAAAGCGCCAGTTTGACGCTTCCATGTCTCCATGTTCAGCGGAAAGGGATCGCCGCACCATCCGCTCGCGTAAGTACCGGCGCGCTGAATCGCAGGTGCGGTCTGCCCGCCACCCCAAAGCGTTGGATGCGGGTCCTGCTGGTAGGGCCTCGGTATGAGTCGAGTGTTCTCGTAGTGAAAGCGCTTTCCGTGATAACTGAACGTCTCGGTCGAGGTCCAGGCTCTCTTGAGGATGTCCACCGATTCTGTGAACAGCGAGAGGCGATTCTTTCCGTTGACTCCGAACATCCGCCAGGAGTCCTCGAGAACGCCCATGGAAACGACCAGCGTGAGGCGCCCGCCGGAAAGGTGATCGATCAGGGCCGTCTGCTCGGCAAGATGCATGGGGTCCCAGCCGTAAGTGGGAACCAGCGCATAGGTCGCGAGGCGGGCGCGACGGGTACGGGGGGCCAAATAAGAGAGCAGCATCAGCGGGTTGGGAAACATTGTCTCGGTCCGCATGTGGCGCTCAGGGACAAAGATTCCGTCAAAGCCTGCTTCTTCGGCCGCTAGCGACTCCCGTATGAGTTGCTCAACGCAACTTCGAATCGTGCCTGCATCGGGTTCAGGCCTGGCATAAGGTCCGAAATTGGTGTCCGGCATGTAACCGATCGCAAACCGCTCCAAACGGTCACGCATTCGGTGGCTCTCCTGGTCCGACAACGCACTTTACTAATCCGCTGACACAGGTTCCGGCTGTTGCGCTTTCTTTTCCGCACCCGGGTCCGGCCAGCTGCCGTAGAGTCTTAGTGCCTCCTCCGGAGGCTTATATCGCGAGAACTCTTCTATGAATTGCGCGTACGGCTTGGCTTCGGCAAGCCGCTGCTTCCGTTCGCGCTGGCGCAACTCTTCGGTGGCTTTCGCATCCACACTCCCGTCCTCTCTCAGCGCGACACAGTACACGTGCTTGGCCATCCACGGCGTGACCACGCCCGAAGCCACATCCCGGACGACCGCTTCCGGACTCCGGTCAAGAACGTCACCGTATCCGGCAGCTCCTGATCCGACTACGCCCACAAAATCCCCGGCCTGGAACAGCGAACCCGGAATTTGCACGGGCGTGAGCTGCACTTCGATGCCAAGCTTCTTGCAGACCTCCAACAACTCAAACTCGTTTCTCGGCGCCGGAACGTCCGGGTCGGCGTCAAGCTTTCGCCAATCGGCGCCGACGATGCGAATGCCGGGCCGCACATTCGCGGCATAGCCGCCGAACAGGCCAGGGTTCGCCGGGAAGCGGCTCGCCAGTCCAAAGGTCTGAACGTAAAATCCCGGCGTCCTGTGCATGCGAATGCCGTAGGTGAGCCCGGAGCCGCCGCGGTATTTGCCCGCTCCCGCATTGTCGGGGGCAAAATTGCTATACACGCCGAAATAGGGGTACAGCAGTTCCTCGTGCTCGACGTCAACCGCATTGCCGCGTCCAACCCACCAGAACGATCCGCATTCGACACCATCCTTATCTGGGCGCGCCCCGATCCCGGCGGTATTTCCGGGGCGCAGCGACACACCCGCCACTTCCTTTCCGAATTGGTTGATTCCGCCGAAGAAGAATGCGCGCACGCTGGCGCCGGGAGGCACCGCGATGTTGGTCATGATTTCTTTTTCCGCCGACGCGTACATGGCCTTATTCAGACACAGCATGAAAGCGTTGCCGGTGAGGGGAGCCATTGCCGTGCAGCTCGAGATCGCCGCTTGCGCGTCGGCGTTTAGAAACGAGCCCTTCGGACAATGCACATCGAACGGGACGAGCGTGCCAGAACTGCCGGGCTGATCGGAAAAGTAGTACTGGAAAAGCATGCAGGTGAGGTGCGCGTAGATGATGTGCTCAAACGCGTTGTACGGACCGGGCAGCTGCGGCGATGCTCCCGTGAAATCGGCGACCATCGAGTCACCCTGCTTGATCAACGTACAGGGAACCCGGATCAGGGCCTCGGCCGGTCCATAGGTGTCAAGGAAGGTTACGCACCGGTATTTGCCGTCTGGCAACTGCCGTACTCTCTGCTTCGCCGCCACTGCGCTGTCTTCGATAATTTTTCTGAAGAGGCCGACCACGAAATCCTTTCCCCGCTCCTCGACCATTTCCAGCAGTCGCGTTCGCAGCCGCAGGCAGGCGGAAAGCTTCACCGAGGTGTCGATGGAAATCATTTCCGGGTAGCGCACCATGTTTTCGAAGAATTCCAGCATGTCCCGCCGGATCTTGAAGTTCTCCCCGATCCTCACCGGCGGGACCTTCAGCCCCTCGGCGTAGCGGTCGCGGGCGTCGGCGGGCTGTCCCCCGGGTTCGGTCGCTCCCGTCTCCGGCTCATGCCCCGCGGCCGCGACCCAGCCGATCAACGCGTTTTCCGCAAAAATAGGCACGAACACAATCTGGTCAGGGTTGTGCAACCCACCGTAGATGGCCTCATTGCAGAAGTAAACATCGCCATCCTTCAGTCCCATCGTCACGTCATCTTTGTAATGCTTCAGGACAAATTTCATGGGGACCGAGGCCGTGATGGCGTGCAGGAACGTACCCATTTCGGCCAGCGCCAAGTCGCCTTGTGCAGTGTGAAAGCTGAGACACACGTCTCCCGACTGAAGTGGCCCTGCAATGCCCAGCCGGATCAGAATCTCTTTGCCTTCCTCGCAAGCACTCGCCAGCCGTTGCGTGAAGATGCTGTAGTCCTCATGCGATACCAGCTTGATGGCTTCGGACTGTTCCGCAGTCATCGGCTCGGGTTTATAGCGCTTGTTGAGAAGAAAACTTGTATCCAGAGGCATTTTTCTGACCCTCGCTAAGCCGTGGTGCCTTGCTTGGAAGCCTGCGTACGCCCAGCGCCCGCGAGCAAGGTCATTTCACAAATCCCGTTCGCGTGCACAGCCAGTTCCCACCCCGGCGGAATCACGTAAGTCGTGTCGCGCGCTTCGCCGATAGCGGGTCCGGGAATGACATCGCCTTCTTCTAGACCTCCGACTGCATAGAGAGGAGTATTCACCCGGCGCAGGCTTGAGTCCCAGATGCAATCCCGGTGTCCGATCGGCGGCGGTTGCTTGCTGCGGGCGGCTCTGTGCTCGTCCTTCGCGGAAACCAGCTGACCGGCGGGAAGGCTGCCGTGCAGAATGAAGGTCTCGATGCGCACGGGAGCCTCGGGAAGGTCGATGCCAAGGCTGAGAGCCATCAGGTGCTCTCGAAACTCCTGATACAGCTCGCGCGCCCCCTCCGCATCCCGCAGCCGCAGTTCCTTGCAGGTAATACGCTGGGTCACCGGGGAAGACCCGTAGCGGAGTTCCAGTTCCAGCGCCAGCTTCATGCGCGAAAGGTCCAGTTCCTCTGCCAGCATGTCGCGCCTTAGGTCCGCTTCCAATGATTGCACGGTGTGGTTGAATTCTTGCACCTCGGTGAGGAACGACCCGGTCATTGGATCGAAAAGCACCATGGGGCGGGCCCGTTCATACACGTGAGTGATATCCAGGGTGGAAGCACCGTACGCACAAAACACCGAGGACTCCGCGAACAGCAGGATTCGTCGGATTCCCAGCGCCTCCGCATAGCCGCAGCAGTGCGTCGGCCCCCCTCCCCCGTAGGCGAACAGCGCGAACTCGCGCGGATCATAGCCCTTGAGCACCACCTCTTTGAAGATTTCGATTCCCATCTTCTCGTCCACGACCCGCTTGATCGAGAATGCGGCCTGTTCGACGCTCATGCCTGCGGGTTTGGCGATGTGTTTCCGGATTGCGTCATTCGCGCGCTCCGGTTCAAGTTTCATCCGTCCAGCAAGGAAGTTGTTCGGGTCGATATAGCCAAGTACCACGTCAGCGTCGGTGACGGTGGGTTTGTTGCCTCCCATGCCGTAGCACGCGGGTCCGGGCATGGATCCTGCGCTCTGCGGACCCACTTCCAAACGGTTTCCGAAGGCCCGGTTGATCCAGGCGATGGAGCCGCCCCCAGCCCCGATGGATTTCACTTCGAGCAACGGCAGATCAACTGCCCAACGGTCAATGACTGGGCGCACGGAATAAAACTTGGGACGGCCATGCACGACCACCCCGAGATCGAAGCTGGTGCCGCCCATGTCGGTGCACACTACGTCCTTGATGCCCAGGCTGGCTGCTCGCGCGGCTGCGCCCATGATGCCGGCGACCGGCCCGGACTGGTACGTGTCTACCACGCGCGTGCGAGTGAGCTTGGCTACGCCGCCCGTGTTTTGCACCATCTGTAGCGGCTTCTTGTATCCGAGATCGCGCAACCTGTCCCCGATCCCCAGCAACTGGTTCGTCAGTTCGGTATGCAGGAAGCCCGTCAGCACTGAAGTATTGGTCCGTGTGTATTCGCGCCACTTGGGGACGATGTCGCTGGAAAGCAGCACAGGAATATTGCCCAGGAATTCCTCTGGATACTCCTCGCGCACGATGTCGCGAATCGCCCGCTCGTGAGAGGGATTCGCGGAACTCCACAGGAGCGAAACGACGATTCCTTGCACCCCGCGATCCACCAAGTATTGCAGGGCCTCGAAGACGTCGCGCTCTGTCAAGGGCCGTACCACGCTCCCGAAGCTATCCACGCGCTCGCTGACTCCCACTACCATGTCCCGGGCAATCAAGGGCTCCGGCATGCGGGCCTGCGCGACGCAGCGCTGTTCGGCGACGGGTAACCCGTCACCCCAGGCCCTTCCGTTTCCGATGAACAACATGTCCTCGTGGCCGCGCGTGGTGATCAAGCCAAGCCGGGGTCCAACGCGCTGCAACAGGGCATTCAGCGCGACCGTGGTGGCGTAGCGCAAGATGCTGGTTTGCGAGAGGAGATCGCCCGGCTCGAGTCCGAGGGGCTTGCAGGCTTCGGCCAGGGCATTCAGGAAGCCACGGGAGAGATCGTCGGGAGTGGTGGGCGCTTTGCCCCATGCGACCCGCCCGTCAAGGATGACATAGCAGTCCGTAAATGTGCCGCCCACATCGATGTTGATTGTCGTATCGGAACTCGGATTTCCTTTGTTCATTGCTTCTGCTCTTGGGCGCTGCGTTTGAGAGCATCAATGTCGATTTCCAAATCGTGCGTGAGCGGGTGGCCCGGCGGCAGGTACTCCACCTCCACCATCGTTGCGCATCCCGGACAGAACATCTCCACGATGCGGCACCACTCCGGATCGGGGTAGAACCGCCGCTGATCCAACCCTGAGGAGTGCACAGCCGCGGGATCGCGCTCGCGAAATACCAGCCCAAACTTATAGTTCTCGCGCGCGTTACCGAGTTCGCGACCACACTTGCGGCACACCCAGAGTTCCTTTTGCAGATCAATCGCCAGGTATTCCGTGATGTTGCGCTGGGTCATGGTTAAGCCTTGGTTACTCGGATAGCTCCAAAACCATCTTTTTCCGCCTGCCAGTCCTCGGGTACGACGCAGGTTGTCTCCGCGCTTTCGATCACCACGGGGCCAGCCAGACGTTTTGCAGGCGCGAGGGCATCCAATGCATAAACGGGCGTGGAACGCGGTCCACAGCTCCAATAGATTTCGCGGTTCTTTGGCGGCGAATCACTGGGCCCTGCACTCGACGGCGGCAACTCGGAGAGTTGACCCGAGTCCAACGTGGCGGTGACGCGCAATATGGCGTCGGAAATGTCCTGCTGTGCGGACTGCGGATTCTGGCCATCCCCAGCGAGTTCGACCACAGCCCCTTCGGGTTTTTCCACGACCACTGAGATTCGCGCCCGCGCGGGATCGAATCCCTCCCCACGAGCATCGCGCTGTGCGCGCAGCTTCAACTCCTGGATGCTAGCGGAGAGCACCTCGCCGAAGGAAGTTCCGTTGTGCGGCCGAATGCGTCTCTCGTACAGGTGCTCAATGTTCATGCTGGAGCAACCAGCCGCGCTGAACACCGGGCTCTCCGGGAAGACATAGAAAGTCTTGATGCCAATCTCGCTGGCGATTTGGGCGGCATGCAGGGGCCCAGCTCCACCGTAGGCGAACAAGACAGCGTCAGCGAGGGGGAATTCCCGTTTCCGAGCCTCGGCCCTGATCGAACCGGCAAGGCTTGTGGCCAGGGTGCGCCGGATCAGGAGAGCGGCAGCTTCGGTTCCGACGGACAGTGGTTCACCGATCGCCGATCCAATCGCCTGCTGCGCGCGCGCTAGGCTGACGCGACGCTTCCCTCCGAGGAAGTTGTCCGGCGAAATCAGACCGAGAGTAAGGTCAGCGTCGGTTACCGTTGGGCTGCATATTCCCGAGGTCGTAGCAAGCTGGACCGGGAACGGCGCCGGCGCTGTCGGGACCTACTTTCAGCTTGCTGTTCTCGACCCGGGCCAATGACCCTCCACCACCGCCAAGCCCCAGCACGTCAATCATGGGCAGATTGACCGGGATGCCTTCGATCTCCACGTCGAACGACAGCTTCACCTGGCCGTTTTCAATGAAAGCGACATCGGTGCTGGTCCCGCCGATATCCATGGTCAGCACATGAGGCAAGCCGTAGCGCCGGGCGATGCGGGCTGCCCCGTAAACACCGGCGGTCGGACCGGAGTTATAGGTGTTAAGAGCCCTGGTTTTGGCGACCCGAGCCAGGCCGCCGCTGGAGTGCACCACCAGCAGCGGATGGCGGTAGCCGCGACTGCGCACCGCATCGTCACACTTGTACAAGTACACGACCAGTTGCCGGTGCAGGTAGCCGGAAATCACGGCGCTGTGCAGACGTTCGGCGTTCCCTCCGCGGGAACTTACCTGGTGCGAGAGAATCAGAAATGGTGTCCCCAGGTAGTGAGTGGGAAACCACTGCCGGAACAGTTCCCGGGCGGCGATCTCGTTGGCCGGATTCAGGGCAGCATTCCCGAAGGCCACAACCAGCAGGCGTGCACCGCGGTCAAGCAGTTCTTCGGTCACAAGCCGGAACCCCTCGGCATCCAGCGGGGTTCTCAGCTCTCCCTGATCGTTTACTTTCTCTTGTACTCCCCGCACTAGGCCCGGTTCGAGCAGGGGCCATACGGGTGACCTCCCTTCTTGAGACCAGTAAAGGTGCTTCTCGGCGCCTGCGGTGACCAGTAATCCGATTTTCGCGCCCTTGCGCTGGATGATGGCGTTCGTGGCGGCCGTGGTGGAGTAACGGATAATGTCGGTGTTCTCCAGAAGCTCCGTCACCTCTTTGCCCAGCAGTTGCGCGCCTGACTCAATGCATTCGACGAAGCAGCGCACCGGATTGTGCGGAGTCGTATCCACTTTCGTCGAGACGAGTCTTCCGTCGTGCCGAAACACTCCGTCGGTGAAAGTTCCACCGGTATCCACATCAATCGTGTTCATTCGGTTCGGGTGCATGATCAATCAAACATGGTTCAGGTTGAGTGCCCTTAAACTCTGCAACTCTTGCACGCTGACAGTGCCGGGGACATCGCCCGCGGTCGTCGCAGGCGGCGCAGCGTCTATCCATGGTGCTGGAATACCAACCACCAACTCGCGTGCCCGGAATTGTGTGGGCACTTGAAAGCTGAAGTCCGCGAAGCTCGGGGCTGACGGAACACTCTCGGATTGTTCGAGGAAGATCAGAAATGCGGCGGAATAGAAGTCTGCCAGTTTGCGCGTGCTGCGATAGGCAGACTCCAGTCCGGGAGCCTCGGGCGTCACTTTTTCCACCACAGCAATTCCCTGGATCCCTGTCTCTAGCGCAGCTCTCGCCGTAAAGGTGAATGCGTCACTTACATAATCGCAGTCCGCCAGTTCCGGCGAGTCGTTGCCGAACTTCGATCTCAGCGCAGAAAGCACGAATCCCGGACCTGGGAAGCAAGCAAACGTGAACACATTGCCGGGCAGTTGCGAGTGCAGCGCGTGGGCCGCCTCCAGGACAAGAGAAAGCGGCTTGCACCGCGGGACATCTTCGGCCGGACAAAACTCAGGGGAACCGTTGCCGAGGGTCACACAAGCGTCAACAAGCAGCTCTGGAGCGTAAAGGCAAAGCACACCATCCTGCCCGGCAACACGTTGCGTGTCGGCGACCGCACGCGCGAGCGCCCCCGGCGAGGAAAGCAATTCAGCTGGGCTTCGCCCGCTCACCCGCGCAGCATACGAGGTCAAGATCGGAATGAACGTGGGAAAACTCCGAGCCATACAATTCTTTCCACCTCTGATGGCCTGTGTTTAGTGCACCACCAGGGTTACTGCGTCCGCTTGCCCGAGCGCACCACAGATCGCAGCGACTCCACAGCCCCCTCCGCGATCACGCAGTTCATGCGCCAGTTGCATGACCAATCTCGCTCCGCTGGCCCCAGTGGGATGCCCGATCGCCACCGCACCACCACAGGGGTTTGTTCTTGCGAGCATCTGCCGTTCCCGCTCCGCGTCCTTATCTGCAAGGTACCGCGCGGTGACCAGCGGCACGGCAGCAAATGCTTCATTCACCTCGATTGCGTCCAGCGACCACGGATTCCAGTCGAGGTGTCTTAGCGCTCTTCGGATCGCCGGCCCCGGGATCACGGCAATTTCCCGCGGCGGGCCGGCCACGCTGGCGACACCCACGATTGTCGCGAGGGGTTCGAGGCCCCGCGCAGCAGCGAGAGCACGGCGGGTCAGCAAGACGACTGCGGCGCCGGTATCAATTCCGGGCGCGTTGCCAGCCGTGATCGTCGGACTGCCATATACCGTCTTGAGCCCGGCAAGCGAGGCCGGGGTCGTGTCCCGCCGCGGCAGTTCGTCGTGGTCCAGTTCGGCCTTGTATTGCTGGAAACTCACCTTCTCCATTTGAGTGGAGAAAAAACAACGGGCGTGAGCCGCGAAATACTTCTGGTGAGAGCCAGCCGCCCATGTGTCCTGGTCTTCGCGCGAGATACCCCACTCGAGCGCCACTTCGCCTGCATCCACGGCAACCGGTTTTGTTCCGATATCCGCACCCAGTTCGTAGATCGGGTCCTTCATCTGGATAGGACCGTGGCGATGCCCGAAACGAAGGTCCGGCGGACTCAGGAATGCGGCCCGCCCCATGTTTTCCGCACCGGCAGCTACTACCCAATCAAATTCCCGGTTTCGGAGAGATCCGAAGGCGAGCTGAACCGCGGTCATGGAAGAGCAACATCCCCGGTCCAGGGTCAGGGACTGCGTGCTGTCTGGGAGCCCTGCCCGCAGCAAAGCTTGCCGCCCCGAAACAGGTCCGTCGAGCGCAACCTCAGCGGGAATGGTCACTCCGTAGTAGACAGCGCCAATCAGCTCCGGAGGCAGGCTGGCGAGCTGCAAGACGCGCTGGATCACGTGAGCCCCGAGCACAACACTGGGAACCGAGCGCAGTGCGCCGCCAAACTTGGAAAAGGGAGTACGCAACCCGGCCGCGAGGACAACGTCGTCAGCGTTCTTGGAGGGAACGAGGCCCATGTTGGCCAAGCCTGGGACTCTGGCCTGTCCAGAGTCAAACAAACGTTTGGTTCGCGAATTATAGGACACGGTCCCATGCCTGTCCACAGGGAATTAGTGCGCCGGTTCACAATTCTGCCTACCCCGACATCGCAGGCAGTCCGGGTTTGCTGCTTCTCGGACTGTCATCGTTGATCGTGCAAGTGTGGTTCACGGTGGCGCTCAACGAAGGCCTACGCTGCAAGATGGGTTGGGACGGGACGCCGGACGGAAGCAACTGGTGTCGTTCAAGTTAACGCCAGGGGCGAGCCGGCGACGGCGAGGCGAGCGACGGAGTTCCGAGCCGAGGAAGACGAAGGCGGCAGCAAATAAAGATGAAAAGGATGATTACAAGAACTACGGCTACTCGGATTGACCATTGCCCCGCCCCTTACACGTCCCTGTGAAAGACTCGTTTCTGGTCTCGTCAATCTCAAGGGGAACTTCAACACTCTGATCGCGTTGCCGATCGACCAAACTACGCCACGCCTCTGAGACTATAGATTCCAGATCAGAGCGGCCGGGCAATGACGATTCCGATGCGCTCTGCAGCATGTCCGTCCCACAATGGAATCGGGGACGCGGGCTTCCTCTTCGAGGCGAGAATGCGCTCCACTTCCTTTTGCATGCGCGACACGTCGCGTCCCATCAGAACGTTGGTGCCCATGGTGAGCGTAACGCGGCCGTTCGGTGTTCTCGCGCATGGTGAGGCACGGTACTCCAAGATAGCTGGTCTCCTCCTGCATTCCGCCAGAATCTGTAATCACCAACCTGGCGCTCTGCTGCAGCGCGAGAAACGCAAGATACGGCTGTGGATCGATCAAGCGCAATTGGCCGTTGGAAATCGCATGCAGGCCCAGGTCTTGAATTCGCTGCCGGGTGCGGGGGTGCACTGGAAACACCACTGGCAGTTTGTGGCTGAGGCCCGAAAGCGCCAGCAGCAGGCTGCGCAGCCAGGGGAGATCGTCAACATTCGAGGGACGGTGGAGAGTCACAAGGGCATAGTCAGCGGGCGTGTTGGCCGGCTTGTGCGTCCTGCAAACAGGGAGTAGTCGCACAAGCGTGTCAATCATCACGTTGCCGACGCGGTGAATCCTTTCTGGAGGAATACCCTCCCGCTGGAGGTTCTCGTCTGCATCCGCCGAGGGAGTGAATAGCAGATCGGAAAGCTGGTCGGTGATCAGCCGATTGATCTCCTCGGGCATGGTGCGATCACGCGAACGCAACCCCGCTTCGACGTGCCCCACGCGCACCTGCAGTTTCGAGCACACCAGCGATGCCGCCACCGTGGAATTGACATCTCCATAGACCAGCACCAGATCGGGCTGGTGCTCGGTGATCACCGGTTCGAAGCCAACCATAATATCGGCGGTCTGACGAGCATGCGTTCCCGAACCCACGTTCAGATTGACGTCGGGCCAGCCCGCCAGACTTGCTACAACGAGGAATATCCGAATAGGTAGGGGGGTACATGCGACGGCACATCGGCAGACTGATCTGGGTTGTCCTCACGAATGGTGCATTTGTCAGCCTCACGATTATGGGTTACTCGCACGAAGCCGATCTCCAGCGGATGCTTCATCCCGAGAAGACCGTTTGTCTTTCTCGCCTGATCGCAAGCGAACCCTGGGGCATAGTTGCCGCAGCAGCACTGACGATCGGAATCGTGCTTGAGGCGATGTCGGCAAGAGCGGGCGCTGTGGTCAATTGCGCTTACTACGTGGTTGCCTTGGGAGCTGCGCTCTGGGGCATTTGGAAGGACAATGGTCTCGTGCCCTCCGAACACGTCACCGCCGGACTGCTGCTTTATGTTGTCCCCGTTTCCATAATCGCTCTTGTAGACATCTGGTTGTACCGGAAGGACTTGCCCGGCCTAACACCAGTGCCTCAGTGAAGGCTGATTAGATAACCGTGTCGGCTCCCAGCAGCCGAGGAAACTTGGTGCGCTCAAGCAACCAGGGCTCGGAAAGGAGCCGAGCACATGAAGATTGTAGGCGGGTGGCCCATTCATCCGCGTTCTGTGCGGATGAGTGGGGTACGAAGAAGCTTACGGCCAGGTTACTCAGGGGTGCAGGTAGCATCTAGCCCCACCGGCCTTTTGATTATGTGGTCATGACTGCGGGAGCGGCGGTGGGTTCGACAGGGGCTTTGCGGCGGAGCATGGCAGCGGAGATGAGAGTAATGATAAGGCCGACGGGCAGGGGCTCCATGAAGGTGTAGGCCATGTTGACGAAGGGGTTCTGGTAGAGCTGCTGAGAGCGCTCGATGGCAGCGACCTGCGCGGCGGTGGTGGCAGGGTCAAGTCCGGAGGACTGGACCTTGTGAATCTGCGCGGCGAAGTAGCTGTCCATGAAGTGGGGCATGAAGTTGAAGTAGAGGACCTCCCACATGGCGACGTAGCAGACGGTGGTGATGAGGGTGATCAGGATGCCGCAGGCGAAGGCGCGGCCGAAGGAGATTTGACCGGCGAGGGTGTTGTCGCGGTAGCTGCGGATGCCGAAGTAGATTAGCAGGAACGACGCCACCATGATGGTGTAGCCGAGAGCCATGCTGTGGCCGGAGCCGATCTTGTCGGCGAGGAGAAGCGAGCCGCCCATAAGGACGGCAGATGATGAGGCCGGAGATGAGGCCGAAGGTGAGGACGGTTTTCTTCATGTGAGGCTCCTGGTGCGAGTGAAGGCTGGATCTGGGGTAATCCCACCGTTGTCGCAAAAGGCGCGACAAGGATGGGGCCACCATGGGTTTGGGATCATCGGGGAAAGGGTCCCATCCCCCCGGTTTTCATGTTCATCCTCTCTACGGCTCTCGAACCACACTCATGTCTGACCGTTTTCCCGGGGCCGGGCTGGTGTCCAAAATCGCCTGCCAGTTCAGGATTGCGTTCCATACCAGACGGTGATCGCCGCGATTCAGGTCGCGATGCATGGGGTTGAAGTTGAAGGTGACCACGTGCCCATGACCGACGGGCATATCAAGAATCGCGGGCCGACCCATGAGTTGGTCTTCCCCCCAAGCCTGGCCGCTTACCACGAAGGGCGCGCCGTCGCGATCTCCCCATTCCATAACGATGTGGCTGCGATCCACCGGCCCGTCTAGACACGTGGTGCAATAGGCCATGCGCAACCAGCTTCGGGGCGCGTCATACAACGGAAAGTTCTGCCGGAATACGTAGGTATGCGCGGCATAACCGTAGGCCAGGGGATGATCGGGCTGGTCAAAGGTGACTCGCACGTGGGCGCCGGGGGTGCGGGTCGCCGCTTCCTGGGCTGCGGCCGCGGAGGCAGTTCCTCCACCCTGAGTGCTGCGTGGAACGCCTCCGGAGGAGCGGCGAACGCCGCGAACAATTCCGCCTTCCAACGGCAGCATCGAACCGCTACCCAAGGTGACGAACAGGCCTCCGCTCTCGACAAAGTGCTGGATCTGGGCAAGCCCTTCATAACCGATGCCGCCGGTAATATCGTCCGACTCCGCCGGAGTTCCGAAGCTGGGGGTCTGCGGAGTCTTCTTGAAAGGCATCGGTCCCCAGGCTTTGGGCAAGCCGACGATCTGTTCTGCAAGTTCGAGATCGACGTGGCCATAGAGCAGTACATCGGTGTGCTCCCGCCACGCTGCCGCGCGAATGTCTTCGTCGCGAAGATAGGTGTAGGGAACCTTGCGCTGGTCGAGGATGTAGCGAATCCATCCGATGGAATCGGTGTCGGCCCAGGGAACCCATAATCCGATGCGCGCAGCTTTTTCCGCATGGTGCGGGACATCAGGCATGGCCGCGGCGCTGGTGAAATCGAGCCCCAATTCTTTAGCAGTCGCTTGAACCGCATCGGACAGGCCGTCTTGCGCGGGCAGAATCCACGAGCCCTCCGGATAGCTGATTCCACCGGCGGTAAATTCGTGCTCCGCGACTTCGAGGGTGAAGCGTGAGAGCCGGTAGCGAGCCGCCAGCAAACTCTCCTGTCCGGTGTCTTTCAGCAGGAATACGGGACCGTTCCCGGCGACATTTCCCGCGGGACGTGGGGCCCCGGTCAGGAGAGTGAGATTGGCGGAGCGCACAGAAACATCGGCGGTCGGGATGGCTTGCAGGTGGTAGTGGGCAGGGAACTCCCAGGAAACATCGTCATAGGGTTCGCCGCCGTCTTTGGGATAGTGCTGGGGCGCGAGCAGATCCACGGCGTAGTTGCGGTAGGGCTGATCGAGGCGCACCACATAAGTGCCGGCGGGAAAACTGCCTTCTTTGAGCTTCAATTCCGCCTGCAGGCGTCCCACCTCGATGTGTTGTCCCATCAGGCGGCCGACCATTTGCGCAACCCGCATGGGGTCGCCCTGATCCGCGGGAATCACGAACGCATAGGGCGGCTCATGCAGTCCCTTCTGCCAGGAATCCCAACCCTTCTTGTAGAAGTTGTGAAGCATCTCCTTGGAATTGCGGGCCGAGTAATCGAGGGCGGCGAGGGCGCCGGTTTCCTGATAGTTCAGGTTGTCACGAGCGGACCAGGTGACCACGGGCGGAGGCGGCACCAGGCTGTACCACTCGGGCCGGATGTGAGACGCACTGACGATACGGCGCAGGGTCTCCGCGGTGCCGTTCCCGAAGGTCTCGTAGCCGCGGCCAATGCTGTTGTGGTTCATGGCCACGGAATCGAGGTACAGATGGCTGAAGGCTTCTCCGAAGTTCCAGGTAGAGACGCCGGGCATGCCCAGCGCAGTCATGGTCTGCACTTCGTGAAAACTCAGTTCCAGGAACTCGTCGTAGGTGATGGGATCGATGTTCGGGTTGTAGGGACCGGTGCCGTTCCAGGTCATCATCAGCGGGCTTCCCTCATGCAGGTCATGGACGACGGTGGGATGCCAGTCGTGAAACATGCGGTGCACGGCCCGGGTGGTTTCATGGGTCTGCTGATGGGTGTCACGGTTGATGTCCACGAAGGCGTACCTGGACCAGTAAGGCGGCGACTGCCGGGGCAGGGACGCTTCGTCGGTTTTGCCTTTCAAATAGCGGTAAAACCAGTCCACCATCTTGTCGCGGCCGTCGGGATTGGACACCGGGTTAATGAGCACCACCAGGTGCTGGCGTATCCCCTGAATCATCGGCTGTTCTGAGACGGCCAGACGATAAGCGAGTTCCAACATGGCCTCGGTGGATCCGGTCTCGTCGGAGTGGAGGGCGGCGTTGAAGTAATAGATGGGGCGTCCGTTCTGGACGAGTTGGTCCGCGGCGGGCGGGTCGGTGCGGCGCGGATCGGCGAGAGCGGCGGTTACCGATTTTAGACGGTCCAGATCGCGAATCCCGGCTTCGTCGGCGATGGCCACCATCAGGATCTCGCGGCCTTCCTCGCTATGTCCCAGAATGAAGGCGCGAACTCGCGGAGAAGCCGCCGCCAGCGCGCGGCAATAGGCATAGGCTTTCTCCGTTCCAACCAGTTCGCCCGGTGCGCCGGGAATCCGCCCCAGAAAAGCGAGCGGGGATGGCACGGTAGATGATTGCGGCAAATAGGCGACCCAGGGAGAAACGTAGTGGGGATCGGTGGTGGCGGCGGCGATGGCTGCCGCTGAGCCGGGCTCCGGGGTATCAGGAGCCGGGTTGATCTGAGACCAGGCAGGGACGGTGAACGCCAAACACAGCGCCAGCAATGCGAACCGGGACCGGAACATGCGAGCCTCCGCCCTCGAAAGCCTTTATTCGCGACTGCCTGGTAATGGAGGGCGGAGTGAGTGTACTACGAGGCGGAAAGCGAAACATTTGCCTAAGGCCTCCCGATCATGTATTGCTGGAGTCAAAACCGTCCTGCCGGGTAGCAGGAGGGAGGCGAAGGCAATGCGCAAAGGAGTCACCGCTGCTCTGGCGGCAATCTGCTCGATCTTGTTCGCGGCATCGCCGTTTCTACAGCTGCGGGCGCAAACGAAACCCAAGGCGGCCGTGAAGGACAGCGTCGAGAGATCCGCATTTGGAAAACTGGAAGATGGAACCACGGTGGAGCAGTTCACCCTGAAGTCGTCCTCCGGCGCGAATGCCAAAATCATCACCTACGGCGCGACCCTCACCGAACTGTGGGTTCCAGATCGGACTGGGAAGCTCGCGGACGTGGTGCTTGGCTTTGACCGGTTTGAAGGTTACGTAAGCAACCCTGCCTGGTTTGGAGCGACGGTTGGCCGCGTCGCCAACCGTATTGCGAATGGCAAATTCACACTCGACGGGAAACAGTACTCGCTGGAGCTCAACGTTCCCCCGAACAACCTGCACAGTGGACAGAAGGATTTGAGCCGTGTTGTCTGGCAGGGTGAGCCTGTTCCGGCATCTCACGGCGCTGCCGTTCGTTTTACTTACATGAGCCCGGACGGCGATGAAGGGTTTCCCGGGAACCTCACCCTGGCAGTGACCTACACGCTTACCGACACGAACGAATTAAAGTTGGACTACTCGGCGAGAACTGATAAAGCGACTCCGGTGAATCTCACCCACCACAGCTACTTCAATCTCGGCGGCGGGTCTGACATCCTCAACGACATTCTTTATCTGAACGCCGACCGATACACGCCCGTAGACGCTACCCAGATTCCCACGGGTGAGATCCTGCCGGTGAAGGGAACGCCGCTCGACTTCACCAAGGCGACTGCCATTGGCGCCAGGATTGGAGAGGTGAAAGGGAATCCGGGGGGATACGACCATAACTTTGTGCTGAACGGAAAACCGGGGAAGTTGAAGCTGGCCGCACGAGTCTTCGACCCCGCCTCAGGACGCCAAGTGGAAGTCTGGACCACCGAACCCGGAGTCCAGTTTTACACCGGCAATTCCCTGGACGGCAGCCTTACCGGAAAAGGCGGCGTCCGTTACGGACAACACGCGGGATTTTGCCTGGAGACCCAGCATTTCCCTGACTCGGTCAATCATCCCAGGTTTCCTTCTACGATCTTGAAGCCGGGCTCGGTTTACCGGCAGGAAACCATCTACAAATTCTCCGCCCACTAGTCGCAGGCTTGGTGAGATTGGCAAAGAAAAGAGGGATCGATTTCTCGATCCCTCGCAAAACCTTCAAACGGTTTTGAGCTAGAAGATGAACTTCAGGCCCAGCTGGATGGCGCGGCTGCCGCCCGAACCAATCACCGGGTTCGCCGCGGCGACGTCGGGGGTCGCGCAACTGCAACCGAAGCCGGGGGCTGAAGGATCGTTTTGGCCATATCCATTCTGTCCGCCGTAGGGATTGGCGAAGTTGGGGTGGTTGAGAATGTTGAAGAACTCGGCGCGGAACTGGGCGTTCAACCGCTCTCCGAAGTGGAATTTCTTGGCGACCGAGAAATCCCAGTTGCGGAAGCCGGCGTCCTGGAAGATGTTGCGGCCGGAGGTGCCGAATTTTCCGAACGGCGGCGGAATCAGGATCGAGCTTGCTTGCGCGTAGCAGCCGAAGGTGGCCAGCGAACTGGTGGCCGGGCCGCCCGGCGTTCCGCCGTCGAGAGCCAGCGACTGGGCATTGCAGCTTGCATTGCTTGTGGGGTTGTTGGGATCGCCGCTTCCCGCGAAGAACGGAATCGGCGTCGGCCGGGCTTTGAAGTCGGAAGTCTTTCCGAAGAAGTCCCAACGATTCGGTCCGGCCGCCGGTGGGCTGAAGGCCAAACCGCCTGATCCGCTGACATCGGTTCCCAAATCGATTGTGCCCCAGGGCTGCGGGCTTTCCACGGTCACGATGGAATTGAGTTCCCAGCCTTCCATCAACTGCGCGAAACCTCTCTTGCTGGGGATGGCGTAGGTGATCGACATGGTCAGGCGATGGCGAACATCGAAGTCGCTGTTCGCGTATTCCCGGCCCACATTAAACGAGTCCTGGGGGAGTCCCGCGCCGTATCCGAAGTCCCAGTTTGCGCCTACATTGTCCAGAGAATGGCCATAGGTATAACCAACCACCATTCCCAATCCGTGATAGTTGCGCGCCGTGAGGGTTGCCTGCAGCGCGTTGTAGTTAGAGCGATAGAGGTTTCCCATCTGGAAGATATTTCCCAGGTAGGGGAACTTGGTATTGAACGGCCTCTGGTCCTGCTCGCAATTGGGATCGGTGGCGCACAGCGGGGCGAATCCAGCACCCTCCGGTGCCTGGTTGATATCACGAATGTTGATCAGATTCGTGCCGTGGTTTCCAACGTACGCCAGTTCCAGCGAGATGTTCGGGGTAAAGGCGTGCTGCAGATTGATGTTCCAACTGGTGACGTAAGGGGTCGTGATATTGCGATCGACTCCCAGGATGGAACAAGGCGAGGCGGTCGTAGGATCGCAACTGATCAGGCCTGTAGGGAAGACTGGACCAGTGTTCCAGGCCGCATTCGAGATGGAAGGTGAGATGTTGCCGGAGGTGATGCTTCCGGTGCCCTGCGTTCCACCCGGTCCCACACCCAGAGCACCGGTAGGAATGCTGTTCAGACCAAAGCTGTTGTTGAAAGCCAGGAAGGTCTGGGAATTCACGGTTTCGTAGACCAGGCCAACGCCGCCGCGAAGAACAGTGTTGCCCTTGCCGGTCACATCCCAGGCGAAACCCGCGCGCGGGGCAAAGTTCTTGTGGTTGCCGTTGTACGGGGCGTTTACTTGTTGTCCCACCTGCAGCAGCCCGAGGTTGGGATCGAAATTTCCGAGGAGGTCGTGAGCTTCCTTGATTACGGTGTTCAACTCGTAGCGCAGGCCAAGGTTCAAGGTCAAGGTCTTGGTGGCGCGCCAGTCGTCCTGAACGAAGGCCGCGTATCCCCAGTTGCTCAGACTCCGTCGAGGATCGCCGGAGAGAATCGATCCGTTGGTGGGATCGCCGGCAAAGAAGTCTTCCAGGGCGGAGGAGGTGCCGAACGCGCCGCCGCCGCCGAAGTTGATGCTGCCTCGGGCGTTGCCAAAAGCCCCGCCGTTGACGGCATTGCGATGGATCTCGCCCCCGAACTTAATGGCGTGCTTGCCGGCAGTGTAGGAGACATGGTCGATGAATTGAGTAATCGAGTCGGGTCCCTGCAGTTTGGGCCATTTGAATCCGCCCAGTGCCTGGAATTCACCGAACCAGCCGATTCGCGGCAGGCCGCCGGTCAATTGGCTGAAGGGAACCCCGGTGTTCAGGCCGTAACTCGACGCGTTGTTGCTATTGTCTTTGCTGAAGGTCGGCTGATAGAGGCGGTTGTAACCGAAACGGACTTCATTCACCCAACGCGAGCTGGGAATGTAGGTCCAGCTTCCACCCACTACCTGGGCGCGCGTGTGGATCAGACTCAGCCACGCCGCTTGCAACTCCGGAAAATCTTCGACGGTGCCGGAGTTGTTGCCGAAGAAATACATGCCGCTGATGGTGTTGCGCTCGTTGTAGTGGTAGTCGACTTTGCCGATGGCGTTGCGCGAAGTCACATCATTCGGGAATCCGTTGACGATCGCCGTGGTGCCGTTGGGATTGAGGCCGTTATTGGTGGGGAATCCCTTTCCGTTGCAGGTCACCGGCGGGCCCAGGGTGCAGCCTGCGATCTGAAGACTGACTGGGCTGATGGCGAAGCCACCGGCCTGCAGATCGGCTATCGCATCGGGAATGCTGTTGACGCAATCGCCCGTTCCAATAAAAGCGCAGTTTCCAAGTACCGTGGGTAGCGAAACCGTGGCCGGGCTGGAAACGCCACCGAAGGAATTACCGACGGTGTAGGTCTGTTGCTCATAAGAACCGAAGTAGAACAGCTTGTCTTTGATAATCGCGCCACCAAAGGAACCGCCCCACTGTTCGAGGGTTCGCGGCGTCTTGGGATTGGGCACGGTGTTGAAGTAGTTGCGCGCGTCCAGCACTCCATCGCGGCCGAAGGCGAAAGCAGAGCCGTGAATGCCGTTGGTGCCCGACTTGATTCCGACGTTGACGACAGCGCCCGGCTTCCACCCGTACTCCGCCGGCGGGTTTTCTTGCAGGTTGAATTCCTGGATGGAGTCGATGGGCAGGATGGTGGCCGAATCTCCGGCGATGCCCGCGCCATTGATAATTCCCTGGCCGGAGTAGGGTTCGCTGTTGAACAGACCGTCGATGAAGTAAGCGTTGTCCTCAGCGCGCAATCCGTTGGTGCTGGTAGTCGAGAAGCCTCCACCCGGATAGCGGGTCACGCCCGGGCGCAGTTGCAGAAGATTCTCGTAGTTGCGGCCGTTCAGGGGCAAATCGTTGATTTGGGTGTTGCTGAGAGTGCCGCCCAGGGTCGCGGAGGTGGTGTCGAGCAGCGGGATCTCATCGGTCACCTCGATGGTTTGGGTGACATCTCCGGGAGCCAGCGAGAGGTCGATCAGCGCGTCTTTGGCGACTTCCAGGGTGATGTTCGCCCTCTCGACGGCTTTGAAACCTTTCGCCTCGGCGCGCACCTTGTAGGTGCCGGGGACCAGGTTCGGAGCCACATAAGCTCCGGCATCATCGGTGGTCAGAGTTCGGGCAGTCCCGCGCGCCACGTCAGTGATGGTCACGGTAGCGCCTGAAACCGCCGCACCACTTTGGTCGGTAATGGTGCCGAGGATGCGGCCTGTATAGGACTGTGCGAACAGTGGCAGACAGGCGAGAAGTACGCTGAGAATTGTCCCTAACAGCCGAACTGCCTTCATTTGAACACGCATTCGGGCCTCCGCGAGGTGTGCTGTGCGATTATCGGCAGATTGTGCGGCGATAACGCTATGCTTAACCTGTAAAATTGTCAAGATCGGTAATTTCGATGGTACGTGGTCTGACAGCCTTACTACCATACTGGAGCCCAGTCAAGCAAACTTTTTTCATCGGCCCGTGGCTGCGTTGGTTCGCGCTTCGTTCTCACTTACCTGGCGATGCGTTTCCGGAATGAAGAATAGGAATGTCTTTGGCGTGGGGCGGCTTGGGTAAGGACTGAAGAAATGCATAAACGTCAGCCAATTCCACATCTGTCATGATCCGCTTGGTGTAGGGAGGCATCTGGCCGCGGGGCTGCCGGATGTAATTCACGAAGGCGGAGAATGGGATGGGATCGGGCGCGATTCGCGGTCCACTCAGAATCGAGCCCTGTCCTACGCCGCCGTGACATTCGTAGCATCCATAGTTGGCGTAGATCTTCTTACCCTTGCTTGCATCCCCGGCTGGATTTTTCGCGGGCGCCGATTGGGCGACCGCATGCCCGCAGGCAAACACCAACAGTGCGACTGCGGCGACGACGGGAATCGGAAACTGCTTGTAGTGATCGAAAAGCAAGAGATGCCTCCTCAGCGCGGCTGGGTAACGACGTCCAGTAAAGCGGGTTCGCCGCGTTCCACTACTTCGATCGCGCGCCGCATGGCAGGCGCGAGCTCCTTCGGGTCGGTGATCGGGCCCTCGCCATATACGCCCATGCTTTTGGCGAGCTTGGAAAAATCGATATTGGGATCGCTGATCGTGGTTCCGACGCGGGCGCGGTCCACCCCGCGATTGTGCCGGTTGCCCATGCGCTGCAGGTGCATGAGTTCCTGGTGGTAGGCCCGATTATTGTGCATCACGCTCAGAACGGGAATGCGGTGATGCGCCGTGGTCCACAAAATCCCGGGCGCGTACATCAGGTCGCCATCACACTGGATGTTGATCGACAGCCGGCCGTGGTTGCGATTGGCCAGGGCGGCGCCCGCTGCCGCCGGTGCGCCATAGCCGACGCCGTAGCCTCCGGCGCCGCCGATGAACTGATAGTGTTTTTCGAATGCCCACAGGCGCAGCGGCCAGTTGCTCATGCCGGGCGCCACATCGGAAACCAGCGACCAGTCTTTGTTTTTGATCTGTGCCCATAGTTCGGCCGAGAGTCGCGCCGTGGTGATGGGACTGGCATCCCACCCGTAAGTGGCGTCGGTCACCGCCTGGTCGAGCATGTCTTGATGGTCCGCGGCCAGGCTCTTTCCCCGCTCCACCAGCGCTCGCCGCCGATCATCGGTGAGCAGTTGCTTGACGGCTTCGGTCAGCGCGGGCAGCGTGGCTTCACCGTCGGCGGCAATGGCCAAATCGACTTCGGGATAACGCTGCAGATCCTGATAATTTCCCTTGCTGTAGAGATCACCCGCGGTGATGCTGATCAGCTTCACTGCCTCCGCGGTAATGGGATGGGAAGTGCGATGCAACTGATCGCGGAAGGAATGAACCGTTCCCCAGAAGTCGGTGAGTTCCAGGCCCAGAATCACGTCGGCCTCGGGCACCAGTTCGCGGCTGCGTTGCGAGTGGTTGAGGGGATGGCGCGTGGGAAAGTTCATGCGTCCGGCTTGATCGATGACCGGAGCCTGCAGGGTCTCGGCCAGTTCGATGAGACGCGTCGACGCCAGCGGGAGTGCGCGCGAGACGATCCGCGATCAGCACCGGGTTTTCAGCGGCAACCAGCAGACGCGCCGCTTCCGCGACGGCGCCGGAGTCTCCCTGAGGGGGAGTCGCGAGGACGAGTTTGGGAATGCGCAAGGCTTCGTTTTCACGCAACCGGCCGTTCCTGCAATTCGGTGTCGACCACCAGAAGCACCGGCATCATCGGCGGAGTCATGGCGATCTTGTAAGCCCGCACGGCGGACTCGGCAAAGTGGGTGAGCGAGATGGGAAGGTCATCCCATTTCGTATAGTCACGCACCATGGCGGCTGCATCCTGCACGCTGTGCGTCCCATTCCACTCCCGGCCGCCGCGTGGTCTCGTCAATGGTGTTGCCCAGCAGGAGGTAGACCGGCACGCGGTCGCAGTAGGCGTTGAAGATGGCCATGGCCGCGTGCTGCAGACCGACAGTGCTGTGCGCAAAGACGGCCAGCGGCTTGCCGGTAATCTTGGCGTAGCCGTGAGCCATGCCCACCGCGGATTCCTCGTGGCAGCAGGTGATGAACTCCGGGGACTGGTTGCCGCCATAGTTGATCACCGACTCATGCAAGCCGCGAAAGCTGGATCCCGGATTCGCGCAGATGTACTCGATGCCCAGCGACTTGATGACATCCACCATGAAGTCGGCGCCGGGGCGATCGGTGGTCAGTACTTCCGCCACCGAAGGAGAGCCGGTTTCGGCTTCCTTCGACATCAGCGGCAGAGTCCTGGCAGGAACTGGAGACAGTTGGGGAGCGGCTGGGGCTGCCGTGGTGGCGACCAGCGTCGCTACACTGCCGGCGGCTGCGGTCTTGAGGAAGTTGCGGCGGTCGAGAGAGGTCTTTTTCGATCTTGCCATCTGGCTGCTATCCCAATACGTGTGCGAACAGGGCTGCGTTTTCCTCGAGGACCGGCAGGAAGCGTTGGATCATTTCGTCGGCGGAGACCCGGGAGGCATGCACTCCGATGTTCATGGCGGCGACCACCCGGCGCATACGGTTGCGAACCGGAACGGCGATGGAGCGCAATCCCAGTTCCAGCTCTTCGTCGGTGACCGCAAACCCGCTGCTTGCGATTCCTTCCACTACAACTCGCAACCGTTCTTTGTCGGTGATGGTTTTTGGGGTGAGGGACTTCAGTTCCACCCTTTCCAGGTAGGTGGTTAATTCCGTGGGGGTCAAGGCCGCGAGCAAGATTCGTCCCATCGACGTGCAGTAGGCGGGCAAGCGGCTGCCTACGGAAAGCCCCACCGACATCACGCGTTTGGTCGAGGAGCGCGCCAGGTAAACAATTTCATCGCCTTCCAGCACACTCAAGGAACTCGATTCGTGCACCGCCTCGGTCACCTGTTCCAGGATCGGCTGAGCGATGCTGGAAACCGATGTGGACGACAGGTAGGAAAATCCGAGCCTGAGCACGCGAGTCTTCAGACGGTAGGCGCGGCCGGCGGATTCCGCGTAGCCCAGGATTTCCAGTGTCATCAGCAGACGGCGCACCGCCGCGCGAGATAGTCCGGTTTGCCGCGATACGTCTGCCACCGACAGTCCGCCCGTGTGTCCTTCAAACGCCTCAATCACTTTGAGGCCGCGGGCTAAGGACAGTACGAAATTCGGGTTTGCATCAACCGCAGATGCCTCCTCGTCCTTTTCGGCGAGAGGCCCCCCGGTTTCCGAGTCCTGGGGTTGATTTGGGATCGTCATCATCACTCTGAGAGGTTCTAGCTAAGAAAGCTCCATCCCAAAATCCATAAATGCGCGGCGATATTCGCACATTTGTGCTAAAAACGCAAATCAATCTTGACAGGCAACGGTCGAGGAGATATGGTTACGCGCACAAAGAAGCGATTATCGCACGCTTGCCTACTGGGCCCTTGTTCGACATTATGAGATACCGAGTCTCTGCTGCGCTTCTTCTTCTGCTGGTTGGTTGCTTACGGGCACGCGCTCAGCAACCTGGTCATGGTGAATCTCTCAACCAAACGCAGATGCTGGGGCGAAGGCTGTTCCAGCAACGCTGCGCAGTCTGCCACACCCCCCCCATGGTCATCAGCCAGCCCTACGGGCCAACCCTCAACATGAGTGTAGTGATGGGCAGGGAAGATTCCGTGCGCGCGACCATCCGGGAAGGCGAGATCGGGCTGATGCCGGGATTCAAGTATGGTCTGGAGCCGGTTGAGATCGACGCCATCATCAAGTACCTCAAGACCGTGGAAAAACCAGCCCATCCCACCAGCAACTGGATGTCGGAACACTAAGCCGGGGAACAGAGCACATGCAGCAGAAAACGCGCGGGATTGGAGCAGTCGCTTTCGTGGGGAGCGCGATCGCAATCGCGGCAGTTCTGGTTTTGCATCCACAAATGGCGCGTGCGGCGTCGGCTCACTCTTTGCTGACGGGGATGGTGAAATCTGAGTCTGGCTCAGCCTTGGCAGGAGTTGTGGTTTCGGCCAAGGCCGAGGGGAAGACCATCACGACCAGCGTTTTCACGGACGAGCAGGGCAATTATTTTTTCCCCGCAACTCTGGCGAAGGCGCAATACCGGGTGTGGGCCCAAACCGAAGCGTACGAAACCGCTCGGGCCCAAGTGACCCTTGCCGACGGGGTGAGCCGCCAGGATTTTGTTCTGAAACCGCTGCAAGATTTCACCAAGCAGCTGACGGGGCAGGAATACCTGGCCGCGTTACCCGAAGACACGCCACAGCACCGGCGGATGAAGGACATCTTCTTCAACAACTGCACGGGTTGCCACGAGGCCAGCTACATCCTGCAGAACCGCTTCGATGAGAAAGGCTGGGAGTCGGCCATTACCTTGATGAGCAAAATGGTGAACGGCGGCGGGAACTATGGTGGCCCCGATCAAGCGCCCTTCCCGGTGATCCATTACTACAAGAAAGATCTGGCGGCATACCTGGCAGAAATGCGCGGACCGGGGCCCTCCCCCATGCACCCTACTCCACGTCCCGGTCCCAAAGACGAGGCGGCGATGGCCGTGATCACGGAATACGATCTCCCCATCGCGGACCGAAATGTCTATTCGCAGAACGATGGTTATCCCATTAACGACGGAAGCGACTGGTCGCTGGGCACGCCATCGCGCTTGAACGGTGTCGGGGGCACGCACGACACGCAGATGGACCGCAACGGCAACCTCTGGCTCACCTATGCGCAACCGAGTTCTGTTCGCTCCGTTGCCATGGTCGATGGCAAGACCGGCAAAGTGACCGACGTCAAAGTCCCAGGGTTTAACGGCATGGCGGCGTTCACTCACGGGTTGGCGATCGATCACAACGGGATGCTCTGGTTCACGGCGGCGGGCGCGGGAGTGGTGGACGGCGGCGTCGGCGCGCTGGCCAGCATTGATCCCAACACCATGAAGTTCGAAGTGCACCCTTTACCCAAAGGCATGAGCGGTGTGACCTTGAGCGTAGACGAAGACGCCAAGGGGTATATCTGGGCGAGCACTTCGGCGGGAGCGGTGCGCTACGATCCCAAGACTCGCCAATACATGGAATTCCGCTCGCCAACCCAGATCAACTCAGAGGGTACGGGCGAATCCTACGGCGTGACCGGCGACCACGACGGCAACGGCTGGTGGACGCAGATGTTCATCGACCGTGTGGGCAAGGGCGATGTGAAAAGCGGAAAGTCTTTCGAAGTGAAGATGCCTCCACGCACCGCTCTCGCCGAACGCGAACTCACGGCTGAGGATCGCAAGCTGCTGGACCTTTCCGGCGTATTCATGTCGGACTTCTCGGGATGGTGGTCGCAAGGCCCACGGCGCATGGGTGCAGACAAGCAAAGCGACGTAATCTGGGTCGGCAATTATTGGGGGAATGATCTGGCAAAGATCGACACCCACAGCCTGAAGACGACTTTGTATCCGTACCCCCAACGCTACGCCGCGCCTTACGACTGTGTGGTCGACAGCCGCCACAATGTTTGGACGAACCTGTTCAACGGCGACGGTGTGGCTAAATTTGATCCCAAAACCGAGCAGTGGACCGAGTACCCGCTACCCTCGCGAGGGACCGAGATGCGCCACGTCGCAATCGCTGAGCCAAATGGCGCGGTCGAAGTTGTGATCAGCGAATTTCGCGTAGGAAAAGTTGCGGTTATGCGATTCCGCAGCAAAGAAGATTTGCGGGCATTGCAAACCGAAGCCGAGCAACCTGCGGTCCGGGCGCAAAAATAGGCGGAGCCGACCGGTCGCCGATGAAATTCGCTCCAAGACACTGTTGAGCAACCGACTAGTTTCCGGGGAGACCCACCTGCATGCCGCAGAAGATTTCAGAGAAGCTCGATCTTTTTCGCCGGGGTTTGATCAGTCGCCGAGAACTATTGCAGTCCACGGTGTGGTTGGCCGGGGCGGGCGTGGTGGCGAACGGGTTCCTGAGTCCACTTGGGTTCGCGGCCGCGCGCCCCGCCGCTGCTGAAGACGGCGTCAAGGCCGAGACCGTGCAATACGCATCCGGGGATGTTGCGGTTGGGGCCTACCTCGCCAGGCCTGAAGCCGAGGGCAAATTTCCCGCGGTGGTCGTGATCCACGATGAAGGTGGATTGAACGACCAGATTCGCAGCGTTACGCGCCGTCTTGCTGCCGCTGGTTTCCTGGCCATGGCTCCAGACATGTTGTCGCGCGCGGGCGGTGTATCGAAGATGAAAGGCGCCGAGGTCGCTGGCGCCGTCCGGAAACTCACAGTGGATGCGACTGCGCAGGATTTGAAATCAGGTTTTTCTTTCCTCGACAAACATCCGGACGCGGTGTCGGGCAAGACTTCGACCATCGGGTTCGGCTGGGGCTGCTGGCGCAGTTTCCTCCTGGCTGCGAACGTTCAGGAGGTCTATCGCACGGTTGGTTTCTACGGCAGTACGCCGGACGACGGACTCAGTGACCTGGAGTCGCCCGTGCTCGCGCATTACGCCCAGTTCGATTTCCGCAATACCGGGAACGCTTTGTGGACCGCCAAACGAATGAAAGAACTGGGTAAACGGTTTACTTACCATGTCTATCCCCAGGTGAACTACGGCTTCTGCGACGATACCAGCCCGGATTACAACGGGGAAGCCGCGAAGCTCGCCTGGACCCGGACTTTGGAATTTCTGAAAGCCTGAATCCAGCCCGCGTTTTAGCCATGCTTTCCATATAATGACGCGCACGACCTGCACTGGTAGCAGTAAGCCTGAAACTTGCCGCAGCCGACGCTGCGGCGTGGGAGCCCGGAATGTCAAAGCTTCGGCTGTCGCTTGCTTGCTGGAACTATGATCGAACGCGCGCCCTGCTGGAAGACCGCATCCCCGTAGATGGAATCGATCTGACCTATCTGAATCTTCCGGTGGAAGAAACCTTCTTTCGCATGCTGCGGCATCACGAATTCGACGCCGCCGAGATGTCGCTTTCGTCGTACGTGCTGTCTCTGTCGTCCGACACTCCTCCATTCATCGCCATTCCGGTATTCCCCTCGCGATTCTTCCGGCATTCCTGCATCTACATCAACCGCAACAACGGCATTCGCGAGCCGAAGGATTTGATTGGGAAACGGGTGGGCACTCCCGAGTACCAGATGACCGCGGGTGTCTGGATCCGCGGCATTCTGAGTGATGAGTACGGCGTTCCCGTCACCAGCACGAAATACTTCAATGGTGGAGAAGAAGAACCCGGGCGGCATGAGAAGCTTGCGCTCTCGCTGCCCAGGGAATTTCACCTGGAAGCCATTCCTCCAACCAAAACCCTTTCCGCGATGCTGGATGCGGGAGAAATTGACGCGCTCTACACAGCGCGCATGCCTTCCACGTTCGTTCGCGGTTCCGGTTCTGTGAAGCGGCTTTTTGAGGACTACGAGACGGTCGAGCGTGAATACTACCTGCGCACGAAAATCTTTCCCATCATGCACACGGTGGTGATTCGCCGCGAGATCTACGAGCAATATCCGTGGGTGGCGCAATCGTTGTACAAAGCGTTTGTCCTGGCGCAACGCGAGGTGTACCAGGAACTCTATCAGACAGCGGCGCTGAAATTCATGCTTCCCTGGCTCATCCGGCACGTGGAAGACACTCGCGTCACCATGGGACAAGATTTCTGGCCTTACGGATTCCAAGCGAACGTGAATGCCTTGAGCACGTTCCTGCGTTATCACCACGAGCAGGGTCTTTCCAGCCGTCAATTGATGCCCGAACAGCTCTTCGCTCCAGAATCTCTGGAGTCATTCAAGATCTGAGGAACCGAAACTCACGGGCGCGATGAGGCAGACTACATGACAGCAGAGAGCAACGAGAGTGTTCCCCGATGGTGGTTATTGGGGCGGGGCGATGTGGACGCCACGGTCGCGCAGGTCGGCTTCAACCTCGCGCAGATGGTGATTCCGGTCTTTCTCCTCGCGCCACTCGGGATTCCCTTGTCATTCAGCATCGGGCATCTCTTGCCGGGATACGCCCTCGGGTTCCTGATCGGCTCCCTGGGATTGACGGGTCTAGCGGTTCGCCTGCGACAACGGGAGCGCCGCAATGACGTCACGGCGCATGTCTACGGAAATAACGTTCCCGCCATCATCGCCTACACGCTGGCGGTGATGGTCCCCGTCTACCTTCAGACTCATGACCCAATCCAGGCATGGGAACTCGGCGCCGCCTGTGTGGCGTGGACGGGATTGATCAAGTTGATGTCCGCGCCCTTCGCCGGGGTGCTGCGCCGGTTCATCCCCGTGCCTGCGTCCATGACGGTGTTCGGCGCCGCCATGTACAGCTATCTCGCTCTGGTATTGCTGCAGCGAGTATTTGACCAGCCACTGGTGGGAATCATTGCGCTGACCATCGTTGCGGTCGGAGTCCTGGCCAACGTTCCGATCACCAAGTGGAGGATTCCACCGTTCATCGTTGCCTGGATTGTGCCGCTCATCGTGGGATTGAGCGTGGGATATGTCCATCCGGTGTGGCAAGGGCTTTCGCCTGGACTTCCATTCGTCGCCTCGCTGGGGCCGCTGCGAGCCATGGTGCAAGCGTTGCCGTATCTCTCGGTAATTGCCCCGATTGCCATCTATCAAGTGCTGCAGGACATAGCCGCGGTGGAAGGGGCGACCGCCGCCGGAGATAACTATGATGCCCGCGGCATCGTCGCGTGGGACGGCATTGGGACCCTGGTCTGCGGTCTGGCGGGCAGTGTGATCACTCCGGTGGTTTACGCGCTTCATCCTCCCTACAAAGCCATGGGCGCGCGGGTCGGTTTCGCGTTATGGACTCCCATCCTGGTTGTACTTGTGGTGATGAGCGGCCTCACGCTTTTTATCACGCAACTTTTTCCCTGGCCGATCCTTGCCGCCATGATTGCCTATGTGTCGGTCGGAGTAGGGATGGCCACGCTGCGTCGCGTGGACAAGAAATACTGGAGCGCAGTGCTGCTCGGGCTGGTTTTGCCGACGGGTGCGGTGGTATCGGCGGCGGTAAGCTCCGCTTTGCCGGCGCTGAAACTTTCCGCGGCAAATCCAGATGTCGCAGGCGGCGCTCAATCACTCCATCTACTGGTCCTCGTTGCAAGGGCTGGGCAACGGATTCCTCTTCCTGGTGCTGGTGGTCGCCGCCCTCATTACGGAAACGATTGACCGGAATTTTGGTCGAGCGGCAATTTGGTGTGTGGTCGCGGCGGCTTTCTCGTGGCTCGGGATGATGCACTCCGCCATCTTCCGGTGGGGAGCGCAGCCGATGTATGCGGCAGGGTGGCTTTCCGCCGCCGTGATCGTCTATTCGGCCCGCTGGTGGGGCGGAGAGATTCGGCCCACGGCTTAGGTTCTCACACCGGTTTGCGTTTCCGCTGGCTGTCCGCTCTTCAGTTCTTCCCGCAGCGCCTTCTCCACTTGCTTCTGAAGATCATGCGACAGCTTTTGACGGTTCGAAGTGAGATAGAAAACGTCAATCGCCATCTGCCCCTCGGTGTCGATCAGCGCGATCTCGATATTGCACTGGTGATGCGAAAAACAGGACGCGATGGTGTGCAGAAGTCCCAGACGATCCTGCGCCACGATCTGCACCAGCGTGCTGCTGGAGGAGCATTGGTCGTCAAACAGGATGGCCGTCTGAATTTTTATTTTGGCGGCGCGGTTTTGCTCTTCCGTTTGCATCCGCCGCTGCAGCATCTTCGCCAGGTCCGCTTCGCCTGCCAGGACTTCGCTGATGCTGTGCTTGAAGCGCTCCCATTCGGAAAGGTTCAGCTCTAGAGTACGGAAACGGTCGGTGAAGTAAAACGTGTCCACGACGATGCCTGCCTGGTTGGAAAATGCCGTGGCCTTCACAATGTTCATTCCCCATGCGGCCAGGGTTCCGGCCACTCGGCCAAACAAAAATGGGCGATCTTCGCTCACCAATGTCAGTTCGAACCAGTGCCGTCCGCGTTCCAGGGACAATTGGACGGGATCCTTCCCCAGGCTCTGCGCCATCTCCAGGTGATGCAGCACCTCATCCGCGGTGCAGGTTCGCAGGTAGCGTTGCGGCAGTCCCTCAAGGAAAGTTTTGACTTTCTTGCCGGCCACCGGAGCCAAGGTATGGAGTTGAGTGAGTTTCTCGTCATCCGCATGCAGTCGCTGGTCGACGCTGCGGTTCAGTTGGTTTGCGGCGGCCATGTAGAGCTGCCAGATGTTCTCGGCTTTCCACGGAGTCAGGGCTTCGGGATTGACCGCTTTGATGTCGCCATAGGTGAACAGGCAAAGCATCTTCAGTCGCTCGGGAGTACCCACTTTCTCGGCGAACGCGGCCACCGTCTCCGAATCGAAGATGTCGCGGCGCAAGGTCGCCGACATTTCCAGATGATTGCCAATCAGGAACAGGACGGTTTCTCGCTCCGAGGGCTCGAGATCGAGGCGTTCGAGGCATTGTTCGGCGATGACCAGGCTGCCTTCCACATGATTGTCGGAAGGCACTCCCTTCCCGGTGTCGTGCAGCAGCAGAGCCAGATATAGAAGTTCCGGCTGCTCCAGTTCTTCCAGGATCTCTGCGTAGTGTTTCTCCCACTGCGATGGCGATCGCCGCAAGCGGTGCAGGCTTTCGATTGCCAGAAAAGAATGCTCGTCCACCGTGAAGCGGTGATAGTAATCGCGCACCACCAGGGAATCGATCGGCTTCAGTTCTGGCAGAAGAAGGGTAAGCAAGCGAAGCGAGTGCATGGCGCGCAACCCATCGGCCGCATACGGTTGCTCCAGAATCTCGCCGAGGTAAAGCCAGAGTTCAGCGCCCCGCGGCGGCGTGGAGGTCAATGCCGGCAAGACTTGCTCAATCCGGTATTCCGTGGTGGTGCTCAATCGCAGCCCGTGGTGCGCGACAAAGTGAAACAGGCGCAGCAGCATCTCCGGGTCCTGCAGCGACGAGGATTGGCGCAGGAAAATCAGGCCATCGACCACGGAGAAGTCCGCATTCGAAACCCTGGCTTTCCAGTTATGAAACTGCCGGTAGAGCGAAGACCAAGCCGCGGGAATCTCTTCCAGCAGTTGGGTTGCGGTGCGATGAATGGATCGCGCATGGCGGAAGTAGATCCGCATCCACTCGGCGGCGGTGAGTTGCGGTGCGTCGGGTATGCCGATGCCTCGCCTGGCGGCCTCCTCCTGTGCCTCCCAGGAGAGCGAATTGTCATCCCGCCCATGGCGAAGATGCAGAAAGCAGCGAACCGACATCAGGAACTCGAGTCCTGGCTCAAACTGCTTGCGCGTGGAAGCCGGCAACAGCGCCTTGGGATCGGGCCAATCGTGCAACTGGTCCATCGACGTTAGCAGGCTTAACCACAACGCCAGGTTGCAGTCGCGCAGGCCACCCGGGGTGTCTTTCACGTTGGGCTCGAGATGGAAAACCGTCTTGCCGTATTTCTCGAAACGGCTTCGGGTTACCTCGGCCAGGCTCTGCACCAGAGCTTGGATCTCGCCGGTCACCAGCCTGGGGATCACCCGTTCGTGCAGTTGGGTGAAGAGGTCACGATCGCCAGCCAGATAACGGCAGTCGAGAAGAGAAATCGCAAACTCGACGTTGGCGGGGTCGAAGCGGCCACACTCATGGAGGAGACGCGAGGCCGGGCTTAACTTCAAGCGCAGATCCCAAAGCCCCTGAGAAAATTGCCGGACCGCGTCTTTGCATTGCTCTTCCGACTCGCGGTCCGCGTACAGAAAGAGGAGATCAATATCCGAGTAAGGAAACAGCCAGCCTCGCCCAAAGCCTCCCAGGGCGACGATGGCAAACTTGCCGGGCCCTGTTTTATCCGGAGAGATGATTTCCTTCCACAGTTCCAGGGCAAGATTTTCCACCAAAAGCGTGCGCTGCATGATCGCAGCGCGCCCGTTTCCGGTGGCGGCAAATTCTTGAGCGATGCGCGCGGATTCCTCGGTGTAACGCTGCCGCAGCGCGCCGCTCCATGAAGCTGCCGTGGTCATGCCGTTGAACTCGAACCGGAACCCTCGAGCAGCGGGTTGTGGTGTTTGAGTCCGCCCACACTCGCCGCGTTCACTTCAGCCAGGTCACAGAGCATCTTCTCCGCGTTCATCATTGCGGATGCGAATCACCTCGTGGATTGGCGAGAGGAAGATTTTTCCATCGCCGATCTTGCCGGTTCGCGCGGACAGGGTGATGGCCTGCACTATTTTTTCCACCATGCCATCGGCAACTACCATCTCCAGTTTGATCTTGGGGATGAGATCGACGGTATACTCCCGCCCGCGATAGAACTCGGTATGCCCTTTCTGGCGTCCATGGCCGCGAGCTTCCAATACGGTCATGCCCTCGACCCCAATCTCATGCAGCGCAGTTTTCACGCTTTCCAGTTTGGAGGTCTGAATGATTGCCTCAACTTTGGTCATGGTTATTCTCGACGGTCACTCAAATTGTGAGCCGTGGTGAGTCGCCTTCCTATCGTTCCGGAATCGCGATTGATCTCAAGTGCAGTGTCTCAGAAGACAAACTCGGTGGCTGCTCTTCGAAGCCGGAGGGCATGCCCGCCGACGAGATCACGTATTCCGGATATGCGGAAATACCATGCTCATGGAGATCCAGACCGTACAGTTCTCCCTCGGCGTGAGACTCGAAGTGTTCCCGTCGCATTCACCAGGTACATGACGACAAAGGAAACTGCGAATGTACTCGTGGTGATGATAAAGCTCCCCAGCGCCTGCGCCATCAGTAATTGTGTGCCACCGCCATAAAGCAGTCCCTTCAGGGCCACGGAGTTGTCCGGCGCGCGACCGGCCCGGTGGCGCCATACTGGCCGCAGGCGAACAGGCCCAGCGAGAGCGTTCCCCAGATTCCGCACATACCGTGAACCGGAACTGCGCCGATGGGATCGTCAATGCGCAGGTACTCCAGCAGTTCCACCGCCGGCGACTACGATCACGCCGGCGACTGCCGCCGAGCAGAATTGCGCCCGTGGGGCTGACCCAGTAGCAGGGACAGGTGATCGCCACGAGTCCGGCCAGGAAGCCGTTGACCGTGAAGCTCACGTCCCACTTCTTGCTCGGCATGTAAGCGTAGAACATCGCCGTCAGATCCGGCCGCGCACGCCGCCAGCGTGGTGTTCGCGGCAACGCGTCCGATGCCTTCGAAGTCCATGGCCGAGAGCGTGCTGCCGGGGTTGAAGCCGTACCAGCCGAACCACAGCAGCAATCCGCCGGATGGCGGCGATGGTGAGATCGTGCGGCATCATGGGTCCGCCGCCGTCGCGCTTGAAGTTGCGGCCGAGGCGCGGACCGAGGACGATGGCGCCGGCGAGTGCGATGAATCCGCCGATGGTGTGCACCACCGTCGAGCCCGCGAAATCGTGGAAGCTGGTGCCGAGCGAAGGCAGGAAGTAGCCGGCGGTGCCCATGGTGGCGAGGAAGCCGTCCGGACCCCAGGCCCAGTGGCCGATGATCGGATAGATGAAGCCAGAAACCGCGAAGCTGTAGATCAAATCGCCGATCCAACGCCGTGCGGCCGATCATCGCGCCGGAGGTGATCGTGGAGCAGGTGTCGGCGAAGGCGAACTGGAAGAGCCAGAATGCCAGGAAAGCCACGCCCGTGCCTTCGTAGGTTGCAGGCGCGCCTTGCAGGAAGAACCAGTTCATAGCCGATGAAGCCGTTGCCGTGGCTGAACATGAACGAGAAGCCCCAGGCGTAGAAGAGGAGGCCGCAGAGGCAGGTATCGACGACGCATTCCATCAGCACGTTCACGGTTTCGCGCGAGCGGCAGAAACCGGCTTCGAGCATGGTGAAGCCGACCTGCATACCGAACACCAGGAACGCCGCGAGCAGCACCCACACGGTGTTGATCGGGTTGACGATGTCGGCGGCTTTCACGGCGGCATCCGACGCATAGGCCTTGCCGAAGAAAAGCCCCGATACCACCGTGATCGCCAGCCAGACCACGCCAATTCCAGCGGCCTTGCCGGCGAGCAACAGCTTTCCGTAGCGCCGCCACTCGCGGTCTCGCAGCCGAAGCCTGAACCTTGAGAATTTCTCGCGTGAGGACAGTTTTTTCCCTTGCCGCGGAAGCGCGAACATCCTTCGCTCCTTCAGTCAGATTCTTTGGGGGATCTACATTTCTGAACGGACCGCAACGCCCCGGCACCGCCACGCTTTCCTCACAAACGGCGATGTAACCCTGGCCTGCACAGTAGCGAACCGATCCGGCTGCCGTCCAATGCATAGTTCTTATCATGCGCATCGAAAATAGCGATGCAATTTAAATTTATCGAGGACATAAGCAGGATTTATTCCCAATATGAATTTGATGTTAAGCATCGGAAATATGCGTTGGCCATGCGAGCCGGAGAGCCTGTAGGTTGGTCGTCGAGGTGGCGACGTGCACATGCAGTCACGGGGAAGAAAGCCAGGATCTTTTGCGCAGCAACGAAACCTATTTTTGGAAAAGGGTTTCCATTCGACATCGATCGCAGATCTGGCCGAGGAAGTCGGCATGCTGAAGGGGTCTCTCTACTACTACATCCAATCGAAAGAGGACCTTTTGTGCCAGGTCATCCTGGATACGATCGATACTGCGGAAGCCAGCCTTCTACGAAATGAAGGGGGTCGCAAAGATGCAAACGACATCCGGAGCCGGATCAGAACACACTTCGCATATCTCTGCGACCACCACATCGGGCTGGCGTTTCTGCTGCGCGAGGCCGACCAGTTGCCGCGTGCGCGCCGCGCCGCCATTAAAAACCGGGTGGAACAATACGAGCGGGCCCTTGCGGAGACCTTGCTGGCGGGCCAGTTCCTGGGTGTGGTCAGGCCGGGAAACCCCGACGCACTTGTCCAGATCATGCTCGCTTCCTCCACTTGGGCCTCGTGGGGCGGTGGCAAGCGCGAAGCTTTGTTGAACGGTGGCGTCTTGCACATGATTCTCTCTCAAGAGGCGGCGCCCGGCGAACCCCGGCCGGCAAAGTCCTCGCGGCGCGAGGCCATCGCCCTGGCGGCGGGACGAGGCGGGACGCAATTCGAGCCTTCCCCGGCGCTTTCATCTTGAAGATGTGCGCGTGGTCGCGGGTGACTGGTTCGTAGCCCATCCCCGGTCTCCGATATAATCACCAACTATTCATGGATTTCGATCAGCTAGCGACTTTCCTGTACGTCGTCGAACTCGGCAGCTTTTCGCGTGCGGGAGAAAAAGTGTTTCGCTCGCAATCGGCGGTGAGCGCTCAGATCCAGCAGTTGGAACAGGAATACGGAGACAAGCTGCTCGACCGCTCCCGTAAAGCCGTCAAGCTCACGCCCGCCGGCCGCGTCTTCCACACCTACGCGCAGCGGCTCTTGAAATTGCGCGATGAGTCTTTGCTGGCGGTTGCCGACCAGGACCCGATTCCCCGCGGCACGCTGATGATCGGCGCGAATGAAGCAACCTGTCTGTATGTATTGCCGGAAGTGTTTGCCGAGTATTCCCGGCTGTATCCGACCGTGCAGATGAGCATTTATCGCAATTTCAGCTACAAGATCATCGAGAAGCTGGAGAATGGAGCGCTGGATGTCGGCATCGTGACCTTGCCCGTCAAATCACCGAGCCTGAAAGTGCAGCCCATTTTCCGCGACCGGCTGATGCTGATCGCGGGCATGAGCAGCCCATTGGCGAAGCAAAAGACGGTGACCGTCCACGATGTCGCCAAACAGCCGCTGCTGGTTCCCAAGACCGGTTATACCCGGCGGGTGATGGACAAATTGTTCCGACCCTACGCGGCCGACCTGCAAGTACGGATGGAACTTCCCAGCATTGGAATGATTAAGAGTTTCGTCGCCGCCGGGTTGGGCGTCTCGGTGATCAGCGAGAGTTTTGCCCGCGACGACGTGGCCGCACATCGCGCCAAACTCATTCCCTTTGAAGACGTGGATCTGTGGCGTGAGCTGGGACTGGCCTATCGCCGCGATCGCACCCACACCCGCGCCACGACGACGTTCATCGCGACCGTAAAGCAGCTCGCGGCAGCAGCCACGAAGGAAAAGTAAGGCCCCGCTCCGCGGCTCGCGGTAGAGGCTCCCGGATCAGCGATTCCCCCTCCCCCAGATCGCAGGATCGCAGCCCGAGGCTCCAATCCGGACTCAAGTTTCCTAGAGGTTCTCTGCTATGCTCTGCACAAAGAGCCAAATGCACTTCCTATGGCGGAACAAAAACGCTTAAAGACGAGTTGGATGGACTTGGTATGGCTGCTCTTCCTGGTCGGACTGGCCGTATTGCCACCGATTGGGGAATATCACAAGCAGCTCACGCTTCTGGCGATCGCAGTTCTGCAGTTGTTTGAAGGGAAACTGGCTGCGCTCTTTCCTCGCCGCGGATGGGGCTATGTAGTTTTGCTCAAAATTCTTTTGGCCACGCTGCTGATCGACCACACCGGCGAACTGAGCATCAACAGCAGCTATTACCCGATTTACTATCTTCCGATCTTTACGGCGGCGCTGCATTTTGAGGCGATCGGCACGCTGATTTGGACGGCTCTGGCCTCGGCGGCCTACAGCGCCTATCTCTATCCCGCATTGCAATATTACGAATTGACTCCTGAAAGCGTGGCGGAGCTTGCGTTACGTATTCTTTTTTTCTTTCTGGCTGCGGTGGTCATCAACCAGTTTGCCACCAAGAGCCGGCGGCACACCGAACGCTACCAGCGCCTGGCCGAACAGCTGGCTGAGACCAACCGGCAACTCGAACGCGCACAAGCGGAAGCCCGCCGGTCCGAGCGCCTGGCTGCCCTGGGACAACTCTCCGCCGGCCTCGCCCACGAGATTCGGAACCCGCTCGGAGTGATCAAGGGATCGGCGGAAATGCTAAGCCAAAAGCTGGGCACGGCAGACCCGCTTGCGGCGGAACTGGCGGGATACATCTCAAGCGAAGTCAACCGCTTGAGTGCCCTGGTGAGCCGCTTCCTCGATTTCGCCCGGCCGCTGCATGCACAAACGCATCCCCAGGAAATTACCGCTGTAATGGAGCGAGTGTTGAAGTCCGTGGCCAGCCAGTGGAAGGGCGGCACGGTCCGGGTGACCCGGAACTACGCGCAGAATCTTCCTCTAGCGACGCTGGACGAGGGGCTGTGCGAGCAGGTGTTTGTGAACCTCGTCCAAAATGCCTACGAAGCCATGGACGAGAAGGGCGGAGATCTGCAAGTGGAAATCTCGCCCGCGCGATCTGGTGGCCGTAACGGAATCCAGGTGCGGCTGCAGGACAGCGGTCCGGGCATTCCCGAGGAACTGCGGGAGCAGATTTTCAATCCGTTTTTTACCACCAAGAAAACTGGCGTGGGGTTGGGGCTTTCCATCGTCTCCAAGATCATGGATGAACATCATGGCTCGATCCGGGTGGAGGCATCACCCGGCCAGGGCACTGGTTTCGTTTTGTATTTTCCGGCGGTGGACTCGCTGGTGGAAAATGAGGTCGCGGCCAGTTAACCATGCCAACGATCCTGATCGTCGAAGACGAAGCCAAGATGCGCCGCCTTCTGGAACTCAACCTGGGAGAAGACGGTTTCACGACGGTCTCGGCGGGTGACGCCGAGACGGGAGTGAAACTTCTACGCGAGGAAACCGTCGATCTGGTGTTGACCGATCTGAAGCTGCCCGGTATGGGCGGTCTGGAATTCCTGCAATCGGTGAAGCAAACCAACCCGTCGATCCCGGTCGTGGTGATGACCGCCTACGGCAGCGTCGAAACTGCCGTCGAGGCGATGAAGAGTGGCGCCAGCGACTATGTCTTGAAGCCGTTCTCCCTGGCCGAAATGAGAATGGTGGTTCGCAAGGAACTCGACGTCCAGCAGCTTCGCCAGGAGAACCGCTCGTTGCGGGAAGCCCTGGGAAAACGCTACCAGCACCCCAACGTCGTAGCCCAAAGCGCGAAGATGCAGGAAGTGCTGGCGACCGTCGAGCGCGTGGCCCCGACCAATTCGACGGTCTTGCTGGGCGGAGAAAGCGGCGTCGGAAAAGACTTGATCGCCCGCGCTATTCACGAGAAATCGCGGCGCGCCTCCGGGCCGTTCGTCAAGATCAACAGCACCGCCATCCCGGAAAACCTGCTGGAGAGCGAATTATTCGGCTACGAGAAGGGCGCGTTCACCGGCGCTGCCGCCAGCAAGCCGGGCAAGTTCGAAATGGCCGACAAGGGAACGATTTTCCTGGACGAGATCGGCGATGTTCCCCTTGCCATACAGGTAAAACTGCTTCGCGTCCTGCAGGAGCGCGAGTTCGAACGCCTCGGAGGCACGCGCGTCATCAAGGTCGACGTGCGGCTGATCGCGGCCACCAACCGCGATCTGCGCGCCGCTCTCGAACAGGGAACCTTTCGCGAAGATTTGTACTATCGCCTGAACGTGGTGCCCATTGACATTGCCCCGCTGCGCGAGAGAAGAGAAGACATTCCCGAACTGACCAAACTGTTCATCGCCCGCTTCGCAGCAGAGACAGGGAGACCCATCACCGGGATTGCTTCCGAAGCCATGCAACTCCTGGCCGGGTATCACTGGCCGGGAAATGTTCGCGAGCTGCAGAACGTGATGGAGCGCGCTTGTGCGCTGGCCAAAGGACCATTGCTCGACGCCTCAGATATTCATCTGGACACCTTGCGCACCAAAGCTGGCGTTTCCGCGGACAACTTCCTTCCGCCGGGAATGACTTTGGAGCAATGGGAAGACGAAATGATTCGCGAGGCTTTGCGCCGTGCCAACAACAACAAAAGCCAGGCGGCCCGCCTGCTCGGGCTCTCGCGGAATGCTCTGCGGTACCGGCTGTCGAAGATTGGGATTACCGACGACAACGAGAAAGACGGCTAGAGATTCCTTCCACGCGCATCTGCGTCTGCCTCTGACGCGGCCTCGCTCTGCTGGGCGGACAGCCGAAGGCGGGTGCACCACGCGATTTTCTCTCAGAATGTAAGGGCGGGTGACTTCGTCCGGTGGCTGAAAACCACCACCCTGGCCGATCCCAGCCAGAGAAATGTGGTTTCTCGGCCATCCCGCCGTTGAGGCGACCTTCTTAATCTATTGACAAGAATGGAGTTATATAAGATTTATCAAACTTCTGCCGCTTGGCAGGGCACTTGCTTTTACCCATGTCGTGAAACCCGCAGGTGGGGTCTCATGAAAGTGGGAGGTGACCCGTGAAAAGCAGACTGATTTCGAGCTTGGCGATTCTGATCATGGCAGTGTTGGGTGCGGTCAGCGCCACGGCCCAGGTGGATGTTGCCCCGGGCGTAGCGCGCATCAGTCTGGCCCAGGGCGATGTGTCTACCCAGCGGGGTGACTCCGGTGAGTGGGCAGCCGCCGTCCTGAATGCTCCCATCGTGAGCGGTGACAAGATCTCGACGGGAGACAATGCGCGTACTGAAGTGCAACTCGATTATGCCAACATCCTGCGCCTTGGCGATCGGGCGCAAGCCACAATCGCAAATCTTACCCGCAATCAAATTCAAGTGCAGATCGGCGAGGGCATCGCGAACTATGACGTATTGCGAAGCAGCGATGCGAATGCCGAAATCGATACTCCCAACGTAGCCATTCGTCCCGCCCAGGACGGCAGCAGTTTCCGCGTCATCGTGAATTCCAACGATGAGACAGAAGTCATTGTTCGCCGCGGCAATGTGCAGATCTCTACGCCGCAGGGCAGCACGCAGATCGAGCAGGGACAAATCATCACCATCAAGGGAACCGGGGACGACACCGAATACAAGGTGGCGGATGCGCCCGGGCGGGATGATTGGGACTCCTGGATCAATGAACGCAATGGCCGGATTCAAAATGCGAAATCCTGGGATCGCACCAACCGCTACTACACCGGCAGCGAAGATCTCGATGCTTACGGCCAGTGGAAGAATGTTCCTGACTACGGTGCGGTGTGGGTGCCGGCGCAAGATCCGGGCTGGGCTCCCTATCGCGATGGACGTTGGACCTGGGAACCGTACTACGGTTGGACCTGGGTTCCGTATGAGCCTTGGGGTTGGGCTCCCTATCACTATGGCCGCTGGTTCTATCAGGACAGCGCCTGGGCATGGTGGCCGGGACCGGTGGTGT